>JACKAQ010000001.1:945000-1593245 GCA_020634975.1 Calditrichia bacterium | reverse complement strand
TAATCCAGATTCCGGTGTTGGAAAACCAGTTTGCCGTCATCAACTATGTGTATTTGAAGGATGGCTATTTTGCACCCGTTTCCGGCGGCGAAAAAAAGCTGGATCAGGATTGCATGACCGCTATTCTGGCTGACCGGCTGGAAATCGCCCCGATGAACGGCAATGGCAACGGCAACACCCCGATTGGCGGGCTATTTCAGGAAATTCCCCTGTTTTTTTTCAACGAAACCGGATGGCTGCAATCCTCGAACGGTTTTTATTTTGTCGATCCGTACGCGATGCGCGGAAAAATTCACGGGCGAAAATATTTGATCGCGGTGAATCCCGATAACAAAATGTATCTGTGGCAGGACGGGCGGGTGGAATTTTTGATCAAAGAAAACCACACCTTTCACTCCGGCATCGAAACCGTGGAAATGCAGGATCAGGAGTTTATCGATATGGGTCCCTACTACCTGATGCGCACCATGCTCGATGGCATTTTGAGCGACAAAAAACTGCACGATTCTCTCACGGACGGCGATTGATTTTTTTAACTCCGGCTGTCAAAAACTCCGGGTAAATCAATCAAAAGGAACGATGGAAACCGTTCCGGATTTTTTACATAACCTATTATAAAATATAAAATTGAACCGCTGTGCAACCTTCGGTAAAAGGAGCGTGCACAATGACCTACCAACAAAAAGTTCAGGATTTTTTAGCGCAGCGGCACATCGCCGTTGCCGGCGTTTCGCGGAACCCGGAAAAGGGCGAGGCGGCAAATGCTATTCTCAACAAACTGAAAGATCAGGGATACAACGTTGTGGCGATCAATCCCAACGCGGATGTTGTGGCGGGCGAGCCGTGCTATCGCCATTTGCGGGACGTGCCCGAACCGCTCGATGGCGTGGTGATCGTCACGACACCTGCGGCGGCGGACGCGATTGTTCAGGAATGTGCGGAGCTGGGCATCCCGCGAGTGTGGATGCACCGTTCGTTCGGCGATGGCAGCGTGTCCGAAACAGCCGTTGCGTTTTGCGAATCGCACAACATCAGCGTCATTTCCGGCGGCTGCCCGATGATGTTTTGCGAACCGGTGGATTTTCCGCACAAATGCATTCGCTGGATCAAATCGGCAAAAGGTGACTTCAAACACTGATAATTTTTCGGGCAAATATTTAATTTACAATCACTTGCGCTACAAATATTGAAATGTGATTCATCAACCGGTTATTGTGGAAAAAAGTTGACATTGGACAATCTTTACAGGAACACGGCTGTTCTGCTGCTCATCTTCTCGTGGTTTCTCGCTGCCGGTGAAAGCCGTTTATCTGTTGAATTTGAACACCTCGGTGTTGATCAGGGGCTTTCGCACAACAGCGGTTTGTGCATTCAACAGGATTCGCACGGCTTTATCTGGATCGGCACTCAAAACGGATTAAATCGCTACGACGGCTACACCTTCAAAAAATATTTTCACGAACCCAACGATTCCACATCGCTATCGGATAGCTACATCAACTCGCTATTTTTGGACAGCCGGGGCGATATTTGGGTGGGCACCAACAAAGGCGGGTTGAATCGGTACGACCGCAACAACGATCGCTTTCAGCGATTTCAAAATGATCCGGATGAGCCCAACAGTATCGGCGAAGGATCGGTTACCCAAATTGCCGAAGACGCCAACGGCACCATTTGGGCGGCTGTAATTTCATCCGGATTGTTCCGGTTTAACAGAAAAAATGGCGATTTTTACCGGATTCCCAACATCTCAGAAACGCCCGGCGGGTTGCGCGGTCAGCGTGTGAACGCGTTGTTTGTTGACCGGAACCGGCGGTTGTGGGTGGGCACAGATGAAGGTTTATCCGTTTTGGTTGAAGATTCACTGGCGATCAACTTCCGCCATTTTTCACACAATCCCCAACATCCCAACAGTCTGGTTTCGAACCAGATTTCTGCAATTTGCGAAGAACGCCGCAACGATGACTCTAAAGTGTTGTGGGTCGGTACCTGGAGCGGGCTTTCGCGCATCCACATAAGTGCAGATGATGAAATAAGTTACACAAATTTTCAACACGATCCCACAGACCCAAGCAGCATCAGCGAGAACCGGATCTGGTCGATATTTCAGGATCGTACGGGAAATCAGTGGATCGGCACATTCAGCAAAGGCCTCAATTTGTTCGATCCCGAAACCGGCACATTTTCCCGGTTTCAAAATGACAACACCAATCCGGCGGGTTTTTCCGGCAACACTGTTCGATCGATTTTCGAAGATAACAGCGGTATTGTTTGGTTTGGCAGCGAAGGCAATGGGTTAAACCTGCTGCTGCCGCGAGAAAAGCAATTCAAATATTTTCAGCACGATCCGGCAAATCCTGCCAGCATCAGCAACAGCGATGTGATCGCGATTTGGGAAGATCCGAACGGCGACATGTGGTTTGGCACCAAACACGGTGGGGCGAATTTGCTGAAATACGACGATCGCAGTCGCGGAAAATTTCAGCGCTTCCGGCACGATCCGGCTGATCCGAACAGCTTGCTGCACAACCGCATTCGCGCAATTTATCGCGATAAACAGCACCATTTATGGCTCTCAAGTTGGGATTTTCTGGGTGGGTTGAACCGCTTTGATGAAACAACCGGTGGCTTTCGCCATTTTCAAAACGATGCGACAAATCCCGCCAGCATCGCGGATAATCAGGTGAAGGCTATCGCCGAAGACAGTTTGGGCAATATGTGGCTCGGGCTATCGGAAGCCGGATTGGATCGTTTCGATCGGGAAACGGGAACGGCAGTTCATTTTCCACACGATCCGGCCAATCCCAATAGCATCGGCGATAACGCGATTATTGATATTTTTACCGATAGGGCGGGCATTTTGTGGATTTCCACATTTAGCGGCGGGCTGAATCGCTTCGATCCGCAAACGAACCAAATTACCCGATTTTTGCCGGAACCGGGCAATCCGTACAGCATCAACCACAACCGCGTTTGGCTGGCGCGGGAAGACCGGCGCGGGCGGCTGTGGGTCGGCACGGCCGGCGGATTGAATTTGTTCGATCGCGAGCACAACCGGTTTTACCATTTTACCGAAAACGACGGTTTGTGCAACAATTCCGTTTACGGTATTTTGGAAGATGATGACGGCAATTTGTGGTTGAGCACTCAAAATGGTTTGGCAAAATGCAAGTTTTTTCCACAGTATGCCGCGTTGCCGGAACGCATCGAATTTTTCAATTACAACGTAAACGACGGCTTGCCGGATAACGAATTTAACACCGGCGCAGCGTTGCGAAGCCGCACCGGTGAGCTGTGGTTTGGCACCGTAAAAGGCGCGCTTCATTTTTTCCCGGACAGTATCCGGATGAATGCCCGTGCGCCAAAAGTAGTGTTCACCGATTTCAAAATTTTTGAAAAAGCGGTAGAACTGGATTCGGCCATCAGCGAAAAAAAGCAAATTACCCTGAATTATCGCGACAATTTTTTCTCTTTTGAATTTGCTGCGCTGGATTTTCGCGAGCCGCAAAAAAACCAGTATTCCTACAAATTGGAAGGCTTCGCAGATGAGTGGGTGTATTCCGGGACGCGCCGCTATGTGACGTTCAACCAACTGGAACCGGGCGATTACGTGTTCCGCGTTCGCGCATCCAACAGCGATAACATCTGGAATGAAAACGATACATCCATCGCCATTCGCATTCGACCGCCGTTTTGGATGACGCTGTGGTTTCGCCTGCTGATTGTTATGGCGCTGCTGATTGCCATTGTTGCTGTTGTGCGCCAGATTGCCACGCGACCGCTGCGCAAAAAACTGCGGGAGATGGAAGTGCAGCAGCAGTTGCAAAGCGAACGGGAGCGCATTTCCGGCGAGTTGCACGACCACATCGGCGCGAACTTGACCGACCTGGCCACCGGTTTGGAAATCACCAAACGATATCTGAAAATCGGCAAGCTGCCGAATACCGGCGAAAACCTCGATTTTCTGGAAAAACATACCCGCAACACCATCGACGAGCTGCGCGAAACCATCTGGTCGCTCAATCAAAATGCGTCCACGGTTTCGGAGCTTTGCGAAAAATTGCGGGAATACATTCACGGACGAACAAAGCTGGATACGCCGCCGGTCATCCAGTTGCAGGAAAATCTAGCGAAAACCAGAATGCTCACGCCGGAGCAATCGCTGAATATTTTCCGCATTTGCCAAGAAGCGATTCACAACGCACAAAAACATGCGGCAGCGCAAAAAATACAGATAAGTTTTGAAATTGCGCAGGATGGCGCACTGAAAATAGAAGTGTGCGACGACGGTGCCGGATTCGAAAACCAGCAATTTTCAGCGAACGGCAGCGGTTTCGGGTTGATAAATATGAAACGCCGCGCTGAAAAAATCGGTGCAACGCTGGACATTCAATCATCAATAAATAACGGCACGCGCATCGCGATCCGCCTTCCGGAATAATTCACCCGGCTGTCGCATCGCCAAATATCCCCGGAAGCGGTGATTGCGCATCTACACAGATATCGTTAAATTGACCTATTATGAAAATTCGTATCGCCATCGCCGAAGACAATCCCACAACCCGCAAACAATATTTGCAGCGGTTCGATTTTTACGATCACATCGAAATTGTAGTGATCGCCGAGAACGGCAAACAGCTGTTGAATGAACTAAAAAAAATCAGCAAACGCGAACTGCCGCAAATTGTGCTGATGGATATCGAAATGCCGCTGCTTTCGGGCATCGAAACCACCGCGCAACTGAAAACGCTGTATCCCGAAATTGAAGTGATGATGCTGACTGTTTTCCGGGATGACGACAAAATTTTTCAGTCGATCCAGTCCGGTGCTGCCGGATATTTGCTGAAAGATTGTTCGCTGGACGAGCTGATCGAAGCCATCGAAGAATTGCGGCAGGGCGGTGTTCCGCTGTCCAAATCCATCGCCCGGAAAGTGCTGGATTATTTGCGTCGCAATCAGGATGATACCGGCAATGCCGACGAAAACCCGGTAGTTCGCGTAACCCGTTTCAATTTGACGGATCGCGAAATCGAGATTTTGCAGGCGATTGTCCGCGACGAAACTGAATACGCCATCGCCGAAAATTTGTCGATCAGCGAACACACCGTGCGGACGCACGTCAAAAATATTTATAAAAAATTGCAGGTTCACTCGCGCGGTGCGGTCGTGAAAGCCGCATACGAGCACAATTTGCTGCCCAAAAAACCGGACGAAAAGTAATCTGTCGTTGAAGGAAATTCCCCGCAGATTCCTGTTTTCGCAAGAATAACAGCTTGCGGTTTAAGCTCGCAACCGGAATTTCCGGAATAACTTCTGCGCCGCGAGATTCAAAAGACTTCTCTCCTTTAAAATCCTCCAAATTCCGCAATTTCACTACCCGATAAACTGCCTCCCCCATCACCGGTCAATCGAAATATACCCGCTACCGGGGATTGAAAAAACGTCGCACCGATCCCTATCTTTTCCAGACTTAAAACTCACTTATATCACTGAATGCTTATTTCTTTTTTATCCAAAACAAAAGGAGTTGTCAAATGACACGTTTAATCAGAGTACTGGGATTGTTGATGTTGAGTGTATTGCTGCTGGCCGCTTGCGATAAATCGAGCACCGAGCCGGAGGAAAACAACACCGTCAACGGGGATTTTGCCGTTACCGTTGGTTCCGGAACCACGCCGCAATATTCCTGGAATGCTGGTAACGCGTTTAGCGTTAGCGTTGTACGCACAGCAACACCAACCACAATTGTTTGGGGAATTGCCACACCCGGACAAGGCAACATCGCTTCACCGGCAACTCATGGCGCAATACCCGCAGGTGCTGTGCCCACGGCTATTGGAACAGTGGAATCTACGTTAACCAGCGGAGTAAAATATCGCGTTTCCGTGACGCTGCTGGATGGCAAAACCGGCTGGACAGAATTTACACCGTGATCCCATTGGTAACGGCAACCTATCGCGCGCTTTGTTTTTTTAACCAATTTTTTACGAACAACAAAAATTCACAAAAAAGGAATATTTATGAAACGGATGTTATTGTTTTTGTTGATGTTATTTCCTGCTTCGATGATGTTTGGGCAGACGTATTGGGAACGGCTACCCGCGCCGAACGGTGCCATCGAAGTCAATTGTTTTACCGAAGATGTTGCCAACAGCCGGTTTTACGCGGGCTGTGTGCTGGGCAGGGGGATTTATACATCGTCGGACAACGGCGCAAGTTGGTCGCTGAAAGCCAATGGTTTGCCAGTTAATTGCGATGTCCGAGATCTCGGGGTTGATAATTCTGGTGCTGTTTACGCAACCATAAATAGCGAGGCTTCCAAAAAAGTGTACAAATCCGCCGATTTTGGCGATTCGTGGACAGAGTTGTTCAGCAGCCCGGAAAGCGGCACCAGTTTTTTTGTAACCGCAAACGGCACTCTCATCGTGTATTCAGATGCGCAGACCGGCGGATCCGGTGTTCACCAATCCACAGATGGCGGCGCAACCTGGACCAAAATCAGCGAAGGATTGCCCAGTTATGATGTTTTTATTTTTACCTATTACTACCCGATTACAGGATTTACCGAAGACAATTCCGGTAATTTGTATGCATCGGTTCGCTCAAATAACAACGAATCCTCCGGCGTTTACAAATCCACCGACGGCGGCGCAACCTGGACACGTTCCAGCGAAGGCATGCTGGCAGACAGAAACACTTACGGTGTTGTAACCGGTGCAGACGGGCTGTATGCCGGTGTCAAAAATCGCGTTTACAAAAGCACAGATGGCGCCGCAACCTGGGCAAACACCGACTCTTTGCCGATGTCCCCTTCAACGAATATCCTAAAGCTGGCTTGCAACGCAACCGGCGAGGTATTTGCCTCCACCACCAGCGGCACATTTAAAGCTGGCACGGGCGGAAGCGGATGGGCATCGATCAACAACTTTTTTTCGTATGCCAAAGATTTTGATATTCTGAATGACGGTTCATTTGTATCGTGCGGATTGGGCAACGGGCTGGATGGCGGGATGTATCGCTCAACGGATGCCGGTGCAACCTGGGAATTGATGAATAACGGCATCAACAATACGGTCACTTACGCATTGGAAGCAACCCCGGACGGACGCATTCTCAACGGGGTGATCGGGCATGTTGATGTTTCGAATGACAATGGTTTGACATTTGATCGCGTTGAGCTGCCGATTGGCAATATTATCCGCGATATCAATTCAAACGCATCCGGTGCAATCGTTGCATGTTCGGGGGATGGAATTGCAACATCACAGGATGGCGGTGCTACCTGGACGCAAACCCATGCCGGTGATTTTTATTGCTTTACGACGAATGCAGACGGCAGTTTTTTGGCAAGCGGTACTGTCGGATTATCACCGGAAATTTTTAAATCAACCGACAACGGACAAACCTGGTCGGTTTATGGCAATGTCGGCGGCAGTGCCAGAGCGCTGTTTGAAACCTCCACCGGAACAGTACTTGCCGGCAATTATAACTCCGGCATCTTTCGATCCACAGACGATGGTGCAACCTGGACGAAAACCTACGATGTAAACATCACCGTACTGGATTTTGCGGAAGCGGCTGACGGCACCATTTACACGATTACATTGCTCGGACTGTTGAAGTCAACGGACGGTGGCGCAACCTGGGAAGACGTAAACACCGGTATTTTCCATCAATATTCAGCGTTGATTATCAAGGGCGGCAGCATGTTTTTGGGCACATCCGACGGGCTGTATCTGTCGACAGACAATGCCGCAAGTTGGACAAGCCACAAAGAAGGTTTGCTCTACACCTACCTCGCGTATTTGACTCTTGCAAATGACGGTTATTTATACGGCGCCGGCGGTGCGGGCATTTATAAAAGTTCGCAAGCTGTCGTCACTGGTATTGGCGATTTTGCCGGCGAACTGCCTGAAGGCTTTGCGCTAGCGCAGAACTACCCGAATCCGTTTAACCCGAACACAACCATCACATTCAATTTGCCGCAGAACGGGCGTTCCGGACTTGGATTGGTAGAATTGAAAATTTTTGATTTGCTCGGAAAAGAAGTGAAAACGCTCATCAGTCAACCGATGGCTGCCGGATTCCACAGCGTGCAGTGGAACGGCGATAACAACACCGGGCAATCGGTTACCAGCGGCGTTTATCTCTACCGTTTGAGCGCCGGTGAGTTGGTTGCAACCCAAAAAATGATGTTACTCCGATAGAGCTTCCGGAGGGTGTGCACAACCCGGAAAGCGGCAACCGGCCAGTGATTGTGCCGGTTGTCGCATTTTTTATTTATACCCGATCGATTTGATTCGCGCGTTTCCACGCCCATCTACCATTGCCGTAACAATTGGTGAAACAAATGTCGAATCCGGATTGAATCGCAACCGTTCCTCCCATTCTTTGGCGCTTTTGGGATCGGTGAAATACGATTCGATGCCGTAATTCAGCGAAAGCACTGTGTTATCGGAAAGCCAGGTATTGTAAGCCACAATCCCTTTGATGAACCGCCGGTTTTCCGGGCGATGCTGCCAAACGCCATCGGCAACAAACACATCGCCGCGCTGTTTCAGCGAGACGAACAGCTCATCGCCAAAGTTGAGATTGCCTTCCTTCGGCAAATCATTTTCCAGTGAATCGAGCGGCAACCGGTTGATATCGTAAAATAAATAAACATAATTCCCGCGAAATAAATCCCGTGGATCGCGCAGGGTTACTTCCAGTTGCACCGGCTGGCCGGTCAGCAGCGGTAGCATCGCCATCAGCAGCATCCCACCGACAATCGCCAGTTGAAACACCACCAGCGCGATAAGTATGTATTTGTTTTTCATAGTGTTAAATTCTCTTATTTATCTTTTATCCTTCACCCATTATCCTTGCGAAGCGTCTTCCGCCGCAAACCGCTTGTTCCAATAACTGTTGATCCACCAGACAAATCCGCCGCAAATCATGAAGATAATCGCGGAGGTGATGTAATCGCCAAACAGCGCCACATAGCGGCTGAACGCCAGCGCAATAATCAGGAAAATACCCAACATAAAATCGCGTTTGACGCGCGAGTTGATGCCTTCGTAAATCCGCCAGATTGCGAAGCTGAACAGCAGCAAATTGGCGATCAGCGCGCCGGTGGAACCGAGGCTATCTTCACCGGGATAAAAAAATCCCTGAATGGCATAAATCGCGAAAATCGCCAGCGCAATGGTTTTGATACCGGTCATTTGTTCGCGAATCGGCGTGCGCCAGATGGCCACCGCCAGCGCCGGAATAATTACCATAGCGTCGGGAAAATCGCCGATAGTGCTTTTGAAAAATTCGTCAAATGTGTGCAAAAACAGGATGAACAGCACCGCAGAAAACCCGTAAAATTGCAATTGACGAAGCCATTTTTCGCCAAATTTTCCGTATGCTAAGTTGAGGATTAGCATAATACTTAGCGTCCAGAATAGGATCAGCAAAAAATAATTCGGTGTGCGATAGGCGCTGGTCACTTCCGCAATGTTGAAAATGAACAAATACGTGTTCAAAATATGCGCCGAAAGCAACATGTCGTTCGGCTGTTTGAGCAGCAGCCAGGTCATTCCGGCATACAGAACGATGCCCCAAAACGAAAATTGTTCATTTGGCAACTGCTGGGTGATCCAGAAAAAGAAGAGCAGTTGCACCAGAAAATGATGTAATTTGCTGCGGAAAAATATCGCGACGGGCAGCGCGCCGAGCGTCCACCACAAAATACCGTTCGGGAAATACGCCGAGATGTGAAAAATTTGCGCCTGCAGAAAAATGTTCACACCGAACAGGATACTCGCGAAAAAGAAGGTCAGCTCTGCGGCATCGCGATTATCGCGAAAAAAAAAGCGCAGCCCGAAACCGTATGCTGCCAGCAGCGGCACCAGCCCGAACGCCATGCGAACCGGTACGTTAAAACGGTGCCAGTTTTCGGAAATGATGAGCAGAAAACCCATGCTCACCAGCAAAATCGCCAGTCCGCGCAGCCAAAATCCGCTTTGCAGATACCACGGCGCTTCGCGATCCAGCTCGTAGCGGGCGAATAATTTGGCTGCCTGTTCGCCGGAAATCACGCCGTCGGCAACCCAACTCTGGATTTCATCGCGGAATTGCGGTGATCGTTTTAGGGAGAAGTACATTGGTTGTCACCTTGCTTGTTGGTCAAATGATGATTTTTAGGTCAGACTATTGTCAGGTCTTCCGCAAAAAAATGCTGTTTGACGGCGCCGCCAAAATAATATTCCGGTTGATCGACAGTCAAAAAACTCGTTTCGCCGCCCAACACTTTTTTGCCAAAATCGGTAATGTGTATCGTTTCGTCAATAATTTCGTACAGCGAATTAAGCTGATCGAGATATGCAAAATATTGCAAATCGCCAAAACCAAACCAGGTTTGCCAACGCAGCAATTCGCCGACAATTTGATTGGCGGATTTCGGCTCATTAAACAGCAGGGTTAAGATTTTGTTTTCAATAATATTAAGCCCGTTAAATTTCCCCGGGAAACGATGGAAATGTGCGGCAAAGGCATCGCGCAAATAATTGAATATCGGATGAGGAATGTTGACTTTTTTGGCCAAATCAGCCGGATCTGGCTGGCAGTACAACTGCCAGATGTCATCGGCAAATTGCAAATCAGCAGCGGATAATTCGATCCTGTTTTCATATGCGATTCGTAATTCATCTTCCGGAAATTCGCCCAGCCCGAGCAATTTTTCCGACTGTTGCGAATTGCCAACGCAAATCAGCGAAATGCGGCTGTTTGGCTGCCGGTGGCGATGCAAAAAGCTGCACAACGCCATCAGATTGATCTGGCAAAATAAATCGTATTCGAACCACAGCACCGTTTCATCAAACTGGTTGAACGCGGTAATTTTAGAAAATTCATCGCGGGTCAATTGGAAATATTCTGCTGCGGTAACGGAAGATGTGGTTTCAAAAAAAAGCGCACGCGTCGCCCAAAATGCCTCGCTGGCAACAGATTCGACAACCGGCCCATCGGAAAGCATTTCCCGCCAAACCGCGACATCGCCGGAAATATTCAGCGCAGTCAGGCAGTGTTTGGATGAATCGCCGTTTAAAATATGCAATTGGCTCATTTTGCCATTCCCAATTTTTTGCGCTCGGATCGGCTATAAACTACGATCGCTACCGTGCCGATTACCGTTGGCAACAACCAGTTCACCAGCGTGTTCCCAAATATATTATTGATTGCCGAAAACGCGGTCATCGCTGCGATGTATGAAATCATCATCCGCTGAAAATGTTCAAAATACCACTCTTTTTTAGGAAGGTTGCCGCGCATGCGGACAAATTTTCGGACATCAAACTCACCGGCACCCAAAAATATTGCGCCAAAAACTGTGGCGATGATGCCAAAAGTGGTGCTGCCCGTCATCTGTAGCCAAATACCCCAACCCAGCGTTGTGCCGCCAACAGCAATTCCGATGGCGGCAAAGACGGTATCCATCGTTGTAAATTTGATGTTTTTTCTTTGAGCAAAACGAACGCCGCTAAGCGCCAGGTAAAATCCGAGTACACCGAAAAACGTAATCAGCAAATGACCGATCATGGCACCCGTTGTGACGATAACAATCCATGCCGCAAAATACACTTTCCCGATCGTCCGGTGGGTTTTGCCACCTTTTTTCATAACAAATTGTAACAATCCGGTTCCGGCAACCAAAAATCCTGCGACAGCGTGCAGCAACTTAATCCATTCCATGAAAACCTTTTTCGTTTGAGTGATTGTTTTTGAGCATTCCCCAAAAATCTGCGGTTGCAATTCGGGCAACTGTAACTCATATTTCAGGCTATAATTTATACGAACAAATGTACCATTTGGCTACCTTACGGACAAATTTTTCCGGCGAAAACCGGAAATTTCCGGGTTATTTTGCGTAACAGGTATCAAAAACAGCCAATGGGCAACAAATAGTTCTGATTAACATTGAGGGTGTTCGATGAAATGGTATCGACTGATTTGGGTATTGGCGGGCATTTTTTTGGCGCAGCCCGTTTTGCTTTTTGCGCAGGAAGTTGGCGCGGTGACCGTCACCGCGGAAGATTCCAGCAAAACCGAAAAGGACGACGAGGACGACAAAAAGAAGAAAAAGCCCAAAGGCAAAGCATTTGATGAGGTAATTGAAGATTACGAAAAAATCGAAGGGCTGTTCACGTTTTACAAAAATGATGAAGAGCAAAAAGTGTATGTGGCTGTTTTGCCGGCACAGTTCGACAAATTGTATTTAATGAACATTTCGCGTACCGGCGGCGACGGCTATCTGTTTGACGGCGGTTCGATGCTGCAGGAATTTCCCTTTTTTATTCGCAAATTGGGTAAAAATGTGCAGTTCATCGAGAAAAATTTGCGCTTTCGCGCAGATGAGAGCGCCGCAATCAGCCGGGCGCTGGAACGCGATATTCCCAATTCGCTGTGGGAAAGTGTGAAAATTGAGGGCGAGCCGAACACCGAAACCGGCGCGGTGCTGATTGATGCGTCCGATTTGTTTATTCAGGATATCGCCGATGTCGGCACGCTGTCCGGGCGGTTGAAACTCGGGTTTTCGCTCGATTCCGGCAACAGCTATTTTTCGGAAATCAAATCGTTTCCCCAAAATTCCGAAATTTCCGTAACGCTGCAATTCAAAGGCGGGAAAGAGGAGCGCATCACCACGCTGGTGAATGGCAGCATGACTCACAAATATCATTACAGCATCGCGGAAATGCCCCAAAACAGCAGCTACAAACCGCGCCTCGCGGATGATCGCGTCGGGCATTTCACCACCTATTTTCAGGATTACACATCCGCGCTGCGGGAAGATCCGTATGAGCGATACGTCAATCGCTGGGATCTGGAAAAAGCCGAGCCGAAATTCGACACATCGAAACCCAAAAAACCGATCGTTTTCTGGCTGGAAAACACCATTCCGGTGGAATATCGCGAAGCCGTAAAAGAAGGCGTGCTGCTCTGGAACAGCGCGTTCGAGCGCATCGGATTTAAGGATGCCATCGTTGTAAACCAAATGCCGGACGATGCCGATTGGGACCCGGCGGATGCGCGATACAACACCATTCGCTGGATCGTGATGCCGGGTGCGGCTTACGCAGTCGGGCCGTCGCGGGCGAATCCCGTCACCGGTGAAATTTACGATGCGGATGTGCGCATCAGCGCGGATTTTATCCGCTACATGTATGTGGAAAATGACGAAGTGGTGCAGCCTGCATCGTGGACAAAAGCGACCATCAACGATCTGATGCCGGGCATCAACCCGCCGGACAGCATCGACGCGGAAACGCTGGCGCACACCTGCCAGTACGGACGCGGGTTGGAACACCAGATTCGATTCGGTTATTATCTGTTGCAATCGCGCGGTTTGTTGGAAAATAACAGCGCAGCGCTGGAAAAATATATTCACGATGCGATTGTCAATCTGGTTGCGCACGAAGTGGGGCACACGCTCGGGTTGCGGCACAATTTCAAAGCCAGCGCCATCCATTCGCTGGATGAATTGAGCGACAAAAACTTTGCCCAACAAAACGGGCTTACCGGCTCGGTGATGGATTACACGCCGGTAAACCTCTCGCCAAAAGGTGAAAAACAGGGTGCATATTACCAAACCACGCTCGGTCCGTATGATTACTGGGCGATCGAATATGCCTACAAACCTTACAACGCAAATTCGCCGGAAAGCGAGAAAAAATTCCTGAAAGATATCGCCAAAAAAGTGGGCGAAGCCAACCTGCGTTACGGCACGGACGAGGACGCATTCGGGCTGTCCGTCCGCTCGATCGACCCGACCTGCAACGTTTGGGATATCGGCGACGATCCGCTGGCGTTTTACCAAACCCGCATCCGTCTGACCAACGAGCTGTGGCAAAATATGGGCAAACATTTTGAGAAAGACGGCGAGCGCTACCCGAAATTGCGGCAGGTGTTTTTTCAGGGGATCAACGAATATGCGCTGGCGGGGCTGACGGCCAGCAAATTTATCGGCGGGATTTACCATCGCCGCGATCACATCGGCGATCCGGGCAATCGCCCGCCGTTCGAAGTTGTGCCGGCCAAAAAGCAACGCGAAGCGCTGGATTTTTTGGTGAAGACATTTTTCTCACCCAATTCGTTCGAATTTTCGCCGGAATTGCTCAACAAACTGGCGCCGGATCAGCAGTGGGATTTTGAAGGAACGCCATTTTTGCTCTACCGGCTGGATTTCCCGATTCATGGCTATGTTCAATTATTACAATCGCTTACGCTGTTCCGTTTATATGAACCGTTGGCACTCGTTCGCCTGCAGGATAACGAAGTAAAATTCACCAATGGCGAAACATTTACGATGGCGGAGCAATTCACCAACATCCGTGAGGCGATCTGGCAGGAACTCGCCAACGGGCAAAATGTCAACAGCTATCGCCGGGAATTGCAGCGCATCCATTTGTATGTGCTGGATGAAATTTTGATCAAGCTGCCCGTATTTTTTCCGCACGATGCGGTGACGCTGGCGCGATTTGATCTGACCGAAATCCGTAGCGATATCACCACAGCGCTATCCGCCAGCAATCTGGATGTTTACACCCGGGCGCATTTGCAGGAATCCGCTGCCAAAATTGACGCGCTGCTGAACGCGCAGATGGAACGACGGTTTTAGGGGAATAAGGGTAAAGGATAAAGGATGAAGGATAAATGGAGAAAGTTGAACTTTTTTGTGTAACACGGCATTAGAAAATCTGTGCGAATTTGGCTTTGCCGCAAAGACGCAAAGTTATCAAAGGGAAAAAAACTTCGCGAACGTTACGTCCTTGCGACAAAAAAGAAAAAATCCGCAACATCCGCGAAAACCCGCGGCAGAATCGCAACAAAATAAACGATGGAACGAATCCATAAACCCAGGGAAAACAAATGAATAAAGCCAAAATATTGTGGGTCGATGACGAAGTTGAATTTCTGCAACCCCACATCCTTTTTCTGCGCGACAAGGGATACGATGTTGAAACCGCCACCAACGCGGAAGACGGCATCGAGCTGATCCGCAATCAAAAAGTGGATTTGCTGCTGATCGACGAAATGATGCCCGGACTCGACGGGTTGACCGCTGTTTCGCAAATCAAACAGATCAACCCGGGTTTGCCGATCATCATGATCACCAAAAACGAAGAAGAAAGCCTGATGGAAGACGCCATCGGCGCGCAAATCACCGATTATCTCACCAAGCCGGTGAACCCGAGCCAGATTTTGCTGGCTGCCAAAAAAATCCTCGAATCGCGCAATATCTCGCAGAAAAAATTCACCCGCGATTACATGCAGGAACTCAACAAAATCAACCTGCGGTTGATGGACCGGCTGGAGCCGGAGGACTGGATCGACATTTTTTTGAAGCTATCGACCTGGGATGTGGAACTGGATGCCGTGCCGGACAAAAATCTGCGCGAAATTATCCAGAACCAGCGCCGCGAATGCAACGTGGAATTCGGGAAATACATCGAGCGAAATTACCTCGACTGGGTGAACGCGCCGCGCGATGAGCGACCGACGCTGTCGCACGATATCATCACCAAATATGTGTATCCGGAGCTGAAAGCAGGCAAAAAAGTGGCGTTTTTTGTGATCGATTGTTTGCGGCTGGATCAATGGCTATCGCTCGAACCTTATTTTTATGATTATTACAAAATCCAGAAAGATTACTATTACAGCATTTTGCCGACGGCGACGCCGTATGCCCGGAACGCAATTTTTAGCGGATTGCTGCCCAGCGATCTGGAAAAACGCTACCCGGAAATGTGGGCGCAGGGAGAAGATGATGACAGCAGCCGCAACCGTTACGAGAAGGAATTGCTCTACGATCATCTGCGGTTGTTGGGGCTGAAACTGGACGCTGAACCGCGATATCTGAAGATTATTTCCGCGGAAGAAGGCTACAATTTGGAAAAGAATTTGTCGTCGCACATGAACACGCCGCTGCTGAGCGTGGTGGTCAATTTTGTGGATATTCTGGCGCATAGCCGTTCGGATCTGCCAATCCTGAAACAGATCGCGCCGGACGAGCCGTCCTATCGTTCGCTCACCTGCTCGTGGTTCGAGCATTCGCCGATTTATTCCGTGTTCAAACAGCTGGCGGAGCAGGATGTCACTATTTTTGTCACCAGCGATCACGGGAGCATCCGCTGTATGCGCGGCACCAAAGTGCTCGGCGACCGGGAAACATCCACCAATTTGCGTTACAAATACGGGCGCAATTTGAAGGCAGACAACAAACACGCTTTTTTCATCCACGATCCCGAGGAAGGCAAGTTGCCCAAACGCAACATTAACATGAATTACATTGTGGCGAAGGAAGATTACTACTTCGTTTACCCGACCAACTACCACAAATATTTGTCCTACTACCGGGACAGCTTCCAGCACGGCGGTATTTCGCTGGAAGAAATGGTGCTGCCGGTAATCAAGCTGCAACCAAAGTGAAATGAATTAAAAAGGTAAAAGTAAAAGTTAAAAAAATTAGAAGTCTTTGTTGAAAAAATATTGATGAGATAACCTTAGCTTCAAAGCATTCGCAGTGGTGACAACCAGCAATCGGTTGTCATTCCTGCGAATGCAGGAATCTTCTACGTTCAACTGAACTTAAAATGAGCAAAACAATCCTCAAAAAAACCGTGAATTCCCCCGCGGAAACGGACGAACTGGCCGCTGCTTTTGCCGGACAACTGAAACCCGGCGATGTTGTCGCGCTGTATGGCAATCTCGGTGCGGGAAAAACCCATTTCGTGAAAGCCGTTTGCCGCAAATTGCAGGTGGAAAACGTGGCGACCAGCCCCACTTTTACCATCGTAAACGAATACCAGTGCGATGACGGGCAATTGGTCTATCACTTTGATTTTTATCGAATTGAGCACGTTGCAGAATTGGTGAATCTGGGGCTGGAAGATTATTTTTTCAGCGATAATATTTGCTTCATCGAATGGCCGGAAAAAATCGGTGATCGCCTGCCGAAACAGCGTTACGAAGTGTATTTGGACTTTGTCGAAAACCAGCCAACAACCCGGCTTATCCGGGTTGTTGCTGTTGCGAATTAAAAAATATTGTCTGAGAACCAGAATTCAAAATTCAGATGTATCTTACCGAAATACAATCATTTTTCCCTATTTCAAAATCATCATTTTGCGGGTGAGGCGCACGCTGTTTTCCGCCGTCAATCGATAGAAATACACGCCGGAAGCCAGATTTTTCGCATCGAAATTCAGCGAATAGTGGCCGGCGGCGTAATTTCCGGCGGCGATTGTCGCTACTTTGCGTCCGGTGATATCGAAAACACCCAACTCAATTTTTGCGGATTGCGGCAACTCAAACGCGATGGTCGTGCCCGGATTGAACGGATTCGGGTAATTTTGTGCCAGCGCAAAACTGCGCGCAACGCCGGTTCCCGGCTCAATTGCCAACGGTTCGGTGTATATTAAAACAACTGTATCGCTAATTGCCGGGGATAGCGGATTGCCTTCCGGATCGACCAATTCCAGTACCAGCTCGTTGTTGCCGACTTCGAGCGTATCCAGCCACAATGTATCGGTATTGACCACATTTGCCAGTGGGGAGCCGTTCAATAAAGCGCGAATATAGCCATCGCCATTGGTAGAATCGACCGTAAAATTGGCAACCGTAAATGTAACAGGAACAGGCAGTTGCGTCCACTCGCTGCTGTCCGACGGGCTGGTAATTGCAAAGCTCACCGGCAACGCCTGATAGCCGAGCGAGCCATCGGGATTCAGGTTTTGCGCGTAAATCGCTCCGCCGTCGTTGCGCTCATCGTCCCACGCGCTCATTAGCACATTGTGCGAACTTACCGCGCCAACCAGCGATCCTTTGGAACTGGCGGCATCGGACAACAGCACCGGTTCGTTGCCAACAACATTGCCGTTGCGATCGGTGATCATCGCATACAAATTCATCAAACTGAATGATCCGGACGGACGCCGCAGATAGGTCACATAAATTTCATCGCTGCCGGCGATTGGCGTAAGTCCCTGTATTTCGGGATCTGCAACAGCTAGAAACATTTTGCCGTCGTCCGGCCACAGCCGTTCTCCCTGCGCGGAAAATTTTTGCCCGTAAATCCCGAACACCGATTGCAGCCCGTTTTCCTCAATCCAATATGCGAACAGTTCACCGGTGGCGGGCATAAATGCCAGCGCCGGGGAAATATGGTGCATGCTGCCGAGCGTGCTCGCGCTGATGCCGTTTTCCGCAAATACCGCCGTGCCGGACGAATCGATGTGATGCACAAATGCCTCGAACAAATTGTTGCCGTCGCGATCCGCGTACCAGCTGTAAAACGCGCCGCCGTTGTGATCGCTGATAAGGTGTGGCCACTCGTATCCGGGCAATCCGCTCAAACCGGTGTAAACGCCAACATTGGCGGCATCCCATTTCGGGTTGCCGTCTGCGTCAAATTTTTGGGTAAAAATATCGTTGGTGATCGGGCTGAAAAACGGTCCGGTGTAATCGGTCCAGATGACGATCACATCATCGCCGAGCGCCGGAACTGCGTCGGGATAGGAGAGGTTGTGGCTGGCTGCGGGCTCGATGGTTTTCTCCGTTTCGCCCCACATTTTTTGCCCGTCATTGGACAATTTTTGCATCCCGATATGTTGCTGCGTATCCGAACCCGGCCACACAAACACGTAGTTGCCCGCATCTGTGACCGTCACTTTCGGCGATGCGTTAAAGTCCCCGATGGTGGACAGCTCAACACCGTCCGCGCTCCACACAAAATTCCCGTCGCTGTCGATTTTGTAGGCAAATACGTCCAGATCGGCGCCGTTGCGGACATCCGCAAACACCACGATGGCGTTGTCATCCGCGTCCACTGCCATGTCGTAATCGGTCACGAACGTCATCGACGGTTCATCGCTGACCAGCATGCCGTTGGCTTGCCATTGCGGTTCGCCTTTTTTGTTGATGCGCTGGAGGTAAATTTTATACATCCCGTTGCCGCCGCGCGAATCATACCAACTGATGAACGCGCCGCCATCGGAAGTTGCGCCGATTTTCGGCAGAATTTGTTCGCCCGCGGTATCCGCGATGGCGGTGTTACTGCCCGGCGTATTCACCCACTGCGCAAAACCCGGTAGCGAAAAAAGCAGTGTAATTCCAATAAATACAATTGCTTTGCTGAATGATTTTTTCATGACCTGAACCCGTTTAATTAGCGTAGCTGTTTCTGAAATTTGGCGAGTTTACGAAACCCGGATCAATTACCAAAATACAATTTCGGTGAATGCGCGATTTCACTAACTGCAAATTTATTGTAACAGCAGCATTTTTTGCGAGAGCCGCACGCCGTTTTCTGCGCGCAATTGATAGAAATACACACCGGAAGCCAAATGTGCCGCATCAAAATTCAGCGAATGCGAACCGGCGGCGTATTTCCCGGCGGCGACCGTTGCCACTTTTCGCCCGGCGATGTCGAAAATTGCCAGCTCGATTTCTGCGGATTTCGGCAAATCAAAGGCAATTGTGGTGGACGGATTAAAGGGATTCGGGTAATTCTGGTGCAGCGCAAATCCCTCCGCGACGCTCGCCGGCGGCTCGCCGATGCCCACCGCTTGCAAATCCCGCAATAAAACCGTATCGCCCGGCGCAATCTGGTATAGTTTGGTTGTGGTGGTGGCAAAATAAGTTTCACTATTGGGTAGCTTGTAAAAGCCTGTTACGGTTTCGGGAAAATGAACCAGTTCAGAAAATGTTTGAGCATAATCATCGCTATATTCAATAATATTGCTGTTTTTGGGTATGCGATACACCCTGCCCGATACAGTTGGGTCTGCAATAAATGAATAGTAAACCGGCAGCGGCGTCATAAACTCCCAGCTATCGCCAAAATCTGTGGAGCGAAGAAATTCATTCCGGCTTGGTGCGTCGTTTAAAGCAACGGCATAAAGATGTTGCTCATCTTTGTCAAATGCGATTCTCCGGAATTCCTTAGTTGCGTTGGTATCATTGATTGCGGTAAACGTAACGCCACCGTCTGTGGATTTTTGCAATCCATTATCCCAGTCAAAACCGAAAACAACCTGGTCGTTGAATGGGGAAATTTCTACCAGTGCTTTTTGAAAAGGATTGTTGTAATCGAAATCCCAGTGATGACCGCCGTCTGTGCTTTTCATAAAATTACCGCCGACACTGCCATAAACGAGATAGGGATTTTGCCGGGAAACGCGGATGATGTCTACATAACCGATCCAAAGAATCGGCACAATCGAATCTGGTAAAAACACAACCGGGCTTGGGCTTCGATCGTTTTCTGTGGCAAACCAGTAGGACAAATGACCTCCGGCAACATACTGTTGCGGATCATTGTTTCTGAAACCCAAACTGGTAACGCCTTTTCCCCGCGACCCCATAAACGGATCATCCGATGAATAATCCTCCAAAAACAAGCTGTCTGCACCGGTTGTCAAATTCCATAAATAAATGTGGTTGTAAGTGGCCGTTGCGTTTCCGCTGGAAAAATGTCGGTATTTCCGGTAAATCAAAACGGTGTCACCGACATTTGTTTGCAGACCGCTCAGTTCGGTAAAGGTATAGTTTTGTTGCCCGAAAACCGGCACCATCAACACCGCGAGAAAAACCAGTATCATCCGTTTCATGATACCCTCCTGTAAAATTTTGTGATAGGTTGGTTTACTTCAGCAGCAGCATTTTTCGGGCAATCTGCGTGCTGGATTTTGTCTGCAATCGATAAAAATATACTCCAGTGGATAGATTTTCAGCGTTGAATGTTACGGTGTGCGAACCGGCGGCGTATTTCCCGGCGGCGACCGTTGCCACTTTTCGCCCGGCGATGTCGAAAATTGCCAGCTCGATTTCTGCGGACTTCGGCAAATCAAAGGCAATTGTGGTGGACGGATTAAAGGGATTCGGGTAATTCTGGTGCAGCGCAAATCCCTCCGCGACGCTCGCCGGCGGCTCGCCGATGCCCACCGGATCGAGCATTTTCAGCACGGTCGTATCCGTCGGGGAGATTTCGTAAATTTTGGATGTGGTGGCCGCGTAAAGCAGGTCGCTGGCAGGTTTTTTGTACAGATTGAGAATTTCGCCGGAAAGCGTGCGATATGGCAAAAACGTTGTGCCGCCGTCCGTGCTGCTGTGAATGGAATCATCGCGCCAAGAATACAGCGTTTCCGGATTATCGGGATCGGGAATTACAAAAAATGGCGCGTTATTATGGTAAACAAACTGCCAGTTTTCACCCGCATCGGTCGATTTCCAAATACGCTCATAATATCCTGTTGCTGCGTACAGCACCAGGCTATCATTGGTAAAGATGACGTTAAGATTTCCGTCCAACCCAACAAAGAATGGTTTAACCACGTAATAACTATTTCCCCCATCGGTCGATTTTACCATATCGTCAAATTGCGACGGACCAGTAGCAGAACCGAACAGGATATTTTCATCGAACGGCGAAACGCGTAAATTGCTTATTTGGTTTATAATTTTCGGGTCGCCAAATGAATCCGATTCCCAACTGTAACCACCGTCATTGCTGCGGAAAAAGCCAAAGCCATACCATCCTTCGAGATAAACCCGCTGCGGATTTGCTGTTGATACCTCAACATTCTCACCCACACCAAGCCAAATCGAAAAAGTTGTATCCGGGAGAAAGACCTGTATAACCGGATCAATATCTGAAAAAGCGCCGGTGGCGATATAGTTTGACGGATCATTATTGATCCACTCAATATCTTCTAAAATAAGGGCCTCAAAATCACCGAACGTATTGATGCCATAATAACTTTCAAGAAACAGCGTATCGCTAGCGTTGGCTAAGTCCAGATGAAACATGTCGTTACGCTGGTAATCCCAGAAGCCGTCATCCACCTCCTCATACACCCGGTAAAACAAATGGGTGTTGCCGAGGCTGTCTTCCATGCCCCGGAGACCGGTGAAATAGCGACCGTTTTGTCCGGATGCGATTGAGAGCGCCCCGAAAATTATCAGGAAAATCGTTTGGCGAAGCATTATTCCGCTCCTAAATTTTTGCTTTACATTCTTTGATTGGGCAGATCTAAATTACGGTAGATTTTCGATGTGTTCAATAAATAAATCACAAATAAAGTTGAAAACGGTTCAGGGAGTTCGGGATGAATTTTTCAGATAAACAATTGAGCGAAATTGTTCAGCAATTGGTTGGGCAACACGGCGAGGAACAGCGGCAGCGCATCGAAACCGGTGTGCGACAGGCCGCGCAACGCTGGCGCGAGAGCGACGGCGATTTTCCGGCTTTCGCGGAATTTTGCGGGCAGCATTTTGTGTCCGACAGCGCATTGCTGGACGAGGTGTTCACCCGGTTCCAGCGCAATCTGGAATCGCTGATGGGCAATTTGCACAAAGCCTATCGCCAGTTCAACTGGCCACTGCATGTGGACACCGGCGACCTGCTGAAAGTGGATCAACTGTTCGCCAATTTCGACATGTTCGCGCATGTGGTTTCGGACATGTTCGCTACCAAACTGGCGTTTGTCGCGCTGCTCAATTTTCCGCTGGAAACGCTGGAAAACAAAAGCCGCGACGGCGAAAACTGGAGCCGCCGCAAATGGGCGGAAATCCGGCTGGCGGAGCTGTTCGCGGACCGCGTTCCGGGTGAAGTAAAGCAAAAACATACAACAGCTTACACCGCAGCGGAAGAGTATGTGTATCACTATAATATTTATGCCGGAAACTTACGCGATGCGGACGGAAAACCGCTGTTTCCGGAAACGCTGAAGCTGATCAGCCATTGGGGATTGCGCGACGAAATTAAAGGGCAATACGCCAATCCCGACGGGCTGGCGAAACAGGAATTGTTGCACACGGTGATGGAACGGATTATCGCGCAGGAAATTCCCCGGCAGGTGGTGGACAATCCCAAAGTGGTCTGGCATCCGCACAGCAACGCACTGTTCGATCCGCACGGGAAACAACTGGACGCCGCGCCGGAAGCCAACGCCCGATACGAAACGCTGCTGAAAACCTTTCACGCGGAACAATTGATCGATCCGTACACGCCGGATACGCCATCGCTGATCGACCGCAGATTTCAGCAAAACCGGGAAATTCTGGAAGACGAAGTGGAAGCGGTGCTCATCGAAGTGCTCTCTGCGCCGGTGCTCAAAAACATTGCACAATTGATTTCCCAACGATTGAAACGTGACCTGCAACCGTTCGATATCTGGTACACCGGACTGAAATCCGGCGGCGATATTCGCGAGGACGAACTGGACGAGCTGGTCAGCAAACGCTACCCGAATGTGGACGCGTTCCAGAAAAAAATGGACGGCGTGCTGGAATCGCTCGGATTTACGGCATCGCGGGCGAAATATCTGCAAAATTACATCGCGGTGGATGCATCGCGCGGTGCCGGACATGCGCTGGGCGCAAAAATGCGCTGGGATAAAGCGCACCTGCGCACCCGCGTTCCCCGCGGCGGGATGGATTACAAAGGATTCAACACCGCAATGCACGAACTCGGACACACCGTGGAGCAGGTGTTCACGTTGAACGATATCGATTTTTACACGCTGGAAGGCGTACCGAACACCGCATTTACCGAAGCGTTCGCATTTGTTTTTCAGGGTCGCGATCTGGATGTGTTGGGCAAAACCGCCGCATCTGCCAAAAGCGATACCGCCGTGTTGCACGAGTTGTGGCAAACCGCGGAAATTGCCGGTGTTTCGCTGCTGGATATGCGCATCTGGCGCTGGCTGTATGCCAATCCCGGTGCGGACGCGGCAGCGCTGAAAACTGCGGTGATCGAACTCGCCACAAATATCTGGAATGAATTTTTCGCCCCGAATTTCGGCGTAAAAGATAGTCCGCTGCTGGCGATTTATTCGCATATTTTTTATTGCGGCATGTATATTCCGGATTACGCGATCGGGCACATCATCGCGTATCAGATCAATCATTTTTTGCGCGATAAAAATCTGGCCATCGAAATGGAGCGGATGTGCAAACTCGGGCGCATCGCACCACAAGTGTGGATCCGTCAGGCGGTTGGCGAAGCCGTTTCCGCAAAACCGATGATCGCAGATGCCGAAACAGCGATAGCCGCACTGAAACAGCAAACAAACGCCTGACCGCGCAACAATTTTCGTTTTGCTGCGTTAATAAAATTTGTGGTTGGATAACAATTTCAAAGGAATTTTATGCACATTCGATGGCTACTGCTGAGCATCACCATTTTCGGTGCGTTCCTCGCCTGCAGCGACGGCGACGCCCGGAAAATTAAACTCGCGGATGTGGCGGATGGCGAATCTGCCGCAAATGCCCGTGCCAGCGTGGTGCGCCTCGCCGAAAATGAGCAGCGTGCCATTGCCATCGTCGCATTTCATAACAATTCCAAAGATCACTCGTTGAACTGGCTGTGTCGCGGACTGGCGGATATGCTCCGCACGGAACTCAGCCAATCGCCGTATCTCAGCGTTTTCCAGCTTGCCCAAACCGGGGAAAATCTTATTGCAACCAGCGATTCCGCCGCATCAATCGCCAGCGAATTGTTCGCTGCGCGGGAGGCACAGGCGGAAATTTTGCTCACCGGAAAATTCAGCCGCGAAGCCAACCGACTCATAATCCACACCGAAATGATTGATGTCCTTTCCGGACAAGTCGTTCGGCGTGTTGCCGTTCAGGGCGAAAGTTTGGAACGCATTTTTTCGATGGTCGATGAGCTTTCCCAAAAAGTGCACGGCGACCTGCGGGATGGCACCGGGGAATTCGCCGATTCCCGGTTGGAACTGGCAGATATGACCCGGTCGATCGAGGCGTTTCGCTGCTATTCCGAGGCATTGGCGAATCGCGATAAATTGCTGTTTGTGGAAGCGGAACAATGCCTGAAAGACGCCATTGCATATGATAGCACATTTGCGATGGCCTATTTGCGCATGGCGCAAATCAAACGCTCGCTGATGGATTCGGATGAGTTCAAATATTATTTCGGCAAAGTGAAGCAGTATTCGCACAAGCTCGGCGAATCGGATTTGGTGTTTGTTGAGTTACTGGAAGAATCTTTCAAACGGGATTATCGTGCCTATTCCCATACGCTGAAAAATGCTGTAAAACGCAATCCCTCAAACATCGAGCTGCGATTGGAACTGGCGCAATTTTATGCAAATATCGGCAATCTGAACGATGCACTGATGTCTTTCGAAACGGTTTTGGCAAAAGATCCCGGTCACGCGAACACCCTAAATTTGATGGGTTACCTGTTTGCTAAACGCGGCGATTTTACAACTGCGCTGCAATATATCGAAAAATACAAAGCCGCCCGCCCGGATGAACCGAATCCATTCGACAGCAAAGGCGAAATTTTGATGCGTGCCGGTCGGTTGGACGAAGCCGTTGAAGAATTTAACGTGGTGATGCGCCGCTGGCCGCAGTTTTTCTTCACTGCGCTGCGACTCGCCGAAATTGCTGTAGAAAAAGGCAATATGGCAGAAGCGCTGCACTATTCGGATTATTCAGTCGAACATGCACCCAGCACTCAGGTGAAACTGCATACCAAAGTCTATCGCGCGCTGATTTATTGGCGATTTGGTCAACCGGAGGTTGCTGCCCGCATCTTTAGCGAGGTGCTAAATGCACAGCCCACCGAAGTTTACCCGATGATGCTGGCGGCAGAGCTATACAAAAGCCTCGGCGATAGCCTGCAAGCGGAGCGATTGGAGCAAACCGCTTTCCGGCATTTTGAGGCAAAATTGCTCAACCAGCCACCCGATGTGGAGTTGATCAACAGTTTCCTGAGTTTCAGTTTTTCAACTCAAAGCATTCCGCCGGAAAAACTGGTAACGTTGCTGGAGCATATTGAGCCGAAAATGGCGGCTTCGGATCTTCAGACACTTTTACGTTTTTCTCTGGGATATAACTACCTCCGCGCCGGAAACCGCGACGCAGCGCACCGCCTTTTTGCCGATCACGGCGAAGTGCTGATCGATCTGTTCACCATGAAATACAACAACGGTTGGGGCAGCGGTTGGAAATACATCATCGAAACAATGGATTACGAAGCAACCGTGAAGCCGGAAAATAACCCGTTTATCCAGCGATTATTGGAAATTGCCCGCTCCACCGACCGGAAAGATTTACAATATTTGAGCAAATTGCTCCGCGCACGGATTTACGAGCAGCAGGAAAACATTCCCGCTGTGCAAAAAGAATTTCGCGATTTGGGCATGCCAATGGAATACCAATGGGATCTCGCCGGACCATTTTCAGGCAAAACGGAATCGCCATTCAATTACGCTTTTCCGCCGGAAATGCGCCAAAAAACCCAGTCCGATCATATTTTTAACGGAAAAGCGCACCCCTGGCAGCCCGCAAACGACGGCTATCTGGATGGATACGTCAATTTGCAGGCACAATTTCAGCCATACACCTGGGCGGTTGCCTACGCTTGGACTTATGTTTACGCATCTGAAGAACAGAAAGTGCAAATCCGTTTGGGCACAGATGAAACCTGCAAACTATGGCTGAATGACGATTTGATTTGGCAACATTATTTGAAAGAAGATGCCAAGCTGGATCGCGATTTAGTAACCGTTGTGCTACGTCCCGGGTACAATAAATTGCTGCTCAAAATCACGAATACAGATTTTGATTGGGGCTTTTATTTACGCATCACCGGCGAAAACGGTGACGGGTTACCGGGCATCAGCTTCCATTCGCCAGCGGATGTTCATCAAAATTTATCTGCAAATTGAATACCGACACGAGAATTACTGTTTTTCCCTCCACATTTCCTCGCAAAAGTGATCATTTTTTTTACACTTTTTGATAGTCTTCTTAAAGGGCTTCTCGAATGATTTCTAACGATTTGAAATTCAGACGCAAGTGATATCTTTATCAAACCAACTATTTAGGTGATACGACAAATTTATTATTGCCGATAATAGTATGTTGGTAGGATATTTGCTACAATCAAATTGGCTAAAATCTTTGATAACCTAAATGGAATCATTGCTTTGGCTGGATGGGTTTGGTATATTTTCCTTAATTCAACAAAGTACACAGGAGTGGTTGATGAAGGCATTGGGATATTGCTTAACATTAATTTTTATGATGACCGTTGCAGGAGGCATGACAAATAGTGTGTTTGCCCAAAAAGCAACGGCTGAGCGCATCGCTCAAATTACACCGCCACAGTCGGTTCTGGAATATAAGGACGGTGCCCGGCAAGTAACACTTTCGGGCGATTTGCTGTTTATCACCAATTTTTGGGCAGGATTACAAGTTGTTGATATTTCTGATATTAGAAATCCAAAACAACTCGCCGTTTTTCCGTCGGAAGATGAATCCTACGCAACATTTGTCCGCGATAACCGGGCATATGTTGCCAACCATTCATCGGGTGTGATCATCTATGATTATAGCGATGCCACACATATCCATCGGATTGCAGGCATCAAATTACCCGGAAACGCATATGATGCATTTGTTGAGGGGCAGCAGTTATATGCGGCAATGGGCGATTCCGGATTTGCAATCGTAGACATCGCCGATGTAACGGCGCCGGTCATCCGGCACATCAGAACACCGGGAAAATGGATTCAGCAAACCACCGTTCAGGACGGTAAACTGTATGCGGCAGCCAAAAACAACGGACTGCTGATTTTCGATTTGTCCGGTAGCGAACCCCAACAAATCGGTCAACTGCGCACCAATTTTAACACAATGATGGTTCAGGTTGAAAGCCCTTACGTATATATGGCAGAAGGACCCGGCGGACTCACCATCGCGGACATTTCCACGCCGGAATCCCCGGTGATCGTTAGTCAGTTTGGCAAAGGCGGCTTTGTTGGCAGCATTCACAAATCCGGCAGCTATGTCTATTTGGCAAATCGAAATTCCGGATTGCGAATTGTGAATGTTAACGATCTCGCCAAACCGTTCCTCGAAGGCCAGTTTTCGACCGAGGGTATCAGCTACGGCGTTTACAAACGGGATGTGTATGTGTTCCTCGCTGCCAACAATCACACAGAAATTTTACGGCACAACAACAGCCCGCGTCTGGCAGACCTCACCGATATGCAATTGAAAGAAAATGAACTGTTTACGATTCAATTGGATGCTACCGAACCGGATGGCGACGCGTTTGTGTATCAGGCATTTAATCTGCCGGAAGGTGCCACATTTGACGACCAAACCGGCACATTTTTGTGGACACCCACATTTGAGCAATCGGGAACATACAACGATCTCGTTTTCCGGATTGTTGAGCAAACCGAATCCGAATTGAGCGCCAGCGATACGATTGCGCTGAACGTTGCGCATGTCAATCGCAATCCGGATTTACCACGTCCCCCGGATGCCGGCATTGCGGAAAACCAGTTGCTTACTTTTACGTTGGAAGCCGGGAGCGATCCCGATGTGGAAGATCAGCAACGGCTCAACTATTATGCCGAAAATTTACCGGAGGGTGCAACGTTTGATCCGGCAACCCGCACTTTTTCGTGGACACCCACATTCGAGCAATCGGGCAGTTACGTCGTCGATTTTTTGATGGAAGACGGCGCAGGCGGCATCGATCGCGAAACCACAACGTTGCAAATTCAACATGTGGATCGTCCGCCGGTTTTGGATGCAATTGCCGCACAATCGATTCCCGAAAACGAGATGCTCGTTGTGCAAGTATCCGGCAACGAGCCGGATAGCGAAGACCAGAACGCCGTTGCTTTCCGGGCGGAAAATTTACCGGCCGGTGCAGCGTTCGATCCGGCAACTCGCACATTTTCGTGGACACCAACATTTGACCAATCCGGTAATTATGCGGACATCCGAATGATCATGACCGCCGGAAACCTCAGCGATACAACAAGTTTCGATATCGTGGTTACGCATGTAAACCGCACGCCGGTTCTCGATCAAATTATGGCACAGCAAGTTGATGAAAATCAATCGCTTACATTTTCTATCAGCGGCAGTGATCCCGATGTGGAAGATGACGGAAAGTTGACTCTCTCCGCCGAAAATTTGCCGGTCGGCGCAACATTTGATCCGGCAACCCGCACATTTTCGTGGACGCCCACATTCGAGCAATCCGGCAGCTACGATGTCCGGTTCGCGGTTACTGATCCGTCTGGGTTGGTTGCAGATCAGCAGGTGGCAGTGACGGTCAATCACGTCAATCGTGCACCGGTAATTGTGGAAGCCGCCGCACAGCAAATTGACGAAAACCAGCCGCTGCAGTTCAGCCTTTCCGCCAGTGATCCCGATACGGAAGACAGCGGGAAGCTGGTATTTTCCGCAATTTCGCTGCCCGAAGGTGCGACGTTGGATGCCACATCCGGCGCGTTTTCGTGGACACCCACATTTGACCAATCGGGTGAATATCCGGTAACTTTTGTTGTCAGCGATGGCGAATACAGCGATTCTACATCAACCGTTATTCAGGTGAAACATGTGAATCGCGTGCCGGAACTTGCGGCAATTTCTGCGCAGCAAGTTGATGAAAATCAGACACTTACATTTACAGTAACAGCCAGCGATCCCGACACGGAAGATGCCGGAAAATTGAAGCTATCGGCAAACAGTTTGCCTGTCGGCTCAACATTTGACGATGCAACCGGCACTTTCACCTGGCTGCCGACGTTCGAGCAATCGGGTGAATATTCCATCACATTTTCGGTGATCGATCCCGCCGGACTGAGCGCACAGCAAGTTGCCGCCGTTACAGTAAACCATGTGAACCGCATGCCGGCACTTGCCGCCGTTGCCGCCGCAACTGTTGATGAAAATCAGCCGTTGGGCATCGCGCTTTCCGGCAGTGATCCGGATACGGAGGACGCCGGGAAGCTGGTTTACAGCATCGCAAATTTACCCGCCGGTGCCCAGTTGGATGCCGCAACCGGACAATTCAATTGGACACCCTCGTTTGAGCAGTCCGGCTCGTATGCGCTCACTGCGGTTGTCAGCGATCCGGCAGGTGCCAGCGCTGAGCAGCCGGTGAATATCACTGTTAATCATGTGAATCGTGCCCCGGAATTTGCGGCGGTTTCGTCCGCATCCGGCGATGAAAACCAACCGCTGAATGTCACTTTCAGCGCCAGTGATCCTGATGCGGAAGATGCCGGAAAGCTGCGCTACAGCGCGGAAAATTTACCCGCCGGCGCAGTGCTCAATCCCGAAAACGGCGCACTGAGCTGGACGCCGACGTTTGAGCAAAGCGGTGAATATTCCATCACGATTTCTGTGAACGATCCGGTTGGCGCCAGCGATTCAGAAACTGCGACAATCAGCATCCGGCACGTCAATCGTCCGCCGGTTTTGGCTGAACCTGCCGCACAAACCGCAACAGAAGATGAATCGTGGAGCACCCAATTGCCGGAAGCCAGCGATCCCGATACGGAAGATGCCGGAAAATTGGCATATTCAATGTCTAATTTGCCTGCCGGTGCATCATTCGATGCGGCCAGCCGCACTGTTTCCTGGAAACCCGATTTCAACCAGAGCGGCAGTCATTCGCTTACTTACGCGGTTAGCGATGGCAGTGCCGAAGTAACTGTAAATGTTGCAGTTACGGTTGAGAATGTTAATCGCCAGCCGAGCCTGAACGCTCCCGGTGAACAACAAATTACTGAAGGTGAATCGCTGCAATTCCGTTTGGAAGGTAACGATCCCGATTCTGAAGACAACGGCAAATTGCAATACAGCGCAGCCACGATGCCGCCCGGTGCCAATCTTGATGCTAACTCCGGCGAATTCAGTTGGACACCCGGCGATGATCAGCAGGGCACCTATCGTATCGATTTTGTGGTGAAAGATGCCGCCGGGCTGCAGGCATCGCAAACGGTGACCATCGTTGTTGTGGACAAACCGGCGCCACCGGCACCGCCGCAATCTGGAAATGAATGATTGTATCAAAATAATTTGAGTGAATGATGATTGATTTTGAGAAAATCTGGCAGGAATATCACGATCAGCTGCACGGTTTTGTGCAAAAACGCGTTTCCGATGCCGCTGTTGCGGAGGATATCGTGCAGGATATTTTTCTGAAAATATTTGAGAAAACCGATTCGCTGAGTGATATAACACATTTAAAAAGCTGGATTTATCAGATCTCCCGAAATGCAATTATCGACCATTATCGAACCCGGAAAATTCCGGCAGAGTTGTCAGAACATCTGCCGGAACCGGATTCTGAAAAAAGTGATGCTGCCCGTCAGGAAATCGCTGAATGCCTCAAGCCGATGATGCTGATGTTGCCAAAAAACTACCGGGAACCGGTGTGGATGGCCGACCTGATGGGATTACCGCAAAAAGAAATTGCCCAAAAACTCAATCTTTCCCTCTCCGCAACCAAATCGCGCATTCTGCGTGGTCGCGAGTTATTGAAACAGATTTATCTCGCCTGCTGCCGCGTGATCGTCGATCCAACCGGCAATATTTACGATTACGAACGCAACGATTGCGAAAAATGCTGATTTTTCAAAAAATGTTGCGTCTTTTGGAAAGCTCTTTCGTCTTACGCAGTGAACAATAACCAAAAAAAGGAGCTTTACAGATGCAATTGAAAAATGATCAAATTCGCGAGGCAGTGCGGGAAAATTATGCGAAAATTGCCCGGTCCGAACAAACGGGCTGCGGTTCTTCCGGCTGTTGCGAACCCACCATACAAATTAATCCGGATCAAATTTCCCAACAATTGGGCTACTCAGCGGACGAACTCGGCAGTGTGCCAGATGGCGCAAATTTGGGTCTCGGTTGCGGAAATCCGCAGGCGATAGCTGCACTGAAAAGCGGCGAAACCGTGCTCGATTTGGGCAGCGGTGCCGGATTCGATTGTTTTCTGGCGGCACGCGCCGTTGGCGAAAGCGGTGCTGTTATCGGTGTGGACATGACGCCGGATATGATCAGCAAGGCACGCCAAAATGCTGAAAATGCTGGATTTACGAATGTTGAATTCCGGTTGGGCGAAATCGAACATTTGCCATTGGCAGACGCAACAGTTGATGTGATTATTTCCAACTGCGTGATCAATTTGTCACCGGAAAAAGAGCAGGTTTTTCGGGAATCGTTCCGGGTGCTGAAGCCCGGCGGAAGACTGGCGATTTCCGATGTGGTCGCAACGGCGACGCTGCCGGATCATATCAAAAATGATTTGGCGATGTATTCCGGTTGCGTTTCCGGCGCATCCACGGTCGATTCGCTGGAGAAAATGCTGGCAGCGGTTGGATTTGAAGATGTCCGGCTGCAACCGAAAGATGAGAGCCGCGAATTTATCCGCGAATGGGTGCCCGGTTCAGCAATTGATAATTATGTGCTTTCGTCAACCATCGAAGCGGTAAAGCCGTTGTAACAGCAAAATTTTTGAAATTTGAAAAAGATGTGATTGTAGGGGCGCGGCGTTGTCGCGCCCTTTTTTATTTTCAATAAAGTGGCGTGTAAGTATCTGTATTTATTGAAGATATTCAGATTTGCTCAACAGGTCGCCAATCTCTGAATAGGGCAATTCGAGGGTCATCGCGCCAAATGCGTATGGCGCAATTTCGTATGGATTGAACAGAAATTCCAGCCCGTTGTCGCCAATCCGGAAATTGTCATTCAGCTCAAAGCTGTTGTTTTCGAAGAAAAATCCCTTCTGCTCCCAGCTTTCTTTTTCGGGCATTTCCATTTGGGCGCGGAAACGTTTTTCCGCGATTGCCTGCAATTTTTCGAGTGCGCCGGATTTCAGCAGATCAGTCAACCGGATCTGTTGACCTGTTCGCGTATCAATATTAATGTATCGCGTGAATGAATTCGGGTGCGCACCGCCGGTGTAAGTCATTTCGCTGATTTCCAGCGACAGCAGCGGCGGCGCATTTCGCAACACGCGCATGTTGCGTTCCACTGTCCAGGCGGAGACATATCCGGGCGATTCCTGCTGCATTTTCTCGAATTCGGCAAAAAATTGATCTGCAAATCCATCGGCAGTTCGTGCCATTATGCCGCGCGCGTTGATTTCCTCGTCCGCGTAAACTGGCGCAAAAATATGCGATTGTGTTAATAGACGGAGCGAATCTGCAACGGCATTTCGCTGCGCAGATACGATCTCCGGAAAAGTTAGCTGAACCGTTGCGCAGCCGTTTCCACCACTGCAATCGCCGCTGCGCTTTTCGATGGAGCGCATGGTATAAACCAGCGAATCGGCGTTTTCCGCAGCCAGCGGCAGTGCTCTCGCCGAAACATCCGGTTTTTTTGGCGATTCCTGAGGTTTACCACATCCGGTAATCAACAGGATTGCAGCTAAAAGGATAAAAATATATCGCATAGGCTGTGCATCCTTTCTGCTAATTTATGAAACCCGTTTGCCCGGTTGCACCGGTTTTTCGGGAGTGAGGATCGCCAGTCCGTTTTCGCCTTCAACCGCCAGCAACATGCCTTGCGATTCGACGCCGCGAATGGTAGCAGGTTGCAGGTTTGCAAGCATAATTACGGTTTTCCCGACCAGTTCCTCCGGCTGGTAGTGTTCCGCCAGTCCGGCGACAAGCTGCCGTTTTTCTGTGCCGAGGTCAACTTGTAACTTCAATAATTTCCTGGCTTTGGGTACTGCTTCTGCTGCTAAAATTATTGCGGTTCGCAGCTCTATTTTTTGAAAATCGTCGATGCTGATCAACTGTTTCTCCTCCGCCGGTTGTGCAGTTTCGGCAGTATTGCCTGCCAGCGCCTGCGCTAATTTGTCCACTTCCGCCTGAATAACTTCGTCTTCAATTTTACGGAAAAGGATTTCCGCAGTACCTAATTTGTGCCCATCCGGTAGTTGCAGTTCAGCAATGGCATCCCAGTTTGCCTGCGCCGGTTTTCCATCCAACCGGATCATCCGCCAAATTTTTTCGGATGAAAAGGGGATGAACGGACTCATCAGCACCGCCAGCGAGCGGATCGTCTGTGCGCATAAATTAAGGGTTGTGGCGCATTGCTGCGGATCGGATTTCCGGGTGATCCACGGCGCTTTATCGTTAAAATATTTGTTCGCGAAACGCCCGAGATTCATCAATCGTTTGAGTGCTTCTTTAAACTGGAAATTGTCCAGTGCTTCGCCAACGCCATCGCGCGTCTGCGCGATATTTTCCAGCAATTCGAGATCCATCGCATCGAGAGCGGCGCGTTGCGGCAATTCATTTTCATAATATTTGCTGATAAATGTGAACGTGCGGTTTACAAAATTTCCCAAAATATCCGCAAGTTCGTTGTTGTGCCGCGATTGAAATTCGCTCCACGAAAAATCTGCGTCACGGGTTTCTGGCATGTTTGCGGTCAGCGTGTAGCGCAGCGAATCGGGATCAAATTTTTCGAGATATTCATTCAGCCAAACCGCATAATTGCGGCTGGTTGAAAATTTGTTGCCTTCCAGATTCAGAAATTCGTTGGCCGGCACGTTCATCGGCAGCACGTAATCGCCGTGTTCCATCAACATCGCCGGGAAAATCAGGCAGTGGAAAACGATATTATCTTTCCCGATGAAGTGCACCAATTTGCTGTCCGGGTGTTGCCAATATGGTTTCCAGGCATCCGGATTACCCTGCTGAATTGCCCATTCTTTGGATGCGGAAATGTAGCCGATCGGCGCATCGAACCAGACATACAGCTTTTTGCCGGACGGATCGACACCGGCTTTTTCCGCGACATCGGCGGGAATATTGACGCCCCAGGGTAAATCGCGGGTCATCGCACGGTCTTTCAATTCCTGATTGAACCAGCTTTTGATTTGTCCCATCACATTCGGGCGCCAGTTTTCGCGGGTGTTGATCCAGTCTTCCAACCGTTTCTGGAATTCCGCCAGCGGTAAATACCAGTGGGTGGTTTCCTTCATCACCGGTTTTGTATCGGTGATGGCGCTGCGCGGATTTATCAATTCTGTCGGGCTGAGCGAGGTGCCGCATTTTTCGCACTGATCACCGTAGGCATCCTCATATCCGCAGTTTGGGCAAGTGCCGCGCACAAACCTGTCCGCCAAAAAAATACCGGCTTCTTCGTCAAACAATTGTTCTTCGGATTTGAGGATGAACTTGTTTTTCTCCGCCAGTGTCCGGAAAAAATCCTGGCTGGTTTCGTGATGCACCGGAGAAGAGGTTCGCCCGTAGAAATCGAATGACATGCCCACTTTTTCGAAACTATCTTTGATAATTGCGTGATAGCGGTCCACAATATCCTGCGGCGAAACGCCTTCTGCGCGGGCGCGCAGCATAATCGGAACGCCGTGTTCATCGGAACCGCATATGTATAGCACATCACGCCCTTTCATGCGGCTGTATCGCGCAAAAATATCACCCGGTAAGTACGCGCCAGCCAAATGTCCGAGGTGAATGGGTCCGTTCGCGTATGGCAGTGCGCTGGTCAGCATGTATCGTTCTTTTTTCACTTTAAAAATCGCCTCCCCGAAGAAAAACAGGTTCAGTTGTTGCTGTATTCAATTGTTAATTTTGAAGTTGTAATTTAGCGTTATGCCGGAATTTTTTAAACCCTTTTTGCAAAAAATGCGTGTTTCCCAATTTAACAAAACTGTAAAACGCAGTTCAAATTGAGGTTTTGTAAAAAATTTGTTAAGCATTTGAACATCACTTAAAAAACAAATCGAAACCCGGGTCAAGTTGTTGGAATCACTTGACTTATCAGGTTTCGATTTTCTTTATCAAAATGAAGTTAAAGGTCAGTGACTCTCGATCAAATCACCTACGTTCATTCGAATAATATCATTTTCTTCGTTGCGAAAATAAATCACACTGTTGAAAATATCAACTTTTTCAACAATGCCGGCTCCGGATGGCGTGCTAATTTTTTCGCCGACAGTAGGATATTTTTCCAACTCTTCAAGATAGAAATCCCGTTCGTATGCCAGGCAGCATTTCAATCGACCGCAAATACCGGTGAGTCGCGAGGGGCTCATCGGAATAAGCTGATCTTTGATATATTGCGTGGTGATATTCTCGAATTTTCGTAAAAACAGCGTGCAGCAAAGCTGGCAACCACACGAGCCATAACCGCCGACATGACGTGCCGCATCGCGAACACCAATCTGACGCAATTCAATTCGGGTGCGATACTGGCTCGCCAGATCCCGAACCAACTTGCGGAAATCGACCCGTTGTTCCGCAGTAAAATAGAACGTGAGTTTGCTGTGATCCAGCTGATATTCTGCATCTACCAGATTCATGGAAAGCCGGTGTTCGATAATTTTTTCTTTACAATCACGAACAGCTTCGTCTTCCAACTCTCTGTTTTTATTAAACTTCAGCAAATCTTCTTCTGTGGCAACCCGCACAATCTTTTTTGCCTGATCATCCAGTGTGTGCTCCCCGTAGGTTGCACCTTTCATGATCACTTTGCCGATATCTATCCCTTTATCCGCCTCAACAACGACAAATTCTTCCGCCTGAACAGGCAGATTATCGCTGTTAATAAATATGCCAATCCTCCCGGCTTTGAACGCAACTTCGAGAAGTTTTATTGCTTGTCCATTTTCTACATTAACCGGTGAGCAGTTAAACGATGACATGTTAAACCCCCAATTTATTTTTATCCCGTCAAAAAAACGGGATAATTAAAACAAACCGTTCAGCCAAACACCTCTATTTGGCAGAACAGCTTACTTCATCTGTTGATTAAAAAAAACGAAAACCTGAGCCCCTTCAAACCTTATCGTCGTGTTCATTTTATCGAACACTTTTTAAAAGGTATTTAGCATAAATTTTGAAGTAAAGCAACTCTAATTTTCAATTCAGAGGCGTTAGGCTTTTTTGAGTAACGGATTTAAACGGATGGCGAGATGGGTGAGCAGCAACAGCGGATTCAGGTTTCGCGGGTCATCCAATTCGCGAATAGTTGCCTCAACTTCGCGAACGATGCCGTCGATTTCTGCGGTTGGTGTGAAAGCGATGAATTTTCGTAACGTGTCGGCTTTGTCCACATTGCGGATTTCCCGGTCGTTTTTTACACCTTTGTTGATGTGCAAAATATCCTGAAACCACAGCAGCAGAAACCAGAGCATTTGCCGCGCATCGTCGCGATCTTTTTTGGCGGTGAGCGGTTCCACCAGCGCCATTAATTCCTGCGATTTGTGGATAAGAATCGCTTTTCGCAGAAAATCGATCGCCAGATCGCGGTTTTGAAGCGCATTTTTATCGAGAAATTCGAAAGTGCGTTTCAGGTTAAAACCCGACAAACGGATGATTGCAGCCAGATCACGCTCATCCACTTTGGGCACAAATCGCCGGACAATCGCGGCAATCTGCGATTCGCCCATCGGCGAAAACCGCAGCATTTGGCAGCGCGATTTGATGGTTGGCAGCAGCTTGTGCAAATTTGCCGTCACCAAAATCAATTTCAGATTTTGGGGCGGCTCCTCCAATAATTTCAGCAACGCGTTGGCGGCTTCCGGGCGGAGTTCCTCTGCCTCGGCAATGATAAACACTTTTTTTTGCCCTTCGTACAGGCGATATCCGGCTTCTTTTTTCAACTCGCGAATCGTATCAATACCGATAAACGTATTTTTGCCGGTAAACGTCACCCGGCGATAGGGATTTTTGGCTTTCTCCTGCAGCGCGGCTTGCAATTCTTCCGGTTTGGCGTTGGATTGCGCCGGTGTCGGGAAAATAAATTGAACATCCGGATGCTGAAATTGTGCAATTTTCCGGAATACGCTCGATTCCCGGTCGATAACGCCGTTTTCATCCGCCGCGTTTAGCAACTGGGCAATGCCAATGGCAAATGCTTCCTTTCCGCAGCCTTCCGGTCCGTGCAATAACAGCGCATGCGGTATGCGGTTGGCTTGCCAGGCGTTCATCAATTTTTGCTGATTTTCGGGATGCCCGAGTGATTCGTCAAATAGCATGTTTTTTCGGTAATTAATTCGTTTTGGTTTATTCTTTCCGTTCTGTGGAAATCACCAGTTTTTGCACGCTGCTGCTTCGCGCGATATCCATCACTTGCACAACCAATCCGTGATGGACGCCTTTGTCCGCGCTGATGATCAGGCTTTTTTCGGCACGATTTTGCATCATCGCGCTTAATTTTCCGGAGAGATTTTCCAGTGTTGCCGGGTCATCGTTCAAAAATAATTCGGAGGCTGCGGAAATATACAAAACGGCGCGTTCCACCCGCTGCGTATCGCCGCTTTGGGCTTTGGGCAATTCCAGCTTGATGCCCGGCTGCTCCAAAAATGTGGACGACACCACAAAAAATATGATTAAAATAAACAACACGTCGATCAACGGGGTGATGTTCAGAATTGCTTTTGCCGGCTTTTTGTTGAGTAATTTCATGGGCTTACGATTTCAGGCTGATTTCGACCGGATCGGCGGCCGGTGTTTTTAACCGGATAATTTTATTGAGCAACAGCAGGGTATATTTTTCGATATCCAGTATCAGATTATCCGATCGCGATGTGACATAATTGTAAGCGATCAGTGCGGGAATACCCACAAACAACCCCACTGCGGTGGTTATCAACGCTTCCGAAATACCGCCGGAAAGCGCTTTCGCCTGCCCAACGCCCAATTCCTCGATAACGTCGAATACACTGATCATCCCCAAAACTGTGCCCAGCAAACCGAGTAGCGGTGCCACACCGGCGACAGTTTCCAGCACGGTCATCCCACGTTTTAGTGAGCGTACCTGTTGGCGGCCTTCGTCTTCGATGGTCAGCCGCAGTTCATCGGTCGGCAGGTCCGAATTGTTCAAACATGAAATAACGATTTGCGGAAACGGCCCGCCAGCTTTTTGGCAAACGGATCGCGCCAGCGGAAAATCTTTTTCATCCTTGATTTGTTCCAGCACTGCCACCACCTCGGGGATTAGCACTTTTTTGCGTTGCAGGCTCCACAATCGCTCTAAAAAAACCGCCAGTGCCGCCACAGAAGCCAGCAACAGCGGATACATCATAATTCCGCCTTTTTGAAAGAGTTCGAGCATAATACCTCATCAATTCAACATGAACATTTTTGTTATTCGCTACTGCGATTGCGCCTGTCGTTGTCTGGCAAAAAAATCTTTTAAATTGGGATAAATAACTCGTACCCGCAGTTCCAGAAATTCATCGGGAAATTCTTCCGGCAACGCTTTCCACGGTGCGGAGGAGAGAAACGCATTCAATGTGCTTTCCTTTAACGTGTTGTGTCCGGCGGTTTGGATGAGCCGGTGTTCCGCCAAAGTGCCATCGCGCCGGATTTTGAGATACACTTCGGTGTATCCCTCAATCAATCCCATGCTGTAGGCGCGCGGCACAAACAGATGTTGGTAAAAAGCATATTTGAGTTGCAGCACCCACGGTGCCCACGGCCATTCGTAAGTGCTCAAAGCAACGTCGCCAATCAGGTCCCCTTTGAAATCCTTCAACTCCGGCGGCACATCTTTGGAGGACGATTGGCTGAGATCGATCTGGGTTTCCTTTTGCTGCTCCGGTTCGTTGGTGAGCAGGTGCCGGGCAAATTCGCGGCTTTGGTAATAAATAACGTCGCCGTTTTTCTCTTCGAATGTTAACCCTTTGTCGGGAATTGCCGACTGATCTTCTTTGTTTTCCAGCTCTTTTATGGTTGGTTCGGGATTCTCTACCGGCGGTTTGATGGCTTCGTTTTGCACATCTAATTCCTTTGGCGAAGCCGAAACAGAGGATTGAGCCGCGAGAATATCCGCGTCTTCCGGTGTTTGCTCGTTGGCGTTGGGATTTTCTTCCAGCCGGAAATATTTTTCCGGGAGCTGTTGCTGCTCCTCTGCTGCGGCTTGTTCTTCTTCCAGTTGCGGTGGTTGTTGAACGGGTTGTTCCGGCTGCTGCGGTTGTTCCAACTCCAGCACAATGGGCGCGGTTTCCGGTAAAACCTCCGGTTTGCGAAGGATGTACGCCAGCAAATTTTGGGAGAACAACAGCCAGAAAAACACCACATGCACCAGCAGCGAAAATATCAGTGCAAAATAAAGGGGTTTTCTGTTCGGCTGGTTGTTCATCTTAATTTCTATCGAATAATTATTTATTGGCATATTGTCAACACAACATCTTACGCATGAATACCGAAACAGTTCATCACAAAAATGAACGATTTTAGAAACTTAATTTAGCAGATGCCCCATACTTATCAAAGTAATTTCGGGCAAATGTAAACTGCTGCAGCATATATTGGACAACCGGATTTCCCGATTATTTCACCGATGCCAAAAAATTTTCAAATACTGAAAATTCTGCAAACTAAACCATCCGACAGACGTTAGATTAGCGATGCATTTTTAAATTAGCCGCCAATTTTCCCATAGACAGCTTGTCCGATTGTCCTTAACTTTCTGATCATCAACTAAAAGAAGAATACTGTATGCGCACTGTTTTTCTCGCAATTTTAGTTTTCACCGGCATTTTCGTAACGCTTTCCGGACAAACCCGGACAAAATATACCATCAGCGGATTTGTGCAGGACGCCACTTCCGGCGAGCGGCTGATCGGCGCTAATGTGTTCGAACCAACCTTGCAGGAAGGCACCACCACCAACAGCTACGGTTTTTTCAGCCTCACGCTTCCGGCGGATTCCGTTTTGCTGGCAGTGGCATACATCGGCTATCAAAATGAATTTTTCCGGCTGAAATTGACAGATGATGTGGCATTAAACATCAATCTGCGCCCGTCGCCGGTTGCCGGCGATACCATTCAGGTGGTCGCGGATGCCATCGAGTTGATCGAAAACCAGACGCAGATGAGCCGCATTGATGTATCCGTTGCCCAAATCCGCTCGATGCCGGCACTGCTCGGCGAAACCGATATTCTCAAAGCGTTGCAACTGCTGCCCGGTGTTCAATCCGGCAGCGAAGGTGCCAGCGGTATTTACGTTCGCGGCGGCGGACCCGATCAAAACCTGATCATGCTGGACGGCGCACCGGTTTACAACGCATCGCACCTGTTCGGATTTTTTTCGGTGTTCAACGCCGATGCCATCAAAAATGTGAACCTCACCAAAGGCGGTTTTCCGGCGCGATTTGGCGGGCGATTGTCGTCCGTTTTGGAAATCAACATGAAAGAGGGCAACAACCAGAAATTTGAGGCAACCGGTGCGATAGGCGTGGTGGCATCGCGGTTAACGCTGGAAGGACCGCTCAAAAAAGGGGTTTCCTCGTTCATCGTTTCCATGCGGCGAACCTACATCGATATTCTGGCGCGCCCGTTTATGAACACGGACGAAGGCACCGGCGGCTACTATTTTTACGATGTGAACGCCAAAGCCAACTACGCTTTCTCGAATAACGACCGGATTTATTTGAGTTTTTACGGCGGCGACGATCAATTTTACGCCGAAGAAAATAACGATTTCGACAGCGAAACACCCGATTTTACAGCGGAAACCGGCTGGGGAAATTTGACCGGAACCTTTCGCTGGAATCACCTGTTCAGCAAAAAATTGTTCAGCAACACGATTGTCACGTTCAGCAAATACCGCTTCGATATTACGACTAAAGAGCGCAGCGGTGATGACTCGTATGTGGCCAATTACTTCTCCGGCATCCGCGACTGGAGCGCCCGGGTGGATTTCGATTACATCCCGAATACCCGGCACAGCATCCGATTCGGCACCGGAATTACCCATCACAATTTTAGTCCCGGCGCTTATCAATACAATGAGGACAGCGATTCTCCTGTTGACCTGCTGCTGAAACCATCCGCTGATGTCAACGCGCTGGAAGCTATTGTTTATATTGAAGATGATGTAAAAATATCCGACGATTTTTCCGCAAATATCGGCGTGCACGCATCCGGATTTCAGGTGAAAAACACCACGCACACATCGCTGCAACCCCGGGTTTCGCTCAATTATCGCCTGCCCGGCGGATACGCGCTGAAAAGCTCGTTCGCGAGTATGAATCAATATATCCATCTGCTCACCAACTCCGGCATCGGCTTGCCGACAGATTTGTGGGTGCCCGCAACCGATCGCGTGAAACCGCAGGAATCGTGGCAGGCGGCGGTTGGCATCGCCCGTTCGCTGGCAGACCGGCGATACGAATTCAGTTTCGAAATCTATTACAAAAAAATGAACGACCTCATCGAATACCGGGAGGGCGCCAACTACCTTGCGCTGGATACCGATTGGCAAAACAAGGTTCAGTCCGGTGAAGGCGAGGCATACGGCGCGGAATTTTTTCTGCAGAAAAAACGCGGGCGCACCACCGGATGGCTGGGCTACACGCTCTCGTGGAGCAATCGCCAGTTTGCTTCGCTGAACGATGGCAAAGCGTTTCCCTATCGATACGACCGGCGGCATGATTTATCCGCCGTTGTTGCACACGATATTTCGAAAAAATGGGAATTTTCAACCAATTTTGTGTTTGGCACCGGTGCGGCAATCACGCTGCCCATCGCGCAAATTCAGCTTAACCCGACCGGATACAACAACCCGTTTTTGGGATACACCGGCACGCAAAATATTTACGGTTCGCGCAACGGTTTCCGGATGGCCAATTACCATCGGCTGGATGTCAGTTTGCGATTTTTTCGCGGCAAAACCCGCGATGGCGGCATTTTCACATTCAGCGTTTACAATTTGTATAGCCGGAAAAATCCTTTTTTCATTTATCAGGATGAGGACGACAACGGCAACCGGGTGATGAAACAGGTCAGCCTGTTCCCGATTATCCCGGCGATCAGTTACAGTTTTAAATTTTGAGCAATTTGGAAGGTAAAATATGAAAAAATTTCTGTGCCTGATGGCGTTGCTGCTGAGCGGTTGCGAAACCATTGTGCAGATCGATTTGCCGGAGCACCAATCGCGATTGGTAGTGGACGGCATTTTTGAAGCGAACGAGCGCTGGCAGATCGGCGTGAGCCGCAGCGTGGGCATTTTGGGCAATGAATTTCCCGGTCCGGTGGAAAATGCCACAGTGGAAATCTGGCGTGACGGTCAATTGCTGACAGCGTTAAATCACGCAGATCAGGGTATTTACGTTTCCGCTAGCGAAATTGTGGAAATTGGAAAAACTTACGAACTCCGGATTGCAGCACCGGGATTCGATCCGGTCAGCGCAACGGCGGTTGCACCGGACCCGGTATCGTTGGACAGCATAACCTACACTGTCGAAAGTATTCCGTTTGGCGGTCAGCGTGTCAATTTTTCGGTTCAGTTTAACGACGATCCGGCCCAAAAAAATTATTACGAAATTTTCGTTTTGACACGCGATTTCGATGGCGGATGGTTCAATAATTATTTTTCCAGCACCGATCCGGCAATTGTCGAAACCAACACCAGCATCGAAATTGGCGAAGAACGGGAGTTCGCCGGTGAAATTGCGCTCTTCGATGACGCACTTTTTGATGGGGAAACATACGATCTGAGTCTGCGGTATTATCCCTGGTTTGGCTATCAGGAAGTTTTGGTGGTGCTGAATACCGTGACGGAAAATGTGTATTTGCACAACCGGGCGATGGAATTGCAGGAGGAAACGGATGACAACCCGTTTGCCGAACCGGTTCAGCATTACTCGAATATCGCAAATGGCTATGGTATCTTTGGTGGTGTGAATCCGGTTAGCCGGCGATTTGTGTTCAATTTTGGGAATTAGCCGTTTGAATATGCGCGCAGATAATCGGATGTTGGTTCTCGTAAAACAAAAAATCCCGGTTTTGGCCGGGATTTTTCAAAGGCTGTTGTCAATGCTTTCGTTTAAGAATTGCGAATGGTTTGGCTGCGTTTGGAGCCCACCGAGATAATTTTGATGTCCACTCCCATAAAATCTTTTAAATAATTCAGATAATCCTGGGCAACTTTGGGGAGATCGTCCCATGTGCGGCATTCGGTTGTCGGCTGCTGCCAGCCGGGCAAGGTTTCGTAAACCGGTTGGCAATCCTGCAGTACTTTCAGATTGGTGGGAAATTCTTTCATGAATTTTCCGTTGACCTGATAACCGGTGCACACCTTGATTTCTTTGAATTTATCGAGCACATCCAGCTTGGTGATTGCCAGTGAGGTGATACCGTTGATGCGGATGGCATAGCGTGCCACAACGCCATCGAACCAGCCGCAGCGTCGCGGGCGTCCGGTGGTTGCGCCAAATTCTGCGCCTTCTTTGCGGAGCAGTTCGCCTTCGGCATTCAGCAATTCCGTGGGGAACGGACCTTCGCCAACACGGGTGGTGTAGGCTTTCATCACACCCATCACCTCGTTGATGCGGGTGGGACCAATACCAACGCCAATGCCGGCACCGCCGCTGCTGGGATTGGACGATGTGACATACGGATAAGTGCCGTGATCGACATCCAGCAATGTGCCTTGCGCGCCTTCCAGCAAAATGGATTTGCCATCGGCAATTGCATTGTTGAGCAGCACGGAAACATCTTTAATATACGGATCGATCAGTTTGTCAAATTCCAGATATTCATCCACAATGGCTTCGATATCCAGCGGCAGCACGCCGTAAATTTTGTTGAGATATTCGTTTTTTTCTTCGAGATTGCGGCGGAGTTTCCGGGCAAAGCTTTCGCGGTCGAGCAGGTCAACAATGCGAATGCCTTTGCGATTCACTTTGTCCACATACGCCGGACCGATGCCTCGTTTGGTTGTGCCGATTTTGTCCGCGCCCTGTTTTTCTTCGCTGGCTGTGTCCAGCAATTTGTGATAAGGCATAATCAGGTGAGCGTTTTGGCTGATCCACAACCGTCCGTCAACGCTGATGCCCTGATCTTCCAGCAGCCGGATTTCTTCCATCAGTGCCACCGGATCAATAACCACGCCGTTGCCGATGACACATTCCACACCCGGTTGCAAAATGCCGCTGGGAATCAGGTGCAGCACATATTTTTTATCGTGAATTTTGACCGTATGTCCGGCATTTGCACCGCCCTGATACCGCGCCACAATATCAAAATCTGCGCTGAGCAGATCCACAATTTTGCCTTTACCTTCGTCGCCCCATTGGGCGCCAACTACCACAACAACGGACATGCCGCATCCTTTCCATTTATCTGATCATGCCGCAAAACAGGTGTCGATCTCTACTTTTTCAACGGTATCTGCATTAAAAAATTGCGGCAACATCATTTATTTGAACAAAGTGAAATATAATTTAACCCAGGCTATGACTCAACACCTTAATCAAACTATGCAAAAAAAAAACCAGCCGAATTGCAATTGGCTGGTTTTTTGATAAGTTCTGGTATCCATTCGTTTAAAAGCTGGCAACTGCGGCATCTACCGTGTCGTAGCTTTCAAACAGACTGTTCAGGCGGGTGATTTTCAGCAAATTTTGCACAATCGGAGTGGGCGATGCCAGTTTCAGGTCGCCGCCATTTTTTTTGAATGTAGACAGCGCGTTGATAAGAATTCCCAAACCGCTGCTGTTCATCCGTTGCACTTTCGCCAAATCGATCACGACTTTCAAGGTGCTGTTATCCAGCAACTGGTTAATTTCGTCATTGATCTGAACGGCTTCCGGGCCGCCCATTACGTCGCCTTGCAGGCGTAAAACTGTAACATCATTTTGCTGTTCTTTCAACAAACTCATAATCCGTTCGCCTTACTTTTTTTTAACGGAAACTGCTTCCGAGGCTTTTGCGCGTTCTTCCCATTCAACCAAAACCGGTGATGCGATAAAAATGGATGAATACGTTCCCACGCCGATACCGCAAATCAACGCCAGCGCAAAATCCTTGATCACTTCGCCACCAAAAATGTAAAGGACAATCACCACCATCAATGTGGTGCCGGATGTTACGATGGTACGGGACAGCGTTTCGTTGATGCTGCGGTTTACCAGGTTGGCAAAATCGCCGGTTTTCCGTTTGAAGGTTTTCATGTTTTCGCGAATGCGGTCATACACCACGATGGTATCGTTCAGCGAATAACCGATAATCGTCAGCAGCGCCGCGATAATCGGCACCGTTACCTCGATGTTGAACAGCGAAAACACACCCAGCGTAATGATGATATCGTGAAACAACGCCACAATTGCACCCACGCCAAAGCGGAATTCAAAGCGGAACATAATGTAAATCAGGATTAGCAACATGGAAAAGAGGATCGCGTATACCGCACTCAACACCAGTTCGCCACCGATTTTGGGACCTACGGTTTCGCGGCGACGTTCCTGAATGTCGTATTGCGGAAATGCTTTTTCCAGTTGTGATTTGATGTTTAACATCGTTGCATCGTCGGAGTTGTCCAATTGAATGGAAACATCCTGCGGTGTGCCGTAATTTTTGATTTCCGAGTTACCCAAACCAAGCTGAACAAACACGTTACGCACATCTTCGATGGGCACGGTGACCGGTGCTGCGGGATCATTCTTGTCCAGAAATCGCAGTTCGATAAATGTGCCGCCACGAAAATCGATACCAAAACGTGGTCCGCCATGCAGTATTTCGGAAATCAACGATGACAAAACCAGCACCCCGGAAATGATGAATGCTATTTTGCGAAAGTTCATAAAAGAATAGTTCGTATTACTAAAAAGTCGCATTTCGGGTTTATCTCCTTAAATACTGATTTCTTTAATGATTCGTTTGGATAACAGGAAATCGAAGATGGTGCGGGTCACGAAAATGGCTGTGAACATACTGGCGCCGATACCGATCATCAGTGTGGTTGCAAATCCGCGAACCGGTCCGGTTCCGAAGTTATACAGCACAACCGCAGCAATAAAAGTGGTAATGTTAGCATCCAAAATGGTCACAAAAGCGCGACCGTAGCCGGTATCCAGCGCGGCCCAGGTCGATTTTCCGCCATCCAGTTCTTCGCGAATACGCTCGAAAATCAGCACGTTTGCATCCACCGCCATACCAATTGTCAAAATGATACCGGCAATACCGGGCAACGTGAGCGTGGCATGCAAGCTGGACATAAATCCGAGCAGAATAAATACGTTTAAAATGAGTGCAACATTGGCTACTACGCCGGAGAATTTGTAATAAATAATCATAAAAAAGGCGACCAGCACAAGACCGAGAACCGTTGAGAGGGTTCCTTTTTCGATCGAGTCTTTACCGAGGGACGGGCCGACGGTACGTTCTTCAATAATATCCAGCGGCGTGGGTAACGAACCGGCTTTCAGCACGGAAGACAATACCCGCGCTTCATCGTTGGAATCCAGTCCGGTAATCCGGGCGCGTCCCTGACGAATTTTTTCCTGAATATTGGGTGCGGAGCGCACTTTGTCATCCAAAATAATGGCCATCCGTTTGCCTTCGTTTGCGCCGGTAACGGCAGCAAATGCCCGGGTGCCTTCTTTATTAAAGGTGATGCTGGCCTGATAGCGACCAAAGTTGGCTGCATCGTCCATCGGTGCCGGTTCGGATTTGGCATCGATGATGGTTTCGCCGGTCAACGCTGCGGTGTTGTTGACCAGGTATGTTTGCAAAATATCATTTTCATCGCCGGTGCGTAACCGGGAATCGCTCACCGTTTCCAGCAGGAAACGACCGTTTTGCGATTCGCGCTGAATGATTTGCTGAACTTTCGGATCTTTCAAAGCTTGTTCGAACCGCTGAATATCTTGCTGGCGAATGGCGATACCGCCGGCATACAGCAAAAACAGCGGATCGTTTTCGGAAGAAACAGCTTCGCCGGAATCGGCCGATGCACTGTCTGTATTTGCGCCAAACAGTTCTTCCGCGCTGACGGTTGTGCTGTCTTTGACTTCTTCCGCAACAGCTTCGCCGCCGGTTGTGTCGTTTGCGGCAGCTTGTCCCAACAAATATTCGTTGATTTTTGCTGCGGTTCGCTGAGCGACATCCAGATCTTTTACGATGCTGAATTCCAGCTTTGCGGTTTTCCCGACGAGGTTAATCGCCTGCTGGCGATCGGTAACGCCGGCCAATTCCACAATTATACGGTTATCGCCCTGCTTTTGGATGATCGGTTCGGAAACGCCGAACTCATCCACGCGGTTGCGGAGCACTTCCAGCGAACGGTCGATAGATTCGTCAACTTGTTGTTTCAAATAGGTGATGATTTCGTCACGCTCGCGCACTTCGCGGGTGCTGAAATATAACCCGATATTTCCGCCGGCTTCCCGAATTCTGGCATCGAGCTGATCAACCAGGTTTTTATCTGATTCTGCAGCAGCGGTGGCTGCAGCATCCAACGCTGCGGTAAAACGTGAATCTTTGTTCTGGGCTAATTTATTCAATAATTCTTTGGTGTCCACTTCCAATACCAATCGCATTCCACCCTGCAAATCCAATCCGAGTTTGATGGATTTTTTTGCCAATTCCCTGTAGCCTGCCGGATCTTCGCGTTCCATGGTTTTACGTTGTTCCAAAGACATGCTGTTGAATTGGATAGTCGGGTAGAGGAAATAGCCAAACAGGACAAAAACAAGAACTATTAAAATGCCTTTCCACAATATTTTAGGTGACATTCCCTTCGGTTCCTCCGATGAATGATTAAACAAAAAAATGAATGCACTTAAGCCATTGCTTAGCGCACGTTAGCAAGCTGAAAAATTTACCGGTCTAACCCTGAAAAGTCAATTGAAAATTCAAAATACAACAATTATAATTTCAACCCACGGTTTTGCTTACGCAAAATAACCGGCAAATATTTTTCCCTAACGTTGCCCCATTGCCTGCCATTAAACGATTTACCCGCAAAACAGCTTCGTGTAAATTTGCTTTTTAAACGGCTGATTACGCACTAACTTTGAACCGCAAAAATAGAAATTGACAAAAAGAAAATACAGAATCGAGGCATTAGATGGGATTAACCTGGCGAAATTACCTGCCGCTGAAAAAAAATAAGAGCAGACAAGAAATGCGGATGTGCATCGTTGAAGGAACGCGGCTTTGCCAGGAAGCATTGACTTCCGGATGGGAAATTGAAGCCGCATTTGCCACGGAAGCATTTGTTAAATCCGACCGCTGGACCAATTTTGAGGATACGTTTCAATACCAGAAAATTGAGTGGCGCACCCTCAGCGACGGCAATTTCAACAAATTGGCTGATACCGATACGCCGCAGGGCATTTTGATGGTGATGCGCATTCCCGAAACCCATTTTCGTCGCCCGAACTGGCAGCGATCCAAATTTGTGCTGGCGCTGGAAGGCATTCGCGATCCCGGGAATATGGGCACGCTCATCCGCAGCGCGGATTGGTACGGGGTTGATACCATTTTGCTTTCACCGGATTGTGTCGATGCCTACAATCCCAAAGTGCTGCGCGGATCGATGGGTTCTATTTTCCGGCTGCGGGTTTTTACCACAGAAAATTTTACCGAAACGCTTTCCGAAATGAAAACAGATAACTTTTGGCTGGTTGCCGGTTCGCTATCCGCAAAGAAAATTTTGCAGGACACCCATTTCCGCAAACCGGTGGCGCTTATTTTGGGCAACGAGGCGCACGGTATCAGCATGGAAACCCAGCGAATTGCGGATTTAACCGTGAAAATCTGGAAGTTCGGGCAGGCGGAATCGCTGAATGTGGGCACTGCCGGATCGGTATTTTTGCACCACATCGCCGGGGAGATTTTTGAGCGGAAAACGGGAAAATAAAGGCAAAGGTTGAGGCTAAGGCTAAGGAAATCAACAGTTTGTCTTAGTCTTAGCCTGAAAAATTACTCGGTAACCAGTGGCAATGCTGTTGCTTTCATTAATTTGCCCACCGGATAAATGCCCAAATCTTCAAAATACGGTGTTTTGGCGTAAAAATAATACAATCGTGACCAGCGATTGGCGGCCATTTCCGGATCGTTGGCCAACGCTTCCTCAAATTCATTTTTTAGTTCGGGATTTTGTGCAATCATTTCCCGCGCGATGGCTTCCAAAACGTAATCTTCGCCATATTCCTTCCGCTCGAAAATGGTGTTCCAGTATCCCCAACGAACAAACGAATCCGGCGCATGCGGTTCCAGTAACGCGGCAATCACGCGATTGGTGCGTTGGTTCATCAAAATTACCGCAGTTCCCGCCGGATAATCGCGGGTTTGGTTGATGGTTTCCGGTGTGAAACTGACCATCAAATGTCCCTCAAACGGGCGGGAACGCCACACCGGATTATTCAATCGATAGCTTTGCACCGACAATTGTTGCGGTTTTTGCAAATACTGCACAGCCACGCCGTGCGCTTTTAGCGTTTCAATTTGAAATTGCCATTCTTTGGGAATGAGGTAAGCAAAGGGCATTTCGGCGGATTCGCTCATATCGGAATGCTGGAATGAGGGGAGGCGCATCGTTCGCGGCTTTCCGTTGTATTTCACCCAATTGCTGCCGGAAATGTCGCTGGGCACCATATCGTAATCGATGCCCAAAAAATCCACCCACGTCGTATCGCGATAATTTACGACGTAATCCAGCGGCAGTGTTGTGCCGGAAAGTTGCCTTGCCGTGATATCATCGGTTTCGCGATTGATACTTTGTAACGTTGTTTTTTCTGAATTTAGCAATTCAAACAAATGTTGCATCAGCAGATAATTGCCGGTAACGCGGGTGCGATAATCTTTCAGTGCGTGGGTTTCCACCAGCAAAAATACGCGGTTTTGCACTGCGCCGTACCCGGTGGAATAGCGCGGGCTGTATGGCTCCATCACCACGCCGTTGATGATTTCCGGACGTTCTTTCATGGAAAAATAGCGCATCACCGGCTGTTTATCCGCCAGCATTTGCTGTTCTATTTTGGGCTGGAACACACCGGTTGTCCAGCGGCGCAGCGGTTCGGCAACGTTATCGTTGGTTTCCACGCCGTAGGTGAGCACATATTGGTGATCGGAGCCATCTGTTACGTGATTATCCACCAGAAAATCGGGCAGCCATTGGTTGAACAATTGCAGCCATGCGCGCATTTCCGGCGATTCTGCTTTCAGAAAATCGCGGTTGAGATTGAGATTTTGCGCAGTTGCGCGGAAGCCCATTTCCGCCGGTCCGTTTTGATTCAGCCGGTTGTATTCGCTGACGTTTTCGTGCCCGTCCACATTAAAAATGGGGATAAAAATGGCGGTCACGCCGTCCAGCAGATGCGCCAGTTTTTTGGTGATGACCATTTCGCGGATGAGCATCAGGCTGGCATCTTTCCCGTCGATTTCGCCGGAGTGAATGCCGTTTTGGATGAGCAGCACCAGATTGCCCGATTTGCGCACCGCCGCCGGATCGAAATTGCCGTTTTTATCCACGATGAGCAGCGGCAGATCGCGACCTTGTGGGCTTTTGCCGAAGCTGGCAAACTGCACCCAATCCGAAGCCGCAGCCAATCGCTGACAATAATCGATGGTTGCCGCATAGCGTGGCGTTTCCAGATATCCCGATTTCTCGTAATCGGTGCGCCAGTCCGGTTGTTCATCGGCGAACGCAACCAAAACAGCAACAGTCAGCACAATAAATAATTGAAGAAAACGGCTTTTCATTAGCTTCTCCGGTAATTTTTTTCCGTGTTTCGCAACAGTTTATTTTCAAATTCGCGGGGAAATTAGCAATTTTTATGCACATATCCCATTGCTTTGCGTCCGCAAAAGCCGTTGATTTTTGAAAAAGCCGTTTTCGCCAGGTGTTCGCGCAACAGCAGGAGTCGCTAATTTTTTTGTTTGCGTTCTTTGTATTTGCCGGGAATTTCGAACGGCTCGCTGCCCGTTTCGCCCGTGCGATATTCGAACACTTCGTTGGTCCATGCGAAAACCGGTTTTGGTCCGCTGTCTTCTTTTTTCTTTTTCCCGAAAACTTTCTTTTTCATGAAACCGCCGAGGGCACCTTTCACGTCGGTCGGATCACCCGATGATTCTTCCTCAGCTTGCTCGCTCTCGGTTTTTGGGCGAATCACGAAATATTTGCCATCCACCACAATCGGGTAGCCTTCCAGTTTTTGCAGTTCGTTCACCCATTCCGGCGAATCGGCAGTGGGTTTTTGGCTGCGTTCCTGATTGATTTGTCCGAGCAGTTGCAGCCAGTGCAAACCGAGCACGTTTTCCCGCTCGATTTCTTCCATATCAATGCCCATTGCGCCAAGTTCGGTCATGGCAAAATCGGACTGAATTTGTTGCGCTTTGCGCATGTCGTCGGTTTGCGGCGTTGTCCAAACGGCGGTGTGCAGGCTGTCTGTTCCGGTTTCGCCGGTGGATTTTACCCGCCATTCCATCACCCAAACCACATTGTACAGCTCGCAATCGAAGCCGTTAACAGATTTAGATTCGCCGGCTTTTTCAACGGAAAATTCGCTGCGGATGATCTCGAAATCACTTTCCTCGGCTTCCGCTTCGGGTGTTTCTTCTGATGGCTCTTCCATCGCTTCATCTGTTTCGTCCGGCATTTCGGTCATGTTTTTCAGGCTGTCGAGGTTGATTTGGGTAATATCATCCACCCAAAATTCCTTCTTTTTGTGATCCAGCCCGACAATGCGTTTTTGCAGCGGCTGCAAAATTTGCCCGGTTTCGCCGGAGCGCAGAAAAATTTTCGCCAGCGTGCCTTTGATGATGCCTTTGCCTTTGAATTCGGTTTTTTCATCGCTGCGCATTTGCTCGGCGGTTGTCCAGGTCGATTGTTCCACGCTGTAAAAACCGATGTCAGTAAAATCCACCGTGCTTTTGCTTTTGTAGATCACCTGGCTGTGCAAAAAGGTGCTGCTGACAATCAGAAAAATAAACATCCTGAATTTGCGACGCATAATATTTCCTCCGTCAAAAATTGACGATTCATTTAATGTAACTATTTGATTTTGTTGATGATTCAATCTGTTTCTTCTGAAAATTCCAAATCCGTTGCAGAATGAAATTTAGTACGATTTCCGATAAATTTACAATAGAATTTTCCGAATATTTAAATATATCGACAAATATAAATATGTATTTTTTAGCTTTGATTCGCCGAACATTTGACGAAAATTTAAACCAGATAAACGTGCTGTTCTAAAACTACCATCGAAAAGCGAGAGCCGCAAAATGACACAGAACCGATTTTACCTAAGCCTGTTAACAATCTTAATTTGGACACCGATTTTCGGGCAAAGTTTGCCGACGGATTCCTCAACAATTTTTAGCGGATCGGGCAATTGCGCCCTTTGCCACACGCCCGGCGAGCCAAATCTTAATGCGTTGGTGAGCCCCACCGGCGAAGATATTTCCCCGCCGACATTTTGGCGATCGACGATGATGGCAAACGCCGCAAAAGATCCGCTGTTCCGGGCGAAAGTGAGCGCAGAAGTGGCGGAAAATCCCGCGCTGCAAGCCGTCATCGAAGATAAGTGCACAACCTGCCACGCGCCGATGGGCCGCACCGAAGCGCATGCCAACGGCGCCGCATTTTATTCAATTGCGGAAATGGCTGCCGATCCGCTGGCGATGGACGGGGTGAGTTGCACCACCTGCCATCAAATAAAAGATGTCGGATTGGGCACAGACAGCAGTTTTTCCGGTCACTACGTTATCGAAAATGACCGGATAATTTACGGCCCGTATCACAATATGCTGGGCACGCCGATGCAAACAACGGTAAATTATTCACCGCAATTTGGTGCGCAAATGACTCGCTCGGAAATTTGCGCCACCTGCCACACGCTGTTCACGCCAACGCTGGATGATGGCGGGCAAATTATCGGCGAATTTCCCGAGCAAACGCCGTATCTGGAGTGGAAAAACAGCGTTTATCCCGCACAAAATGTCGAATGCCAAACCTGCCACATGCCCGCAACGGATTATCCGGTAACGATCTCCAACCGCCCGTTTTTTCTGGCGAATCAATCGCCGTTTTTTCTGCATTATTTTGTTGGCGGGAACACGTTTATGTTAAATATGCTGAAATCGCACGGCGCGGAAATTGGCGTAACGGCAACTGCAGATCAGTTTGACAGCACCATCGCCCGCACCCGCCGGATGCTCCAAAACCAGACCATCCGACTGAGCGCAGATTATCGCTGGACAGATGACGATTCGCTGCAAATTGCTGTTGCAATCGAAAATTTGGCGGGGCACAAATTTCCCACCGGATTCCCCAGTCGGCGGGCGTGGATTTACCTTTCTGTAACGGATGACAGCGAGGATGTGCTGTTCGAATCCGGCGCTTTCGATCCGCAAACCGGACAAATTGACGATCTCGAATCACCCTTTGAGCCGCATCATCAATTGATAACAGACGATGACCAGGTTCAGATTTATCAAAGCGTTATGGGCGACGTGAACGGCGACGTTACCCACATTTTGCTGCGCGGACATCAATATTTGAAAGACAACCGGCTGCCGCCGCAGGGTTTCACGGCGCAGGGCGCATATTTCGATACCACCGCAATTTTTGGCGCAGCGGCGAGCGATCCGAATTTCAACCGGAGCAGCGTTTCCGAGGGCACCGGCGCGGACAGTATTTTTTATCGCATCGGCGAATTGCAGCGCAGCGAAACCTATCAAATTGCCGTGAAAGTTTACTATCAAACCGCATCGCCGGAATTTGTGGCGCATTTGGGCAGCTACGCCACGCCGGAAGTGGCAACGTTTATGGGATATTACCATCAGGCATCCAAAGTGCCGGAAATGCTGGATTCGCTGGCGCTGATCACCACGCCCGCCAGTTTGCCGGACGATGATTTACTACCGCAAACTGTGGTGTTACGCGATGCGTATCCGAATCCCTTCAACCCGCAAACCACGATTGGATTCACTTTGGCGCAACCGATGCAAATTGAGTTGAGTGTGTTCAATATTTCCGGGCAGAAAGTGGCCACGCTCGCCAGCGGAAGGTTTACTGCCGGTGAGCATTCGGTGATATTTGTCGCGGAAAACCTAGCTTCCGGGGTTTATTTTTACCGGTTGCAAACGGAGACGGGCATCCATCTCGTTAAAAAAGCGTTGCTGCTGCGCTGATTCGTTATGGGCTACCCACTTTCCAACACAGCACTTGCGAAATCATCTGCGCACCGGTAAATTTATGACCCGTTAGCCGCCAAATAACGGAATAAACCCAATTACCGGAGGCCTTTCATGAAACGTATTGTTTTGCTTTTGGCTGGCTTGGTGCTCATCGGTTGCGCCGATGTGCCGCAGCAAGCCCAGCAATTTTTGGATAGCTATACAACGGAATTTCAAAAGCTGTATTACGCATCCGCGAAAGCGGAGTGGCATTCCAACATTTACATTGTCGAAGGTGACAACAGCGCAGAGGAAGCAACCAAAGCCGCAAACGAAGCGCTGGCAAATTTCACCGGAAGTAAAGAAAATATCGAAACTGCCCGCGAATTACTGAAAAGCAAAGATCAGCTAACTCCTATTCAAATCAAGCAGTTAGAAGCTGTGTTGTATGCCGCTGCAAACAATCCGCAAACAGTGCCGGATTTGGTCAAAGCCCGCATCGCTGCGGAAGCGGAGCAGAATAAAAACCTGTTCGGATTTGATTTTCAAATTCACGGCGAATCCGTTTCCACCAACGAAATTGACAATATTTTGAAAACGGAAACGAATGAATCCAAACGCCTCGCCGCGTGGGAAGCCAGCAAAGAAGTCGGCAAATCGCTGAAAGACGGTTTGGCGAATCTGCAAAAACTGCGCAACGAAACCGTTCAGGCGCTCGGATATGACGATTATTTTGCCTATCAGGTGTCATCGTACGGCATGACGACGCAGGAAATGGTTGACCTCAACAAACAGTTGATCGCCGATGTGATGCCGCTGTATCGCGAATTGCATACGTATGCACGATACGAATTTGCCAAAAAATATCGCATGAAAAATGTGCCGGATTATCTGCCGGCGCACTGGCTGCCCAACCGCTGGGGACAGGACTGGAACGCGATGGTCGAGGTTGAAGGACTAAATCTCGATAACGTTTTGGCGGAAAAAGGCGACAAATGGCTCATCGAGCAAGCTGAACGTTTTTACATCAGCATGGGATTTGAGGAATTGCCGGAAAGTTTTTGGGAGCTCTCCAGCCTGTATCCGTTGCCGGAAGGTTCGGATCATAAAAAGAACAATCACGCATCCGCGTGGCACATGGATTTGGAACATGACATTCGCTGTTTAATGAGCGTGGTTCCGAATACGGATTGGTACGAAACCACCCATCACGAACTCGGACACATATATTATTACGTAGCTTACACCAATCCGGACGTGCCGCCGCTGCTGCGCGAAGGCGCTAACCGCGCGTTTCACGAAGCCGTTGGCAGCCTGTTGGGATTGGCTGCGATGCAAAAGCCGTTCATGGCGCACCTCAATTTGATCGAGCCGGATCTGAAAACCGATGAAATGCAGCAGTTGCTCAAAGAAGCGCTGAATTACATTGTTTTTATCCCGTTTTCTGCCGGTGTGATGACCGGATTTGAGCACGAATTGTATTCCAATAATTTGCCGAAAGACCAGTACAACGCCAAATGGTGGGAGCTTAAAAAGCAGTATCAGGGCATCGTTCCGCCGGGCGAGCGCGGCGAGGAATATTGCGATGCGGCATCCAAAACGCACATCAGCAACGATGCGGCGCAATATTACGATTACGCGCTGTCGTATGTGCAGTTGTTCCAGTTGCACAACCACATCGCCACCAAAATATTGAAACAGGATCCGCGTGCCACCAATTATTACGGCAGCAAAGAAGTCGGCGAATTTTTGAACGGCATTTTGAAAAAAGGTGCCAGCGAAGATTGGCGAAAACTGATGCAGGAAGAACTCGGCGAAGAGCTGAGTGCCAAAGCCATGCTCAACTATTTCGCGCCGCTGATGGATTATTTGAAAGAAGTGAACAAGGGTCGGAAATATACGCTGTAAGCTGTTGAAAATATTGCAAATTAGAAAGTAGTGGCAATTCATGAATTGCCGCTACTTTCGCTTCAACATAACATTATTAATAATAAAACCTCAATACGTTGCCAAATCGAACGAAAACGTGGTGCCCACATTGCGTTGGCTGGAAACACGGATGGCGCTGTTGTGCAGTTCGATAATTTTTTTGGTGATCGCCAAACCCAATCCGGCGCCGCCGGTGGATCGTGCGCGGCTTTTTTCCACGCGATAAAAACGATCGAAAATCAGTGGCAAATCCTGTTCGTCGATGCCCACACCGGTATCGGAAACCTCTACACGCAGATGATTTTTGGCTTTCACTACCTCAATTTTTACAGTGCCGTTTTCCGGTGTGTAACGAATGGCATTGTCGATCAAATTGGACAGCGCGCGTTCGATCAGCCCGATATCCGCCATTACTTGCGGCAACCCGCCCGGCACATCGGCGCGTAGCCGGATGCCCTTTTTCTCCGCCGTCACGTTGAATTTCATGATCACATCCTGAACCAAATCGCCCAGCGCAAACGGCTCCAGTTCCGGCTGTACCTGCATGGCGTCCAGCCGCGACAGCTCGAACAATTGTTCCACCTGCTGGTTCAGCGAGCCGGTCACGTTCAATAAAATATTGAGGTATTTCTGCCGTTCTTCCGGATCAAGTTGCGCCTCTTTGATTTGCAACGTTTCGATGTAACCTTTGATCGACGCCAGCGGACTGCGCAAATCGTGCGACACGTTGGCGATCAAATCCCGGCGAAGCTGGTCGGTTTTTTTGAGCTCCGCGAGGTTGGCTTCGATGGTATTGGCCATTCGGTTGAACGAGATACCAAGTTGCCCGATTTCGTCGGATGCGGATTTTCCCACCCGCCGTTTCAGTTGCCCCTGCTCAAAATCCTGCACCACTTCGTTCATGTGGCGAATGCGCCGCGTGAGTAGCGCAAACAAAATCAAACCGATCACGCCGGTAACGAGGATGCTCAGCAACAATCCTTTGGCAATGGTCCGGGTAAGAAAATCGCCCCGCAAAACGGATGCCGTGGTATCAAATTGTTCGCTTTCGGTGATGATGTACAGATAGCCGGATTGCGCACCGATTTTCACCGGCGCAGCCGAAAACGGTTTCTGCCGGGAGGGATGTCGCGGGTCATCGCCGAGAACCAGATTGTTGCCGGACTGCCCCAAAAACTGCATCACCGGATCGAGGTTGACCGCGTTTTGCTGCACTTTTTTGTGCGGCTCGGCGAAAAACGCCAGAATGTTGCCCGTGCTATCCAATACATAAATTTCGATTTTGGGATTGAGCACCATAATGTAGTGGATCAAGTGCTCCATTTCCGCGAGATTCAGGCTGTCGGTCATTGCCGGGAGCAGTTCCGGCGCCATATTTTTCGCCAGATTTTTGTTGAGCTGCTGATCCGTCTGGCTCTGGAAATTCCGCGATGCGGAAATGGTAATGAACATCAGCGTCAGCCCCATCACAACCAGTAGCAGCAAAAAAATGCCGGAAAGTTTGCCGTAAAACGTTTGCCAAAATTTCATGATTCCAGCTCCGAAGCTTCGGAAAAGCGGTAACCCACACCCCACAGCGTTTTGATAAATCGTGGATTTGCCGGATCGCGCTCAATTTTATTGCGCAGCCGGTTGATGTGCGAGTTCACCGTGTGATCGTAACCATCGTATTGATACCCCCAAACCATGTCCAGCAGCGCATGGCGATTGTAGGTTTTGCCGGGATTTTTAGCGAACAGCGAGAGTAAATCGAATTCTTTCGCGGTCAGCTCGACTATTTGACCGGCTACGGTCACTTTTCGGCGATCGAGATCGATGCTTAACTCCGCGAAATCCAGTTGGGTGCGTTCGCCGTCCGCAACCATTTGTTTTTTATCGGCTTCGATGCGTCTGAAAATCGCTTTCACCCGTGCGATAAATTCGCGAATCCCGAATGGTTTCGTGATGTAATCATCCGCACCCACTTCCAGCCCGAGCACTTTGTCCAATTCTTCCGTGCGGGCGGTGAGCATCAGAATAGGGGTAAATTTGTTGTGATCACGAATGCCTTTGCACACCTCCAGCCCGCCAAGTTTTGGCAGCATTAAGTCCAGAATAATCAATGCGTAATCGTTTTCCAGCGCTTTTTGCAATCCGGCTTGCCCGTCGTATGCGCAGTGCAGATCGTAACCCAAATCTTTCAGGTGAATTTCGATCACGCTGGCGATGTTGGGATCATCTTCGATGATTAAAATTCGTTTCGAATTTTCCATAGTTTTCTTTTTGGTAAATATTTATTAATTCGTTATTTATAGGTAAAAATGTTCTTTTCAAAAATCGTAGGGAACGGTCGCGATGGTTCTGCCAATTACCAAAATCGCGGAGTACAATTGTTTGTTGGTTCGCCAATTTAAAAAACCACTGAATCATAAACCCTGTTCGAGAGAAAATCCTCACATAAACTTAACAAAATTGTATGTTTGAGCGGATAAATTGTCATTGCGATAAAAAATTGGTATCCACGGGTTTCATACGAGATTGGCAATCGGCGTGGCGTTCGGCTCCGCTGGAAATTCACGAATGTATAAAAGGCTAATGAAAATGCATATTTCTGTCGAAATATAGAGTCTAAATGCTGCTATCCCAACGTTTTTGTGGCTGTTTGGTGAACCGGATTTCGCTGATACGGGATTCGCTTTCCGCAATCCGGTGCGCCGAAAAGAACGCATGCAGCAGAGTGTGACCTTAATCAATGTCGAAACAGGGATTATCATTAATCTGCGGCATTGTAACTGATTAATTTAAAATGTGTTAGATCGCGCGAAAAACCGCGTTGCTCTGACGCGAAAACATACCGCGCGGCGGTTTTGGATAGAATAAACGATGAATCGATGGACAGGTGAACTTTCGGTCGGCTACTGGCGCGTGCGGCGCTACCTCAACGATCACCGGGTGGTGAACACGCCGCGATACGATGCGTTGCGCAACCAGTTTTACAACGAGCTGTGGCAGGATACCGCCGCCGCAATGGGCGCAATTATTGAAGATATTGGGTACGGTTACAGCCGCATTTCCATCGGCGATAAATACACTTTTGTGCAAGGCGGCAAAGTGCAACTGGACGATCACCTGATTTTGAAAATCGCCGGCAACAAACCACTGGTGTATTCGATGCTCACCGATCGCGGGTATCCGGTTCAGCCGTTTTTGGAATACAAGCTGCAATCGCTGGACAAAGCCTGGAAATTCATTCAGGAATCGCAGACGCCCTGTGTGGTGAAACCGGCGGCCGGCAGCGGTGCGGGAAACGGCATCACCACCAAAATCCGCACGATGGATCAGTTGAAACGCGCCTCGCTATGGGCGGGAACGTTTAGCCGCCAATTGCTGATTGAGCGGGAAATTGCCGGTGAATCGTTCCGGCTGCTGTATCTCGACGGTAAATTGATCGACGCGGTGCGCAGAAATCCGCCGCACGTCACCGGCGATGGCAAATCGGACATTCGCACGCTGATGCTCCGCGAAAATGAATCGCGATTGAGCGGGAAACCGATCACTGCGCTTTGCCCGCTGATTGTCGATTTCGAGAGCGAACTGCATCTCGGCAGCATCGGCAAAAAGCTCGGCGATGTGCTGCCGAAAGGCGAATCCGTTTCGGTGAAAACGGTGTCCAACCAGAATCGCAGCAGCGAAAACGAAACGGTTCGCGACATTATCCACCCGTCGATTGTAAAAACCGGCGCGGAAATTTCGCGAATTTTTAAATTGAAGCTGTCCGGTGTGGACGTGCTGACGCCGGACATTACCAAACCGCTGGCGGAAGTCGGCGGCGTGCTCGGCGAAGTGAACACGAATCCGGGACTGCACCACCACTATCTCATCAGCGAGCCGGACAAAGTGGCGCATGTGGCGCAGCAGATCATCGCGTATATTCTCAGTCAGTCGTAATCTATTGAAAAATATGCAATTACCGTAGGGAACGCATGTGAGCGTTCTGAAATTAATTTGATGTTCGAATTTTCTGATTCAAAAATCAGTGATAATCAAAACGGATTTTAACCCAAAAAGGAACAGAGATGTTTCTCAAACAATCGGATAAAACACCCGTCGTGGTTTTGGGCGGATCGTCGAATGCGCTGGCAGTTGCGCGAAATCTGGGTCGCCGGGGCATCCCGGTGTATCTGATGGTGCAGGCAGATAACTGCGCCACCTTTACGCGATTTGCCACCAAAGTTTTCCCGTTTTCCGACAAAAAAAGTGTGTCGGATAACTGGCGAGAACACTTGCTGGACAATCCTTTGCCGGAACTGACCGGCAGCGTGATTATGCCCTGCAACGACGATGGGCTGGAATTTCTCGCGAAATACAATCAGCAACTCGCCAAACGCTACATTTTAGACGATTCCATTCCCGATGTGCATTTAACAATGCTCAACAAACGCCGCACGATGGAAAAAGCCCGCGATATCGGTATTCCGGTGCCCAAATTTGCCGTGGTCGATTCGGAAGCGGACATCGCAAAAATTGATCCGCACGACATCATGTTCCCGACCATCGTTAAACCGCAGCACTCGCACCTGTTCCAAAAAGCGTTCAACGGCGAAAAGCTGTTTTTCGCGGATAATTGGGATGAATTGCGCATGCGGCTGGACCAGGCGCTTGCCAAACAGCAAAAAGTGATCGTCAGCGAAATGATTCCCGGACCGGACACGCAGCTTGCCAGCTATTACACCTATCTCGATAAAGATGATAACCCGCTGTTTCATTTCACCAAAGCGGTGATTCGCCGCTTCCCCAAAAACAACGGGCAGGGCTGCTACCACGTCACGCGCTGGGATCCCGAAGTCGCGAAAGTAGGGATGCAGTTTTTTCGGGGAATGGGGCTAAAAGGGCTTGGCAATGTGGAGTTCAAAAAAGATTTGCGCGATAACAAATGGAAACTCATCGAATGCAATCCGCGCATTACCGCCGCGCATGAATTGCTGGTGCAATGCGGCATGGAAACCGATTGGGTGATTTATTGCCACCTGACCGGATTGCAGGTGCCCAAAATTGAAAAATTTGAGGAAAATGTGACGCTCTGGTTTCCGCGCCGTGACTGGCTGGCCTATAAAGAACTGAAGGCGTTGAACGAAATTACATTGTTTGAATATCTGAAAAGCATTGCCAAACCGCAGGTGCTGCCGCATTTCCGGTTGGCAGATCCGATGCCGACCATCGCGCCGTTTCTCGATTCCGTGAAAGGGCGGCTGTTCGGAAAATCGCAACCTGCTGTTTCATCCAAAGTCGCGAAAATTTAGATTTGATCGTCACTATTTTTCGTCGTAGAGGCAATTCATGAATTGCCTCTACTGATGATGCATGAATTGCCTCTACTGTATTACAACCCAAGATCGTCCGAAATCCGCTGCAGCGCTTTGATCGTAAAATCGATGTGCGCATCCAAATCCACCCCCAATTCTTCCGTTCCCTGCTGAATATCTTCCCGGCTGACTGCAGCGGCGAACCGTTTGTCCTTCAGCTTCTTTTTCACGGATTTGACCGATACTTCCGCCAGACTGCGGCTCGGTCGCACATACGCCACGGCAGTGATAAACCCGCAAAGCTCGTCCACCGCGAACAGGGTTTTGGCCATCAGCGTATCGCGGGGAACGCCGCTGTATGAGGCGTGCCCGAGAATCGCGCGAACCCACGCCTCCGGGTAGCCTTTTTTGCGCAAAATTTCCGCACCGACAAACGGGTGCTCATCCTGCGTTGGGTGTTTTTCGTAATCAAAATCATGCAGCAACCCGACGATGCCCCAGGCTTCCACATCTTCGTCAAATTTTTCGGCATACGCCCGCATCGCGCCTTCAACGGACAGCGCGTGTTTGATCAGTGCATCTTTTTCGGTGTATTCGGTCAATAATTGGTAGGCTTCTGCTCTGTTCATTTGGTTTCACCTGCGGTTAATTTTTCGGTTCGCTGAGATAAAAATGCCACAACAACCGGGCAGCCACTGCCCGGAACGGTCGCCACTGCTCGCCGAACTCAGTCAACTGTGCGGCGTCGGGTAATTTTGGCAGATTTTTGAGTCGCTGCAACGCTTTTGCCAGCGCCAGATCGCCGACCGGCCAGGCATCCGGGCGCAGCAGCGCCATCAGCAAATACACGCTGGTTGTCCAGTTACCGATGCCCTTTATTTTCTGCAATTCCGTGTGCACAAATGCGTCGCTTTCACGGTGCAGCCTTGCCAAATCCAGCTCGCCGTTCAAAATCGATTCGGACAAATGGCGTAAATACCGCGCTTTCTGGCGACTGACGCCGACGGCTTTCATCGTTACGTCATCTAGCGGGAGCACGGTTTCCGGCTTCAGCGGTGCGGCGGTCGCAGACAATTTGTCGAATGCAGCTTTTGCGGATGCCAGCGAGACCTGCTGTTCCAGAATGATGTGCACCAGCGTGGCAAATCCCGGTTCGCGCGCCCACAACGGCGGCGTGCCGTGCCGTTCGATGATGCCTGCGAAATCCGCATCATTTTCCGCAAGTTTCAGCGCAGCGATTGCCAGCGTTTGTTCATTCAATGTTTTTTCTATAGTCATGATTTTATTAGGTTTATTAACTGTATGTGCGAACCGGGCTGAACATTTCGACAATTACGCAGGGCGTCAATGCCTTGCCGGAATGTCGCACATTTGATGGAATCGTTACCACAATTCCGGGTTTTAGCGTCTGGGTTTCGCCGTCCAGCGTCATCTCGAATGAGCCGTCCACCAACATGCTCATTTGCTCGTTTTCGTGCGAATGTTCGGGCAAAACGGCATCCTTTTCGATGTTCCAATACACAAACGTCATCCGCTCCCCATGCACCAGCCGTCCGTGAAATCCGGGGATGATTTCGCGCGGTTCAACATCCGATAACGGAATAAATGGCATTTTGTCCCTTTCTGCGTTTTGATTCGCATCGATAGCTGATTTTCAAAAGCTAAACATAGCAACTTTTTCGTGAATAATCAACCGGGCGATCGCCCAACCGTTTGTAAATTACGGAAATACCCCATTAGTGGAATTGATTTTGCTTATTTTTCGTTGTAGATTAAAACATTCGGCGAATGACCACGGGCAACCGGATCATTTCAGATGATTGGATTCAATCCAAATGATTGTTGTAAGTTGAATAAAAATATGGCTTTGTATAAATGGATGCAAACACGCTCACAGACGGATACCCACAACAAATGACACAAAAAATTTCTGTTAAAGAAAAAATTTTAGTTGTAGAAGACGACATCAATACTTTGAACGGTTTGGCGGAAATTCTGGAAGATGAAGGCTTTGACATCACCAAATCCAAAAACGCGCGGATGGCTCAAAGCGTGTTCAAAAAAGGCGAATTTCAGGTGGTGTTGATGGATTATTTGCTGCCGGATACGGATGGACTGGAGCTTTCCAAAATGTTGCTGGATCAGCGGCAGGATGTCAAAATTATTATGATGACCGCTTTCGGCACAGTGAAAAACGCCGTAAATGCAATGAAAATGGGCATTTACGATTATCTCACCAAGCCGATCAATCTGGATGAATTGCTGATCATTTTGCGGCGGGCTTTGGATGAACAGCGCCTGCAACAGGAAAATCAGGAGCTGAAATCCAAAATCACCAAAACATACCGTTTCGAAAATATTGTTGGTGTTAGCGGCAGAATGCAGCAGGTTTTCCAGAAAGTTGCCAAAGTGGCCAGCGCCAACGCAACGGTGCTGTTGCGCGGCGAAAGCGGCACCGGAAAAGAGCTGATTGCCCGGGCAATCCACTACCAAAGCAAGCGCAGCGAAGCCCAAATGGTGGAAATCAACTGCGCATCGATTCCCGAAAATTTGCTGGAAAGCGAACTGTTCGGGCACGAAAAAGGCGCGTTTACCGGCGCATATAAATTGAAACAGGGCAAATTTGAAATCGCCAACGGCGGAACGCTGTTTCTCGATGAAATTGGTGAACTGCCGCTATCGCTGCAGGCGAAATTGTTGCGTGTGCTGCAGGAACGCCGCTTTAACCGCGTTGGTGGCGTGGAAAATATCGAAGTGGATGTACGGTTAATTGCCGCGACAAACGCCGATCTGGAAAAGAAAATGAGCGAAGGATTGTTCCGCGAAGATTTGTATTATCGCCTGAACGTGATCCCGATTATGATTCCGCCGCTCCGCGAACGGCAGGAAGATGTAGGTCCGCTGACCGACCATTTTTTGAAAAAATATGCCGCAAAAGATCAACGGAAAATAGAATCCATTTCCGCGGATGCGCGTAAAATATTGATGGCGTACGAATGGCCGGGCAACGTTCGCGAACTGGAAAACGCCATCGAGAATGCGGTGGTGATGTGCGATAGCGGCAGCATCGAACCGGATGATTTGCCGCCATATCTGAAAGGCCGCCGGGCGATAAATTCGCCGCTGCTGCAAATTATTAACGATCGCAACGATCTGTCCTATCGCGATAAACTGGAGGCCTGTGAAAGGGAAATTATCCGCCAGGCGCTCGTGGAATGCGAAAATAACAAAACAAAAGCAGCCCAAAAACTCGGGTTTACGCTGCGAACGTTGCGCAATAAAGTCAATAAATACAGTCTGTAAGCTACCTTTATTTTGTAAAAAATATTCATCAAACCGAGAGGTGTATATGAAACGGCTAAATTTACTGATTGCCTTTTTGGCGCTGTTCAGTTTTGTTGCGTATGGGCAAGCCTCAAACGGATTTGCCAAAACCAAAGTGCATCAACCGAGCCAAATGAGCTGGCAAGATTTCGACCAGCAAAACGGGAAAGTGCAATTTGTTGCCGGCGCGGGCTATTTTGGTTCCACAATTTCCTATTTCCGGAAAGGCACCGGCCGGCTCATGTATGGGTTTAATATGGATATTTTGCCGATCTCGACCGGTGTAAATGCGGCAAACGATTATTTTGGCGCCGGGCTTCCCGGTATCAGCCAAACCAGTTTGCTGATGCCCTTTTGGTTTTCGATGAAAATGCGCCTGACCAATCGCCCGGCCAGCTCAATTTCGCCGTATGTGATTGCAGGATTGGGTCCGGCAATCGGCTTGAGAATGGAAAATCAACAGTCGTTTTGGGATTCCATTTCATCAATTAATGCGGATTTGGGCGGCGGTGGTTTCGCCGGAATCGGCGTTGATTATTTGTGGGCAGATGAATGGGCAATTTCTGCGGATGTCCGTTACATGGCGCTCGATTTCGATTCACCGCTGCGTTTTAGTGAAGATTACAGCGGTTTAACTTTTGCCCTCGGGTTCGTTCGCGCGTTTTAATGGCGAATGCAACTTCCCAACTTCCTGATAAAGTCAGTCCATAAAATTTCGATAGTTCAAAAGGTAACGGCAGCGAAAAATCAATCAATATTCGCAGCCGTTACCTTTTGTAATTCTGATCATTCAATCCGTTTTTTTGACGAATTATTACGCGTTGGCGGCGTCAACCGGAACTGCGGATTGAATATCAGGTGAATTTTTGCACAACAGGATTGGGAAGGTTTGGGAAGCCGTGAAACACGATCTGGAATCCATTGTAAAGCAGATCGAGCATTTGCCGATGCCGAAAGTTGCGGCATTGCAAGTGATACGCCTGTGTTCGGATGAGCATTCGAATGCGTCGCAAATTGCCACCGCCATTTCCGGCGATCAAACCCTCACCACAGAAGTGCTCCGCATTGCCAATTCCAGTTATTTTAATTACCCCCGGGAAATTGCGAATATCCAGCGTGCCATTGTTATTTTAGGCTTAAACCTCATCCGCGATATTGCGGTCAGTTTTGCATTCCGTCATTATTACAAACAATTTACGGGACGGTTGGCGATCGATTTCCAAACAGCGTGGGAACATGCGGTTTTAACTGGCGCTATTTGCCGGTCGCTTTCGGGAAAATTTTCGTTAAATATCGCAGATACATTGTTTGTCGGCGGGCTGATTCACGATATCGGAAAAGTGGCGCTGTCGGTTGCCATAGGGCAGGAATATCTGGAATTAGCCCGGTTCGCAGCAAAAAACAACACACATTTGTTTCTGTTAGAGCAAGAAAAATGGGGATTTAACCACGGTGATGTGGGCGGAATTTTAATTGATCGTTGGCAATTCCCGCAAATTCTTGTTAATATGATTACGTATCACCACTACCCTGCGGATTTTAGCGGCTCAGCAGATGTCTATCGCGGGATTCAGGTGATTTATATGAGCAACCTACTTGCCCATTGTCTGCGGCAGGAATCAATAAATTTGGAAGCCATCATCCGGTTAGATGCCAATTTCACCCAGCTTTTTCCTGTTAACGAACGCGAATTTGAAGAATTGGTGGGTGGTGTAAAACATGCACTTAAAAACGATCGCCAACTGGCGGCAATGGGAATGACGGCGTACGCCGGATAATAGAAGCAGATGTTTACCATTGAACCATCGGGTAGCAAATTATGAAGCAGCAAACGGACCACATGCAGTCGAATATTAATACACATTTTGACAATATTTTGAGCACGCTCGGAAACATCGAAAATGCGGCAGCCGTTATCAGCCGGCTCGGTAATTTATCCGAAGATGTGGGGGCGCTGAAAAAATCCGTCAAAGTGGCGCTGAATACATTGGACAACCATTTTCAGGCGTATCTGAAACAGATTCACGTGCTCTCCGAATTGATCGAATTTCAACAGGAAGTGATCCGGTTTGCATCGCCGGACGAAATGGTGGCATCTACATTTCGCTATCTGAAATCGCAGATAAATTACGACGGTGCATTTATTTACATCAAATCTGATGCTGAAGAAAAAAGCGACGATTTGCTAACCAGTGATGAAAAATCTCGCGAAATTTACGAATCATTTTTAACCGGTAAAAAAACGCTTTTCACCATTCGCAAAGCATTGGGCAAAAAAGAACGGGCGTTTTTCCTCGAAAAAGAATCGCGGCCGGAACTGCAAAATTTGCCCTGGAAAATGTTTGGCGCAAAATCCACGATCATCATTCCGCTGCGAATTCAGCGCAATTTGTATGGATTTGGCGTCATTTACAGCCAGCAGGAAGATGCGATAACCATCGAGCAGCTATCGTCCGTCAACGTAATTTTGGGGCTGCTTTCGCTGATGATTTTCCAGCATTATTATTTTTTCCACCTCAAACAGCGGTTTTTGTCGCAGGCGCGATTGCACAAGGTTTTTGAACCGGTCAAATTCGGCGATTTTTTTGATCGCGGACCGCTGCACATTTTTTCGTTAGATGAAAGCGGCGTTATTTTACACGCCAACAACACCGCGTTGCAAAACACGGCATTCGGGCATATCTCGCCGATCGGTGAAAAATTCACCCATTTTTTGCCGGAAGATCAGCAGGAATCGTTCGATAACGCCATTAACAACATTCACGATGGCGAGTTGCTGCCGTTTCACACGCCGCTGTTTATCCAAAACGGTGCGATGCATGTGTGGAATATTTTTTTCAGCCAGATGACGCTGCAGCAAAAATTTACGCTGAAAATGGTGATTGCGGTAGATGTTACCGCCCAACATTTCCGCGAACAGGTGAAAGCGCGCAACGAAATGCTGGATCAGGCTGCGGATTTTTCAACCGTGATCAGCCGCCACCTGAACAATTTGTTGGCGGTGATGGTACCAAACGTCAGCCTGATGCGCCAACAGTTGCCGCAGGATCACACGTTGCAAAAACATGTTTCGGCGATGGAAAACACGTTGGGCAAAACCGAACAGCTCACCCGTAAATTTCTGAATTACGATTTACCGGAAATTGAAACACCGCGTAAGTCTAGTTTAAACAAGTTGATAAAGCAGGTTGTCGATCATTTTCAGGAAAAACTCAGCGATCACGTTGTGTTCAAAATGGAACTTTCTGACGACGTGCCGGCGATGCAATTATACACCCGGCGACTTGCCCGGCTGATCAAAATTTTCACCCAAAACAGTTTGGAAGCGCTGAACGAACGGGAAAACCCGCAAATTCAATTGACCACACGAGTAGTAACCGTGGACAAAACCGGGTTGCTTCGCCCGGAAATGTATCCGTTAAATCCCGGCAGTTTTGTGGAAATGCGCTTCACCGATAATGGCAACGGCATCAAGCCGGAGTTGCTGCCGCATATTTTCAAACCGTTTTTTTCCACCAAAATCAAAAACGACGGTACGGCCGGAATGGGTCTTTTTGTTGCCTATAATATCGTTAAAGAGCTGAAGGGCGAGATTTTTGTGACCAGTGTTCCGGGACAATCGACGACGTTTTTGATTTACTTGCCACTGGTTGAGGCACCTGCCAAAAGCGCCGGGAAAAAAATCAGCGCCGCGCCGATGCAAAACGGCAAAGCCGCACCTTGCATTCTTGTTGTGGATGACGAATACAACATTCGCAGCGTATTGCAGGAAATTTTAGAGGCACACGGCTTTAAAGTACTCACCGCCGAAAACGGCAAAGAGGGTGTCGAGGTTTTTGATCAGAAAGCGGACGAAATTGATCTGGTAATTCTGGATATGCGCATGCCGGTAATGGGTGGAAAAGAAGCGTTTCTGGAGATCAAAAAACGCAAAAATGATCAAAAAGTGATTATTATCAGCGGATTTGCGAAGCGTGAGGAATTACAGGAAATTATGCGCAACGGTGCGTTGGGCTATCTCAGCAAACCTTTCCAGATCGAAGATATTTTGAAGCAGGTGAAGAGCACGCTGGTGCATTAATTTCCGCCGAGAAATATGCCGTTAGTTTGCCAAAATTTGTTCTGTGCGGTAAATTCAGTTTTACTGTCATTTGGCAAAAAATCATATTTCGATATTTTTTTGATGGCTGATCCCACCGAAACTTGCCAACCGAACGGCTGTACCAATAACAGCATCATGATTTTCTATGTTTCGCCATTGCGAGATAAATAGGCGATTCTCAAAAATTTGTATCAACAAAATGTTGAAGTTGCCGCTATTTTAACCGAAGATGTGTAATTGCAAGGTCAGGGAAGACGGAGCGGCGATCAGGGATTGTTTCGCCAAAATATTGAAAAAACTTCATTTAACGACTCTCCGTGTACTCCCTTTTGTGTTGTTTCAATGTTAATAGGTATTTTCGATGCAAAAGTGGAAACCAACATCCATTCGATACAAAACAATATCCATTTCAGTGATGGTTAGTGCGGCAGTGTTGGTTTTTAATGCTGTGTCATTCTTCCTGCTCGAAATATATTCATACAGAGAAACCGCGTTACCCCACGCTCAAAAACAAGCTGAATTTATAGCCAACGCTGTTGCAAAACCGATGTTATCGGCTGATCGGGCGGCGGCAAAACGGGTGTTGCAATCGCTGGAGGCAGAAAAAGAACTGGCTGTTGCGTTGCTTTTTTCGTCGGATGGCACAGTTTTTTGCGTCGTTGGAAAATCCGGTTTCGATGATGAACTTGTGACTTACGATAGCGATGCCGGCATCTTTTTTAGTGATCTGCGAGTGACACAACCAGTATTTGCCAACGGCAAATTTATTGGGAAATTGAGCCTGGTTTTCGATCACTCACAGCTGTATCAACGGCTGTCATGGTTCGCAATTGCTGCGATACTCATTTTAGCATCCGGAATTTTGCTGGCGTTTTTATTCTCGTCAAAACTGGAAGCCGTCGTTTTTACATCGCTGGTGCAGTTGCTAAAAGTAATTGAAAAAGTTAAGCTTAGCGGCGATTTTAGCATCCGTGCGAAACGAACCAGTCACGATGAGTTGGGCGATCTGACCGACGGATTTAACGCGATGCTCGATGAAATTCAGCAACGCGATCAGCAATTGGCGGAATTTCAGCACAGCCTGAACAAAAAAGTGGCGGAAAAAACCGCCGAGTTGAACGCCGCAAATCAGGCAAAAAGTGAATTTTTAGCCAATACCAGCCACGAACTGCGCACCCCGTTAAACGTTATTTTGGGTTTTGCCGGGTTGCTGAAAAACATGGTGACAGACAGCGATCAACAACGGTATTTGAACAATATTGCTGTCAGTGGCAAAAATTTGTTGAACTTGATCAACGATGTGCTGGATTTATCCAAAATAGAAGCGCAGCACATGTGCCTTAAAAATGAGCCGGTAGATGTAAAATCACTGTTAAAAGAAATTGCCGATATCCACAGTTTTCCTGCATCGCAAAAAGGGCTGCAATTTATTCTGGAAACCGATCCGCAATTGCCCGCCCGTTTTATGCTGGACGAAACGCGTTTCCGTCAGGTGCTTATCAATCTGGTTGGAAATGCGATCAAATTTACCCATCACGGTTTTGTCAAACTGGCTGCGAAATGCGAATTTTCGGCAACGGAAGCAGATTCTGTTTGTTTGACGGTGACAGTGCAGGATTCCGGCATCGGGATTCCGGAAGATCAGACCGAGCAGATTTTCCGGGCATTTGTTCAGCAAGACGGGCAGGACAACCACAAATACGGCGGCACCGGATTAGGATTGGCAATTTCGCAAAAATTAATTGAATTGATGAATGGAAAAATTAACGTTTGCAGCATCGTCGGCGAAGGCACAACTTTTAGTGTTGTGCTGAATGATGTGCCCGTTTCTAAATCCGTAATGAGTGAATCCGGCGCGGCTGATGCCCAAAATTGGGAACCCGATGACATTCGTTTTCACCGCTCCACCATTTTGTTGGTTGAGGATGACGAAGCCAACCGCACATTAATTCATGAATATATTGGCGGAACCCACCTGAATCTTATCGAAGCCAAAAATGGCGTGGATGCCCTCAACAAACTGAAGGTTGTTCGCCCGGATTTAATTTTGATGGATATGAAAATGCCCACAATGGACGGCGCCGAAGCAACCAAACGAATCAAACGGAATCCGTTGTTTTGCAATATCCCGGTAATTGCGGTATCGGCGAATGCGTTGTCGGAGGATCGTCGCGAGGCGCTGGAATGCGGTGTTGAAACGTATTTGAGCAAACCACTATCGCGAAAAGATTTGTTTACCGTTTTGAAAAATCATTTGCCAAACACGATGGTTCACCGGGAGCCGCAAAACGCTTCTGCGCCGCAAAGCGAAACAGAGCATTCGCCTTTTGATCAAAAATTGGATAAGGCAGCGTTGGATCTTGCCTATCAATTGGTGGAACGCCTGCAAAAAATGATGGAAAACTGGCAGGAAATCAGCGGAACGATGATCACATCGGATATCGAGCGGTTTGGGCAAAATATCAAACAGTTGGGAAATCGCCATTTGGTGGGATCGCTGCAGCAATACGGCGAGAAAATTGAAAAATACGCCGCCAGTTTTCAAATTGAAGAACTTAACGCAACGCTGAAAGCTTACCCGGAAGTGGTTCGGAAAATAGAAACCCAGCTTTCGGGGATGAATAACCCAAATCTTGTCCCGATACGACCCAAAGAAAGTCGGTAACAATGACGATCAACGCGGACATGCTGAACACATTTTGGATACTCATCTGCGCCGTTTTGGTGATAACCATGCAGGCCGGATTTTGCTGTGTGGAAAGCGGCTTTGTTCGGTCCAAGAATAGCATTAACGTTGCCATTAAAAATTTTGTGGATTTTTGTATCGCCGCTGCTGTTTTCTGGTTGTTTGGCTACGGAATTATGTTTGGTACCAGCTATCTGGGATTGTTTGGCATGGACAATTTTTGGTTTGGCACACCAGAAAATCCTAAAACGACTGCATTTTTCTTTTTCCAGATGGCGTTTTGCGGAACGGCTGCAACGCTGGTTGGCGGAGCAGTTGCGGAGCGGTTACGCTTTTCTTTTTATATTTGGATGACCATTATTATTTGTGGCATCATTTATCCGTTTATGGGGCATTGGGTGTGGAACGGTGCCCTAACCGGTGAAACGGGCGGCTGGCTGGCGCAATTGGGATTCCGCGATTTTGCCGGTTCCACCGTCGTGCATTCTGTTGGCGGTTGGTTTGCGCTGGCTGCGGTGATGGTGCTCGGTCCGCGAATCGGTTGTTTTGGCGAAAAAAAATGCACTATCTCCGGTCACGATTTGCCGATGGCAACCCTCGGCGTGCTGATTTTGTGGATCGGCTGGTTTGGTTTTAACGGTGGCAGCACGTTAGAAATGAACGCCAGCGTGCCAAATATTTTGTTGGTTACCTTGCTTTCCGGTGCATTTGGCGGGCTTTCAGCACTCGCAATTTCATGGATGCGATTGGGCTACGCTCGGGTTGAAGAACTGATGAACGGTGCACTTACCGGTTTGGTTGGCATCACCGCCAGTTGCAATGTCATTTCTGCGGAAGATGCTGTAATTATTGGATTAATCAGCGGCGCTATCAGTTTTGTGTTTAGCGAATTGCTTCAAAAAATGAAAATTGACGACGTATTCAGCGTCATTACGGTGCACGGTGTTGGTGGTGTTTGGGGAACGCTGTGCGTCGCCATTTTTGGCGATCTTGTACAGCTGGGAACCGGCTTGACCCGGACGGAACAATTGGGCGTTCAACTGACCGGTGCAGTTGTCGCGTTTATTTGGTCATTTGGTACCGGTTATTTTTTGCTGCGAACGGCTAACCGCATCAAACCGATGCGCGTTTCCCGCGAAGCGGAAATAACCGGGCTCAATTTTTCCGAACACCGCGCGAGTACGGAGGCAATGGGTTTGCTCCGGCAAATGAATGAACACCGCACCAGCGGCGATTTCCGCAGTCGCGCATCCATCGATCCATATACAGAAGCCGGGCAAATTGCCATTCATTACAACCAGGTTTTGGATCGGGTTGTCGAAGAAATCAGCGAACGCGAACAAGCTGAAAAAGAATTGAACCGCTCAAAATTTAATGCGGAAATGCTATCTGAAGAGTTGAAGATCGCGCTGGATGAATCCGAAAATTTGCGCGAGGATGCCGAAAGCGCCAATCAGCTAAAAAGCAAATTTCTCTCCAATGTCGGGCACGAACTCCGCACTCCAATGAATGCAATTCTGGGATTTTCCGAGTTACTCAAAGGCGTTACCCGGGAACACATCCAGCAGGAATATATCCGCGAAATTCAGGATAGCGGCAAAGGGCTGTTAACGCTGATAAACGATATCCTCGATCTCTCCCAAATGGAATCCGGTGCGATGGAATTAAAGCTGAAACCGGTAAATCTAAAATCATTTATGGATCAGTTTGACCATTTTTATCGCGCACAGGCAACAGAAAAAGGATTGTTTTTTGAAATTATTTTACCGGAAAATCCGATGCCCGTTTTTTGGCTGGATGAAACACGGCTGCGTCAGATTGTGATGAATCTTATTGGCAACGCCATCAAATTTACACCATCGGGAAGTGTCCGGGTTGCGTTGCAAATTGCGTTACAGCCGGATAAACACTTTCGCCTCACATTCGAAATCAGCGATACCGGCATCGGAATTCACCGCGAAAAACTGGACGCCATTTTTGGCGCATTTGTTCAGGAAAACGGCGACGCCAACCGCGAGTTCGAAGGCACCGGTTTGGGATTGGCGCTTGCCCAAAAATTTGCCGGATTAATGAACGGGAGCATTTCGGTGGAAAGCGAACCCGGGTTTGGCAGCACATTCCGGCTGGTTTTGCCGGATGTTTCTGTCGAAGAAAGTAGCGCCCAACCGGTTGCACTGCCGGATGAAATACCTGATCTGGATCTGGTTCCGGATTTGCAAACAGCCGAAAATCCGCCGCATCAATTGCCGGAAAGCTTAGCCGAAACACGGTCGGAAAAGGAATTTTCTGAGCTGAATAAATTGTTGGAAATTATGCAATCGCGAATGATGGAAGATTGGAAAGAAGTCAGCGATACCTGCATAACTATGGATATTCAGCGATTTGGCGCGGAAGTGAAATCGTATGGCGAGCAATACAGCGTGCCACTGTTGTTCAATTGGGGAATGCAGGTGGAGCAATTTGCCGAATCGTTCCGGATTGACGAACTTAATAAAAAGTTAGAAAAATATCCTGTAATACTCAAAATGTTTGCCGAATCATTAAAGAAGGATAACAATCAAGGATGATGGTGTATCTATCAAGGAGGAAAGATGCAAAGCAACAACCTTAGCCAGCCGGAGCGGAAAAAGAATTCACTGATTTTGATTGTGGATGATATTCCCAAAAATATTCAGTTGCTGGGGAATATTTTGTCCAACCACGGGTATAACATTGCCGTTGCCACAAATGGCAAACAGGCTTTGACAATCATCGAAAAAAAACTGCCCGATCTGGTTTTGCTGGACGTAATGATGCCGGAAATCGATGGGTTTGAGGTGTGCCAGCGCATCAAGGATAACCCGGCATCGCGGGAAATACCGGTCATTTTTTTAACCGCGAAACACGAAGTGGAAGACAAAATTCGCGGCTTCGAAGTCGGCGGATCGGATTACGTGACCAAACCGTTTGAAACAGCAGAAGTTATTGCCCGGGTGCGCACCCATTTGCAGCTCAAAAATGCGCTGGATACCATTCACCAATACAATCAGCAGTTGGAACGCATTGTGGATGAACGCACCGAAGCACTCATTCGTGCGGAGCGCCATGCTGCTTTCAGCATGTTGATTCAGGGGATAGTTCACAACCTGCGCAACCCGCTGAACGCTATTTCCGGTTCAATTCAATTAATTGAAATGGAACGCAATCGTGTCAATAAATTGCAGATTCCCGATCCTGAAAATGATGAGTGGAAAAAAGCCCAAAAATCTTTTGCATCCATTTGGCATTATACGGAAATGGCAGAAACCGGCACCGGCAAATTGATACAAATGATTAATTCGCTGATGGCAAAAAGCCGTGCGGACAAAAGTGATAACATTGAATTGGTCGACCTGAATCAATTACTCCAACGCGAAATAGACTTTTTATTGGCGGATCAGCATTTTCGCAATCACACCAAACGGGTTTTGGAGTTCTGTGAAGGCGAACTGATGGTTGAAGTGGTGTCCTCAGAAATTTCACAAGTATTGCAAAACCTGATTCGCAATGCCATTGATGCCATGTTTGAACAACCGGATGCAACCATCACCATCCGCACCGGTAACAATGCCGAAGAAGTGTGGTTTATGGTGCAAGATAATGGTCCGGGCATTCCGGAGGAAGTTCAGGCGAAAATTTTCGACCCGTTTTTTACAACCAAACCCAAAGCGGATTCCGATTCCAAAGGTCCCAAAGGAACAGGTTTGGGGCTGCACATGTGTTCCGAAATGATCCGGGCATATAACGGGCGTATCGATCTGGAAAGCAAGCCGGGAATGGGTGCGGCTTTTCGAGTGGTACTGCCAAAAAACAGACCGGAAAAACACGAAGTTGAAGCCGATAATTCGCAAATTGCGCTTATTTGAGCATAGACAACAGGACTGAAATGAAACTTTCGCAATTCACATTTGCCTGTAATACCGGTAGAAAAGCGCTGATGTTTTTACTGATACTCACCGTTTTTTCGAAAATACACGCCCAGCAGGAAAACATAGTGCTGCGCTTTTGGGTCGATTTTGCAGATAATGCAGAAGTATTGTTTATCCACAACCAGATAAAAACATACGAACAGCAACATCCGGGTGTGAATATTCAACTGGAAGTATTCAAAGATTTCCAGACTTTTTTTCTGGATCGCTACCAAAGTACATTGGAAAACGAACTGCCGGATATTATTCGCGGTGTTAGCGATGGCATTTCCCTGTTTGCAGATAACAATATGATTCAGCCGTTGGATACCAAAATATCGCCAGATTTTTTGTCTGATTTTCACCAGGTTTTTTTGAAAAGCGCCAGATATAACGGCAAACTTTACGGCATCCCCACATCTTACGAATTGTTGGGCGTTTATGTAAACGCCGAGTTGCAGCCGGAACCGTTAAAAGATATGAATGATCTGTTCGCGCTTGCCAAACGGCTTTCGAAAGAGGATTTGCTGGCGCTGGCAACCAACATTGCCGAGCCATATCGTTTTATTCCGTGGTATCAGGGATTTGGCGGACGGTTTTTTGATGCGAATTTAGACCCGGTTATCGATAAAAAAGCATTTGCCGATGCCTGCCGTTTTCTGCTGGTTTTGCTCGATCAGAAAAAAGTGACATCACGCGCCATCAGCAACGAAACCGGGTTGGTGCTGTTTGCAGACGGGTTGGCAGCCGCAATGATTTCCGGCCCATGGGATCTGGACAGGGTTATTAACGAAGAGGTGCCGTTTTTCGTTCAGGCATTTCCGGCGTTAGCGGACGGGCGGCAACCCTGCCCGTATATCGGCATGAAAATGCTGATGCTGTCGAACACATCCCGTCATCCGGAAGCTGCAACAGATTTTATCCGTTTCCTCTCCAGAAAAGAAGCCCAGTTGCAGGCGTTCGATGCAATTTACTCCCTGCCGACCCGGGCGGATATCACCCAAATTTCCTCCGAAAAAGGGTTCAAGTTTATTTCGGGATTTTTAGTGCAGGCACAAAACGCTGTGCCGATGCCAAACCACCCGGCGATGGCGCAAATCTGGCAAACGCTTGCGGATGTGTTGCCGCAGGTGTTCAACCACAGCATGCAACCCGAAGAAGGCGCGGAATTGCTGTCGGCTAAAATTGATCAATTGAGATGAAAAAAATTATATGAAAATATCCCTGAAAATACGTGTGGCCGTCATCAGCTCGATTTTCGTTTGTGTGCTGCTGAGTTTGATGGCGCTGCAATCCTATCTTTCAGAGTCAGAAAAAATTGAACTGACAGCAGCTGAGGAATTGGATTATGCGCTGGAGTACAGCCTGCGTGCTTTCAATCAAAACGTAAATCGCATGTATGAAACATCTTATCTGCTGAGCCAACTTGAGTATTTACAAGACCTTGTAGAGTCAAAAAACTATATCTCGACCATCAATTTTTTAAATGAATTCGAAAAGCGGATGGGTGTGGGAAATCTGGCAATCCTCACCGATGACGGGCGTGCACTGCGCTCCATCGGGATGTCGCGTAAGTGGATCGCCACTGATCGCGATTCGCTAAACCGGCGGCTGGTACACGAAAAAACATTGACAGATTATAATTTTGACGGAAAAAACGGCTACATCCGCATTATTCGCCCGTTCATCAGCGGTTATAAATATGTGCATAACCAACACATCGAAATTGCTCAAAAAATAGATGTCGCATTTGCCGAGCAATTGAAAACAGGCACAAAAAATGAGCTGATTATCTCGTTTGATGGAAAAGTTATCACCAGCACATTATTTGATTCCAGCACAGTCAAAGATTTGGCGACGATAACCTCTCCGTATTCCGTTTTAACTGGGGTAGATCCGGTAACGGAATTGGAACTGGGTGGCGAAAGCTGGTTTTGCAAATCCCGTTCGTTAACAGATTATCAGGGAAATATGGTTGGCTACCTCTCCCTGTTGCGCCCGAAAAATATTTACACCATTCGCAATCAGGAATTATTGTGGCAGCGGTTGTGGCAAACCGGATTTGTGAGCATCATCTTTGGTTTGGTGCTGTTTGCCGCGTATAGTTTTCTGGTTTTTCCGGTGGTTACGCTTTCGCAGCGGGTGCACCAGTTTACCACTTCACGAATCTGGCATCCGTTTGTGCTAAACCGGCAGGATGAATTGGGGCTGCTTTCCCGCGAAATAAACACGATGGTGGAAGAACTGCAGCAATCGAACGAAGAGTTGCAGCAAATGGTTGAAAGCCGCACGGCAGACCTCAATTTGTCCAAAGAAATGCTGGAAGCAAAAATTGTGGAGCTGAACGGAACCGTTCGGACACTGCATCACACCACCGCGGAATTGCGTCAAAGTGAAGAAAATTTGCGGGAAGCGAAGGAAGTTGCAGAATCTGCCAATCGTGCCAAAAGCCGTTTCCTGACGAATATGAGCCACGAACTCCGCACACCGATGAACGCAATTTTAGGATTTGCCGAATTGTTGGGACAGCGCATCACCGGCAATCTGGAGGTAGAGTATTTGCATGCCATTTCATCCAGCGGGCAGGGACTGCTGGCGTTGATTAACGATATTCTGGATCTTTCCAAAATAGAAGCCGGCAGGATGGAATTACAGCAACGCCCCGTCGACTTGGTTGGCTTGATCGGGGAAGTCGCTGATATTTATAAACTTAAGGCAAGCGAAAAAGGGTTGGGTTTCGAAACATTCGTCCCCAAAAATTTCCCGAATATTTTATTGGTCGACGATGTCCGGCTGCGCCAGGTGCTGATCAACTTGTTCGGAAACGCCATCAAATTTACCGAAGAAGGCGAGGTTAATTTCCGGATCGATTTTCGGGAAACCCGGGAAGATATCAGCGTTGTTCGCGTCGAATTTACAATTTCGGATACCGGCATCGGTATTCCGGAATCTGAACAGCAGCGTATTTTTGAGGCGTTCGTTCAGCAAAGCGGGCAGGATAACCGCAAATACGGCGGCACCGGTTTGGGTTTGGCAATCACCAAACGGCTGGTGGAAATGATGAATGGCAACATCGAAGTTATCAGCGAAGTTGGCAAAGGCACCACTTTCCGGGTTATTTTGCCGGAAGTGCACATTGCCATAATGGAGCAGATAAACCCGCTGCGCAATCAGGAAGATGCGGAATTGATGTCGCTGCGGTTTTACGAACAAACACTGTTGCTTGTGGAAGATAACCTGTTGAATCGCAGGCTGATAAAGGATTTTCTGGCATCGACAGAGCTGACAATTCTGGAGGCGGAAAACGGCATCGACGGAGTGAAAATGGTTGAGCAGTATCACCCGTCGCTGGTGTTGATGGATATGCGAATGCCCAAAATGAACGGTTACGAAGCCACCCGGCGCATTAAAGCCAACCCGGATTTTGCGAACACGCCGATAATTGCCCTCACCGCAAATGCGATGAGAAAAGATCGCGACGATGCGATGATCGCTGGCTGCGATGGCTTTTTGGCTAAACCCGTCAGCAATCGCGAACTGCGCTACATGCTCAAAAAATTTCTGAAATCTGCAACTTCCGATATCCCGGAACACTGCGATGATAGCGTTGCTGCGCCGCCCGAAAATGTATCAGAATCAATTGAAACCGTTAATTTTCAGCAGTTGAATAATATGCTGGACGTGTTGAAACGCAACCTGATGAGCAGTTGGGAAGACGTTTCCGAAACGATGATTACCGGGGAAATTGAAAGGTTTGCCATTAAGGTGCAGGAAATTGGAACACAGTGCGGATTGACCGGATTGGTGCAGTGGGGAAATGCAGTTCAGAATTATGCCAGCAATTTTCAGATCGATAAACTTTACGAATCGCTGCCGGAATACCCGCAATTGATTCAGCAAATTGAACTGCTGATCAGCGAATCAAATTAATCAACCGACAATCGAAACCTTTTGCGCCGCTATTGGCGGAGCGGTGGACGGAATTTGTAGCCGTAAACGATCACGCCGCGCTCGCCTTCCTCGCTGATTTTGCGGATCACCATTTCCACTGGCATCCCGATTTGCACCTGTCCCGGCTCGATATCCGTTAGCTGCGCGGTGATGCGCGGTCCCTCTGCCAAATCAATCAATGCCACAACATACGGCACATATGGCGCAAACGCTTCGGTAGATTGATACACCGTTGCGAAGCTGTAAATTGTCCCTTTACCGGAAAAGCGAAAGGCTTCTGCTGCCCGGCTGCGGCACTTCGGGCAGACCGGTTTTGGCGGAAAATTGAGATCGCCGCAGTTGCTGCATTTGCTGCCGGTAAGCCGGTAGCGCTGCTGTTGCAATCGCCATGCGCGTGGAATGTCCATCAAAAATCCTCTATAAAATCAGGCTAAATTTTTCAAAATAGTAGTGATAACCGTAGCGCCGCTGCCGCCGATATTTTGCGCCATAGCGATGCGGGCATCGGGAATTTGCAACGCATCCGGCGCCTGCCGGCGAAGCTGCATTGCCGCTTCCACAATTTGATACAAACCGGTTGCCCCAACCGGATGACCGCGACCTTTCAACCCGCCCATCGTGCAGGTGGGCAAATTGCTATTGCGCCGGAATGCGCCGTCATTCGCCAGTTTTACAGCCTGTCCGCGCTCTGCAAAGCCACTGGCTTCCAGCGAAAGCGCCGCCATGATGCTGAACGCGTCGTGCAGTTCGAACAAATCGATATCGCGCTGCGAAACGCCGGCACTGCGAATCGCCTTCACCACGCTGCGTTCCACGCCCTGCAGCCAGAGCGGGTTTTCCCGGTTGTCAATTGCGATGCTGTCCGTGCCAATTTCGCAGGCCGCAATTTCGATGGCGTTGTCCGGATCGGCGGTGAGCACAACAGCGGCTGCGCCGTCGGCGATCGGACTGGAATCGAGCAGGTTGATCGGATCGACAATCATTTTGGCGCGTTCGTATTGCGCTGCGGTAATCGGTGAGCGAAACATCGCGTTGGGATTGTGGGTGGCGTTTTCGTGCGCGGATATGCCGAACGCCGCAAAATCCTGTTTGCGGTAACCGAATTCATACATGTATCGTTGCATCAGCAGCGCGTTGATGGCCACAAAATTCATTCCCATCGCAGTTTCGTAATCGGCGTCTGCGGCGCTGGCCAAACCTTGCGTGGTCGCGTAACCGCTCATTTCCGTGAGTTTTTCCACGCCGACACACACGACGGATTCAACCATTCCGCTGGCAACCGCCAAAACGCCCTGCCGAAATGCTGCCGCAGCTGAACCACAGGCAGCCTCCACTTTGACCGCTTCGATGCCCGGCAAACCGGCGTGCTCGGCAATCAAAACGCCGAGGTGCTCCTGCCCGGAAAGCGGTCCGCTGAGCATGTTGCCTGCGTAAAGCGCGTCCACATCGCTGCGACCGGCGTCGTCCATTGCGGCTAAAACAGCCTGTGCAGCCAAATCGCGCAATCCGGCGTCCCAATGTTCCCGGACGGGCGTTTGACCGATTCCTTTGATATAAACTTTTCGCATATTTTATGAATCTCGACTACTGTTTTTCGCTGTTAAAAAGTGCCATTCCGCGGGAAATTTAAGTCTGCACACCGAAGGTGCTCCATCGGAGCAGGATTGTCAACCGGCACTAATGTTTGCGGATTTTATTGCGCCAACGGGTGTACGTGGCGTAATTCACGGCGCTTTTTCGTTGCAGATATGCCTCTGTTAGCGGTGCGCGCGTTTTGGCGTCGGTGATATTTTCGGTGACCACAAAGCTGAATGCATCACTGCCGGCGCCGGAGCCGAAACTGACCAGCAAAATGCGGTCGCCGGGATTGGCGTTGTCCAGCGCGGCGGCAAACCCGAGCGGCGATGCACCCGCATAAGTATTCCCGATTTGCGGCGACAACAGTCCGTCACGAATTTGCTCTTTGCTGAAGCCCAGAATTTTTGCGGCACGCTGCGGAAATTTTGCGTTCGGCTGATGAAACACCGCTGCGGCAAAATCTTCCGGTTTCAGGTTCAGATCGAGCATCAGCATGGTTGCAGCGCTGGTGATGTGGTGAAAATACGCCGGCTCACCGGTAAACCGGTTCCCGTGTTCGGGATATTTTTGATACGATCGCCGGAAAAAATCCGGTGTGTCGGTTGCATAGCTGAACGAACCTTCCAGAACGGCCAGTGATTCTTTTCCGTCGCCCATCAAAAATGCAGCGCCGCCGGCGGCTGCGGTGTATTCCAGCGCATCGCCCGGACGACCCTGTGCGGTATCCATCGCAATCGCCAGCGCGTAATCCGCCATTTCGCTGCCCACCAAACCGATGGCGGCCTGCATGGCTTCGGTGCCCGCTTTGCAGGCAAATTCGAAATCGCCGGCGGTGTTGTACGGCGCGATGCCCAACGCCTGCGATACAATTGTGCCCGTCGGTTTCACCGCGTACGGGTGCGATTCCGAACCGACCCACACCGCGCGAATCAGTTGCGGATCGATCTGCGCGCGATCCAGCGCGTTCCGTCCGGCTTCGATGGCCATTGTTGCGGTGTCTTCATCCGGTCCCGGAACGCTTTTTTGTTTTACGGGAAGCACATCAGCATCCTGTCCGCCGCGCCACAATTCCGATATTTCTGATGCCGCCAGCCGGTATTGCGGCACGTAAGCGCCGTATCCGACAATCCCAACCTGACGGGATGGTTTCATAACTTTTTTCAACTTGACGATTCTCCTTTGTCTCGCAAAGTAGGGAGGAATATGGCAATTTTAAATGGAAAAATCAAAAGAAAGTGTTTTTTAATGAAATCTTTCTCATAATCCCGAAATCACTGTTGTGCGGTATCGATTGATGCGATTCGCCAAATTTGGTTGACATCAACGGGGAATTTGCGTATCAATGCAACATCTGTAAAATTAATGATGCGAAAAAACTGGTGTGAATTTTGCAGTTTGTTCTGCTCTTTCGCAAATTTTTCCGGTTTGAAACCATATTTCAGAAAATGCAGGACGCCGCGATGTTAAAAAATCCAATCGAGCAAAACCCATCCGGTGTTGATCGCACCATGCAGCGATACCGGATGCTCTATGAATTGTTCCATTCCATCACCTCTACTTTGGAGCCGCAAACGGCGCTTAACCTGATCATCGATGCGGCTGTAAAAATTACCGGCGCAACGTATGGCTCGCTCATTTTGATCGATTGGGAGAACAAGCTACTGAATATCGAGGTTTCGCGCGGATTTATGAAATCCATTTCCAACATGAAACTGGCGGTGGGCGAGGGAATAACCGGCTGGGTCGCCGAACACGGCGAGCCGATTTTGGTGCCGGATGTCAGCCGCGATGATCGTTACGTCACTATTCTGGATGCAATTCGCTGTGAACTTGCGGTGCCGATGAAGCTGAAAGGCAAAACCATCGGCGTGCTGAATGTGGACAGCACCCGCCCCAACGCATTTACCGATGAAGATCTCGATTTGCTGACGCTGCTCTCCAAACAATCCGTGCAGGTGATCGAAAACGGGCGGGTTCACACCAAAGCGCAGCGTAAAGTGGACGAGCTGTCATCGTTAATCAATATTAACAAAGCCATTTTGAGTACACTGGACAGCGAGGAAATTTTGCGGCAAGTGGTGCAACGTGCTGCAATACTGATGGATGCGGCACTCTGTTCCATCATGCTCATTTCCGAAGATGGCGAAGAACTGGTGCTGAAAGCGCATCACGGCGGTAGCGCAGAATACGCCGCCCGCCCGCCGATGCTGTTGGCAGAAAGTCCGTTCGAGCAGGTGATTTATACCCGCGGCACCCTGAAAATTGAGGATATCGGCAGCCACGCCGGGCAGGGATTTGCGAATATCGCCCAAAATGAGCACCTTAAATCGCTGCTTTCCGTGCCGTTGATCGGGCGCGACCGGGTGATTGGCGTGCTCAATACATACAAATCCCAACGCCACCGCTTCACGGATGATCAAACGATGCTGATGAAAACATTTGCAGATTTGAGCGCCATCGCCATCGACAACGCGCAATTGTACGAAACGATGTTCACGCTGGAAGAACAGGCGCGCCACACGGAGCGATTGACCTCCGTTGGTGAGCTGGCGGTGAGCATCGCGCACGAAATCCGCAACCCGCTCACGATCATCAAAATGCTGTTCGAATCCGGCGAAAACCTGAACGACCGCGACCGCGAAGTCATCAGCGAAGAGTTGCACCGGATGAACAAAATCATCACCAATTTATTGGATTTTACGCGATCGAAAGAGAATGCCCGCGAACGCTGTCGCGTGCGAAAAATTTTGCGTAACGCATTGATTTTATTGGAGCGGGATTTCGAGAAAAAACAGATTTCCGTCACCGCAGATCTGGCGGAAGGATTGCCAAAAATTCTCGCCGATCCGGTGCAGGTGCAGCAGGTTTTCCTCAATTTGTTGCTCAACGCCAGCGAAGCGATGATCAACGGCGGTAAAATTCATATTCAAACGCAACTGGTCAATAATTTTGTTGAAATTGTCATTTGCGATAACGGTCCGGGGCTGCCGCAATCGGTGCGCCGCAACCTGTTTACGCCCTTCACCACCACCAAACCGAAGGGGCTGGGGCTGGGGCTTTCCATCGTGAAACGCATCATCGATTCGCACGGTGGGGAAATCCGGCTGATCAGCGAGGTTGGCTACGGTACGGAATTCACCATTCGCCTGCCGGTGTGATTTTGGCGGGATTGACGGGATTCATTTTTTGCCGTAATATATGCGATTTTGAAAACGCATCATGTTTGATCAGGAGATTCCTGCATTTGCAGGAATGACAGGACAAGATTTTTAATCATCCCTGCGAATGCAGAGGGCTCCATGTTTGTTTAACAATTTCGGAGAAAACAGTGCAAAAAGCAGCAACCCTTTTGATCGTCGATGACGAACCGAACATCCACTACTCATTCGAGAAGATTTTGCCGGATGATATCCGCATTGTTTCCGCGCATTCCGCGGAAGAGGGCATCAGCAAATTGCGTACGGAACAGCCGGACGTAGTGGTGATGGACGTGCGCATGCCCGGCATGGACGGGCTGGAAGCGCTGCAAAAAATGCGGGCTGTGGATGGCAAGGTTCCCGTCATTATGATGACCGCCTTTGGCACTGTAAATACTGCAATTACGGCAATGAAATTCGGCGCGTTCGAATACCTGCTCAAACCGTTCGACGTGAAAAAAATGCGTCAGGTGATCGAAAAAGCGGTGGAAACCAGCCTGCGCATGCGCCGCGTGGTGCAAATTCCCAGCGACGTTGCCGGCGGTGATGGCGATGGCGATATGATCGTTGGTTCGTCCGAAGCGATGCAGGATGTCTACAAATTGATCGGACAGGTGGCAGAGCAAAATGTAACCGTGCTCATCCGTGGCGAAAGCGGCACCGGAAAAGAATTGGTTGCGCGCGCCATTTATCACCACAGCCGCCGTTCCGAAAAACCGTTTCTGGAAGTGAACTGCGCGGCGCTGCCGGAATCGCTGCTGGAATCCGAATTGTTCGGTTACGAAAAAGGCGCGTTCACCGGGGCGAACGAACGGAAAATCGGCAAATTTGAGCAGGTGAAAGGCGGCACGCTGTTTCTGGATGAAATCGGTGAAATGTCGTTGATGACCCAGGCAAAGGTGCTCCGCGTGATTCAGTATGGCGATTTCACCCGCGTCGGCGGTAACGAAATTGTGCGCTCGGATGTTCGGTTGATCGTTGCAACCAACCGTATTTTGGAAGATGCAATTAAACAGGGCAAATTTCGCGAAGATTTGTATTACCGGTTGAACGTGATCACCATTGCCATCCCGCCGCTGCGGGAACGCCGGGAAGATGTGAGCGATCTGGTGCAATATTTCATCAAAAAATACAGCAAAGAGGCTAACAAAAATATTCGCGGCATCGACAAAAAAGCGTTGAAAGAACTGGTGGAATACCCGTGGCCGGGCAACGTCCGGCAGTTGGAAAACTGCATCCGCCGGGCGGTTGTGTTGTCCAAAGGATTTACCATTTCGCCGGAAGATCTGGAATTGGAAACGGAGTTCGAAACCACCGTCGAAAAGCAGGATGTGTGGGAAGTATTGGAAAAACTGCTGGACGAAGTGATCGCCAATCGCAGCGATGCTCAACTGTGGCCGGTAATGGAGCAATTGCTCATCGAAAAAGTGCTCAAAAAAACGCGCGGTAACCAGGTTCAGGCTGCACGAATATTGGGCATCCACCGGAACACGCTGCGAAACCGTATCGAGCGAGCAGTACGGTTTGGGGCGCAATCAGTGGGATGATTAATTTCAAAACCTGTTGTTTCTGCCCTGATTTATAATTGCCCAAATTTGGCGATCGGTTATTAGCAACGCGTCCGAATATCAGTCCGTTTTTGCCTTCAAATATGCCTGCCGCAAATTTTTTTTCAAAAAAAATCCGGTTTTTCTGAAAAGCCATCCATTACAATAACTTGCGTAAATGTGCTTCTGGTGACCTGCGATTTGTATTTACGATAACCGAATACGTTCAGATATCGCGATTAAATATTTATTTATATTCAGCTTATCAATTTTTTTTCCTGCCGTTTAAACAACCATTCCATCATTAATTATAAATGTTCGGTTTGCTGAAATCGTCTGCCGCTTTTCCGCAATTCACCCGAAATCCGGAAAATCTGGCACGTCAATTGTTCAATGAGGGGCGTTGGAAAAATTTATGCATGAATAAAAACATTTATCAACCGTCAAAACTGAAATTATTGAGGAGATATTCGGAATGAAAAAATTGTTAATGCTCATATTGCTGCTGCTGATTCCGATGGGTGGAACACTGTTCGCGGATGATCCCATCTCGGCGGAAATGTTTACGGTAAACAATACGTGGATGTTGGTGGCTACGTTTTTGGTTTTTATCATGCATCTGGGTTTTGCAACGTTAGAAGCCGGGCTCACCCGCCCCAAAAACACAGTGAATATTTTGTTCAAAAATACCGCGATCGTTGCGATCGGGATTTTGACTTATGCGCTGGACGGTTTCAACCTGATGTATCCCGGCGAATTTTTCTTCGGGAAAGTTCTGGGATTTGCCGGATTTGGTCTGGCAACAGACGACGCCGGAATAACCAGTGCATATAACGCCGGCTACACCTACTGGACAGATTTTATGTTTCAGGGAATGTTTGCCGCAACCGCCGCAACCATCGTTTCCGGTGCTGTTGCGGAGCGTGTTAAGCTCCATAGTTTTTTGATATTTACCGCAATTTATGTTGCGATCATTTACCCGATCGTCGGCTCCTGGAAATGGGGTGCCGGATGGCTGGATGACCTGAACTTTTACGATTTCGCAGGTTCAACCATTGTCCATTCTGTTGGCGGATGGGGCGCGTTGGCGGGCGTTTTGTTGCTCGGGCCACGGATCGGAAAATATGTGAACGGAACGGTTAAACCCATTATGGGACACAATTTACCGATGGCAACAATCGGTGTATTTTTGCTGTGGCTCGGCTGGTTTGGTTTTAACGGCGGCTCGGTGCTTTCTGCCGATCCCGGTCCGGTTTCGTTTGTATTTGTGACAACAACTTTGGCTGCTGCAGCCGGTATTATGGGTGCGATGATGACATCGTGGACAGTTCAGAAAAAGCCCGATTTATCGATGGTGCTCAACGGCTGCCTCGCCGGTTTGGTCGGAATTACGGCCGGTGCGGATTCGGTAACGGTGATGTCGTCCATTATCATCGGGCTGATTGCCGGAACGTTGGTTGTACTGGCGGTTATTTTCTTCGATAAAATTCGCATCGACGATCCGGTTGGCGCGATCTCCGTTCACCTGGTTTGCGGTGTTTGGGGAACGTTGGCTGTTGGAATTTTCAGCACCAATCCCGAACACACCCTTTTGGCGCAATTGATCGGCGTTGCTTCGGTTGGCGTGTTCTGCTTTACGAGCGCATTCATCATTTTTTATGTGCTGAAAGTGACCATCGGTATCCGTGTTTCGGAAGACGAAGAATTGCAGGGGCTGGATATCGGCGAACACGGCATGGAAGCATACAGCGGTTTCCAGATTTTCTCCAACCAATAATATTGTTGAACGTGAGATGTTGTGACGGAAATAATTCGCAAAGTGTTGCTGAATCACCCTAATTGAGGAAAAAACGAAAGAATGAAACTGATTATTGCTTACATCCAACCGGAGCGATTGAATGCTGTAAAACAAGCGCTCTTCGATTCAAAAGTGTTCAAAATGTCTGTAACCAACGCACTCGGCTGCGGCGAAGCCCACGGTTATCGCGAAGATTATCGCGGCGCAGGCATGGAAGTGGATTTGCTGAAACGCGTACGGCTGGAAATTGCCGTAAATGCGGATTATGTAAAAGCCACGGTAGATGCCATCATTGCCGGTGCCAAAACCGGAAAAGTTGGTGACGGGAAAATTTTTGTTCTGGAACTCGGTGAATGCATTCGCATTCGTACCGGTGAAAGCGGACAAACAGCTATCGGATAACCACTTTACCTTGGGTCCTCCTATGCGTAATAGGCGTCGCTCGGCGGACAGATCATTCGCCGGGCGATGTTTTTGTGGCTCAAGTTAAGAAATCGAGAAATTTCTGTCTGAAGCATAAATCGTGGGTTATCTTGTAAAAATAAATGTCGAATATTTTCTGGCTTCTCAGGCTGTTCTGTAAATATTCATTATCTCTAAAATCATAAACCATTGTTTTTATTCTATTAACGCTTAGGAGGTAGTTATGCCCAAATCCCCAGCAGATGTATTCAAGCTTGCCAAAGATTCCGGCGCGAAAATTCTGGATATCAAATTCATGGATTTTCCGGGACTCTGGCAGCACTTTTCCGTGCCGATTTCCTATCTTAAAGATGACATCTTCGAAGATGGTTTCGGCTTCGACGGTTCCAGCATGCGCGGCTGGCAGGCGATCAACGAAAGTGATATGATCGTTATTCCCGACCCGGATACAGCGATGATCGATCCCTTTCTGAAACCGGTTACCGTTAGCATGATTGCCAACGTGTACGATCCGGTTACCAGACAAAAATACAGCCGTTGCCCCCGTGCAATTGCCCAAAAAGCAGAAGCTTACGTGAAGTCCACCGGCTTGGCAGATGTCGCATATTTTGGCCCGGAAGCGGAATTTTTCATTTTTGATGATATCCGTTTCGACCAAACCGCTAACTCCGGTTACTATTTCATCGATTCCGTTGCCGGACGCTGGAACACCGGAAAGGACGAAGGTCCGAACCTTGGTTACAAGCCGCGTTATAAAGAAGGTTACTTCCCCGTTCCGCCGCATGATGTGTATGCAGATCTGCGCAGCGAAATGATGTTGGTGATGCAGGAATGCGGACTGGATGTGGAATGCCATCACGGCGAAGTTGCCAGTGGCGGTCAGTCCGAAATCGACCTCAAATTTGGTCCGCTCGTAAAACAGGCGGATGCGATGTTGCTCTACAAATACATCGTGAAAAACGTTGCCCGCAGACACGGCAAAACCGTTACGTTTATGCCCAAACCGATTTTTGGTGATAACGGCTCCGGTATGCACGTTCACCAAAGTTTGTGGAAAGCAGACAAGCCGTTGTTCGCCGGTAGCGGTTATGCCGGATTGAGCGATATGGCATTGTATTACATCGGCGGAATTTTGAAACATGCCCAGGCACTGGTGGCATTGTCCAACCCGACAACCAACTCGTACAAACGATTGGTGCCCGGTTACGAAGCCCCGGTAAACCTGGCGTATTCGCAGCGGAACCGCAGCGCCGCCGTTCGTATTCCGATGTATTCGAACAGCCCGAAAGCCAAACGGATCGAATTCCGTTGCCCGGACCCGACCTGCAACCCGTATCTGGCGTTCAGCGCCATGATGATGGCCGGATTGGACGGCATCCAGAACAAGATTCATCCGGGCGAACCGCTGGATCGCGATATTTACGATCTGTCGCCCGAAGAATTGGCCGAAGTGCCATCCACTCCGGCATCGCTTTCCGATGCGCTGGATGCACTGGAAGCCGATCACGAATTCTTGCTGAAAGGCGATGTGTTCACCAAAGATGTGGTCGAAACGTGGATTGCCTACAAACGCGCCAACGAAGTGGATGCACTGCGCCTGCGCCCGCATCCATATGAATTTGCGCTGTATTTCGATGCCTAAAATAGCGTCTCTTTAAGAAACACCTCACTAAGCCCGGTGGTCAATTGTTCGACTGCCGGGCTTTTTTTTGTTTCGGGAAAATTGCAAAGGGAGCAAAGCGGGAGGCATTTATAGCGCAAAAAGGATGGCCAACATCAGCACAAAATATACACCCAACGCAATGTAATAGGGCATCCAGTTGCGTTCCGCTGCGAAAATGGTGCCGTCGGTGATGGTATATTCGTTGATGGTTTTTTTATCCGGTGCCGCGCCAAAACCGCTGAAACCGTACGCCACAACCGCCGTAACCGCGCAACCGATCAGGTTCCACCACATCCAGTACACCTGCGGTTGCAACAGCCAAAGATAGAGGTTCAGCCCAACCCCTGCTATAATTCCGGCGAAAATGCCCCGGCTGTTCACCCGTTTGGAAATTACGCCGATCAAAAATGTTGCGACGATCGGGCCGTAAAACGCAGAACCGATTTTATTGACAACCTCCACAACGGTGCCCTGAATCGCGCCGACAGCAAAGGCAAACGCGGTGATCGATAATCCCCAAATTACCGTAACAACTTTGCTGAGGAACAATTCTCTTTGCGATTCATAATGGCGTTTACGGGTGATAAAATCGCGCATGGTTGCCGCAGAAAGCGAGTTCAGTGCGGAGTCGAGGCTGGACATCGCCGCCGCTAAAATTGCGGCGAACAAAATCGCCCGCAATCCGGATGGCAGATGTAGCAAAATATACTGCGGAATCATGTAATCAAGTTTGTCCGGCGGAACCGCAGCTTGTAAATCTGCAGACTGGAAATAAACAGCGCCAACGGCAATGCCCATCAACATATACATGATCGTCAACGGAAATCGAACGATGCCGTTGAAAAATAACGATTTTTTTGTAGCTTCGGTAGTATCCGAAGAAAGCCCGCGCTGCACCTGGCTTTGGTCCGTGCCGTAATAGGAAATATAAAGAAAAAAACCGCCGAGTAAAATGCCCCAAAACGGCGCTTCAGAACTGCCGTCAAAACCGCTAGCCATGCTGATTGCCCGCATCCGGTCGTCAGGAAAAATAGCGAAGATTTTTGCAATGCTGCCCACTTCTTCGATGGCGAAAAAGATGCAGGCCATAATCCCAAACAGCAAAATGATCATCTGCACAACATCGGAATACACCACGGCTTTCATCCCGCCGATGGTGTCATAAATCAATGTTACAACACCGATGAGCAAAATGGTAATCCACAGCGGGACCTCCAGACAAACCGCGAGCACAATTGCGGTGGCATAAATAATTACACCGGCAGCCATGCCGCGACTCACTAAAAACACACCGCTGATGAGGTAGCGAACCGATGCATCGTAGCGCATTTCCAGATATTCGTAAACGCTGACCAACTGCAATTTGCGGAAAAACGGGAGTAAAAATACCATTACAACAATGATCGCAAAGGGGAGCGCCAGCTCAAATTGTAGCCAGGTTAGCCCGCCGCCGGGTTTCAGCGCTACAAACGCAGGTTTGGAAATAAAACTGATCGCGGAAGTTTGGGTTGCCATCGTCGAAACGCCGATCGCCCACCACGGCAACGTCCGCCCTCCGACATAATAATCATCCTGATTTTTTTGATTTCGCCCCAAATATACACTCATCCCGACCATCGCCGCCAGATATGCCGCAATGATGCTCCAGTCCAGAACTGTCATGAAAAGCCTTTTGTTTGAATTAACGAGTAACCGGTTTTCGGTTGCGTGAATATATGATCTGCGACCGGAAAATGCAATTGTCCATCCGTATTGCCCGTTTTTGAAAATGAAAATAATTTGCTGCAAAATCACCCTGAAACAAATGGAAAAGCGCGCTATGATTGCGCCGGATTTGATCATTTCTGTGGAAACAGGGTCGAACATATCTGCCACTTTTTGGAGGGGAATTTATCTGGCTGTAACCGGGTAGGATCAATGTTATCAAATATTTAAGCGCACTTTTGATTTGACGGTGTTCAAAATTGTGGCATGTATTCTTTTTTGCAATTCTTCCTATAAGTACGAGTAAATAAATGTAATACATGTATTTATTTACATGTTCAAATATTTGGCACTTAAGTTGATATATAATGTCAAGTTACTGTGACAAAATGAAAGGCGAAAAAATGCGCCCCTTTTCGAGAAGAGAATTTATAAAAATCAGCGGTCTGGGTTTAGGCGGGTTAGCCGTTAGCGGCGGAATGATCGGTGCCGTTTCGGACAGCCTCGGCGGCAAAGTGGCTGTGAACGCGGCAAATGCCGTTGTTGATGGCGTGCAGCGGCTTGCGCCCACTGTTTGCGAAATCTGTTTTTGGAAATGTGCCGGCTGGGTTTACGCGCTGGATGGCAAACCGTGGAAAATCACCGGGAATCCCGAAGACCCGAACTGCAACGGGCGGCTTTGTCCGCGCGGTACCGGCGGATTGGGTGCATATCTGGATGACGAACGGCTGAAAACGCCGCTCATCCGCGATGTGGTGAACGGCAAACAAACCTTCCGCGAAGCCACATGGGACGAAGCGCTGGAAGTTATCGCCCAAAAAATGAAAAAAATCGCCGAAGAACACGGTCCGGAATGCGTGGCGCTGTTTACTCACGGCTCCGGCGGCGACTGGCTGAAGCACCTGCTCCGCGCATACGGCTCGAACAACGTGACTGCGCCATCGTATGCGCAATGCCGCGGTCCGCGCGAGGAAGCCTATATGCTCACTTTCGGCGAAGTGGTATCTTCGCCGGAGCGGACGGACATCCGCAACAGCAAATGTATCGTGCTGATCGGCAGCCATCTCGGCGAGAACATGCACAACACGCAGGTGCAGGAATTTGCCGAAGCTGTCGGCAACGGCGCAACGGTTATCACGGTTGATCCGCGCTATTCCACCGCTGCCGGAAAATCCAAATACTGGCTGCCCATTCGCCCGGCAACGGATCTGGCGTTGATGCTGGCCTGGATTCACGTGATCATCAACGAAGAATTATACGACAAGGCATACGTCGAACAAAATACAGTCGGGTTCGAGGAACTGAAAGCCGCGGTTGCGGAAAATACGCCGGAATGGGCGTATCCGATCACTACCATTAAACCGGATGTGATTCGCGAAACCGCGCGGGAAATGGCCCATCACAAACCGGCGACACTCATTCACCCCGGACGCCACGTGACCTGGTACGGCGACGATACCCAACGCGTTCGCGCCGGTGCGATTCTCAACGCACTGCTGGGCAGTTGGGGGCGTCGCGGCGGGTTTTATTATCCGAATAAAGCCAGCATTCCGAAATACAAATATCCCAAATATCCGGAATATCGCCGCGACTGGCGCGATGCGCTGAACGGCGAATTCCCGCTTGCGAGTCTGGCGCTGGCCAGCGGCATCTGCGATGCGACAATTCCCACCGGTCGCAACGGCTGCAATTTTAAAGGATGGATCGTTTACGGTACCAATTTGCTGCTCACGCTGCCGCAACCGAAAAAGACCATCGAGGCGATCCAGAATCTCGATTTGCTGGTTGCCATCGACCTGATGCCGGCGGAAATCACCGGATACGCGGATGTGGTGCTGCCGGAATGTTCCTATCTGGAACGCTACGACGATCTGCGGATTTCCCCCGGACGCGTGCCAACCATCGCGCTGCGCGCACCGGCGTTCGAGCCGCGTTTCAATTCCAAACCCGGCTGGTGGATCACCCGCGAATTGGGGCTAAAGCTCGGACTCGGCGAATATTTCCCGTGGGAAAACATCGAAGATTATCTCGATGACCAGTTGAAATCGATTGGTTCCAGCCTCGCGGAAATGAAGGAAAAAGGCGTGCTCACCCTGCCGAATCGCTATCCGCTGTATTTTGAAGACGGCATTGCGCCGGAATTCAACACGCCGAGCGGTAAAATCGAGCTGGCATCCGAAACGCTGCGGGCATACGGATTCGATGCCGTTCCGAAATACACCCATCACGAAGAGCCGCCGAACGGCTACTTCCGGCTGCTTTACGGTCGCGCACCGATGCACACTTTCGGGCGAACAACCAACAATCCGCTGCTCGCCGAACTGATGCCGGAAAACGAGGTGTGGATCAACACGGATGTCGCCAAATTATACGGCATCAAAAACGGGGAATACGTGGTTCTGGTAAACCAGGACGGTGTGAAAACCAACAAGGTCCGCGCGAAAGTAACCGAGCGCATCCGCCACGATTGCGTGTACATGGTGCATGGTTTTGGGCACAGTGACAAACGCATGAAGCGATCCTACCTGCGCGGCGCGAACGATAACGACCTCATCACAAAAATCAAGGTTGACCCGATTATGGGCGGCACCGGCATGCGCGGCAATTTTGTGACATTCGAACGGGCAACGCAGCAGGTTGCGGATACGGAAGGGGTGGCATAATGGCACGATATGCAATGGTGATCGATACCAAACGATGCGTCGGCTGCGCCGATTGCGTGGTTGCCTGCAAAACCGAAAATCAGGTGCCGGAAGGCTACTGCCGCGACTGGATTGTGGAAGATGTGAACGGCGCATTCCCGAATTTGCACATGGAAATCCGCAGCGAACGCTGCAATCACTGTGAAAATCCGCCCTGCGTGCGATGCTGCCCGACCGGCGCCAGCTTTGTGGAAACCGGCGGCGTGGTGCTCGTGAAACACGATTTGTGCACCGGCTGCAAAGCCTGCATCGCTTCCTGCCCGTATGATGCGCGATACGTTCACCCGGAAGGTTATGTGGACAAATGCACCTTCTGTTTTCACCGCGTACGGGAAGGGCTGAAACCAGCGTGCGTATCGGTTTGCCCGACGCACTGCATGCACTTCGGCGATCTGGACGATCCGGACAGCGATGTGAGTAAGCTGTTGAAATCGCGACACCATCACTCGCTGCTGCCGGAAGCGGGCACACGCCCGAAAGTGTTTTACCTGACGTAAGGGCAAACACCGGTTGCTTGAACCAGATAATTTAACTATTCAAGATTAACCGCAGAGGGCGCAAAGAGCGCAGAGTTCACAAATGAAACTATAAAATATTGAACACAAGGTTTCCATTATTACAGAATGTTTGAATCGTTTTCCTTAAAGATGACTTTTTATTCTCTGTGTTCTCAGCGATCTCTGCGGTTAAAAAAACGATGTTACAGATTTACAAAACACCAATTTAAAGGAGCGCAACCATGCGCGAAGTAACCATCACCAGCGGACGCAACATGGCGCACATCGATCCGCACCTGACCATCTGGGGTTGGGAAATTCCCGTTTACCTCTTTCTGGGCGGGCTGGTTGCGGGCATCCTCTTTTTCTCCGCAACGCTCTATTTGCTCGGCAAAGAGAAGGAATATCCGACCATCGTGCGGTTCACGCCCATCCTCGCGCCGGTTTTGTTGGGATTGGGATTGTTTGCCTTATTTCTGGATCTGGAATACAAGCTGCACGTGTTCCGGTTTTACACGAATCTCAATTTATCCTCGCCGATGTCCTGGGGTTCGTGGACGCTCGCCGCGATTTTCCCGTTGAGCCTGGTTTGGGTGCTCATCCATTGGGATGCGGCGGTGCCAAATTATCCGCTGCCCTTTCCGTTGCTCAAAAAATGGGTGGATTATTTTCGCCAATACGCAAAAACGATTGCCGGATTGCTGGTGTTTTTTGCGGTGCTGTTGGGCATGTACACCGGTATTTTACTCAGCGCTTTCAACGCCCGACCGGTGTGGAACAGCGCGATTTTGGGACCGCTGTTTCTGGTTTCCGGGCTTTCCACCGGATTGGCGCTCAACCTTATTTTTGCCAAGTCTTCCGCTGAAAAACACCTGCTCGGTCGAATGGATGTCATCGCCATCGGCGTGGAATTATTTTTGATTGTGCACCTGTTTATGGGATTTTTGGCGTCCACCGAAATCCATATTCAGGCGGCGGGATTGTTCCTCGGCGGGGCGTACACGTCACAATTCTGGATTTTTGTGGTTGGCATCGGGCTGATTCTCCCGGCGTTGATGGAATTGTTTGAACTGAACGGCAAAGCGGCGTCATCCAAAATTCCCGCGTATCTGGTGCTGTTCGGCGGGCTGATGCTCCGTTTCATCATCGTCGAAGCCGGACAAATCAGCGGGTGGTGATTTTTGAAGGAAAAAGGATAAAAGATTAAAAGTAACAATTTGGTTGTTTGAAAATGCAAATGAATTCAAACCACCTGTGTTCAAAAGAAACAAATGTTTAGCCAAGGTTTTTTAATTCAGAAAATAAGCTTTTGCAACTGTTAACAAAGGAAATCATCATGGATTCCAACAACAAATACTGGTCACCTTACCTCGCAGGGTTTTTACTCGGGTTGCTGCTGTTGGCGACCTTCGTGATCATGGGGCGCGGTTTGGGCGCATCCGGCGCAATGATGCGCGGAGTCACCTACGCAGTTGATACCGTCAGTCCCGCGCATGTGGATGCCAATCCCTACTTCGCCAAATATGCTGGCGGCGACAAAAATCCGCTCGATGACTGGCTGGTGTTCGAAGCGCTTGGCGTTATTTTTGGCGGGTTGCTCTCCGGTTTTATGGCGAAACGGCTGCGTTTCAAAACCGATCGCGGTCCGCGAATTTCCACTGGTGGACGGCTGGCTTTTGCCGTACTCGGCGGCGGTTTGATGGGCTTTGGCGCGCGAATGGCGCTCGGCTGTACCAGCGGCATGGCGCTCAGCGGCGGCGCAACGTTGGCTGCCGGTAGTTGGGCGTTTATGATGATCATGTTCGCCGGAGCATACGGCGTGGCTTACTTTTTCCGCAAACAGTGGATATAGGGGGAAACAATGGACGCACCATTTTACAAATACGGACTTTTCGGCTACGAAACCAGTTTGGTTGTCGCTTTTGTGATCGGCATTTTGTTTGGCTTTATTTTGGAACGCGCCGGATTCGGCAGTTCCATAAAATTGGCGATGCAGTTTTACCTGCGCGATATGACCGTGCTCAAAGTGATGTTCACCGCCATCGTCACCGCGATGGTCGGGTTGCTCTACCTCAATCTCGCTGATGTGCTCGATCTCTCGCTCGTTTACCTCAACCCGACATTCCTCTATCCGCAACTGCTTGGCGGCGTGATCATGGGCGTCGGTTTTGTGGTTGGCGGCTATTGCCCGGGCACATCGCTGGTTGCCAGCGCCACCGGCAAAATTGACGGCATGTTTTACGTGCTTGGCGCGTTGCTCGGCATGTTTATCTACGGCGAAGCCTATCCGCTGTTTGCGGATTTCGCCACCAGCGGCGCGATGGGACGCTACACCCTCAGCGATTGGCTGGGCGTTCGTCCCGGCGTTGTGGCGTTCGGTGTTATTTTGATGGCGCTCGGCATGTTCTGGGGCGCGGAATTTCTCGAGAAAAAATTCGGTGTTCCTGCGGAAACTGAACCGGAAAAACCGGAAATCCCGGCAAATGGCGCGAATGCTTTCACCATGCCTTCTATCGAAAAATTGAAAGTCTGAAGTGAAAGATAAAAAAAGAATAAACAAATGGTTGTGAGATGAATATAAAATCGTTTATCAATGCAAAAATGGCGGTTGTGCTGCTGTTGGTGCTCGGTGCGTTACTGGTGCTTTCGCCGGCAGGATTGCGCAAGGCAAATACGTTGTCGCATGCGGAACTGGTTGCATCCATCACCAGCCAAACGGCGTTTGTTTCGGCGGAAGATGTCGCCACGTGGCTCATCGATAAGCGCCCGGATGTGCTGGTTGTCGATTTGCGTCCGGCGGACGAATACGGCGAATATCACCTTCCCGGCGCGATTAATTTGCCGCTGGCATCGCTGTTCGATGCGGAAAATCTCGACCAACTGTCGCCGGATTACCAGATCGTCCTCTATTCCAACGGCAGTGTTTACGCCGCACAGGCGTGGGTGATGCTGCAGCAACTCGGCATCGATGCTTATGTGATGTCCGGCGGGTTGAATTACTGGGCGAAAGCCATTTTGCATCCAGAACAACCGAACGATCTGGCGGCAAATCCGGAGGTGCTGCAATACCAGTTCCGGAAAGCGGCATCGGGATTTTTCAACGGTGGCGGCATCGATGTGTCAAAAGATGATGCGTCAAAACAAGCCACACCGCCGGTCGCCACGCCGCCCAAACGCCCGCGCCGCAAAAAGGCGGAAGAAGGATGTTAACGCGAAAATCCCGCATCGCACTGGCAATTTTGGGCAGCTTGCTGCTGATCGGCTGCGAAAATCCTTCGCCATCCGGCGAAAATATTTACGATGTAACGGCACAGCCCATTTCTCGCCCGGTCGAATTTTCGATGGCGGAAATGGGCGAACTGGCGCTGGAACGCCGCGAATACACGGTTGCCAGGTATTATCTGGAACGCGCGGTTGCGCTCGAACCGGACAATATTGAATCGTGGTATAAACTCGGGCTGGTTGAATATCAGCTCGAAAATGGTGATGCCGCCATCGCCGCGCTGGAAAATGCAGCATACAAACACGCTGCCCAAAACGATTCCATCGCGATGGATGCGCTGCTTAAGCTTGCCGAAGTGACCACCCGTTACGATCAACTGGAAAAATCCCGACTGGCATTTGAGCTGGCGCTCAAAAAAGAAACCCGCGAAACGCAATTGCTATGGGTGCGTAACCAATTGGCAGAGCTGGATTTAACGGAAGGGAAGCCGGTTGATGACGGCAACTATATTTTCAACAAAAACGGCGAAGTCATCGGCGGAGTGGGTCCCGGCGACATGCGCACCAACCGCAATTTCGAAATTGCCCGCCACACGCAGGATGTCCGCAAAAAAGAAATGTATTTCAAAAAAGCGATAGAAAGCGATCCGGGCATGCACCAATCTTATTTTAACGTTGGGCTCGCGCTGGTGCAGCAGGAACGCTTTGCGGAAGCAATCCCGTATTTTGAGTTATCAAACAAGGTTTGGCAGGAACGAACGGATATCAATCCGGAGGGAAAAAAGAAAGCCCAGCGCATACGCATTTTTGGGCTATTGCGCCACAAAACCGGCGATGCAGCCCGCGGATTGCAGCTCTGCGAAAAAGCCCTTCAGCTCGACCAGGGTTATTTTTATGCACATTTGTATCGTGCACATTCGTTGCTGGCGTTGAATCGTGCATCGGAAGCACTGATATTTTGCGAAAATTACTCACCGAAAACCCGGATGACAGCGAAGTTCTTGCGCTGTTGAAACATGCAAACCAATAGTTTTCCGGCGTGCAGCTATCGACAAAATGAAATCTATCTGTAAAAAGAGTTTACAACTTCTCGCCACGGCATCGCCAAAAATCGTCAAAAAAAATAAATACCCCATCCTGAAAATTAACCGATTGTTAAGTCTTTCCGTGCTGCCGTAATCGAAATCGTGATACCCGCGATGACATCCACCAACGCCATCATTGTCAAAAAAATAAACGGCGCTCGTCCCATCTGATGTGGAAAAATTAGTAGTTCGCCCAAAAAAACGATCAGCACAAATGTGGACATAATATGCTCGAAAATCGAAATGTTACTCGCGTTGGTCGCTTTCACTAACTCAATAAATAACAACACTAAACCGAACAAAACCAGTCCGTCTTCCAGGGTAAATGCCATTGCAGCGCCATCCGGTAACGGCAATACCACATAGCTCTCAAACCATGGTGTACCACTATAAAATTCAGCGAACGCAAATAACGTATACAGGACAAGAGTAATGCCTAATAGTGGAAATGATCTTGCCAGATTCATGGAATCTCTCCTCTATTTTAGTCCCTTTTCTTGATTAATTATGCGAATTCAATGCCACAATTGAACCCGCACCCTCACCGTTATTTTTTACGGTTGCACTTATTCGCGCCCGTTTCAGATGCAGGTTACCGCCGGCAGTTGTTAATGCTTTTTTAAAAAATCTGGAATCGCGTTCGCAAGTGTTGAAATATTATTTTCGAAGTCGTATCTCCTAATTTAACCTGTAAAATTGGTGCAATGTTCCGCAGTAATTGCACGATTTTTGTATAATATTCCAATTGCGATAAATTTTTTTGAGTGAAAATAACAAGTTGGAAATTCTGTTGTCCGTTCTGCCAATAGCTTGCAACGCAGCAAACACCATTTCTGTTGTGATTTTTGGGGAGAATACCGTAAATTACGGGTCAAATTTTTGGAAATGGCAGAAAAGAAGGTGTTGGAGCATGGTTCGGTTGGCCGTAAAAGCGGGTAAATCGATTCTCGAAAATATTCACAGTGCGGCCAAAGAATTTGGTGTAGAAGCATACGCCGTCGGCGGATATGTGCGCGATCTGTTTCTTGGGAATGAGCAAACCGATATCGATTTTGTGATTGTCGGTGATGCCGTGGGTTTTGCGCGATTTTTCAAAAAGCAATTTCGCGGGAGCGAGGTTGTGGTTTTCCCGAAATTCGGCACAGCGATGTTGAATCACAACAACTGGCGGCTGGAATTTGTTGCCGCACGAGAAGAACATTATGTCGCCGATTCCCGGAATCCCGAAGTGAAACGGGCAGATTTGCATTCGGATTTAACCCGGCGCGATTTTACCATAAATTGTTTGGCGATGCACATTTCGCCCGAACAATTTGGCGAAGTGATCGACATTTTTGGCGGCATCGCCGATATGGAACGCAGGGTGTTGCGCACGCCGCTGGATCCGCATGTCACGTTTTCGGATGATCCGCTGCGCATTATGCGGGCAATCCGCTTTGCCGCTACGTTGCAATTTGATATCGATCCGGCAACTTACCGGGGCATTTGCGAAACGCGCGAACGCCTGCGGATTATTTCGCAGGAGCGCATCACCGAAGAATTTCGGAAAATGTTGCTGGCGAAGGAACCTTCTATCGGGTTGGAGTTGTTAAAAAAATCCGGCGTTGCGGCGATCATTTTTCCGGAACTGGAGCAGCTTGCGGGCGTGGAACAACGGCAGGAATATCATCATAAAGATGTGTTTTATCACACGTTACAGGTTGTGGACAACATCAGCCAAAACACAGATGAGTTCGAGCTGCGCATGGCTGCGCTGATGCACGACATCGCCAAACCGCAAACCAAACGCTTTGCGGAAGGCACCGGCTGGACCTTTCACGGACACGAGGAATTGGGTGCGCGGATGGTGGAACGCATTGGTCGGCGCATGAAATTGTCCGTTAATTCCATCAAAAAAATAAAAAAACTGGTGCGCCTGCACATGCGACCGTCCCAATTGGTGGAAGATGATGTGACCGACAGCGCCATCCGGCGATTGATGGTGGAAGCCGGCGAGGATATCGACGATTTGATGATGCTGTGCCGGGCGGATATCACTTCAAAAAATCCGCATAAAGTGCGACGCTATCTGACCAATTTTGACCGGGTGGATTCGCGGATAAAAACGGTTGAAGAAAAAGATAAACTGCGCAATTTTAAACCGGCATTCACCGGCGACGACATCATGAAATTGCTGGGCATTCCACCCGGAAAAGTGGTGGGTCAAATTAAGCAGGCAATTGTTGAAGCCATCCTCGATGGCGATGTAGCTAACACGTATGATGAATGCTATGCCTATTTTTTGAAAATAAAAGATAGTTTTTTACAATAAAGATCACGAATTATTTATTGGAAAATGAATAAATATCCAATATATAATGAGGTGTCAGGTGTGCAAAAACCGCAGTGTTTATCAGCAAACAAAAAAATTGCTGAAACAATAGCGCACTAATTTCGTCAACATTCACAGCATGGAAGGATTCTTGAAATGGCTGAGACCAAACGCAAACTTTCGGAATCAGGAGAAAATGTAAACAGCAAAGATCGCGAAGAATTGGAAAATATTCTGGACCACATTGCTGAAGTAGATGAAGATGCCGCAAATTTGGCAGCTTCGGTAATCGAAACGGAAGTATATAAAAAACCCGCAGGTGCGGATAAGCAACCGGAAAGTCTGGACGGAATTCTGGAAATGATTTCGGAATCCGGCAATGCGGGCGATGCGGAAGCGCCGGGGGCAGAGAACCAGTCGTTATCCGTGTGGCAAAAAATTGTTCGTTTTTTTGTTCGCCTGTTCACCGGGCGATCGTGAACTGCCGCAGGATAATTTTGTTTTTTTTGACATAACCGACTCCGGTTTTCTTTTCCATCGTTTATCGAATTGACTGGCATTTTACGGAGCAGTTGCCGAATTTCGGCGGTTAAAACGGGACAACAACAAAATAGATCAAACCGGAGGAAACTATGAAATTATCGTGGAAAACGATTGTATTACTTTGTGCCTTGCTGACCACCGCGGGGTGGAGCCAGCAAAAACTGACCCTGAAAGACTGTATTCGAATTGCCCTGAAACAAAACATCAATATTATTACGAGCGAAAACCTTGCGGAAATCGCAGATAATAATTATCTCAGCAGTTACAGCAACATCCTGCCGTCTGTTTCTACCTCTTTTGATGCATCCAGAAGGACAATCGGTCCCCGTGAAAGTATTGAATTTCAACCTGTCGGGATAGATTCCGCAGGCAATACCATTGTTCAGCGGGTGTCTGTTTTGCAGGATAAAGCCAACCTCAACAGCCACTCATTCAGCCTTTCCGTAAGCCAGAATATTTTTGACGGCGGCGGTTGGTGGAACCGTATTCGTCGCGGCAAAGCCAGCAAAAATGCCGCGTTTCATGGCATGAATGCCCAAATTAACCAAACCATTACCACGGTTGCCCAAAACTATCTCGATCTGCTGAAGCAGGAAAAAATTCTGGAAGTGAACCAGTTGGCTGTTCAGCGCAGCCAGGATAACCTGGACAAAACCCAGAAAATGTTCGAGATCGGCTCGGTTGCCAAAGTGGATGTGTATCGCGCCCGCGTGAATTTGGGTAACGATAGAATTTCGCAGATTTCGCAGCGCAACGCCGTGCACCAGGCGCGCCAACGATTGAATATTTCCCTCGGCAAAGATCCCAACGAACCGTTGGAAATCGAAAAAAATGTGCAGTTCAATTTTGAATTACCGGAGCTTGCCACAATGCTGGAACAGGCAACCGCGGACCAGCCGGAATTGATGCGCCAGCAAATGGATGTTCGCACCGGTGAGCTGGATGTTGCGATCTCCCGCAGCGTGTTTGTGCCCCGCGTATCCGGTTTTTTCAGCTACAACCGCAGCAACAGCGAATTTGAAAAAATTTACAACAATTTTGATCGCAACTGGACAACAGCAGTTGGTGTCAGCGTCGATTTTAATTTGTTCAACGGATTTCAGGATATGGTCAATTACCAGAATGCCAAAATCGATTTGAAAAACAAACGGCTGGCACTGGAAGATTACAAACGCACCCTGAAATCAGATGTTTCCACCCTGTATCAGCGCTATCGCGATTTGCAGGAAATTGTGGAAATCAATCAGCAAAATCTGGAAGCGGCGCGGGAAGAATACCGTTTAGCGGAAGAACGCTACCGGTTGGGGTCGGGAACATCGCTGGATTTGCGCGAAGCACAAGTCAATTTGACGGATGCAGAGCGGATCCTGGTTTCTGCCGAATACGATCAGCTGATCGCATACACCCAGCTTCAGGAAGCTTTGGGCAGCGTCCAGTCGGCGTTGGAAAGACTATAATTATCTGAAGATAAATTTGAAAAAACAGGCATGTTGATTGCGTAAATCAATGTGCCTGTTTTGTTTGTATAGCAAGACATCCAGCCTTTTTCAACGAGCCGGTTGAGCAGGTTTTCGGCATCAAATTCGGAAATATCCGCCGCTGTCGCCGCCTGGAAAATGGTGATTTTGCCACCGCGTTCCCTGCAAAAACGGACCAGCCGTTCTTCCGGTAACATTTTTTGCGGTTTCGCTGTTGCTTTTATCGAAAATTTTAATTTGCCAATCCACATCCGCTGATTGTAAGTGATGCAAGCCAACAACAAAAAGATTCCCAAATATACGCTTTCTACCATGTTCCACCCGTCTTTTATAGATAAGAGTGGAACAAATTGCAAATTTTCTCATTTTTCAAAACAGTATTTTTTGTTTTGCAATTACTAAAACGAGAAAAATGATTCGTTAAAGTCATAGCAAGAACTTGTAAAAAAGTATTATTTCACAAAACAAATCGTTAAATTCTTACGTCTGTCTTTTTTAGTATTGCGTAATTATTCACATTTTTTCGCACAAACAGTACAGGAGGCTCTTGATGAAGTTGCGCTTAATTTTGATTTTAGTAGCGCTGTTGACACTGATGGGCGTCGCGCAGGAAGAAGCACGGCTGTTGCGATTCCCGACGACCAACGGCAAACAGATTGTTTTTACTTATGCGGGTGATTTGTACACCGTTCCGGTATCCGGCGGTGTTGCTCGCAAGCTAACCAATCATGTTGGATATGAAATGTTCGCGCGTTTTTCGCCGGACGGAAAAACCGTTGCTTTCACCGGGCAGTATGACGGTAACACGGAAGTGTTCCAGATTCCCGCGGAAGGCGGCGTTCCCACCCGGCTTACCTTCACGGCAACGCTCAATCGCGATGATATTGCCGACCGGATGGGTCCCAACAACATTGTAATGACGTGGACAAACACCAGCAACGAAGTTGTGTTCCGCTCGCGGATGCGTTCGTACAATTCGTTCAACGGGCAATTGTATGCCGTGAAAACCACTGGCGAGTTGCCGAGAGAATTGCCGCTGCCGCGCGGCGGATTCAGCTCGTTTTCGCCGGACGACAGCAAAATGGCATACAATCGCGTTTTCCGGGAATTCCGTACCTGGAAACGCTACAAAGGCGGCATGGCAGATGACATCTGGATTCTCGATTTCAAATCCGGCGATCTGCAAAACATCACCGAAAACCCCGCACAGGATATTATCCCGATGTGGGCGAACAACGGCAAAATTTATTTCATTTCCGATCGCACCGGACGGATGAACCTGTATTCGTACAACCTCTCCACCAAAGAAACCAAACAGCACACCAACTACACCGATTTCGATATCAAATTTCCGTCGCTCGGACCGGATGCGGTGGTGTACGAACAAGCCGGATACATCCACCGGTTTGATTTGGCGAGCGAAACTTCCGCCAAAGTAGCGATTCAGATTCACGAAGATTTTACCGCCAGTCGCGGCGGATTGGAAGAATTGAGCGACGAAGTTACCAATTACGAAATTGCACCGGATGGTAAACGTGCGTTGTTCGGCGCGCGCGGCGAAGTGCTCACCGTTCCGGCGGAAAACGGCATCACCCGTAACCTCACCCAAACATCCGGCGTTCACGAACGCAATTCCAAATGGTCGCCGGACGGCAAGTGGATCGCCTACATTTCCGATGCTTCCGGTGAAAACGAACTGTGGATTACACCGCAGGATGGCTCGGGCAAAGCCCAGCAAATCACCAGCGGCGCGGATTGCTATTATTATCAAATTTATTGGTCACCGGACAGCAAAAAACTACTTTGGGGCGATAACAAACTGCGCCTGCGCTATGTGGACATTGCCACGAAAAAAGTGACGCTGGTGGATCAGGCGACCGCGTGGGAAATTACCCAATACGCCTGGGCACCGGATGGTTCGTGGATCGCATATACCAAACAAGATCCCGAACGTAACCACGGCATCATCCATTTGTATTCGGTGGCGCAGCAAAAATCGTATCCGGTAACGGACGATTGGTACAGCGCCAACAGCCCCGCGTTCAGCAACGACGGCAAATATTTGCTGTTTGCATCCAGCCGCGATTTCAACCCGATATACAGTTGGACGGAGTGGAACCACGCTTATCAGGATATGGAAAAAGTGTACCTGATGACGCTGGCGAAAGCCACAGATTCGCCGTTCAAACTGAAAAATGACGAAGTTGCGGTGAAAACCGAAGCCGCATCCGGCGACAAAGACAAAAAGAAAGATGACAAAAAAGCCGACGAAAAACCGGCCGGTGTGACCGTTACCGTCGATATCGACGGATTGGCAGACCGCACCATCGCCCTGCCGGTGATGGCGGCGAGCTACGGCAATATTTCCTGCATCGACGGCGTTGTGTATTACAATCGCAACGGCAGCAAGGATGAAAAACCGGTTCTGCTGATGTACGACCTCTCCAAAGAGAAAGAAACCGAACTCGGCAATTACGGCGGATACGAACTTTCTGCTGATCTGAAAAAAATGCTGATCGGCAGCGGCGGCAAATATGCCATCATCGATTTGCCGAAAGGTAAGATCAGTGTTGACAAATATTTAGACCTCTCGAATATGCAGATGGATCTGGATCGCAAAGCCGAATGGAAACAGATTTTTGATGAGGCATGGCGGCAAATGCGCGACTTTTTCTACGCGCCGAACATGCACGGGCTGGACTGGAAAGCGGTTCACGACAAATACGCGCAGCTTGTGCCGTATGCCAATCACCGCAATGATGTGACATACCTGATCGGCGAAATGATCGGTGAACTGAACGTCGGGCACGCCTACATCAACGGCGGCGATCGTCCGCGTCCGGATCGCGTGCGCACCGGTCTGCTCGGTGCCGAACTGGCGAAAGATGCGTCCGGTTATTTCCGTGTCACCAAAATTCTGGACGGCGAAAACTGGGATAAATCCACCCGTTCGCCGCTCACCGAAATTGGCGTGAACGTAAAAGAAGGCGATTTTATTCTGGCAGTGAACGGTGAATCCACCGCAAATATGACCAATATTTATGAATCATTGTTGAACGCTGCGGGCAAAACCGTATCGCTGACGGTGAACAGCAGCGCATCCGCCACCGGCGCGCGCGACGTGCTGGTAACGCCCATCGCGGATGAAGCATCGCTGTATTATTTTAACTGGGTTCGCGAGAACATCGAAAAAGTGGAAAAAGCAACCGGCGGAAAAGTGGGCTATTTGCATATTCCCGATATGGGACCGAACGGATTGAATGAATTTGTGAAACATTTTTATCCTCAAATGCGCAAAAAAGCTTTGATTATCGACGTGCGCGGCAACGGCGGCGGCAACGTTTCGCCGATGCTCATCGAGCGCCTGCGCCGGGAAATCGCAATGGTTGATATGTCCCGCAACACCACTACACGCCCTGATCCGGGCGATATTCACATGGGCCCGATGGTTTGCCTCGTAAACGAATTTTCCGCATCGGACGGTGATTTGTTCCCGTATCGCTTCAAACATTACAAGCTTGGCAAACTGATCGGCAAGCGTAGCTGGGGCGGCGTTGTCGGTATTCGCGGATCGCTGCCGTTTGTGGATGGCGCCGATTTGCGCAAGCCGGAATTCGCGCCTTTTTCATTGGATGGCAAAAACTGGATCATCGAAGGCTATGGCGTCGATCCGGATATTTTCGTGGATAACGACCCCATGAAAGAATACGCCGGCGAAGACCAGCAGCTCAACAAAGCCATCGAAGTCATTCTCGAAGAATTGAAATTACACGATGCAAAACTGCCGGAAATCCCGCCGTATCCGGTGCGTTAAGCTGTTAAAAAACAATATAATTCGTATGAAAAAAGGGATAGCTTGGCTATCCCTTTTTTTTTTGCACGATCTCTGAAAAACTGACCTTTATTTCAAAAAGGTATATTTTTGTATATCTTTTTTTGTTCTGCCTCTTGTTTATTTCGCTCAATGCGCGTAATTTCTGACCAGGCTGCTAAATCCGCAATAGTTCAGGCAACCTGAGAACAAACAAAAGGAGGAATTCCTATGTTGAAGAAAGTTGGTTTGACGGGAATTGTCGTATTTTTGGTGTGGTCTGCGTTGGATTTTGTTATTCATGTTGTCATTTTATCAGATGCATATGAGGCAACCAAGGATATGTGGCGTCCCGAGGTTGAAATGAAAATGGGACTGATGTATTTCGTAACGCTGGTAACCGCACTTACTTTAGTCTATGTGTATTCTGAAATGGTTTCAGTGAAAAGCATGGCAAACGCGCTGAAATATACACTGGTCATCGGATTGGGTATGGCAATGTCTTTTGCTTACGGCTCATATTCCGTGATGGAAATTCCCTACACAATGGCCTTAATCTGGTTTTTGGGCAGCATGGTTGAATATGCGGCTGCCGGCGCCATCATCGGTGCAATGGTGAAAGATTAGCCGTAATCCAATAAATCCAATTTTTTGAAAAAAGCCGGGCGAAATTACCCGGCTTTTTTTATTTTCGCGATCAAATCGCTAACGGCAACAACGATCAACACAACCCACGGGGTACCGTGCATAATAGTGTCCCACCAGTCAAGAAGACTCATCCCCACTCCGCCACCCATTATCCAGCGAATTTTTCCAAAAATATGCGGTTCCGGAGAAAACGGTGCCAGGCCGAGTGTCAGGCATGCGGCTGCAATCATTAGATATTTGTTCATACCAATCCTGAGTGAATTTCAAGTTTTACTATCTCTAAAACATGCTTTCCAGAAAAATTAGATGCGCTTCAAAAATAATAGTTATCCGAATTATTCAAAAACTGTCACATATGTATAAGTTATATATTAGTGTGCTTTCCATGAGCAAAGCAAAAATTAAATTTCAATATGTTGATTAAAGATATTTAAGAACATTACGACATTGAATAACATGTCTCTAAGCGTAGATGTAACAGTGTTAAGTCAATAGAATTGGGGTGTGAAATGAAATGTAAATCGATTAGTACTATCAATATCGATCCGTTCGAAGCCGGATTGGAAATAGGCGAGACATTAAAAAGCATCGCCCCGGAAGCAATCATTTTGCTCGCTTCCGTTCATTATGCGGACTTTACAGAGTTGTATGAAGGAATTTATAGTGGGCTGGAGACAGAAGATGTGCAGATTATCGGTGGTACAGGCGACGGGTTTTACGAAACCAATCGGGTTGAAAATGTCGGTGTCTGCGCGATGGGATTTCATTCTGCCGGTAAAGTAAAATGGCATATGGAAATCGAAAAAAACCTGCAAAACCGTTCTTATGATGCCGGTAAAGCATGCGCAAGTCGCATCCGGAATGCAGTTGGCGACGATGCCCGGTTGGTATTCCTGTTTGCCGGATTGTCTGCAGATGGCACAAAAATGGTAGAAGGTGTTCGCTCTGAACTCTCCATCCCATGTGTCGGCGGACTCACGGGTGATGACCGTAGCTACCAACGTGGTATTGTGCTTGCCAATGGAAAAATGTATGAAGATGCCATCGGGATGTTATGCATGTCCGGCGATTTCCCATTTAAAATAAGCCTGGCAAGTGGTTGGCAACCAATTGGTGAAGCTGCAATTGTAGAAGACTGCGAAGGCAATAAAATCAATAAAATCAGTGGTGTATCCACTGCCGAATTTATCACCAAACAGTTTGGGCAGCCGCCATCTAAAGCAGATTTGGGTGTTATTACACTTGCAGCATACATGGATAAAGAATCAAACGAATTTGTCCAACGTTCCCCATTTAAAATGGATGCGGATACCGGTGCAATTACCTATTTTGGCAGCGTTGATGAGGGAACACCTGTTAAGGTGTGTTATGCAACGCGTGACAATGTGATTAAAGGTGTGAATGAAGCAATAGATAAGATGTCATCGCTTGAGTTTAACCCCACTTGCGCAGTGGTTATCAGTTGTGCCGGGAGAAAATGGATTTTGGGAGACCGAACCCATGAAGAAGTTGAAAAATTATCTGCATTCCTCCCTAAGGATTTACCTTTGGTTGGTTTTCCATCCTACGGCGAAATTGCACCGCTGCAAAAAGATGATGGCACATATTCCGGCTCCTACTTTCACAATGTTACGTACGTTGTTACACTTTTTGGATAAAAAATGAGTTTTTCATATCTATCCACGGTTGAAAATCCGCCGGTTCCTTTTGTTTTCAAACCGAACCTTACCCAAACCGATCTTCGGCGAAAAATATTTGCCGTATTCACCGGAGACTTGGAAGAGTTCAAACAATCTTTCGGTGAAATACTTGATCGAACCGCCGGAGTTATTGTTTCGATTGGGCCGAGCTATGCCTTTAGCCAACTGGCTACGTTGGTTTGGCATTTGCAAGTTCCGAACGCGACACAATACCAGGATGTCCTTTTATCCCATTTGACATTAATACAAAGCTTGCGAGACACTTCGCGTGAAGTAAAGCGACAAAATATAGATTTGGCACGCGCAAATGAAGATCTGCTTCGCATGACGGAATATGCAGACCTGATTCAACAAAAATTACGAATTGATCTCCAGAATTATTCAGAATGGACTGTTAATGCACTTACCGAATTGCTCAAATTTATTGCAACCCAAACACCACATGCCACAGCAACGCAGTTACCCGGACTTCTCACACAATTTTTATTGAGCAACACATTCGGATATTCGGGTGCTGCGATTTGGGAACTGACGCTTGATGCTGATCATAAGTGGAAAAAGCTATCTGAAATTGGCGAAGTTATTTGTAAAACAACCACATTTCAATGTGAGCCGCAACTTCAAGAAATCGTCATTGCCGACCAGTCAATGTATGTGCCTTTTATAGTAAATCATTCGCAATTCGTTCTCATCGTAACCAATGGGATTAAATACAACTCATTTAGTAACTATGAAGTGACATTTTTCAAATTGTTGTCATCCTTATTGACCCATACTTATGAATCCAAGCTGATGCAGCAAAATCTGCAACATGAATTTGCTGAACGCATTCGTGCAGAAGAAGCTACACAGGCGAAAAGCGAATTTTTGGCAAATATGAGCCACGAAATTCGCACACCGATGAATGGGGTTATTGGGATGACAAGCTTGTTGTTGGAAACCAACCTGGATACGGAGCAGCGAGAATTTGTCGAAATAATTCGCAATAGCAGTAATACGCTGCTGACAATCATCAATGAAATTCTGGATTTTTCCAAAATAGAATCTGGCAAGCTGGATATCGAATCACATCCCTTTTTGCTGCACGAATGTGTGGAAGATGCGATTGACCTGCTGACACATGCTGCAACAGAGAAAAAGCTGGTGCTGGTTTACGAGATGGACGAAAATGTCCCGCAGATGGTTAACAGCGATGTCACCCGAATTCGACAAGTTTTGGTTAATCTGATATCCAATGCCATAAAATTCACATCTACCGGGGGAGTTGTCGTTCATGTCGGCAATCAGAAAAATGAAGATGGAACCAATTTACTTCAGTTTTCTGTACGCGATACCGGTATCGGGATACCGCAAGAAAAACTGCACCGGCTGTTTAAGCCATTCAGCCAGGTGGATTCATCAACTACCCGGGTTTACGGCGGTACCGGCTTGGGGTTGATTATCAGCAAAAAAATCTGTGAGTTAATGGGTGGAAAAATGTGGGTAGAAAGTGAAGTGAATGCAGGCTCCATTTTCCATTTTACCATTAACTGCACCGCAAATAATGTTGCGCTTGAATCGCTGGTTTCGGTACCCGCGTCATTCAAAAACTGCACCGCTTTGGTTATAAAAAACAATTCTTTTGCCAGAATGGCACTGTGCAACTTTTTGTCCCGAATTGGGATGACGGTGTTATCCGCAGATTCAGCCGAAACTGCGCTGCCATTGTTGAGCGACACCATTGATTTGCTGGTAATTGATTTGCTTTTTACCAAAAATACGGCTCCCGATGAATTCGTTATGTTTCAACGGTTCATCGATTGTAAATCGTTGCCGGTTCTGTTGTTAACGCCGATAAACTTTATTGAAAACCGCAGCGAGATGAAGCCTTTCCAAACAGCTGAATTTTTCAATGAACCTGTAAAATTCAACAAGCTGTCCAAGATTGTTACTGCAATGCTAACCGGAGAAAATCCGGATATGGAAGCTGTGCAAAAAAGGGGAATGAACAAAAACTTTGCGACGATTTATCCGCATCGCATTTTATTGGCAGAGGATAACCGCATAAACCAGAAGGTCGCACTGCGGATTATGGAGCGATTGGGTTACCGTGCCGATGTTGCCAGCAATGGTGCAGAGGCTGTTTCCGCTATGTTGCGGCAGGATTACGACATTATTTTGATGGATGTTCACATGCCGGAAATGGACGGATTGGAAGCAACCCGCAAAATCCGCGAAAGCATAGATACAGACCGTCAGCCCAAAATTATTGCCCTTACTGCTTCCGCAATGAAAGAAGACCGCAACAAATGCCTTCAGGTTGGGATGGACGATTACATCACCAAACCGGTGCAAATTGAGGAATTAAAACGCATTTTTGCATGTTAAATCCGACAGAGAATCGATAAAGCTCAACTTACCGAATCAACACCATTTTCCGCACTTCCCGAAAATTTCCTGCAACAATTCGATAAAAATATAGCCCGCTGCTCAGTTGGCTACCATCAAATGCAACTTCGTATCTGCCCGACAGTTGTTTTTGGTCAACCAGTACCACTACCTGCTCTCCCAAAATATTGAACACACTGAGTTGAACTGTTGCACTTTTGGGCAGGTTGTAACGAATTCGCGTAATCGGATTGAACGGATTCGGATAGTTTTGTGACAACGTGAATCGGGTTGGCACGCCACTGTTTTGAACATCGTCGATGCCAGTAACCGCGTCAATGCGCACCAGCACGGATTTGCTGTCGCTATTGCCTGCTGTATCAATTGCGGTGACGGTCATATCCACATCGCCGGAAAAATTGCCGAAGCTGGCAAGGGTTAATAACCCGGTTTGTGGATGAAAATCGCGCAGCAGCGAATCGTTTGTTGCATCGAAAATGAATGCCAGCAGGCTGTCCGGCATGTCCGGATCTTCCGCGAAATCCCACACATTTACGGTCACAATCGTGTCCCGCGGAAACTGGATGAAACCGGGAAATGCGGCAATATTAGGCGGATCTTCCACAGCAGTTACGGTAACCGAAAACAGGTCGCTGGCGCTGGCGCCGGATGGATCAACTGCGCGAACCGTGATTGTTCGCGCACCGAAATAGTTGGGTTCGGGTGTGATTACCAGGCTGTCACCGGTAATTTCTGCTGCGATGCCCGCGCCGCTGATTGCCCGAAACCGCAGCACGTCGCCATCGGGATCAACAAACATTTCGTTGAGATTTTTGACAGCCGTAAAGGGCGGGCTATCTTCAATTAAAACAATATCTTCAATCGGGAATAGCAACGTTGGTGCTTTGGACAAAGCGAACACAACAATCGTGTCGCTGGCGCTCGCACCATCGGGATCGCTGACGCGAAATTCGACCGCAAATGCGCCGGTGCTGTCCGCTGTTACGGAAAATTGTGCGGTTTGGGAAATCGGATCGATCGTGATGTGCAGATCGCTCGTATCCACTTTTGCGGACGGTAAAACTACCGCCAGCACCTGCGCCTGCCACTGTAAATCGCCAGTCGGATGATCGATATCCGTTGCAAATTCCGCCAGCGCCAGCGTTGCGCCGCTATCCGCCGGAAATGCCACATCCGGCAGTGCAGGTGAAATTTGCGGCGGATCGTTTACCGGATGCACCTGCACCACCACCTGCGCCGTATCTGTGCCGCCAACGCCATCGATGATGCTGTATTGGAACGTGTCCAATCCAAAAAAATCAGTTGCAGGTTTGTAAAACAAAAACGGCTGCCGCATCAAAGAAACAGTGCCGTTTTTCGGTTGGTTGAAGCTGTCAAATTGCAGCGAATCGCCATCCGCGTCGCTGTCGTTTGCCAACACATCCAGTTGAATGGATACATCTTCGCTGGTATCGAATGCGTCATTTTGGGCGACCGGTTGCGTGTTTACCGGGAAGCTGAAATTCACCAATCGCACCGCATCCGGCAAATACTGCACATCATAATATGCCGTATCGATGCCGCTGAATGTGCTGAACGTGCCGTTTCGGGCGGCTGTTTGCAAAATTTCCAGCGTATCGCCGTTGGCGGGAACAAAACCGTTGAGCAGCGATAGCTGCAATCTGCTGCCGGTGAGATGTGCTGCGCCGCTGATCCGCAACTGATCGTGTTCGCTGCCGGGCGTTTTTCCGCCGAGTTCGATGGCAACGTCCGCCGCATCGGAAAGGGGATAATTGCCAATCACCGACAAAATTCCCGGGGAATTTCCCGGCGCCAGCGTTCCGTTATTTACAAAATTTGCCGCCGAAACATCCAGAAATCCGTTCCCGCGAATGTTGCCGTTTGGGTGGTTGGTGAGGGATTGCTCGAAAATAAGCGTATCGGAAATATCGATGCTACCGCTATTTTCCACGTCTGCGCGCACCGCAATGTGCGGTCCGGGCAATTTGCGCAGCAGCCCGGTGTTGAGCACTTTGCCGCCATCGGAAAGCCCTTTCGTCAGCGCGGTTGTCGGGTGCAAATTCAGCGTTCCGCCGGGCAAATTATAAATGGTTGCGCCATTTTGCATGCGTATTTTCCCGCCGTCGAACCAGTTGATTATATTAAAATTACGAATGTTTTTACTGTTGATTGTCCGAAACCCATCGCCGGTAAAATTGAGCTCGCCCAAATTGTCAATTGTGCCGCTGCCGCTGATTTCGCCGCGTTCCCAATTGATGATTCCTTTGTTAAAAATAGGGCTGTTTCCGCGAAGCTTGCTTTCCGAATTCCGGATATCCAGCCGCAGCGGTGCGTTCAAAACCAGCCCGTTTGCGCCGGTCGACAGCACGTCAGCGCGGTTCAATATTATCGTTCCGGCACCGCTCAATTGCATATTTTCCCATTCATGCAGCCCGCCGGAAAACGTGAGCGAACTGCCCTGCGCAACGGAAATTTCAGCCGTTGTGCCGCTGCTGCCGTCTGCCACATTCATCGTGCCGGATTCGATTGCCAGCGTGCCGTTGTTTTCCAACGCAATTTCTACCAGCACATCAGTAACAACACCGGTTTGACGCAACAGCCCGTCATTGTGCACCAATCCGCCAACCGGATTTCCGAAAAATTTGAGGATATCGCCGGTTGCGGAAAACAGCAACGAACCGCCATCTTGATTGAACAGCACACCACCATTGGCGATACGGATATCGCCTTCACCGCTCCACATCGCTTCACCCGCATTTGTCAGGGTGCCGGCGTCGATAAATTTTATGTCCGATGTGCCGCCGCTCATTTCTAAATCGCCATTGGCGGTCACGCTGATGTGTTGCAATGTGCCGCGTCGCCAGCGCATCAACCCGTCAACCCGCAAATTGCCGCTGCCGTTGAGGATGCCGTTATTCAAAATGAGTTGATCTAATGAAAAGCTTCGCAAAAAGGTGAATGTCCCGCTGTCAATGGTCAGTTTGCCGTTGCCGGAAATGGCGCTTTCGGTGAAAATGCTGCCGCCGCTGAGTTGCAGCTCGCCGACCAGCATCGCAGAAAGTGTCTCGCTGAAAATATGGTTGCCGCCGGAAATTTCCAGAATGCCGGTTTCGGCAATCGCCAGATTTCCGGAGAGATAATCGCCATCGCGGTTCAACCGCAGCCTTCCGCCGGAAATTTGCAGCTCGCCGCTATTTTCAAATGCCGCGTCAATCAGCGATTCGTCCGTTGCGGATGAGCCGGATTTTATCAGCAATCCGTTGTTGACGATGCTGCCGCCATCCGGCTCTCGAAAGAAAATATTGGCACTTTTCACAATCTCGATCGTGCCGGATAAGTTGTTGATTATTTTAGCGTTATCGCTAATTCGGAGATCGGTGTTGTCCAACCATTCGATGCTGCCGTTATTCGAAAGTGTCCGGAATTCCAGATTTGTGGCGCTTTCGCCGGAAAAGCGGATTTGCGAATGATTTACAAATTCGCCATCGCCGGAAATGGTGCCGCGCAACCACTCGATGCTGCCGAAATTTTCCAGCGTGCCGTTGCCGGAAATGCGGCTGCCGGAAGTTGCGATGCGCAGTGTTGCGTCATTTTCGATCCGCAAACCGTTGCCGGTAAGTTCGATTTCGGCATCCTGAACCCGTAATTCACCGCCGCCGGAAACGCTGACATCGTTCAATAGATGCCCGGCGTTGCTTATTCGCAGCACCGTATTTTCTGCGATTTGCAGTGTTGCATTCCGTTGGTCGCTGCCGGCCATGAGGCGCAGTTCGCCACTGTTGTTGATCAGTGTGCCGCGATGTTCAAATAATACGTTAATCAAATTGGTCGAGGAATTATTGTCCCTTTCGATCGTGCCCAAATTGATCAATTTTCCGCTGCCGTCCAGTGTGCCAATGTCGCCATCGCCATACCACTCAAATAACCTGTTCGTGTTGTTTACGAGAATTGCGCCGTTGCCCAGCCGGATATCCCCGTTGCTGCTGAAGCGGGAATCTCCGCGCAACATCAGCGTTCGTGCAACCAGTTCCCGCTGGCTGGTACCGTCGATAATCATCTCGGCATCGTTGCCCAAAATGGTCGAATCTGCACTTCCGCTGCCGCTCAGCCGGCCATTATTCCATCTGAAAATCGATAAAATTGTCAATTTAGCGCCGTTGATTTCCGCATCGCCCAATTCCAGCCCGCTAACGCTGACCGGTGCCGTTGCCGTAACAATGCCGCTATTGACAACTGCCGTATCGTTCGCACCGGGAACGCCGGTTGGCGTCCAGTTGGCGGCGGTTTGCCAGTTGCCGGTTTGCGCAGCCCATGTAAAACGCGTTTGGGCAATGCCCTGCGGGAGACATATTTGTATGTATAAAATGAATAAAATTGATCCTGTTTTCAGAAAATGCGGACAGGTATTCATAAAACCCTCATGTGAAAAATAGGATAAAAATATTGCAATATCATGATTAGTCGCTTTAATGTAAGATTTGCCGGAAGTTTTGTCCACCAAAAAATTCCCGTTATTCAATTCACGGGTTGATAAGTTTGTGAGGGCTTTCGATACAAAAACTGTCCGGTTTTGAGCACATAATCCTAATTTTCGCAATGATTTAGAGATGTGTGATTTAACGCTTGAATTGCGCCGGGTGTTATGTTATCTTCTCAGCGATAAAGAATTTCGTATCCATAAATTGATCTGCGGACATGCAAAGACGCGAGTTCCTAAAAGTTATCCCCGGCATCGCTTTCCTGTTGATGGATGCCAAAAAAGCAATCGCCAGAGCGTTTCCGGGATTGTTTCCCGATTACCTGACCCTTTTCCCCCCCAACAGCAGACAAAGCCTGGAATTGCCCATTCGCTGGCAGCAGGACGTTGCATTTGTGGATGCCCGAAGGCTTGCCGAATCGCTGAAATACAACACGTATTTTAACGATGAGCGCAAAAAACTGGTGCTGTATCTGCCCCAAAATAAAGTGGTCATCACAGCCAACAACCCGTTTGTGATCATCGACGACCGCACATTGCAGATGCCCGTTTCCTGCACGATCGAACGGAATGATATTTTTCTGCCGCTGTCCTATTGGGTGCCTTTAGTGAACCAGTACGCGAATATTAATTTGAATTACGATGAAAAACAGCAAATACTGCAGTTTGGCGACCCCCGTTTTAATGTTGCGGGGGTAGATGTGGATGCCCGGGAAAATGGCGTTGTCATTCGTATTCGTACCGCCAAGAAATTCCAGAAGGGCGAAATGAGCATCGACAAACGCAACAACTGGTTGCATGTCGATTTGTACGGCGCGACAGCAGACATCAATTCGCTGGCACGCAATCTGGACGAAGGTCCGGTGCGGGAGATGAAGGCGTTCCAGTTCGCAACGCTGTTGTCTGTCGCTTTCCGGTTGCGCACCGATCCCATTTCCCGCGAAGTATATCAGGATGAAAATACCGGAGAAGTGGTGGCCATTTTGCGTTACCGCGAGCAGCTTGCCGAATCCGAAACTGCCGAAAAACAGCCTGAAAAAGCCGAAGAAGCACGGGTTGAAAACAATCGCCAAACCCCAGAAAAAGAAGATGACATCCGCAAACAACTGGAAACAGAACGCCAGCGCTGGCTGATCGATACGGTAGTGATCGATCCCGGTCACGGCGGAAAAGATCCCGGTGCAATTGGTGTCGGCGGACTGCAAGAAAAAGATGTGGTGCTCTCCATCGGGCTGAAACTCGGTGAACTCATCGAACGGCGGATGCCCGGCGTAAAAGTAATTTACACTCGCAAAGACGACACATTTGTAGAATTGCGGCAACGCACCCAGATCGCCAATGAAAATCAGGCTAAATTGTTTATCAGCATCCACGCCAACGCCAACAAAAGCAGCAGCCCCGCCGGCTTCGAAACCTATTTGTTGGGTGCGACCAAAGGTGCCCAGGCCAGCGCCGTAGCAGAGCGGGAAAATGCGGTAATCCGGTTCGAATCGTCAGAAAATCAGGCGCATTACAAAGGCATCAACGCCATTTTGGCCGGACTTGCCCAAACTGCTTTTATGAAACAGAGCGAGCATTTGGCCAGCAACGTGCAAACGCAAATCGGCAAACGCATGCAATCGCTGAACATGAAAGATCGTGGCGTTAAGCAAGCCGGATTTTGGGTGATGGTCGGTGCATCGATGCCCTGCGTTTTGGTTGAAACTGGATTTATCACGAATCGTTACGATGCCAAAATCCTCAAAACCAATTCCCACCAGCAGAAAATTGCCGAAGGGATCTTTGCCGGGCTGCAACAGTTCAAAACAGACCATGAAAATTCAATTTAGTTGAAAAAAACGGATGACTAAATCCGGTACCGGTTGACAATTCGCCGGAAAAAGCGTTTATTTGTATCTTAAAAAAATCGCCAAAAAATTGCCGTGTTTTCGTTCAAGAGGCCATTAATGAAAAATAGAATTTTAGCGTTAATTTGTTTTACTGCACTTGCTGCACAGCCCGTTTTTTCGCAATCGGTTGGCACAACGGTATTTGAATTTTTGCGCAGCCAATACAGCGCTCGCGGCGCGGCAATGGCCAACAACCTGGTGGCTGTTCAGGGTGATGTGAACGCGGCAGCATACAATCCGGCAGTGCTTTCAACCGTTACCGAACCGCAGTGGACTATCAATTTTACCGATCATTTGCTGGATTTTCAGGCGGGGCAGTTGGGCTACGCGTTCCAAAAAGGGCAGCTTGGCACAATCGGTTTTGGCTTGATTTATTTCGATTACGGCGATTTTGAAGAAACCGACTTGTTCGGTGAGGAAACCGGACGCAGTTTTGGCGCTTCGGAATTTGCGCTTTCTGCTACCATTTCCAACCAATTGGGACCGGGATTTGATTACGGCGTCAGCGCCAAATTTATTTATTCCTCGCTGGAAGAATACAACGCCTCCGGCATCGCGCTGGATGGCGGGATTATTTTTCGTCCGTCCTACATTTCGGATTTTCAGGTTGGCGTTTCAGTTTCAAATATTGGATTTATGCTGGATAATTACACCGAAACTGAAGACAAGTTACCGCTCATGGTGCGTCTCGGATTTGCCAAAAAATTGGCGCACTTGCCGCTGATGTTTATGGCATCGTTAAACGATATCAGCCAACAAACCGGCGATAACCTCGATATTTTAAAACGCTTTAGCGTTGGTGGGGAATTTGATGTGAGTGACGCGGTAAAGTTTCGGATCGGTTACGATAACGGTGTGAATCAAAGCATCAAAAGTTTGGGAACCCGCAGTTTTAGCGGCATTTCCGCCGGGTTGGGTATCGCTTACAAACGCTTCCGGCTGGATTACGCTTTCGCAAATTATGGCGAACTGGGAGCGCAAAACCGAATTGGCGTTACCGGAGGACTGTAACCCATCCGTCTGTTTTACCCAGAAGATTTGACCCGCCAGATTTCTGAAAAACCATTCGTATCGCTGAAAACCCGCACAATAAACCTAATTTTTTAGCACCTTTTCAGCATCAAAAATAGGTGTTTTTTCCGCATATCCGTCCTTCCAAAATTGTTGCAAAATTTGCTCAAAACGATCCGCAACACATTCGAAAACCTGGATGATATCCGGATCAAAATGTTTGCCGCTTTCGTCGCGGATGATTTGAACCGTCACATCGTGCGGATAGGCTTCTTTGTAAACCCGCTCGGAAGTAAGCGCATCGTACATATCGGCGAGGGCAACCACCTGAGCAGATAGCGGAATTTCGTCGCCGCACAATCCGCGCGGATATCCGGTGCCGTCAAACCGCTCATGGTGACAATAGGTAACATCGATGCCCATGTTCAAAAAATCCATTTCGCCAAATTGTTTGCGAATGGAGCTGAGGGTTTGGAAACCGACAACGGTGTGCTGCTTCATCAATTCGTATTCATCTTCGGTTAGTTTATCGCCTTTTAACAAAATGTGATCCGGGATGCCCACTTTGCCGATGTCGTGCAGCGGCGCGGTGCGATCCAGCGTGTCAATAAAACTGTTGGTGATATACGGCAGATATCTGGGATGATTTTTCATCTCCAGCGCGAGCGCCCGGCAATAGCTGCGAATGCGTTCCAAATGGTATCCGGTTTCCTGATCGCGTTGTTCTGCCAAGCGTGCCAGCCCGAAAATGATGGCTTCCTGCGCGCCAATCAGCGCATTTTCCATGCTGCGCAATCCAGTGACATCCGTTACAATTGCGGAGTAAGCGAACACATCGCGGTTTTCGTTGCGAACGGGGAAAAAGTTGATGTTGGCAATCCAGCGCGTGCCATTTAATCGATGGGTGGAAATCTCCTGTTTCCAATGCCCGCGATCATCGATGGTCGAAAGTATCTGCCGGAAATTGATTCCCGGAAAAATTTCGCCCAGTTTGGTAAATGGCGCATTTTGCAGCTCATTTTTGCTGAACCCGCTCATGCTGCAAAAGCCCGGATTTACGCGAACAATCAGCCCGTCGATATCCATAATCAGCAAACCGTCCTCTTTGCTGTTGAAAATATCCTGATAAATCCGGAAATCTTCCGCACGGTGTTGGAGCATTTCTTTCAGATCGTTTACCAGATGTTTTTCTGCTTTGCGCTCCTGGCTTTGCTGGATGACATGATGCACTTTTTTGATGAGATCCGAAACCATGAACGGTTTGCTCAGATAATCGTACGCGCCTTTTTTGAGGAAATCTACTGCGGTATTCAGATCGGGATTGCCGGTCATGAAAATAAATGGCAGTTCCGGAAAATGGTTCAGCGCGTATTCAAATAAATCGCGCCCATTTTTTTGAGGGAGATATATATCCGAAATGACAATATCAAACTTGTCTTCGCGAAGTTTTGCAATTGCTGAATCAACGTTTGTAACGGCAATCGCAGATATATTTTCTTCTTTTAAAGTCTTGACAAGAATTTCGCCCAGTTGATATTCATCATCCAGAATTAATGCTTTGAAATTCGTCATATTCATTCAATCGCCTGCACAGTTTGCTGGTGAATAAACCCCGTAAACAATTGGTTTAGCACGGTTGTGAATGTTTTTCCTTCCCGGGAATACGGAAAATGATAAACGTTCACCAAATATATCATCGGAATTATATCCGAATCACTTAGCAATTCGAATTTTTTGTAACCGTCCATGCTGCTCTGGATTTTGGCAATCATACTGTCAAAAATTCCGTTAAATGTCAAATATCGAAAACCGTGTTACGATTCCGGTACTAATCAGTTCCGCATATTTATGCGTGTGGGAAGGCGTCGAAAAAACACCTGTTGATGATGAAAGTTGTTCCTGCAAAAGCCTTTGGCTGAGATTGCAGGACGCGAAAAAATAATCAAATCTGAAAAAATATCCAAATCTGATCAGGCTTTATTGGATTTTTTGGTGAGCTTTTTTTCGATTGCCGGATATTCAACGGCATATTTTCCGTCCGGGTAGGCAGATTTTAATTGATCGAAAACCTGGCGGCTTTCCGTCCATTTGCGTTGCCCCAAATAGCTGATGCACAAAAAGAATCCGATGGTTTCCTTATCAAAAAAATCCGGGTCCAGTTCCATTACTTTTTGGCAGGTTGTCTGCAACTTTTCGTATTCCTTACGTTCGTACATCAGATGTGCCATGCCGAATAAGCCGGGCGCTTTGGTTTTTTCCGTTGTCGCCTGTTTGATAAAATCAAGAAAATACGATTCGGCAGCGGTCATGTTTTTTTCGAAAAAATGAATCATCCCGAGGTAATAACGGGTGGTCTGGCGATATTCCTGATCGTCATCTTTAAACAGCGGCAGCACTTTTTCCAACGGCGGACGCGCTTTTTTTGTATCGTTCGCAGCGAAATAAATTTTGCCGATCTCAAAATAGGCATAGCGTTTATCGTAATCGGGAATTGGTTGCAGAGTTGCATCTTCCAGATTGGCAATTGCCTTTCCTGGGTTGCGGAGCATGCTGTAACTAACGCCGATCAGCCGCAGCGCATCGAAAACCTGATGCGGATTGAGCACAGGGCTTTCCATTGCTTTTTCCAGATAGGCGATGGTGTGCGGGTATTGCTGCATGTGATAATACGCCCACGCGATTTCGATGCGCAGCAGCGGCAAGTTGTCTTCGTCATCCAGAATATTTTGTTCGACCCAACGATATTTTGTCAGTGCGTTGGCATAATCTTGCTTCATGGCAGCCTGCTGGGCTGTTTGCAGAACGGCAAGAATTTGTTCCGGAGTCGGGCTTTGGCTCATCGTAGTGCATTCCTTAAATTTCTTTCGCCGTGTTTTTCGGCGGAATTTCTGGTTATATTTTTCAATCGGATGATACACTGGCGCAAAATTTCGCCGTATATTCTGTTTGCATATTTACTGTCTCGGCTTACAATCGAATAAACATCCGTTACGATCTGAAAAATACAAAGGAGAGTCCATGAACGCAATTCATTCTATTACTCAACTCACAGAAGAAGAAAGCATGTTTCGCGACGCGATCCGCGAATTTGCAGAAGAACAAATAAAACCGCATGTTCAGGAAATGGATCAGAAAGGGCAGTTTCGCCGGGAATTGCTGGATCAATTTTTTGAATTAGGGCTGCTGGGCATCGATATTCCCGAAGAATACGGCGGAACCGGAGGCAACTTTTTCATGTCCATTTTGGCGATCGAAGAGTTGTCCAAAGTTGATGCATCTGCCGCTATTTTTGTGGATGTGCAAAATACGCTGGTCAACAACTGCATTCAAAAATGGGGCAGTGAGGCGCTCAAAAAGAAATATTTGCCACAGTTGGCGCAGGAAAAAATCGGTGCGTATGCATTGTCCGAAGCCAGCTCCGGCAGCGATGCGTTTGCGCTGAAAACCCGTGCTGAAGATATGGGCAGCCACTTTGTGTTGAACGGCAATAAAATGTGGATCACCAATGCGGCAGAGGCGGATTTGTTTATCGTATTCGCCAACGCGAATCCCGAAGCCGGGTACAAAGGCATCACCGCGTTTATGGTCGAACGCGGATTTGAGGGATTCCGCGTCGGGAAAAAAGAAGATAAACTGGGTATTCGCGCCAGCAGCACCTGCGAACTGATCATGGAAAATTGTATTGTTCCCAAAGAAAATGTGATTGGCGAAGTTGGCAAAGGCTACAAATCTGCGATCGAAACACTCAACGAGGGCAGAATTGGCATCGGCGCGCAAATGCTCGGCGTGATGCAAGGCTCGTTGAATGCCGGCATGCAATATGCCCGAGAGCGCACCCAGTTTGGCAAAGTGATTGGCAAATTTCAGGGTGTTGCGTTCCAGATTGCCGAATGTGCCACGCTTACCGAAGCTGCCCGCCGGATGGTGTACGATACCGCACGGATGAAGGATGCTGGACAAGATTTTGTGGTGGAAGCCGCGATGACCAAACTGTTCACTTCGGTGAATGCAGAAAAAGTGACTTCGCGAATGATCGAGGTTTTTGGCGGTTACGGCTTCACCAAAGAGTATCCGGTGGAAAAATTTTATCGGGATGCCAAAATCGGGCAAATTTATGAGGGAACATCCAACATGCAACTGGATACGATCTCTAAATATCTGCTCTTTAAATAGAAGTCAGCAAAATTCAATGAAATTTGGCGATTTACAAAAAACGTGCCTAAAGTTGTCTCAGGGCACGTTTTTTTGTTCACTAATTAAATTTTTTTCTTTAAAGTTTTTCCGCAGACGCCGATAGTTTAAATCACGGAGTTTGGGAGAGAAAAGAAAGGGGATGTTGCAGGGCTGGTATCACACAGGGATGTGGGCAGCTGCAACAGGGAAGTTATAGCAACATTCCCCTTCTGTTTTTTAGAAACACGCCACACAGAAAATCACCACCAAAATCACTCATAATGCAACGCCTTCACAGGGTTCGACATCGATGCTTTAATCGATTGAAACCCGACCGCTACCCAGGCAATCAACATCGAAAAAATGCCCGCAGCTACAAACAGCAGCCAGTTGATCGATGTGCGATAGGCGAAATCCGCCAGCAGTTGGTTCGATGCGTAATAAGCGAGCGGACAGGCGATTACGAATGCAACCAGCACAATCGCCATAAAATGTTTGGAGAGCATCACGGTGATGTTTCCGGTGGTTGCGCCGAGCACCTTGCGCACGCCGATTTCTTTGGTGCGCTGGGTGATCATCAGCGATGCGATGGCAAACAGCCCCAGCCCGGCGATGATAATCGCCAGTGTTGCAAACGCGGATGCGACGGTCAGCAGCCGTTCTTCGTTTTCGTAGAGCCGGTCAAAATTTTCATCGATCCAGAAAAAATTGAGCGGATTGCCCGGCATAATTTCCTGCCATTTATCGCGAATAAATCCTAGCGCGGCGGTGTGATTGCCCGGCGCAATTCTGGCGGAAATAAAGCGGTGGCGGCTGTTATCCGGCGGGCGATAAAAATGAACCACCGGCGCTACCGCTTCTGCCAATGAGTTGTAATTGTAATCCTTCACTACACCGATGACGTTGAACTCGCTATCACCGAGGCGCACTTTGTGCTCCGCAACATCGCTCCAGCCAAAGGCGCGCACCGCCGCCTCGTTCAAAATTACCGATGATTCCGCCTCTGCTTCGAGATCTTCCGAAAACGCCCGCCCTTCGCTGATTTTCATTTTGAATGTGTCGAAATAATGCGCGTCAACCGCGCAATAGCGCATGCGAAAACGTTCCGGTTCCTGACCCGGATTTACCGGAAAAATAAACGTAAATCCACCCGACCATTCACCCGGTGCTGTTGACGACGAACTCACAGATTCGATGCCGCTGAACTGACGGAGCTCATTTTTGAAAGTCGTCAACGTTTGCTGTGCGGCTTCGGGATCGGCAAAATCGTTCTGGTTTGCTTCGATGGCGATGACATTGTTTTTATTAAAATTAAGATTGGCAGATTTCATGTGCTGCAGTTGCAGAAATAACATGCCGGTAGTGATCATCAAAACGATGGACAACACGAACTGAGTGACCACCAGCCCCAACCGCAAATTTGCGCCTTTTGGCGACTGCTGCAGCTTTCCGCGCAGCGCCTCGTTCGGCTGAAAGCGCGAAAGAAAAATTGCCGGATACGCGCCGGCGAGCAAACCAACGACAATTCCAAGGCTGACTAAATCACGTATAATTATATAGTTACTTTGAAAATTTAACGCCAGCGGCAAATCATATAGCGCGTTGAAAAACGGCAAAATCAATTCCACAATCCCGATTCCGATTGCCAGCGCAATCAGACTCATAAGCACAGCTTCGGTGAGGAATTGGCGAATCAGGCGGGTGCGCTCCGCACCGAGGACTTTGCGCATGCCGATTTCGCGGGCGCGTTCCATCGATCCGGCGGTGGTCAGATTCATAAAATTGATTGATGCGATCAAAATAATCGCAACCGCGATGATCAGCAAAATATAGGCGTAGGTATTCGCGCCGGTGAGATCGTTGTAGAGCGCAGGCAGCGGCAGCAGTTTCAGCGTCAACCCTTTGGTTTCATCCGCGCCCCAGGTTTTGCTGACGAATGCGGGAAACTGCGCTTCCAGCGCTGACGGTTTGGCATCTTGATTGAGCAAAATGAAGGTATATAGCCAGGAGCTGCCCCAATTTTCCGCGTTGCGTTCGTACCATTGCTGGCTTTCCGGATTGACCATGATGTCAATCTGTACGGATGAATTATCGGGAATTTCCGCCAGCACGCCGCGCACTGTAAATTCGTAACGGAAGGCCATCCGCAAGGTTTTGCCAATTGGATCGGCATCGCCGAAATATTTTTTGGCGATTTCCTGCGAAATTACCACGGAATTGATGTCCGAAAACGCGCCGTCGCGATTGCCTTTTGCCAGCGGCAGCGTGAAAATTTCCAGCAGTGCCGGATCCGCGTACGCAATTTCTTCCTGAAATTTCTGTTCCCCGACCTCCACCCATTCGTTGTCGGTCCAGTACCGGGCAGCATTTTTGATCGCCGGATAGTCGCTGCGCAGCGCTGCGGCCATCGGGAGCCAGGTGTCGCGGGTGATTTGCGTGCCGGTCGGCGTCGGACGCTCTTTGTAAACCAGATAAATATTTTCCGCGTTTTCATTGAACGCGTCGTAGGTGAGTTCATGATTGGTGTAGAGAAAAATCATGATTGCCGCGGCAATGCCCACCGCCAGCCCAAAAATGTTGATGAATCCGTTGAGCTTGTGTTTCGCAAAATGCCGGAACGCAATTTTTATGTAGTTGAAAAACATGTTTCCTCCAAAAAAGTTGATTTCAAAAGCGGAAAAGGGAGATCCCTGCCTACGCAGAAATTTTGAAATTTTCAAAAGAATTTTTCCGGATTTTCGATAACACCGGGCTTAAGCCCGGTGCTAAAGAAGCGATCGTCTGGAATGTCATTGCATATAAAAACATGTCTGCAAACACCAAAACACGTCAACACAATAACACTCAAATTATTACTCATAACGCAATGATTTTACAGGATTTGCCCGCGCTGCCCGAATCGTTTGGTAGCCGATGGTGAGCATCGAAACGGCAACCGCTGCGACGGCGGCAAACAGAAAAATATCCAGCGCAGACCAGCCCATCGACATGCGATAGGGATAATTTTGCAGCCATTGGTTCATTGCGTACCAGCCGAGTGGCCACGCCACCAAATTCGCCAGCAGCACCAGTTTCATAAAATCCTTGCCGATCAGCGCCAGCACCTGCGAAACAGACGCGCCGAGCACCTTGCGAATGCCGATTTCTTTGGTGCGTTGTGCCGTGGAAAACGCGGACAACCCGAACAACCCCAGACAGGCAACCAGAATCGCCAGCGCCGAGCTGTAGCTGATAATTTTCGCGAGATTGTCTTCGACCTGATACAGTTGCTGGAAACGATCGGAAATGATAAAATAAGTCAGCTCGATGCCGGGAACGACTTTCTCCCACTGCTGCTCCAGCAATGCAATGTTTTCCTGTGGTGTATCGTTGGCAAATTTGACCGACATGAAATAGTAGCGCGTACTTTCCACACCGTTGTAAAAATGGATAACCGGCTGCACCGGCTCGCGCAGCGCTTCGTAATTGTAATCCTTCACCACGCCGATGATCGTGCAGGTATTTTCGCCGAAATACAGCATTTTCCCGACAGGATTATCCCAGCCGATCGCCTTTGCCGCCGCCTCGTTAATGATGATCGATTCATCTTCGTCCGTCGCCATTTCTTCCGAAAAATTGCGCCCATTCGCCAGATCGATGCCGAATGTCGGCAAAAATGCTGCATCGATGTTCACAAATCGCCAGTCGAGCTGCCGGTTCGTGTCCCAGCCTTCCGGTCGCGCCAGCGTGTAGCTGTTGCCGTAGCCGATGCCCGGCACGGCTCGCGACAGCGCAACGCTTTTCACCGTACTGTTGGCAGTGATTTCCTTTTTGAGCGTGCCGAAGGTTGCCAGCGCTTCTTCATGCGTATTAAACACGCGCGGATTGGTGCGCAGCACGATCATATTTTCTTTGTCGAATTGCAGATCGTGCGACTTCATGAAATCAATTTGCCGCAGCACCACGCCCGTCGCGATAATCAGCCCGATGGAAACAACAAATTGGGTGATCACCAGCACGTTGCGCAGGTTCAATCCGCCCGGTTTTTTTTGTGTATCGCCGCCGGAAAAGTGAGTGGCTTTCAGTACGGATATCGGCCGGAATCGCGATAGAAACATCGCCGGATAAATCCCTGAAAAAAATGCAGTTACCGCGCCGACAATCAGTAAGCCGATCAGCAAAACCGGTTGCTCCGAAAAGGTCAGCGCCAGCTCCATTTGCACAATTTCGTTGAATTTGGGCAGCAGCAATTCCGCCAAACCGATGCCGAGCAGCAGCGTCACCCCGACAATCAAAAATGTTTCGATCATAAATTGGCTGAACAGCCTGCCGCGATTGGCACCGAGCACCTTGCGCATCCCGATTTCCCGGGCACGCTGCAGCGACCGCGCAATGGAAAGATTGGTGTAATTAATACACGCCAGCGCCAGAATCGCCAGCGCAATCCCGATGAGAATAAATGCATAACGATCCATTCCGGTGAATTCGTTGTGCACATTTTTCAGCGGCATCAATTTGAAAGTGACCTGCTCGATGGCATCTTTGGCAAAAAATTTATCGACAAACGCGGGGAATTTGGCTTCCAGTGCTGCCGGATCAGTGCCCGGCCGAAGTTGCACAAAGCTGAAAAGGAACGAGCCGCGCCAACCGCTGTCGCGTACAAAATCGATGTCCATCGCGTTTTCCCACGGGACAATCATATCGTAATTGAAAGTGGAATTCACCGGAATTTTGCCGAGCACGCCGGTGACCGTGTAATTGTTGGCTTCGCCAACCTGCAGGGTTTTGCCGATGGGATCCTCGCTACCGAAATATTTTTCAGCCATTTCCTGCGATACGATGATCGAACTTTTCTCGCTGAGTGCCGATTGCAGATCGCCTTTTGTCAGCGGAAAACTGAACATCTCAAAAAATCCCGGATCGGCGAAATCAATTTCTTCGCGGAAGCGTTTGTCGCCGACTTGCACCCATTCGCCCACTGAAAATGAGCGATAGCCGTTCACAATTTCCGGGAAATCCTTCATCATTTCCGGCACGGCGGGCACCCAGGTATCGTAAACGGTCAGCGTGCCGCCTTCCGGCGCCGGTCGCGTTCGGTAAAGGAAATACAGGTCGTCGCTGTTTTCGTGAAACTGGTCGTAAGTGAGCACATTCCACGCGAACAGGAGCATCAGCAAACTAACGCCGATGCCAACGGATAAACCCAGAATATTGATGCCGGACTGCACCCGGTTTTTCATCAGATTTCGCAGGGTAATTTTGATGTAATTGATGAGCATCTGCCCTCCGGGAAATTATGTGTTGGTTTGATTATTCAAAAATAGCAATCCGAAATCCTGTCACAGCAGGGATTTCAGATGATGTTTTTCGATGTCATTCCTGCGCATGCAGGAATCTCTCAATTGGTATTCGCAGTAAAAAATTCAACAATTCCCGCCGATAACACCCGAACACAAAACACTACTCATAACGCAATGATTTTACAGGGTTTGCCAGTGCTGCTTTTATCGCTTGCCAGCTTACGGTGATTAAAGAAATAACTAATACAGCCGTTCCGGCAATCGCAAATATCCACCAGTTAATTTCAACGCGATACGCAAAATTTTCCAGCCACCGGGACAGAATGACGTATGCCAACGGCCAGGCTATCAGGTTGGCAATGCCGGTGAGCAGGACAAAATGTTTTGAAAGCATCAGACAAAGCGATGGCACAGATGCACCAAGTACTTTGCGAATGCTGATTTCTTTGGTTCGTTGTTTGGTAATAATTGTTGAAAGTCCGAAAAGCCCCAAACAGGCAATAAAAATTGCCAGAGCAGCAATGATTCCGACTATTTCTGTAACCTGTTTATCCGAGCGATAAAGCTGTTCAAAATGCTCATCCAAAAATGAATATTGGAAGGGATGGTCCGGAACAATTCTGTTCCACTTTTGTTGTAAAGCAGCTATTGTTTCGGTCATGTTTTCCGGCAAAACCTTGACAGACATTTCGCTATAGCCCCAATCCCGGACGTTCAGCACCAGTGACTCAATTTTATGATGCATTGAATTGAAATTGAAATCTTTCACTACACCGATAATCGTTCCGAGCGAATCATCACCGCCTAAACGGAGTGATTTACCCAAAGGTGAATCCCAACCCAGTTTTTCTGCAAGTGTTTCGTTAATGATGAAAGCGCTTTGCCGTTCCGTTGAATATTCTTCAGAAAATGCCCGACCTTCAGCAAGTTCAATCTCGTAAAATGACAGGTAATTGTAATCCACAGATAATTGTGAAGGGGACATGCCGGTTAGTGAATCAACGGTTGCAATACGAATGCCCATTTGATGAATGTTGTTGCCCAATCGTTGCATAGAGCCGGTGACATCTTTAACACCACCCAAATTCCTGAATTCACGCTTCAGGACATCATATTTTTTATTTGCCGTAGTGTTCATGTCAATCAGCAGCACTTGCTCGCGATTAAAACCGGGATTTTTAGCACGCATAAAGTTCAATTGCTGGATGGTCAAGATCGTACCAATAATAAAAACAATTGCAATGGTGAACTGGCTGACTACCAATATATTTCGCAATGGCGATTGTTTTCCGGTGTCTGTTGTGTTTACGCCGGCGCTGCCTTTTAAAACTTTAACGGGTTTAAATGAAGACAAAAATATTGCCGGATAAATACCGGAGAGTAAACCAGCAAGCACTGTCACAGCCAGTAAGCTTGCCATTAAATCGGGTTTTGTTAATACTGAAATGGTCAGTTCCCGGTCGATGATGCTATTGAGTTGTGGCAGACAGAGCTCTGCAATGGCAACGGCAAGGCAAAGTGAAATGAGTGAAAAAATCAGCGATTCACCCAAAAATTGACGAATAAGCTGTGAACGAAATGCGCCGATTGTTTTGCGGATACCTACTTCCCTTGCACGATTTGCAGCACGTGCGGTAGACAAATTCATAAAATTGATGCTGGCAATAGCCAGTACGAATATCGCCAGAATCCCAAAAATATAATTGTAAGTGCGGTCAAATTTTTTCCAGTTACGGTAATCGTGGGTAACATTGGCTGAGCCCAGATGCACATCAAATAATTGTTGAAGATAAAGTTCGTAATAATCAGTAGCACCCGGACCGATGTGCCTTTCCAAATATGGTTTAAATTTTGAATTCAGTGCATTTACATCGGCATTGGGTGCCAGTTGCAAATAGGTAACCAGCCAGTTGCCACCCCAATTATCCATCCATAACTCATCGTTTTCGGGTTCGAAATTATAAATGACATCAAACTGAAGATGGGAATTTTGCGGCACGTTTTGCATTATTCCGGTAACTTCAAACGCTTTATCGCGAACCAGTACTGTTTTCCCGATTACATCTGTTGAGTTAAACAATTTCAGCGCGGAAGATTCGGTCAAAACTGCGCTGTTCGTTTTATTGAGCAGCGTGTTTCTGTCACCATAAATCAATTGAAAATCGAACATCTCAAAAAATGCCGGATCGACCCGGATAGCCTCGTCCAGCATAATCCGGGTTTCCTGATATTGCAGTAACGTTGGACCCGTTGCAACACGTGTAAAATTAATAACTTCCGGAAAATCATCTTTCATTGTGGGACCCATCGGATACATTGATAGCGCAACATGTTGCGGTTCAATTCCGCCGAAACTCTGAATTTCATTCAACCGGTAAATTTGCTCACCTTTTGAATGAAACCTGTCAAAACTGAATTCATAGCTGATAAATTGGTAAATGAGCAGGCATGCAGCCAAACCCACAGCAAATCCCAAAATATTGATGGAAGTGTAAACTTTATGATTGACAAGATTTCGGAATGCTATCTTGATGTAATTGTTGAACATGTTCTCTCCAATTTTTGCCCGGCAAATTTTCTCATGCAAAACTAGTGATGCAAACCTGAATGATTAACAGCTGTTCCTTATTCGTAACGCAATGATTTTATTGGGTTTGCCAGTGCTGCTTTTATCGCTTGCCAGCTTACGGTGATCAGCGCGATAATCAGCGCCAAAACGCCCGCACCGAGAAAAACCCACCAGCCAACAGAGGTGCTGTATGCAAATGTGCCCAGCCATTTGTTCATGGCGAACCACGCCACCGGCCACGCGATCAGGTTGGCAATCACAACCAGCAGCACAAATTCTTTGGAGAGCAGCCCGACCAGATTTCCGGTGGTTGCGCCGAGCACTTTGCGGATGCCCATTTCTTTGGTGCGCTGTTCGGCGGTGAAAGCTGCCAGCCCGTACAGCCCGAGGCAGGCGATAACCACTGCCAGCATCGCAAAAACGCCGAAAATTTTGCCCAATTCCTCTTCGCCGGCGTATTGCGCATCAACGCGGTCGTCCAGAAAATCGTAAGTGAAGGGATAATCGGGGAGATATTCACGCCATATTTTTTCGATGTGCGCCAGCGTTCCGGGAATATCATTGCCGGAAATTTTGACAGCGAAGCGATAGCTCCTGCCGGGATTGATCAAAAAAATGATCGGGACAATTTTGTTGTGCAGCGATTCAAAATGCATGTCCTCCACCACGCCGATGACGATGCCATCGCGCCCGCCGTAATTCATCCGTTTGCCGATGGCGCTTTCCGGCGTCCAGCCAATTTGCGTAATCGCGTTGCGATTGAGAATAAATGATGCGCTGTCGTCCGTAGCGTAATCGCGCGAAAAATCGCGTCCGGCGATCAGCGACATTTTGTAAGTATCTATAAAATTGTAGTTTACGTCCACAACTGCTAACCGGAAATTGATCCGTTGCGGTTCGTCGCCATCCAGAATTTGTGCGCCGGAGCTGTTCAGCAACCTGCCGGAAGGGATTAGCCGGGAAGATGTGACGGCTAAAATATTGGGATTGGTTTGCATCTGCGACTGAATGGATTCGATGTTTTCGCCCATCTCGCCATCGCCGCTGAGCAAAATTACCCGTTCTTTGGCAAAGCCGAGATTTTTGCTGCGCATAAATTCCAATTGCTGATAAACAATGCCCATACTGACAATCAATCCAATGGAAATCGCGAATTGTGTTACCACCAAAATAGTGCGGAAACGGGTACCGCTACTCATTTTGTCGCTGGATTTGAGCGTCGCCACCGGACGAAATGATGAGAGCAAAAACGCCGGATAACTTCCTGCAACCAGCCCGACCAGCACCGTGAGCAGCAGCAATGCCGGTATAATTAACGGGTGGCTGAAGAATTGCAGGTGCAATGCCTTGCCCGTAAAATGGTTGAATTCCGGTAATGCAAATTCAACAAAAACAATAGCTAACAACATCGCAATAAATGTGATGAGCAGCGATTCTCCCAAAAATTGCTGAATGAGCTGACGCTTGTACGCGCCGAGCACCTTGCGCATCCCGATTTCCCGGCCGCGTTTGGTGGCGCGTGCTGTGGCCAGATTCATAAAATTGATGCAGGCGATCAGCAAAATGAAAAAAGCAATCGCGCTGAACAAATACACATTGTTGATATCGCCGTTTTGCTCAACTTCGCTGTTCAAATGCGAATGCAGGTGGATATCCGTTAACTTCATCATATGCAATACGTTAAGATCGCTAACAACGTAATCCGGCGCCTCGCCCAGATAGCTGATGAGCGCCGGGGCATAATATTTATCGATAAACGCCGGCAGTTTTTCCTGCAACGCTGCGGCGGATTGCCCTTTGGCCAGCAAAATGTAGGTCAGGTAATTATTGCTGCCCCAATTGGTTTCCATGAACGTTTTGCCGTAAATCGTTTCCATCGTGGCGAACGAGCCGAGCATATCGAATTTGAGGTGGGAATTTTCTGGCATATCGGCGATAACGCCGGTAACTTTCAGCACGCCTTCGTCTTCATAATTGATGGTTTTGCCGATGGGATTTTCGCCGGGGAAAAATTTATCGGCGATTGATGTTGTGAGCACGATGCAGTTCGGTTCGGAGAGCGCTGTTGCCGGATCACCATTTAGCATCTCGATCGAAAAAATATCGAAAACCGCCGGTTCCGCCCAAAACAAACCGTCTTCCACAAACGATTGATCGTCAATTTTCAGCAAACTGTTGTAATCCTGCAGCAGTCGCGCGATGTGCTCAATGCTGTTGGGATATTCATTTGCGAGCAACGGCGCAAACGGCGGAGCAATCCGGGCGAGGTGCAAACTGGTTTCGCCATCGGGATTTTTCCATTCGCGCGTCACGCGATAAATGCGATCCGCATTCGTGTGAAATTCATCGTAGCTCAGCTCGTCCTGCACCCACAATAAAATCAAGATTGTGCAGGCGATACCGAGCGCCAATCCCAAAATGTTGATCAGCGAATACACTTTGTATTTCAGCAAATTGCGCAGGGCAATTTTCAGGTAATTGGATAACATGGCAGCTTCCTGAAAAGTTTTGTTTAAAAATTTATCTGATAAGCTGTTGTTTGTAAATAGCTTATCGATTGTTATTTGTGGTGATATAACGGCACTGAATTTTCAGTCAGACCTTTCGCAGTGAGATATTGGAGCAGATCTGCGGCTGTGTCGCCACCTTTTTTGGCGTGATGCAGTAATGTATAACCGTGCGGTCCTTTTGCGAAAATCAGATTTGGATACGCATCCAGAATGGGTTTCACCAGCTCTGTTTTCCCGAGCATCGTAAGTACAAACACATTCACGCGCGCGCCCTGCGCGATCAAAAAATTTGCGATTTCCACATCACCCATATGTCCGGCACCGCCGATGGCAGTTTCAAAATCTCCGCCGCCCCAGTCCCAGGTGCAATTGAGCAAGTTGGGATATTCCGACAACATACTTTTAACTTTTGGCAAATCTTTGTGTCCGGCAACGACGAATTCCTTTACCAACGCCGGATCGTATGCCGGCGGCTTCTCTTTTTTCTGTCCGAAAACGGAAACAGGGTTGAGCAACAGTCCCGGTATTCCAAAAGAGATATATTTCAAAAAATCACGTCGATGCGTTTTCATGAAACCGCCTTTTTAAATTATTCGTAACGCAATGATTTTACAGGGTTTGCCAATGCTGCGCGAACCGTGTGGTATCCGATTGTCAACGCCGCCAGCGTCAGAACAATGGCGGCGGAAAAAACAAAAATTTCCCAGCCGAAAGACACGCGGTAGGCAAAATTTTCCAGCCAATTTCCGATCACAAAACTCACTGCCGGAATGGCGATCACATTTGCGATCAGCACCAGCGCCAGCAGCGGTTTGGACAAAATCAGCAGAATGCCGGAAACCGGCGCGCCGAGCACTTTTCGGATACCGATTTCTTTGATGCGTTGTTGGGTGATAAAGGCGATCAACCCATACAATCCCATGCAGGCGACCAAAATTGCCAGCGCGGAAAACAGGTAAATGAGTGTGGCAAATTGACGATCGGATGCATACAAACGATTGAGATTTTCATCCAAAAAAGTGAAGTGAAACGGCAAATCCGGTGCAACCGTCTGCCATTCCTGCTCCAATGCTGCAACGGCCGCGGCAACATTTCCGGGGCGAATGCGGACATAAATATTTTCGATGAGCGGGGAGTAAAAAATCACCAACGGCTCCACTTCGTGATGCAGCGAGGCAAAATGGAAATTGTCCACCACGCCGATAATGTGCCCGTCCACCAGATTGCTGACCCGCAGCGGTTTCCCGACGGGATCGTTGTATCCCAACAGTTGCGCCGCCGCCTGATTGACCACAATCGCACTGGTGGAATCGCTGGCAATGTCCTCGGAAAACGTTCGTCCGGCAATGACGGGAATATCCAGCGATTCAAAAAAATCGTATTCCACGCCATAAATATTCACCGGAATGCCCTCGTCTTCGGACGCGCCTTCTTTAAAAATGGGGACGTTGCCGTTGTCGCCATCCAGCGTGCCGCCGCTGCCGCTAACGGAAATAACGGACGGGTTTTCGATCAGCTGTTGGCGAATAACGTCATATCGCGTGTGGGCGGATTCGCTGGGAATGCTCAAAATAGCGATGGCTTCGCTGGTGAACCCCAAATTTTTGTTGCGGATAAAATTCATTTGATCGGCAATAATGATGCTGCCGGCGATCATCGCGGTGGTAATCGCAAACTGGAAAACAACCAGAATTTTGCGCAATTGCAATCCCGCTGTGCTGGTTTTGAATTGTCCTTTGAGCACTTTTACCGGCTGAAACCGGGAAACAATCAGTGCCGGATAACTGCCCGCAAAAACGCCCACCAAAATTCCGATACCCAGAAAAATCGCCGCGACCGAAAGAAAATTCGCAGTGGAAATTTCAAATGAAAAATTGAAGAACTGATACAGCGCTTCGTTCAAAAACTCCACTATTGCGAAAGATAAAATCAGTGCGAGCAGCGTGGTCAGCAACGATTCGCCCAAAAACTGGCGCATCAAATTGTGTTCGTAAGCGCCCAAAACCTTGCGAATGCCAACTTCCCGGGCGCGATTGACAGAATATGCCAGCGACAAATTCATAAAATTGAAACAGCCCAACAGTAAAATCAGCACGCCAACGGCGATAAGTCCGTATAAATAATCCACGTTACCCGATGAAATAGCGGGATGCAAAATATCGCCGAAATAAATATCGCCCATTGGCTGAAGCCGTAATTTGAACCGCTTCGCCCGGTCTGGCGGCCAATGGGTGTTGACAAATTCCGGAAATTTGGTTTCCAACTCGGCGGGATTTACGCCGTTTTCCAGCAGCAAATAAGTGTTAAACGAAATCCAGTCCCAGCTTTCCAGCGTAACCGGATAGCCGCGCGGCACGGTAAACGTTTGGAAGGAAATTGCCAGATCGAATTTCAAATGTGAATTTTGGGGAATCGGTGCAAAAACGCCGGTAACGGTCAGCGGGATGCGATTGTCCATTTCCAGCACTTTGCCGATCGGATTTTCTTCGCCGAAATATTTACTGGCGATTGCCGGAGTGATCACCACGGAATTCGGTTCGGAAAGCGCGGTGTGCGCATCGCCGCTTTGCAGCGGGAAAGTGAACACGCTGAACAGCGTTGAATCGACATAAACAATGTGATCTTCGTAAAAGCGGTTGTCCGCATTCGCGACAATCTGGCGTCCGGGAAAACGAAAGCGCACCGCGCTGAGAATCTCCGGAAATGTTTCCGCCAACGCCGGTCCGGTTGGCGGTCCAACGGTTGCCAAATGGCGTCCGCCTTCGCCGCGAAACGGCGTTTCGTCATGCGTGACCCGGTAAATTCTGTCGGATTTTTTATGAAATTTATCGTATTCAAATTCTTGTTTTACAAACAGATATATAAAAATACAACTGGCAAATCCCACCGCTAAACCGAAAATATTGATAAACGTATTCAGCTTATGTTTTGAAAAATGGCGAAACGCCAGTTTGATATAATTTCTAAACATGCTATCCTTTCGGGTATACTAATTTTGCAATTTGGAGACGTCATTTCGGATCGATCATCCCCGCAGTTTTTTAGCGGGAATCTCGTGTTGTGAGCAAACGGATGCCCGAAAAAACTCCCGGGCATAACCGTGTTTCACTCATACCGCAGCGTTTTTACCGGATTGGAGAGTGCGGTGCGAATTGCCTGGTAGCTGATGGTCAGCATCGCGATAACCGTTGCAATGGCACCTGCCAGCGCAAATACCCACCAGCTAATTTCCGTGCGAAAGGCAAAATCTGCCAGCCACATATTCATGATGTACCAGGCTATCGGCGATGCAACCAGAAATGCGATGCAAACCAGTTTGATAAAATCTTTCGTAAGCAGCCCCACGACACCCGGCACAGAGGCACCCAAAACTTTCCGGACGCCAATTTCTTTGGTGCGTTGTTCCGCTGTAAATGCCGCCAAACCAAATAATCCCAGGCATGCGATAAAAATGGCGATCATTGCGAAAACGTTAAACACATCGCCGAGACGTTTTTCCGCGCGATACATCTGATCAAATCGATCGTTCAAAAAGGAATAGCTGAACGGCTCGCCGCTGCCAAATGTTTCCCATTTTGTTCTGATAAACGCCAGAATGTTTTCGATATCTGCAGTTTGCAAACGGAAAGAAACCAGTGATTGGTGTTGTTTGAGATTTATACCAAGTGGGGTAATGTTTTCACGCAGCGATTCAAAGTGGAAATCCTTTACCACGCCAATAACGGTGAAGGTTTCAAATTCTTTTTTGTTAGCATTTTGTTCGGAATCGGATTTGAAACGCTGAATCTGTTTTCCGAGAGGATTATCTGCGAATCCGAATAATTTTATCGCGGATTCATTGAGGATTATCCCTGATGAATCTGTTCCGAAATCCCGCGAAAAATCACGTCCTTTAATAATTTCCATGCCCATTGTGGAAACGTAATCGTAATCGACATCCCAAATTTGCATGGAAACTGCCGAGGTTTCATCGATGTTCCCTTCCGGCCAAAAACCGGAATTGCTCCGGCTGGAGCGCACCGGCAGATATCCGCTGACCGTTCCGCTGATGACTCCCGGATGATCAACGACTTCCGCTTTGAATGACTGTAATTTGTCGCCCAGTCCGTACGCATCGTGAATGACCAGCACCTGCTCTTTATCGAATCCCAGTTTTTTGTTTTGGATAAACCCAAGCTGATTGTTTACCACAATAGTGGCAATAATCAACACGATAGATGCAATAAATTGGAAGACAACCAATCCGCTGCGCAAAATGCCGGATGCACCGCTGCGGTTCAAATCCCCTTTGAGCACGCGAACCGGTAAAAATTTGGAGAGAAATAACGCCGGATAGCTGCCGGCAAGAATACCCACCAACAGCGCAAAAATAATCAAACCCGGCAACAGCAGCGGCGATGCCAGATAATCGGTTGTTATTTGCCGCTCTGCCAACGTATTGAAAAACGGCAGCACTATCTCTACCATCATGAGCGCGATGAGCAAAGCCAGCATACTCAGCAATACGGATTCGCTCAGAAACTGCCCGACAAGTTGCGATTTATAGGAGCCGAGCACCTTCCGGATGCCTACCTCTTTGGCGCGCCGCGCCGATCGGGCGGTTGCCAAATTCATGAAATTGATGCAGGCAATGATTAACATAAAAATGGCAATTGCGGAAAAAATATACACATATTTGATATCGCCGTTGGCGGATAATTCCGCAACGAGTGACGAATGTAAATGAATATCTTTCAGCGGTTGCAAATAAAAACGAATGCTGTTTCCCGCTTTGGCAAAAGCATCAAAATCCTTTCCGATATATTCCAGCAGTTGCGGTCCCATATATTTTTTTATCATTGCCGGAAATTTGCTTTCCAGCGCAGATGCCGCAGATTCGTCTTTTAGCAATATATATGTGTTGAAATTGCTGTTCAACCAAATCCCTTCACGGCTTTCATCGAGCGCAGTCATGGAAATGATGATTTCAAACCGGAAATGTGAGGTTTCCGGCATGTCTTCGAAAACGCTGCTTATTTGATAGGTGTCGCGGTTATCCAAAATCAGCGATTTTCCGATGGGATTTTCATAACCGCCGGGTAAGGATGGATCGGGATAATATTTGCGGGCGATGGATTCGCTGATGATAAGATCGCTCGGATTTTGTAAGGCTGTCCGGCTTTCCCCAAACTTCAACGGCAGTGTGAATACATCAAAAATAGCATTATCCGCATAAACAATCTGCGTTTCTTTATAATTCTGGATTGTACCTGCTTTTTTCACCAAAAAACTGCCCCGGTCACGAAACCGCATGGCAGCCTGTACTTCCGGATAATCATTGATCAGCGTTTCAGCCATCGGCGCGGGCACAACCGCAATATTCATGTGGTTGCCGCCAAAATGGATGTCGCTGGCAACCCGGAAGATGCGGTTGGCGTTTTCGTGATGTTTGTCGTAACTCATTTCGTGACGCACGAATAAATAAATGAGAATACAACTTGCCAGCCCCAACGATAACCCCAAAATGTTGATCAGGCTGTAAATCGATTGTTTGCGCAAGTTTCGCAGCGCGATTTTTAAGTAGTTGGAAAGCATAAATTTAGCCCTTATTCGATTTATTCATACCGCAGCGTTTTTACCGGATTGGCCAGCGCGGTGCGAATCGCCTGAAACGATACCGACAGCAGCGCGATTGCCAGCGCAATTACGCCTGCCAGCAGGAAAATCCAGCCGTTGAGTCCGGCGTGTTCCACAAAATTTTCCAGCCAGCGGCGCATCAGCCAACCGGCGATGGGCGCGGAAACCGCCAGTGCAATCGTCACCAGCAGCAAAAATTCTTTAGATAACAACCAGATCACGTTTGGCACCGTGGCGCCCAAAATCTTGCGGATGCCAATTTCTTTAGTACGCTGTTCCGCCGTAAATGTTACCAATCCGACCAGCCCGAGGCAGGCAACGAGAATCGCCAGCGTGGAAAATCCGCCGAACAGCCGCCCCATATTTTGCTCCGCGCGATACATCCGCTCAAAATATTCATCCATAAACCCGTATTCATACGGATGACCGGGGAGAAGATTGGTCCATGTTTGTTCAATAAAATCAAGGGTTTGGGTGATGTTTTCCGGGCGAACGCGAATCATCAGATAATTGTATCGTTCCGGATCGATGTTCATGAACAGCGGCTCAATTTTGCGGGTCATTTTGTTATACTGGAAATCTTTCACCACGCCGATCACGGTCATCGGTTGGGCGTCTTCGCGCTCAAATTGCATGCCGATAGGGTTTTCCCAGCCGAGTTCCCGTACCGCGGTTTCGTTGATGATCACCGCCTGCGAAGTATCTGTGGCAAATTCGCGGGAAAAATTACGCCCGTCGACAAGCTCCATTTCCATTGTGTTGATCAGGTCAAAATCCACATAGCTGATGCGCATCATCAGGCTTACCTCGCCGTTGGTGCCGGCGACCGTGCGGGTGCTTTGGTTGCCGCTGACGCCGGTTTGCCCGGAACTTGCCGCCGCACTGATGATCTGCGGATTTTCCGCCAGCGTCGATTTCAACTGTTCGATGCTGTTCGATTCCTCTTCGCCGCGAATCGGGAGATACATCAGCTGCTCGCGGTTGAAACCGAGATTTTTGTTGCGGATATAATCCATCTGGTTGATGACGATGCCGGTGCAAATAATCAGCGCAATTGCGATGGTAAATTGAGTCACCACCAGCAACTTGCGCATCTGCGCGGAGCGCCCTTTCGGCCCAATGTTGAACTGCGCTTTGAGCGTTTCGATGGGGCGGAACGCGGAGAGGAAAAACGCCGGATAAATACCCGCGAAAATGCCGGTCAAAATGGCAACGCCAATCAGCACCGGAATCAGGAAAGCGTAGTTTTGCTCACCGAGAACCAGATCGCGACCGGAAACCTCGTTCACAAACGGGATGGCCGTTTGCGCCAGCCCCACCGCCAATATCAGCGCGATAAAGGAAATAATAATCGATTCTCCCAAAAATTGGGCGATCAGCTCTTTGCGTTGCGAGCCCATCACTTTGCGGATGCCCACTTCGCGGGCGCGTTTTACGGAGCGAGCAGTCGAGAGATTCATAAAATTGATGCAGGCGATCAGCAAAATGAACAGCGCGATCGCCGCGAAAATGTAGATATAATCGATGCTGCCCTGATTGTTATTGTAGGTTTGGAAACGGATGTGATCGGAAAACAGATGGATTTCCGTCAGCGGTTGCAGATACATTTCCAGTCCGGTATTCCACGATGATTCATTGAGATGCCGGTCCAGAAATGCCGGGAATTTTTCTTCCAGTTGGGCAGCGGAAGTGCCTTCTTTTAATAGCACATAGGTTGCCAAAAAATTGGAATCCCAGTTGTTCATCATGTCGCTGTATTCCGCATCCAGCTGGTCGATGTTTGCGAGCATGCTGAAAACGAGATGGGAATTTTCCGGGTAATTTTCGATGACGCCGGTAACTTTGTATTCATTTTTGCCGAACCAGAATTCCAGTTCCAGCGTTTCGCCGAGCGGGTTTTGGTTGGGGAAAAATTTCTCGGCAATTTCCCGGTTAAGGATTACGTCATGCGGTCCGTTCAACGCTGTTTCCGGGTTGCCGTGAATAAACTCGACCTTGAACAAATCAAAAAATGACGGATCGGTGCACGCCGAATTGTCTTCATAAAATGCCATTTCGCCTTTGCGAACAAACACATTGCCGGAGCGCATCACCCGGGTTACCTGCTCAATTTCCGGGAAATCGGATTTCAGCGCTTCGGCGAGCGGTGCCATCGTTACCGCAACGTGCTGGATATCCACCCCGCGCGGTTTCTGGATTTCCACCGGACGGTAAATACGCTCCGCATTCGGGTGGAATGTGTCAAATGCCAGCTCGGTTTTGATAAAAATGGTGATGAGGATAAACCCGGCTATCCCGATAGCCAGCCCGATAATGTTGATCAGTGAATACACTTTGTTTTTTCGCAAATTGCGAATAGCGATTTTGAAATAATTTGAAAACATGTTGAATTCCAGTGCAATTTTGGATTGTTGGAAAAACCACAATTGCCCGAACACCGCCGGGCGGATGTGCGCAACCCGGATAGATCAATAACTATACCAACATTGTTTTTTATGAACTTAGCTACTTTTTCAGGTGGGAAAAGTGTTCGGTGGATGACAAGATGTGTTCGGTAGTGGACACATCTTGGCCCGATAATCATTTTTACATAAGATTAATATTGTATCGTGTATCTCGTATCGATATCTTCTCAAAAAAGGATAAAACGATGAAAAATGTCAATGCCTGCTGTCTTTACTGCCAGAAAACCAGCGATGAAGTGCCGCTGATTTCCCTTCAATTCAAAAATCACGATCTGAAAATTTGTCCTCAACACCTGCCCATTTTGATTCACGATCCCGCAAGGCTGATTGGCAAATTACCCGGCGCAGAAGGCTTGGAACCGGCAGATCACCATGATTAGCGGATGCTTTTGCTAACTTGGCGAACATTATGTTTTTTGTCGATTGGCAGATATGGAAGTTATTGGAAAATTACACCGGTGCGATTTATTATTGATTTAATTCGTAGTCAATTCGCTCTTTTAAAAAGATCTTGATTAACGATTGGTAAGGAACATCTCGTTTATTGGCAACCATTTTAATCTCATCCAGCAAATCTTCCGGAAGGCGAAGGGAAATCGTTTTTGTGGAAGGTTTCAGGTTTGGAAACACCACCTGTTTCGATATTTTCCAGTTTATGTATTCTGCAGAATCCGCACTTGCCCAAAACGCTCTTTCTTCATCCTCATTTTTGAAATCAGGGATTTTTTTTAATTTGCTCATTATAAATTTTTCTTTCCTTTTTGCTCATGTCTCGGGCAGAAACAATTCGAATCAATTTTCCTCTGATTGTGAAAACAATAAATAAGCATCGGTCACTATTTGTTCTGCCAAGCATAAACCACCGCAATTCTTTTTGTGAGTGTCCGGCGTCTTCAGCAACAATGACCGGTCTGTTAAAAAAGGGCTGTTCGCACTCGCTTTGCGATACGCTGTGCTTTATCCAATTTTTGCTTTGATTGCCCTCATCCCGTTGAAATCCTTCACAATTGAGTAACATTTTCTCGCCCATGATGTATATTGTGAAAATATACATTGAGAATCAAATGGAATCTTTGCGCTATTTGTTTCTCGGGGATAATCGGTTGAAGGATAACAAGACCTATTCGAAGGCAAACAGGTCTTGTCGATGTGTGTGGGGGTGTCAAATGATGGATCTATCGCACATCATACCGCAAAAACGCCACAAACCCGCCGCTAAACGCCAGCGCAGTGAACAGCAACAGCAGCGCCACATCGGTGATCAGCGAGGGAAAAATCTGCGAAAACGCAACGGACTGTAGAAAACTAACCCCAAATCACTTTAATAATTTAGTCCACGAATAACCAGAATCATCAAAACAAACCCCACAATACCCCAAAATCCAATCTTTCCAACCGTTTTCCAAATTGTCTTCTTTTCCTCGCTCGTAGCAAAGACCATTTTGTATCCTCGCTTTGGAATTGTGCGGATTTGCGGTGGATCTTCGAAATGAGTTGCCAACAGTTTTCGCAAATCTGAAACAGCTTTGGTGAGCGATTCTTCATTAACGAAAGTTTCATTCCAAATATGCTCAATCAGCTGCTTTCTGGTCACTAATTGATTGGGATGTTTGCCTAACAGGTAAAACAGTGTTGCCAATCGTGGCTCGAGATATACCTCAGCTGATTTCCCATCTGAAAGCAAGCCGGATGCCAGCCTTAGTGACCATGCGCCAATAGTGATCTTGTCATTAGCGTCCATGTTAACAGGTTCTTTCATAAAAAATAGACTTTTATTTCGGTTTTCTTTCAGGTTTTTTGGCAGATGTTTGTCTATTCTTACGACAAGCCAAAAAATTATTCACGGCATTTTAAACAATTGGTGTTGAGAAATTCAGCGACCAAAAAACAACACTAAAATAATACAGGAAAACGTATGAAAAACAATAAAGTTTGGAAACACACTTTAATAATTGTTCAAACAATAGTTGGAATATTGTTTTTGTTGGCGGGAGCAGCAAAATTTTTAGCAGCAGATTTTTGGATAAAAAAGTTTAGCCAGTGGCATTATCCTGATAAATTTTACATGATTGTCGGTTTTGTCGAGTTTGTGGCTGCAATATTACTCTTTGTTCCAAAGATATCAAAATACGCTGTCATTTCATTGATTTTTGTCATGATTGCCGCCATTTTGACCCATGTGGTTCATCAGGAATCAACAGAGATATTTCGACCGGGAATTTATTTAGTTTTGCTGGTGACAATCATTTTTCTTAAAAGAAAAGCGAATAATGTCCAATAGATTCATTCCAAAAAGATGTGGAATTACCGAACATCATACCGCAAAAACGCCACAAACCCGCCGCCAAACGTCAGCGCAGCGAACAGCAACAGCAGCGCCACATCGGTGATCAGCGAGGGAAAAATCTGCGAAAACGCAACGGACGGCGCAGCAAACTTGGGCAACTGGCTCAAATCCAGACTCCCGATGTCGCTGCCGGTGGAAATATCGATGCCCTTTTCGCTATCGATGCTGATGCGCAAACCGCCGGACTCACCGGTTTCCTCGCGCTTTTTCTCCAAAAAATCCACGAATTGGGTGCGGTAATTGTGCAGCGCATCTTCGTATCGCGTTTTCAACGCGATATTGGTTCCGGCAAGATTCATCGCCGCCAACTGGAACGCGGACGCCGGGGAAAATCGCGACAGCGTAAAACCCATCCGCTCGCGAACTGTATGTTGGTTGCGCACGGATTCGGTCAGTTTGCGGTTGTATTCCGCGATATCTTTCTGCACCTGTTTGCGGCTGGCGTCCTCTTCCTGCAGCCAGTCCCACATGTGTTCGTCCTCGTATGCCTGCCGTTCATCGTCGCTCATGCCCTGCGTGGCGTTGCGGCGTTCGGCGAGCCGCGCTTCCATCGCCTGCGACGATTGATCCCAGCGATCCTGCTCAAATTTGGCCTGGCGGCTTTCGATTTCCGCAACGCTCGGCACGGGCACAAACTGTCCGGCGAGCATCACCCCGGCGCGGGGAATGATCAGCGTTAGCGCCACCCAACTCACCAGCAGCACCAGAAACGCGCTGGCGGATGTCCGGGTGATCGCCGAAACCAGCAGCCCAAACGCGATAAAAAAAGTGAAATACAGCAGCGAAATACCCAGCAACGAGAAAATTTTCAGCCAGTGATCGCCGGTGAGCGGCACGTTGTAAAGCATCACCAGCAGCAATCCGAGCAACACCGGAATGAGAATCGGCACCACCAAACCCAGCCACGATCCCAAAAATTTGCCGGTCACGTATTGCACACGCGGCACGGCATTCGCGAAAGTCAGCTTCAACGTGCCCTGCTCGCGCTCCCCGTTGATCGCGTCGTAGGTGAACAGAATCGCCAGCAGCGAAAGCACCACCGTCACGATAAATGTGAAATCAATAAAGCGGAACACCGCAAAAATGGGATCGTCCGCATAGCTGCTGCGCTTCAGCTTCACATCCTGCCACTCGCCGATGGGCGACACCCGCCCGATGTCGTAATGGATGCCGGAAACGAAAATCTGCATCGGGTCCGGCGCGCGAAACACGCGATTGTCCACATTCATCCAGTTGGTAGCCTCAGCCATTTCCTGATTGACGAGCTGCACCGCCGCATCGTATTGCTGCCGCGCGGATTGATATTCCTGCAACCCGATGAACACGCTCAGCAAAATCAGCACCGCCGAAACGCCGAAGGTTGCCGGGAATTTCGGGCTGGCGAGGATGGATTTCAGTTCTTTTTCGATGATGAGTTTTAACATGGGTTTACCTTTTGATTTCAATCAAATTTGATGTTGGAGATACCTGCCTGCACAGAAATGACGCCCCGTTTGTCATGCCCGCAATCTTTTAGCGGGAATGACAAACGGGCTTTTACCGCACGTCGTATCGCAAAAACGAGAAAAACGCACCGGCGAAACAAATGATGTTCAGCAACGCCAGCAACCCGAAATCCGGCAAAGCCGCCGCCAGCGATTCGCGCAGTTCGGGCGATCGGTATTCGAACGCGGGAATTTCATACGGATCGATTTTCGGCGGTGCATCCTCGCCCTCTGTGATGGTGCGAATGATCATCCCACCTTCGCGAAGCATGCCGCCGGTTTTCTCTTTCATGAAATTCGCGTAGCTCTGCTGATAGTTATTCGCAGCGTCGAGGTAATCCTGTTTCATTGCGATGGACGTCCCGGCGAGGTGCGTCGCTGCCAGCGAAAACGATGCCGCCGGCGATAATCGCGCCAGTCCCAGCGCCAGATTTTCCTGCACCGTTTGCCCGTTGCGACGCTGTTCCTGCAGCCGGGCACTCAGTTCGCGGGATTTTTCCTCACGTCCCTCCGCTAACTCCTGCATGAATTTCTGGAATTGCTGAACGGTTGCCTGCACATCATCTTTGTTCTCCGGGCGGAAGGATTTCATTTTGTCTTTGTCTTCCTTCCAGAGTTGCGAGCGGAAACGGCTTTTCTGTGCGTTGATTTCATCGACGGAGAGCACATCCACTGAACGACCGGCCAGCAGCACTGCACTGCGGGGGATGATCATCACAGCGAAAATCCAGATGACCAGCATCATCAAAAATGCGGTTGCCGAGCGACGGGTCAGCGCGGAAATCCACACTGACAGCGTGAGAAACACCCCGAAAAAGAGCAGTCCCGCCAAAGAGATGAGCGCCAGTTTTGCCCAATCGCTGCCGGCCATCGGTACGCCCATCAGCGGCAGCAGCAGCGATCCGATCAATATTGCCAGCAGCAACGGCAGTCCCAACGCCAGAAATGCGCCGATAATTTTGCCCAAAATGTAGCTGTCTTTCGGGATGGCGTTGGCAAAGGTGAGCCGCAGCGTGCCGCGCTCTTTTTCGCCGTTCACGGCGTCGTACGCGAACAGAATCGCGAATAGCGATAGAATAATTGTGAAAATAAATTCCAGATCGAGAAAACGGAACACCGCGAAAATGGGATCATCGCCGTAGCGGCTGTCTTCGGCGGTCAGCTCGCCGCGGCCATACATCAGAATGTTGCGCCCGATATCGTTGGACACACCACCGACCAGCGCCGCCAACGGTTCCGGCGGCAAAAATACGCGATGCTCGACCATCAGCCAGTCGGTGAGGTCGCTCATTTGCCGGATGTTTTCCTGCAGCGCGGCTTCGTATTGCGCACGACTGACCTGATAGTTGCGCGCGCCCACGTAAAACGCCAGCACGATCAGCGTTGCGCAAATCCCGAAGGTCACCGCAAATTTCCGCGATCCGATGATCTCCCGCAGCTCTTTTTCGATGATAAATTTTAGCATGTCGATTTCCTTTTTTTGTCACTGACACAAGAGGACACGGAGAGCTTTTTTGTATTTAAAAGAAAAGCCCTGTGCTCTCCGTGACTCGGTGGCTAATCTTCAGTTTCCAGTTTTTGCAACATCTCCGCCGCGTTTTGGTTGCCGGGGTTCAACGCCAGCGATTTGCGGTAATTTTCAATCGCCAGTTTGCGATTGCCTTTCACCATGTGCGCCTCGCCGAGGCTGTCCCAGGTGTTGGCGATTTGCGGAAACAATTGGGTGTTCACCGTAAAAATGTCGATGGCGGCGTCCACATTGTCCTCAAACAGCAGATCGTAACCCACGCGATTGAGCACAAAATCCGGCGGGTCCATCAGCTCGTAATTTGCCAGAATGCGCTCAAAATTTTGTCGCAGATAGTCGCTGCCGTGCGCTTTCCAGGTTTGATACATTTGCTCAAATACGGTCAGTCGAACGGGTTCCGGCTCACCGCCGGAGAGGATGGTAAATATTTGTTTTCCAACAACTTCTGCGATCGGTTCATCCATATTTGCTAGCACGATAACCGTGTAACCTTTCGCCGGTTGACTGAGCACCAACGAATTGTTGCCGGGCGAACCACCGGCTTTGCCGGAAATATATTTCGGATCGTTCAGCAGATTTTGCCATTCTGCTGGTTCTGCAGAAAATCGTGCCGCTTTGATGCCTTTGGAGCGATCAGACAGCAGCCGGTTATCGCGTAACAGCGAATGCTCAAATTTGAACAAATCGCCAACCGTGGCATACGCCCCGCCGGACGGCGACGGCCATTCGTCAACTTCAGCGGGAAAAATCCTGCCGGTTGCGGAGCGCATATACCATTTCGGTCGCGTCGACTGTGCCGCGATTTTGCGCCAGTGAAACAGCGTTTCGCTCATGCCAAGCGGCTGCAAAATGTGTTGCTCAACCGCGTCAAAATAGCTTTTCCCGGTCACTTTCTCGATGATCGCACCGAGCACCGTGTAACCGGAATTTGAATATTGCTCATCGGTTCCCGGTTCAAACAGCAGCGGTTCGTTTTTGAACAGATCGATAATTCGCGCAACGGTTGTCAGCGAATCCATCGTTTCGCGGGGGAGCGGATCGCGCAGATAATCGCCAAAGCCAGCCTCGTGACGCAGCAATTGCCGGATGGTCACTTTTTGGCTGATCTCCGCCGGAAACATATCGAGATATTTGCCCATCGGATCATCGAGATCGAGTTTATTTTGCTCCGCAAGTTGTAGAATTAACACTGCCGTAAAATCCTTCACGATCGAGCCGATTTTCAATTTAGTGTCCGTTTTCATCGGGATATTTTGTTCGCGATCGAGCATCCCAAATGCTGTTTCGTAAACCGGTTTCCCGTTTTCGGTGACCAAAACGACGCCGGAAAACAGGTCTTTTCCGACATATTGTTTGACTGTCGCATCGATGGTTTCGATGGTGTTTTGTGAAAAAATTGCGTTGGATAAGAACAAAAATATCAATAGCATAAGCTGTCTTTTGTGCATGTTTTCCTCTGTAAGATTTTCAAAGTCATGAGATTCCTGCCTTCGCAGGAATGACCAACTACTGTTGAAATGTTGAAACGTAGGGGCGAATTGCCGTTCTCCCTTACACGGATTTTTCAAATTTCCAATTTCAACTTTCCACTTCCATATACCCCGCCATGTGCGAGACATACAATTGCTCCAAATCCTCGCCGGCGATTTCTGAACGCTGCTTTTCCGCCATCAGCACACCCTGATTCATAATGCCGATGATATCCGCGACCTGTTTGGCGCGGAAAATATCGTGGGTGGACATGAGGATGGCTTTGCCCTCGTCGCGCAGCTCTTCCAGCAATTTGATGAATTCCAGCCCCGCTTTGGGATCGAGTCCTGAGGTGGGTTCGTCGAGTAAAATTGCCGGAGCATCCTTCAAAATAGCGATGGCGATGCCACATTTCTGGCGCATGCCTTTGGAAAAATCACGCAGTTTTTTGCGATGCGCCGATTCCTGCAATCCCACCCGCAGCAGCACTTTGCGGTAATCCGCATCCGAAACGTTGGTTTTGCCGCCGAGTTTTGCGAAAAATGCCAGATTCTGCAGCGCCGTAAAATTGGGATAGAGCATCACATTTTCGGACACAAACGCGATTTTCGCTTTCGCAGCCAGCGGCTCGCGATGCGTCACAATGCCATCCACCAGCGCCTCGCCTTCGGTTGGATCGATAAAATTGAGAAACAGGTTGATTGCTGTGGTTTTGCCCGCGCCGTTCCCGCCGAGCATCGCGTAAATTTGCCCGCTGTTCACCGACAAATTCAGCCGGTCGAGCGCCAGCACGCCGTCCTCGTATCGTTTGGTCAGATTCACCGCCGCCAGCATCGGGCGTTGTTCGTTGGTTGTCATTTTTTCTCCTTTTTCAAAAGGATAAAGGATAATTGATAAAGGATAAAACGGGTTAATTTTTCTAAATTTATCCTTTATCCCTGTTCCTTTATCCTTGTTTTCATTTTCTCGAAAGGCGGATGCCGAAGATGACCATCCCCACCACCAGCGCGAGGATGAGCAGCACGATAAACGCCGTACCAAAAATATTCGCCTGCGCCTGCACTTCCACCGTAAACGATTTGTCTTCACCGTTCACCGGACGATTTTCGGAGAACGCTTTGCTGCGCACCCGGAATTCATATTTTCCGGCAGACACATTTTCCGGCGGCGAAAAAGTCAGTCGCAGCGATTGCTCATCGCCGATTTCCAGCGAAGAAATCACCCGCGGTTCCGCTTTCCACTGCCAGCGCAACGGCGGATCAACCGTAATTTCGATGTTATCCAGCCGCCGCGAACCCTCGTTTTTCACATCGATATCGACCGTGACGCTTTCGCCATCATCGATGGAAAAATAGAGCTGCGGCGCTTTCACCAGCAACTCACCGACGCCGCGCGGCACCAGTTCCAACCGCACGAAACCCACGTTCAGCGCCTCAATTTCTGGCTGTGTCCAGATTTTGTCGTGCAAATTGTCCAGTTTTAGCGATTGTTCGCGGGGAATTACCAGCGCGTAAAAAATGATCGGCTGATCCATCTGCACCACATCTGTCGGACGTTCCGGCAGCAAAACCTGCAGCGCTGCATCGCGCGTATTCGTGGATGATTCGGTAAATTTGAACTGGCTGAGCCGCGCCTGTCCACTCGCATCCGTGAAATAGCTGTTGATCTGTCGCGGCAGATTGACTACTTCCAATTTGTAAGTGGTGTTTGCGCCGCTGAACAGCTCCAGCGTCAGGTCGAACGCAGCGGTTTTGCCGAGCTCCACTTCCTGCGAAAACTGCTCGGACTGCACGATCACCTTATTTTCGCTGGCATCTTTCTGGAGATAAATTTTGGGACTGCGCTGCGTGCCGTTACCGTAAACGAGATTCACCACCACCGCATCCAGATCCTGCAGCAGCGCGAAATCCAGCGTCACCGGTTGCCCGAACAGCAGCCGGTCGATTTTCGCCTCGTACGGCTGGCTGATGATCGCGTTTTCGTCGTTCAGCAGCGACACGTACACGTTGTTCACCACATCCGGTTGCAGCGAGCGAAACAGCGCATCGTCGATGTTGATCAGCTTGCGATATTCCTGTCCGCCGCCGGAGGCATTCGCCAGCTTCAGTCGCACATGCTTTCGCCCGTCTTCCGATTGATATTTGACCGCGCTTTCGACCGTAACATATTGTTTTTCAAAGATTACCGCCAGCAGCGATTGTTGGTAATTCACTTCTGCATCGGCGAATTCACGGCGGGCATCTTCCAGCGAATTTTCGGAAATCAGCTCATCGTTGAACAGCGATTCGTTGCGTTCCAGCTCCGCTTTTGCCGCCTCGTACGCGCTTTTGGCGCGTTTCAATCCGAGCAGGCGATATTCGTCATCGCGCTGGTTGAAGGGCGTGCCCCACTGGCTAACGCCAGAAGTAAAAAGGATGAAGGATAAAAGGTAAAAAGTATAGATTGATTTCATTTGGTTTGCACTTTTGTCAACTTTTTGTAGTGTTAGGAGATTCCTGCCTTCGCAGGAATGACAGAAAATCTTTCTGCTGCGTTGGGCGCGGATTCCTGACAGTTTAATTTTGTCAATTGCTTTCCCGTTTGATCATCATCCTGCCGCCGCCGGCAACCGGTTCCGGTTTTTTGAAATTGGATGTGACCGTTTTGCCGTTGCGATCAGCGCTCAATTTGACCGTTTCGCCAACGGCGATGGCGGCGTACGCCTCGCGGAAATCATCCAGCGATTTAATCGTTTTGCCATTGATCGCCGTAATTACGTCGCCTTCGGCGATGTCCAAACCGTTGATTTTCCGGGTTTAAATTCGTGAGTGGGGCGCGCGATCAACTTGCCGTCTTCCATCGTAAACAACATTTGCAACTCCATCGCCGGGAAAATGTCTTCCGCGCCGAAAGTCATTTCATCAGTGTTGCCGCTGCCGTCATCGACGACCATGCGCATCATCATTTTTGGGGCATCTTTCGGATCGATTTTCGGGAAATCGAGAATGAACATCTGTTCGCCGCGCCGCACACCGATTTTCACGGCATCGCCGATCGCCAGTTCATCATACATTTTTTTGAGCGTGGCAGTATCGCGGATGCGTTTGCCGTTCATCATCAGCACTTCGTCATCGGATTTTGCGTCGATATCGCGATAAGCAGCCGGTCGCTGCGCCGCGTCGGAAACATGCAGAAATTTGATCGTTTCGCCGTCGGAAACGATCACCGCACCGAGTTCCGCAAGGTTGAAGGGCTCGCCCTCGATCTTCATTTCGACCTCGCGTTTTTGGCTCCAGTTTTGTGCGAACATCTGTGAAAACACGGTTGCCAGCAGGCAAACCAGGGCAATTTTGCTGATTATTTTCATCGTTAAAACTCCTGTTTTGTAGTATTGTAGCATTTTAGAAATTTGGAGAATTGCCGGGGATTCCTGCCTTCGCAGGAATGACCCCACTATGTCATTCCTGCGAAGGCAGGAATCTCCATTTTTTTTTGCACTTAAATGATCATTTCACTAAACAAATACTCTTTTTTGGGTTCAAAAATGGCCAAAGAAATCCTGTTCGATTTTGCGAAAATCAAAATCGACGGGTTGATTATTGTGTCGTTAAATAGTTGTTATTTCTTAATTAACAGAATATTCTAACGGCGTTGAAATGAACAAAGGATCAGGGATAAAGGATAAACATATCCGCTTTATTCTATCGTTTTCAACTGCCGGGTTACGTTCATTTGCAGCGAATTCCCCTTTTGTGTAGTGAACACATCATCCTGAACGATCACGCTTTGGATTTCCACATTTTTGTCCGGGAAATCGTTGGATTGCACGATGAACACCTGCGCTTTAAAAATTTCCGGTGAAATTTTCGGTGCTGCCCAACTGATCGCGGAAAGCAGCATCACAGCGGCGAGTGCGGCGCCGAATTTACCGGAATGTCCATCGCGCTGATTGTGCTGCAAAATGCGTTGCACGCGTCGCGCCAGCGCCGATTTTCCGGCTGCCATTCCCGCAACATAGGCAAATTGCGGCTTCGCGTGAATCCATCCGGCAACGGCGGTGAGGCATTTCGCGAGCTGAACGGATTGTCCGGTACTGCGAATCGCCCAGTCATCGCAAAGATATTCGGCGGCGTCCTGCAATTCGCGGCGCGCCAAACGGTTGCCGGGCTGGAAGAAAAAGAGGATATCCAGCACCGCGCAAATGTGCAGCCAGAGCGGATCGAGCCGCAGCAGATGACCGGTTTCGTGCGCCAGCATCGTTCGCTGCTGTTCGGCGGAAAGCTCGACAAGAGCGCGTTCCGGCAGACAAATTTCGTTTTGGGAAATGGCAATCGGGCTGTCCAGAAACGGCGATGCGGACAGGCGGATATGGCGCCGAAATCCGGCGTTGCGGCAAATTTCCGTGAGCAATTTGCGCGCTTCGCCATCGACAATCGCCCGGCGATCATCGAGCAATTCGCGCATCGCTTTGCGGGAAAAATAAAAACGCATCGCGAAAAATCCGGCGCCGAGCAGCCACGCGACTGTCAGCCAGTGCATCCAGCCGAATTCGTACAACGTCATTTCCTGAATATTATTTTTGCTGGCGTCAATTTCAAAAACGCGCTGTGACAACGGTAAACTGAGGTTGCCGAACGATGCCATCACCGAATCGATATCGCTGTTACCGAATGCGCCGGAATCGGTTTTCGCAGCCCAGCGGATGCTCAACTGCTTTTTCAGGCTGTCCTGCAGCGCATCGCTGAATGCTGTTTCAACGGCTTCGGCGTTCACTTCAACAGTGAATGTTTTTTCAACTTCTGCGGAAAGCATGAGCATTTTTGGCGATTCAGCACCGATTTCAGATGTGCACTGCTGCGCCAGTTTGTCGATGTGCTCGTTTTTCGGCAATCGCGATCGGAGTTTTGCGAGCGCATCATCCTGTGACGACAGCGAATAGCTGCCGCCGGCCGGATCGATATTCCCGAAAATTTGCACCGATGCCGTGATGATTCCGCCAACCAGCGCAATTTTCCAGAGCATATCGCGCAATTGTTGCTGGTGAGCGGTCAGCCATCGGGAAATGCCCCAAACGATTGCCAGCAAAATGCTGCTGTGCACCAGATAGGTGAGCAGCCAGGTTGCCAGCGCGGGAATAATCGTGTGAAGCTGATCGAGAAACGGGGAGAGTTGAATCATTGCTGATCCTCCTTTTTTTCCTGTTCGTCGATCATTTGTTTGAGCGATTCGAGATCGTCCGGGTCAATTTCCGATTCTTTCACGAGATGGCTCATCAGCGCGGCAAAATCACCGCGAAACACGTTGCTCACCAGGTCTTTCACCATCGAGCGACGCACCTCGTTTTCGCTGACGAGCGGGAAATACACGTATTGGCGCTCATCGGTTTTGTGATCGATGATGCCGCGTTTTTCCAGCCGCGAGAGCATGGTTGCGACCGTGGTGGTTGCCAGCGGTTTATCTTTTGAGAGCGCCTCGCGGACGTCTTGCACCGTGGCTTCACCGCCGCGCCAGAGCACCCGCATGATTTCCATTTGCTGTTCGCTGAGTGTGATATCTTTTTTCGCCATTTGCTTTCCTTCACTAAAGTCTCCCTTTACCAAGGGGAGATTTAGAGGGGTTTGTATCTGATTTTCAACTACACCCGTAGTTCTACGCGTGTAGTATAGCAAGGTTCCAATTTTTTTGCAAGAAAAATTTTGCAATTCATAAATTTACTTTGCAATGCAAAGTAGTTTGTTTTAGTTTTGCTTTGCAATGCAAAGTGAAATCAATTCGAAAAGAAAAGGATTTGCCTGTGAAAGTAAAAATGATTCTCCCGGCGCTGACAGAAGCAAAAAGCCCGTATTGGCGACCCATCAAATATTCACTGTTCCCGCCGTTGGGGCTGGCCACACTTGCTGCATATCTATCGGATGACGATGAGATTGATCTGCGGGATGAGCATGTTGAGGAATTAAATTTCAACGATGAACCGGATCTCGTAATCATCCAGGTATACATTACCAACGCGTTCCGGGCATACAAAATTGCCGATCATTACCGGAAAAAAGGTGCGTTTGTTGCGCTGGGCGGGCTGCATGTCACATCGCTGCCGGAGGAAGCTGCCCAGCACGCCGACGCCATTTTTCTCGGTCCTGGCGAAGCAACATTTCCGCAATTTTTGCGCGATTTTCGCAATGGCAATCCGCAGCCCAGCTATTTTTCAGCGCTTCGCACCATCGAAGAAATTCCGCCGATCCGGCGCGACTTGATCAAACGTAATCGCTACCTCGTTCCCAATTCAATTGTAGTGACGCGCGGCTGCCCGCATCACTGCGATTTCTGTTACAAAGATGCTTTTTTTGAAGGCGGAAAATCATTTTACGTTCAGCAGGTGGATGCGGCTTTGGCGGAAATTGAGCGGCTGCCCGGGCGGCATTTGTATTTTCTGGATGATCATTTGTTTGGTAATCGCCGTTTTGCGTCTGCCCTGTTTGATGGCATGTCCGGGATGAATCGTGTGTTTCAGGGTGCCGCAACGGTTGATTCTATTTTGCGGGGAAATCTGGTGGAAAAAGCCGCCGCAGCCGGGCTGCGCAGCTTGTTTGTGGGGTTCGAAACGCTCAGTCCGGAAAATCTGCGAGCCAGTAACAAAAAACAAAACCTCGGGCGCGATTATCGAAAAGCTATTCAACGACTGCACGATCTGGGTATCATGATCAACGGCAGCTTCGTTTTCGGGCTGGACGATGACGACGCCGATGTGTTCAAACATACCGTTGAATGGGGCGTGCAAAATGGATTGACCACCGCCACATATCACATTTTGACGCCGTATCCCGGAACGCGGTTGTATCAGCAAATGGAAAGTGCTGGCAGAATTGTGACACGCAACTGGGATTTGTACGATACCCGCAGCGTGGTTTACAAGCCGGTAAAATTATCGCCGGAGGTGCTGAAAAACGGTTACGACTGGTCGTATCGCGAATTTTACAGTTGGGCAAATATTTTCCGCGCAGGCGTTTCGCACGACAATTTTAAACATACAGTAAAACATCTTGCATACACCAGCGGCTGGAAAAAATTTGAGCCGGTCTGGAATTTTATCATCAAAACCCGTCATCTCAATGCCACACTGCCATTGCTGGAAGCGGTGCTTTCGAAGATAAAACCGAATCGCCCGACGGAAACGGTAGCGGAAAATGAATTGGTGCAATGTCCGGAATAATTTTCGTTAACGGTGTTACCTATTTTCGCCACAGACATCCGGTTGATAATTTTATAGCAGAAAAAAACATTTTTACACTTAGCCGCTGGTTTTCATTATTTTTGGAAATGCGATAAATGTCCCGCTGAACGAACCGTTTTGCAGGGATAATTTTTTCAAATTTCAACAAAAGGAGATGATTATGGCTTTTAAAAAAATAATTGCGGTTATGGGCGCTACCGGTGCACAGGGTGGCGGTCTGGTTCAGGCAATTATGAACGATAAAAGCGGTGAGTTTGCCGCACGTGCAATTACCCGGGATGTAAATTCAGACAAAGCCAAAGCATTGGCAAAACAGGGTGTCGAAGTTGTTGCTGCGGATGCAGATAATCCGGAAAGTCTGAAAAAAGCGTTCGCAGGTGCATACGGCGCTTATTGCGTCACGTTTTTTTGGGAGCATTTTTCGCCGGAAAAAGAATTGGCACATGCCAAAGCGATGGCGGAAGCCGCAAAATCTGCCGGTGTGAAACATGTGGTTTGGTCCACGCTCGAAGATACCCGAAACTGGGTGCCGCTCAGTGATGACCGCATGCCCACGCTGATGGAAAAATACAAAGTGCCACACTTCGACGCAAAAGGCGAAGCCAACGCGATATTCAGCAAATTGGTGCCGGTAACGCTGTTGAATACCTCGTTTTATTGGGATAATTTTATCTATTTCGGGATGGGTCCGAAAGCCGGTGAAGATGGCAAATTGGCAATTACTTTCCCGATGGGTGACAAAAAATTACCGGGCATCGCGGCGGAAGATATCGGCAAATGTGCGTTCGGCATTTTCAAGGCTGGCGATACATATATCGGTAAAACCGTGGGCATTGCCGGCGAACATCTGACCGGTGACGAAATGGCCGCCGCATTTGCCAAAGCGATCGGCAAACCCGTGCAATACAATGCGATAGATCCGGCTGTGTACCGCAGTTTCGGCTTCCCGGGCGCGGATGATCTCGGGAATATGTTCCAGTTCAAACGCGATTTTAACACAGATTTTTGCGACGCCCGCAAACTGGATGAATCCCGTGCGCTAAATCCGGCGCTGCAAGATTTTGAATCGTGGCTGGCGAATAATAAAAGTCGTATTCCGATAGAGTAGCGCGCTTCAAATTCAATTGAAAACATGATATAAAAAAACGGGATCGCTGATTATTCAACGATCCCGTTTTTTTTGTACTCAGATTAGTTGCGAATCTATTCGCTGCTCAGTTTTGGCCACAGTTTCAGCAAACCGACCATCATTGTAATCGCCAAAACGGTCATCGCGATTGCTGGCGTTGTGTTGCCGTAAATCCAGTAACCGGTGGCGAACAGCAAGCTATACACACCGAGGCAGCCCATAACCATTCCCAAAATACCCTGCGGCACCCGCCAGCCGGATTGTAATTCCTGTGCTTCCGGCAGATTCAAATTGCGGGATGCTTCGCGAACCACTTCCCAGCCCGGACCGCCCGGCTGCACCAGTTTGTGGAATTTTGCCAGCGTTTTCATATCCGCCGGTTTGGTTAAAAAAGTGACGATTACCCATGCAACCGTTGTGATTGCCACGCCGCTGAGCATTTGCATCGATGCGGACAGTTCCGGCAATCCTGTGTACGAATGCACAAAATTGAAATACAACGCAACTGCGAAAGATACGACCATCGCAGTGATTTCGCTATACGCGTTAATTCGCCACCAAAACCAGCGCAGAATGAAAATCAATCCGGTGCCTGCGCCGATCTGCAACAGAATGTTGAACGCCTGCAACGCGTTGCTGAGCAGCAGCGCAAAAATGCAGGTGACCACCATCAGCAGAACGTTTGTGATGCGCCCGACCGAAACGTAATGGGTTTCGCCGGCATCGGTTTTTACAAATCGCCGGTAAAAATCGTTGACGACGTATGATGAACCCCAGTTGAGATGGGTGGAAATGGTGGACATGTACGCCGCAATCAGTCCGGCGACAACCAGCCCCAAAAATCCGCTGGGCAGAAAAGAGAGCATCGCCGGATAAGCGAAATCGTGCTGGATTATCGCCGGATCAACACCCGGAAACGCCGTGCGTAACGATGCGATATCCGGGAAAACCACCAGCGACGCCAGCCCGACGATAATCCACGGCCACGGGCGCAGCGCATAGTGTGCCGCGTTGAAAAAGAGTGTCGCGCCGATGGCATCTTTTTCGGATTTGGCGGAGAGCATCCGCTGGGCGATGTAACCGCCGCCGCCCGGTTCCGCACCGGGATACCAAACGCTCCACCACTGCACCGCCAGCGGCATAATCAGCAGCGTCCACAGGGCATCGGTATTCGAAAAATCCGGGAATAAATCGATGCGCGAAATGACATTCGGATGGCTGAGCAGATTCGACAAACCGCCCACCTGCGGCAGTTGCAGCAAAATATACGCCCCGCCGACAGAGCCGACCATCGCTAAAATAAATTGGAAGAAATCGGTGAGCAAAATGCCGCGCAAGCCACCGATGGCGCTGTAAATCACGGTAATCGTTGAAACAATCAGCAGCGTTTTTACCGCTGACCATTGCAGCATCACCGCACCGATTTTGATCATCGCCAGCGAAACCGTAGCCATCACCATAATATTGAAGAGCACGCCGAGATAAATCGCCCGGAATCCGCGAAGGAACGCAGCCATATTTCCACTGTAGCGCAGTTCGTAAAATTCCAGATCGGTGAGCACTTTGGAGCGTTGCCACATCCGCGCGTAAATGAAAACGGTCAGCATGCCCGTGAGCAAAAACGCCCACCACGCCCAGTTGCCGGAAACGCCGTTTTGGCGCACGATATCCGTTACCAGATTGGGCGTATCGCAGGAAAATGTGGTTGCCACCATCGAAACACCGAGCAGCCACCACGGCATGCTTCTGCCGGAGAGAAAAAATTCCGCCGTATTTTTGCCGGCTTTGCGCGCCGCGATCACGCCGATCGTCAGCGATACCACAAAAAAGAGTAAAATAATTGTCCAGTCGAGATTATTCAGCACCATATTTGGATTCCCATAAATCGTTAGGATAATGTGTTGCGAGGAATTCCCGCACAGCGGCGATATCCGCTTTTGCGGTGAGATCCGGCACGTGTTCCGATAGGTAAATGCCCAGCAAGGCATTCGGTATTTCTGAAATCATGTTCATTATTGCCGTCGGTAATTCTTTTTCGTTGCGAACGGGGTGAACAGGACAATTCTCGAAATAGGGAAACATGGTTTTTCCGTCGAGCTTGAAAATATTCATGCTGACCGGGATGAAACCGTATTTTCCGGCGAATTCGTTGAGCGTTTCCACTGACGGTTTTTCGACGATATCGATAAGGTGATTGCCTGCGTTCAACCGGCACAGCGCAAAACCGCTGATTTTTTCCGGTGAAAAATCGAGCCCGCTCTGGTCGTAACAGATCATCGCGTTGGGGCTGGATGTTTCCCGCAGCAGCCGGAACGCGGTGACGGAATAGAGGTTATCGCTGTTGCAAACGGTGAACGGCGTTTGCTGCAGATGCGGTAATTGGGTCATCGCCTGAAAAATGGCATCGGCGGTGCCGAACGGTTTTTCGCGATCCGGCGGAATATGTTGATCTGCAAAAGAAATCTGCAACCCGTGGAAATCGTTGCCGGTCATCTTCTCGCCGTAGAATTCCTGCATCAGCGTATCGTCCGGGCGCTTTACGATGATGATTTCCCGGTATCCGGCAGATCGCGCGTTATACAGCAAATAATCGAGCAACGGACGGTTGTTTTTCCCAACGGAAATGAGCGCTTTACTGCGCTGGCTGGCCTGTTTTACATCCGACTCGGAAAGCGCACCTTCGGCTGCCGACCGTTTCATTCGCGAGGAAAGCCCTGCCGCGAGGATGATTAATGTGTTGTGCATATTTCCCTCACCCAACAATCTCCCCACCGCGACTGACATTCACCGGGAATGCATCAACACCCAGCGCCAGTAGCGCGTCGGTAACGGCTTCCTGTTTGCCGGGCGCGAGGATGACAATGGTTCCGCCGCCGCCCGATCCGTTGATTTTGGCTCCCGCTGCTCCGGCAGCCATCGCAGTGTCTATCATTTGTTCAATTTTCGGGACTGATATGTTTAACATATCCCGTAAAATGGTGTGATGATTATACATCAATCGCCCGAGATGTGCAAGATCCGGTTTGGGCTTGTCAAAAATTTCCAGCGCCTGCTGAGTGATCAGGTGGTTCAAAACGGCTGCCCGAAATGCGGCATGACAATGGGTTGGCAGCATTGCCAGATATTTTGGAAGGCTATGCTCTGTAACGGTTTTTAGCTGAAAATCCGGCAGTAAATTGGAGATGATTTCAACAGATTCAAAAACAGCGGCTTTGAGGGTCGCCAGCGTTTTTAGCGTATCTTTTTTTATACCGGAATTTGCCAGCACAAGCCCGTTCAGCGATTCGCAAAGGGTGCTAAACGTGAAATTTTCTGTGTTGATGTGCACCACATTCCCGAGGCTGATGGTGAACTGATCCATCATGCCGCCGGGCTCGTTGTGCTCCAGCACTTCGGTTTGGAATGCGAGATTTGCCAACGTTTCCCGATCCAGTATTTTGCCGGGGAACGCAAGCTCGTGCAACAACCGCAGCAGCGCAACGACCATCGCGCTGGAGCTGGATGCCCCCGCGTTGATGGGAATATTGCCGGTAACTACGATGCGATAGCCGTGCGGCAGCGAAAACCCGCGTCGGCGTAAAACGCGAATCGCAGAGCCAAAATAATCGCGTTTTTCCAACGTATCAAAGGGTGAATCGAGCGGTATTTCCCGCTGCTGCCCGACGTCCGGCATCTCGATCTGCAATATTTGTTCGCTGATGGGCGTGGCTGTCATGCGAATGTGGCGGTCGATTGCCGCAGCAATAACCGGCAGGCTGAGGTAGTCCTGATGTTCGCCGAACAGGCAAACCCGTCCCGGTGCACGGGAAACGATGGATTGTGATGGTTTCATAAGGTGTTGTTTTAATTAAAAATACAGGGGCGACCGGTCGGCCGCCCACGGGTGATAATGCTCTGAGTTTTGGTGGCACGTTAACGCCGTGCCACAGTAATAATCAATATTCATCGTTGAATTTGTAGACATTTTTCCGGCGAATCCAGCGCCCGCCGGTGAAATCCGGGAATTCCTGCGGGGCGCCGCCCAACGATACGGAGCGTTCGGAAAGTTCAACAATCGCGCTGATTGCGGCTGCGTCGTACACGTCTTGCGTGGTCGGCACTTTGCGTTTCGCGGCTTCCACAAATGCGTTGATGACAAAATAATCCATCCCACCGTGTCCGGCACCTTCGGCGTCTTTTTCATGCTTTTTCCAGAGCGGGTGGTCGTATTTTTTCTGGTAATCCTTAAATTTATCCCATTTGTGCGGTTTCTCGCTCACGCCTTCGATGTAGATGGAATCGTTATCATCCATCCACAAACCGCGGGTGCCCTGCACGCGGAACATCAGCGAGTACGGGCGCGGCAGGTTGGTATCGTGGCTGACCACCACCGTTTCGCCGTTGGCGCATTTGATCATCGATGTAACAATATCGCCCAGCGCGAACTGCACTTTGGCGTTGGGATGATCCGCGCCGCCTTTTTCAACAATATAATTGTGCAATCCCCGCGATTTGGTAGCCATCGAGCTGATTGCCAAAAAGCGGTTGCCGGTGTTAACGTCCAGCATTTTTGCGATGGGACCTGCGCCGTGAGTAGGATACAAATCGCCGTTGCGTTTGACGGAATGTTCGGTGCGCCAGCGCGCTTCGTGGACGCCATTTTCGCCAAATTCCACGCCCGGCTCAAATTTTACGTGGCGCAGATCGTGCTGATACCCGCACTGGCAGTGCAGCAATTCGCCGAACATATTTTGGCGAACCATGTTGAGGACGGCCATCACATCGCGGCGATAACAAACATTTTCCAGCATCATACAGGGCATGCCGGTTTCTTCGGATGCGTTCACCAGATCCCAACATTCCTCGAGCGTGAGCGCGGCGGGCACTTCCACACCGGCGTATTTTCCGGCGCGCATGGCCGCAACGGCCATCGGCGTGTGCCATACCCACGGCGTCGCGATGATCACTGCGTCCAGATCGTCCCGTGCCACCAGTTTTTTGTAATCTTCCTCACCGTTGTAAAATTCTTTGGCGCTTTTGCCATGCTCCTGTAAAATTTTGGCGGCGTTTTGGGTCGCTTCCGGGTTGATGTCGCAAATGGCGTTGATGATGGTGTCCTTTCGCCGGGCGGCAAGCTCCAGCAAGCTGCTGCCGCGCAGCCCCACACCCACAAAGCCCAGCCGGACTTTCCGGTCATCGTTGCCCAATAAAATGTTCGGCATTACAGAAAGGCCTGCCGCAGCCACTGCCCCGGTTTTGATAAATTCGCGTCTGCTATACGGTTTCATGCGGTCCTCATTTTTTAGTTGCAGATTGTCCAAATTTACAGTTTTGTCGGGAAAATAAAATACGTTTTCTGTGCAGATCTAAAAAATCTAACGAACGAGTTGAATTTTCAGTGTTTCGAAATGAGAGCTGGATTTCAGCCGGAGGATGTAAACGCCGCTGTTCACGGGCGATCCGCTGTGATTGCTGCCGTCCCATTCAATTTCGTGAACGCCCTGTGCAAGCGCGCGATCGAGTAGTGTTTTGACACGTTTTCCGGTGATGTCGAAAATCGTAAGCTCAACAGGATCAATAGAATACGCCGGCAAAACATTCAGCCGGACAATGGTGGACGGATTAAACGGATTGGGATAATTGCCTTCCAGAATGTGGGTGTCCGGCACGTTGCGTTCGAGTGGCTCGATGTCCGTTGACGTATCGAGAATGTTGAAAAATGCGCTGCCGGTGTATGGCGTTCCGCCGGCTGCCGGATCCACAACCAGATCGTGCAGCAGCGAATTGTAGCCGGTGGCTTCGTCCCAGGTATTCAGGTTTGCCAACCGGATAGCGAACACATTGCGCCGTTTGAGCTGTGGCATCGGGTCGGGCAGGTTCAGCATGATTTCGTATCGTCCGGCGGGAAGATTGGCAGGAATGCCGCCAATAATTTCTGTGGCAACCGTATCGCCGCCGAGCCAGAAACGCGGGTCTTCGCCCGTTTCCAGAAAATAGGTAGTGCTGTCCTGCACGTTGCGGAGCATCACCTCCACTAGCCGGGGATTAAAGGGACTCGCCCAGCCATCATTCACCAAACTGAAATTGAGCCGGAACTCGCTGCCGGGTAGCAGGCTATCTGGCAAAGTGGCGTCGAGCAGCCGGAAACGGTAGCCGAGCCGTCGTTTGATTTCGCCCATGCAGCCTTCGGCGATAAATCGTTGTAAAACTGCCGTGTGGTAATCTTTATTTAAACCGGACCAGCGCATCCGCGCCAGATCTGCCAATGCGTTGGTGCAATGGGCAAATGTGCCCGGATTGCAAGTTTCGCCGCCCTGCGGCACATACCGGTTATCCAGATTGAGATAAGTTTTGTCCGCTTCGATATCTTCGTAAGTGCCGTAATCGTCTTCGCTGGTAAAAAACAATCGTTGTGTGCGCCAGTCCGGGCGCGGTTGGAACCGTCGAACGCATCGTCCGGGAGAGCGGCACCGTGGTTTGGTAGATGCGCTTTTGTATCCCGGCGTGCGGATCACAACGCTGCGTTCTGTTGGCAGTGCATCGAGTATCGCATACAATACCGTGCGGCGATCGTTGGTGTTGTTCAATCCGTTGGAGGAATAATACCACTCGCCCCACGCGCCGATAAACCCGGCTTCTATATAATCGATAACATCGTAATTCGCCTGCCAAACCGGCGCAAGCTGGTCAATGTGCATCAAAATGGTGTCCAGCGGGCGTCTTCGCCGGTTTGCGAAACCGTGTAACGATAGCGCAAAATCAGCTTCACACCGCCTTCCCGCGCAACATTCAAATCGTTTTCCACCTGCTGCAAAAACGTGGCGGACAGCGGTCCGTTGCGATATGCACCGATATTATACAATCGCCAGATGGTGGTGATGTTTTGCGCACGAAGCCCCTGCACGTAAGATAGCGTCAGCGGTGCTTCGCGATACGGGTATAATCCCCGTTCCGGGTTTGGGAAATCTGCTCCGGAGTTGTCATACGCAACGGTCACATATTGTTGTGCAAACAAAATATTCGAAAGCAAAAGCAAGAATACGAAAAACAAGATATGGAAAAATTTTTGCATCGATTCTCTCCGTTTGCGATTGAAAAAGAATTGTGTCGATAAATTTTAAAGAAGAAACGGCATGCTGATCGCGCAATCCGAGTTACTGCCAGTCAGTTGTATTCCTGCGAAACGTTTCAGATTAAGATAAAAAAAAGAAAAAACAAGTCAATAGATTGTTGTGTGAGCCGGCAGAGAAAAATTTTGTGTGGTAGAAAAGATGAAAGTATTGCAGAATTAATTGTCGAATAGCAGCTATGCTGTGCAATTGCGAAAAATATAATATTTTCCGGTGATGGGTTCGACTTTTTAAAATATCGAAAAACAATTTGACTTTTTTTATTTCTGTTAAATTAAAACGAAAGTAAAAGAAAATTTTAGCGCACAGAACATCACACTTTGGATATATCGTTTCGACCCGTATATTGTCACCAATATTTGGGAACAGGGACGCGACAGCCAGATCCAGTTCACCCATTTACCGACAGCGGCAACCATCCGCATTTTCAACAGCGCGGGCGAGCTGGTGCAAACCATTGAACATCGTGCGGAACAGAGCCTCGCGCCGGGCGTGGCGATCTGGGATCTGAAAAATTACAACAAACAATTGGTTGCGCCGGGATTGTATTTCTACCACATCAGCAGTGCGGTTGGCGAAACGCGCGGCAAATTTGTGATTGTGATTTGATTGGGAAGCGCAATTTGGAATTTCAATTGGGGAAAATGTGGTATGCAGACCGGCGGATGAAAGCTGTTGCAAAAATGCTGCATGTGACTGCTGTTGGCGTTAGTGATCGCCCCATAATCCGGCAGAGGGGGATCAGATGTCGTAAATTCGCCTGCAATCAATTTTCAAAATTTGCAGCTAATTGATCGATAAACATCTGTTATTTATGCGATTAGCAATTCAATCTGGTTTTTTGTCGCCCATTGGCGAATGTCATCGGGCACTTTTTTATCCGTTACAATCGCGTGCAGTTTATCTGCCGCAATAATCTGGGCGAAACCCCGGCGATGAAATTTGGAAGAATCGCAAACAGCGATCACCCGCTGGGCATTTTGAGCCATCAGGGCGTTCAGCTTGGCTTCCATCACATTTTGGGTGGAAAGCCCGAAAGCGAGATCAAAACCGTCGAGTCCCAGGAAAAATTTATGAACGTAAAACGATTTGATAAACTCCTCTGCATGCGGCCCCACCAGCGAGTAGGAATTGTTGCGCAGCACACCACCGGTCAAAATCACTTCGATTTGCGGATACGGCGCCAGTTCATAAGCAATGTTAATGGCGTGAGTGATTACCGTAATATTTTTTTTGTTGGCAAGGTGTTTGGCAACAAATTGGGTGGTTGTTCCGGAATCGATGATGATGGTTTCGTTGTCCTCCACCAGTTCCGCGGCGCGTTTGCCAATTTGCTCTTTTTCTTCCGTATGATATTTTTGTTTCTCAAAAATCGGCAGATCGAGATGGCTGAATTTTTTGCGAACCGCACCGCCGTGAATGCGCTGGAGCATACCGTTCCGGCTGAGAATATCGAGGTCGTTGCGGATGGTTACGGTAGAAACATCGAAAATCTGGGAAAGCTCATCAACCGTTACGCGACCGTCTGTGTTCATCATATCAATGATTTTCGATTGTCTTTCTTTTGCTAACACAAGTTGTCTCCTTCTAAAAACTTTTGTTTTATTATAAAATGAAAGCAGATGAAAGTCAAATACAAATTTAGGGTTGTAAAGTGTCCCGGAACAGCATTCAATATAAGCAATTTTTACAATTTTTCGAACATGCGAAATAATCAGGGAGATATTGATGATAAACGTTAAACCCGGCGAACAACCAATCACATACCAGGAAATTTTGCGTCAGCAAAACGGGTGGAAATCGGCGTTGGGCGAGTTGTATCACCGTCGCGAATTTTTGCACGATCTGGTAGCAAAACACCGGGATCATTTCTGGACATTTACCGGCTGCGGCACATCGTATTATCTGGCGCAAACCGCCAGTTGGTTGTTTAAAAACATCACCGGCATTCCGGCGTGTGCGGTGCCGGCATCGGAAATTCTGATGTATCCGGACGACGTATTCAGCAGCGGGCAAAAACACATGCTCGTTTCGCTGTCGCGTTCCGGCACAACCACCGAAATTGTGGAAGCCACAAAATTTGTGCGGAAGAATACCCCGCACGCCACGCTGGCCATTTCCTGCAGCGCAGATTCGGAAATGATGAAAGCCAGCGAGCAGCAAATCAGTTTCCCGTTCCAGACCGAGAAAAGCGTAGTGATGACCGGCTCGTTTTCCACGATGCTGCTCAGCGTGCTTTGCCTCGCGGAAATGCACAACTATCGCGAGGCATTTTTTGGCGAAATGAACGAAATCGCGGATTTCAGCAGCCAGATGATCAGCGAAAATGAACGGCTGATCCGGGAAATTTGCGCAGAACCGCAGTTGGAAAATTTCGTGTTTTTGGGGCAGGGACCCTGTTACGGCATCGCCAACGAAGCTGCGCTGAAGGTGCAGGAAATGTCGATTTTATCCACCCAGAGCTTTCATTCGCTGGAATATCGCCACGGCCCGATGTCCACCGCCAACCGCAATACGCTGGTTACGCTGCTGCTCACCCCGAACAGCCATTCCTACGAAGTGCGCATGATCGAGGATATTCAAAAACTTGGTGCCAGATTTCTGGTAATAAAACCCAACCGGTTATCATCGGTTCAGCAGGCGGAATACGAGGTCACGGTCCCCAAAAGGGTCAGCCCGAATTATTTGCCAATCCTGTATATTCCGGTGCTGCAATTGCTGGGATTTTACAAAGCTGTTTCCAGCGGCATTAATCCAGATCAACCCAAAAACCTGTCGGCAGTTGTTAAACTTTGAGGTAGCTAAGATGCAGAAAAAACTAGATGTTGTGGTCATTGGTGAACTGAATATCGATCTGGTATTGTGGCGCGTGCCAATGCCCGAAAACGAAAAAGAACAGCTGGCGGAAGACATGCGCTTTGCAATGGGCAGCTCGTCGGCGATTACCGCGCACAACCTTTCCGCGATCGGCGCGAATGTCGGGTTTATCGGCAAAGCCGGGAACGATACGTTTGGCAAATATATGATTGATGCGCTGGCGGCCGGCGGGGTGGATACTTCGCAAATCATTGTCGATGACAGCCTGAAAACCGGCGCAACAATTGTTCTGGCCAACCCGCCCAAAAAAGCGCTGCTCACTTATTTGGGCGCGATGACCCAATTGACCATCGACGATTTGCCGTGGGATTACATCGCGACGGCGAAACACCTGCACGTCGGCTGTTTTTTCCTGCAAACCGGGTTGCGGAAAGATGTGCACAAGATTTTTGCACGGGCAAAAGCGCTGGGATTGTCCACCTCGCTGGACACGAATTGGGACCCGGACGAACAGTGGGGCGACGATTTGCACGCCGCGCTAAAGGAAACGGACATCTTTTTGCCAAACGATGACGAATTGCTGCAAATTACGAAAAAACAAACAATTGCAGAAGCTGTTGAGGCGTTTCCGGCATCCGTAAAAGTGCTGGCCGTAAAGCTCGGGAAAGACGGTGCAACTGTCCGGGCGCTCGGAAACAGTTTTGCACATCCCGGATTTTCCGTTGAATCTGTGGAAACCACCGGCGCGGGCGACAGCTTCAACGCCGGATTTCTGTATCGCTATCTGAACGGCGATGATTGGGCATCCTGCCTGAAATTCGGGAACGCCTGCGGCGCAGTTGCAGTGACGGAAATGGGCGGCACCGGCGCATTTGCCGATCGCGAAGCACTCGCCAAAAAATTGAAATCGCTGTTGGGTGAGGTCTGAAAATGATTCGGGAAATTCTCCATCACCATAAAATGGGCAAAGCCGTGGGGATGTATTCGATTTGCTCATCGCACCCGTTTGTGCTGCGCGCCGCGATGCGCCAGGCATTGCGGGATAACAGCCATTTGCTCATCGAATCGACCTCGAACCAGGTGGACCAGTTTGGTGGTTACACCGGGCAAACGCCCGCGCAATTTATCGCGATGGTTTGCGAAATCGCCAGCTCCGAAAATTTACCCGCCGATCGCCTGATTTTCGGCGGCGATCACCTCGGTCCGAACGTTTGGCAGCGCGAGCCCGCCGCATCTGCGATGGGCAAAGCCCGCGACCAGATTGCCGCATACGTGGCGGCCGGTTACCGGAAAATCCATCTCGATACGAGCATGCGCTGTGCGGACGATCCCGGCGGTGCGCATTCGCCGCTGGCGCCGGAAACTATCGCGGAACGCGCCGCAGAACTGTGCGAGATCAGTGAAAAAGCGTTTCGCGAAGCCGCAGCTGGCGATATGCCGCCCGTTTACATCATCGGAACCGAAGTGCCGATTCCCGGCGGTGCGCAGGAAGCGCTCAGCGATCTGGCGATCACCACGCCCCAAAATGCCCGCGCGACCATCGAAATCACTCAAAAAGCGTTTTACGCGCGCAATTTGCACGATGCCTGGCAACGGGTGATCGGCGTTGTGGTGCAGCCCGGCGTCGAGTTTGGCGACGACACGGTGGTGGATTATCACCGCGCCAAAGCTGCGGAACTTTCCGCGCTGATCGAACAATATCCGGGGCTGGTTTTTGAGGCGCACTCCACCGATTACCAATCGCGGGCGAATTTGCGGGAACTGGTGGAAGATCATTTCGCCATTTTGAAAGTGGGTCCGTGGCTCACTTTTGCGATGCGCGAAGCCCTTTTTGCGCTGGAAATGATGGAGCAGCAATGGCTTTCCGGCAGCAAATCCGTGCAGCTTTCCCGGCTGCGGGAAGTGTTGAACGGCGTGATGCGCCATCAGCCCAAATATTGGCAACATCATTATCACGGCAGCGATGCGGCAATCGATTACGCGTTGATGTTCAGCTACTCCGACCGGATTCGCTATTATTGGCCAATGCCGGAAGTGCAGCAGGCGATCGGCCAATTGATTGCCAATCTCACCAGCCATCCGCTGCCGCTCACGCTGATCAGCCAGTTTTTGCCGACGCAATACCAGCATCTGCGCGAGCAGCGTATTGCCAATTCACCGGTTGATATCATTATTGATAAAATTATGCAGGTCACAGAAATTTATGCTTTCGCAACGGCCGCCGCCAACGGAACCGCGATTGTAACACATGTCAACAGAGGAGAAAACTTGTGAAAAACAGATACTGGCTTTTTTATGCGCTGATCACCACCCTGTTTTGGGGAATTTGGGGTGCGATCATCGAAATTCCCGAAAAGGGCGGATTTCCCGCAACGCTCGGCTACGCCGTTTGGGCGCTCACCATGATTCCACCGATGCTGGTTGCGTTGAAAAATATCGACTGGAAGCTGGAACGCAACAGCCGCGCAATTTTGCTCGGCAGCGCGATCGGCTTTTTGGGTGCCGGCGGGCAGTTGGTGCTGTTCGAAGCCGTTCGTATCAGCCCGGCGTATTTGCTGTTTCCGATCATTTCGCTGTCGCCGGTGGTGACAATTTTGCTGTCGTATATGTTCCTGAAAGAACGCGCCAGCGCGCGCGGCTGGATCGGCATTTTGCTGGCGCTGGTCGCCATTCCGCTGCTGTCCTATTCCGAACCGGCGGACGGGCAAACCGGCACATCGCTGTGGGTGATTTTGGCGCTGCTGGTGTTTCTGGCATGGGGCATTCAGGCGTATGTCATGAAATTCGCCAACGAAACGATGAAAGCGGAAAGCATCTTTTTTTACATGACCGTCACGGGTTTGCTGCTGATCCCGTTTGCGCTGTGGATGACCGACTTTTCGCAGGAAATCAACTGGGGATTCAGCGGTCCGGGATTGACCTATCTCATCCAGACGCTTAACGCGGTTGGCGCGCTGTGCATCGTTTACGCGTTCCGCTACGGAAAAGCAATGATCGTCAGTCCGCTCACCAACGCCGGCGCACCGGTAATCACCATCATTTTGTCGCTCATCATTTACCAGCATATGCCGCATTGGATTATCCTTTGCGGAATGTTGCTGGCGGTGCTGTCCGCATTTTTGATGGCAATTGAGGAAGAGTGATTCCGGACGCTTCGGCGCCGCTCAGCACAAGTTCCGGATTGTGGGTTAATGATAACATTTAATACGACTGACGGGCTGAATGTAACTGTGTGGAAATGAATCAGGAGACCCCTGCCTTCGCAGGGGTGACAGTAAAAATTGGTTGTTGTCATTCCTGCTCGAAGAAGGAGCGCCTTCGGCGCGAAGGCAGGAATCTCCTGAAGATCATATCACTTATCCCTTATTCTTGCAAAACTCAAATAAACAACAGGTTAAAACAATGGCTCAATCATCAAAATTATTCCGGATGAACCTGAACATTGTCGCGATGCTGCTCACCGGATGCACACTGTTTTCCGGGATCGCCATCGCGCAAACCGCGCCGGAAGCGCTGCTGCTGAAAAATTATCGCCCGAAATCGATTTACAACGTGCCGAAATCGCACATCACCAAAGCCAAATTTCCGGTGATCGACATGCACTCGCATCCCTACGCCCAGGGCGATGCGGAAATTGCCCAATGGGTAAAAAATATGGATGAGGCGGGCATCGAGAAAACCATTATTTTGTCCTACGCCGTCGGCACAGCGTTCGATTCGATTTACGCCGCATACAGCAAATACGGCGACCGTTTTCGAGTTGTGGTGCGGGTTCGATTACAGCGGTTATGATCAGCCGGGATATGGTCCGGCAGCGGTTGCGGAGCTGGAGCGTTGTTACAAGGTTGGCGCGCGCGGTGTCGGCGAACTGGGCGATAAAGGGAAGGGACAAGTTTATGGAAAAACAAAAGCTTACGGCATGCATCTGGATGATCCGCGGATGGACCCGCTGCTGCAAAAATGCGCCGAACTCAACATGCCGATTAATATCCACGTTGCCGAACCGATCTGGATGTATCAACCGATGGATTCCACCAACGACGGTTTGATGAATGCCTTCGAATGGCGGCTGGACAACCAGCCGGGCATCGTGCAGCATCAGGGCATGATCGATATTTTGGAAAACGCCGTAAAACGCCACCCGGAAACCACGTTCATCGCCTGCCATTTTGCCAATTGCAGCTACGATTTGCAGATTCTCGGCGACCTGCTCGACAAATACCCCAACCTGTTTGCCGATATTTCCGCCCGCTATGCGGAAACCGCACCGATTCCCCGTCGCGTCAAAGCGTTCTACGAACGCTATCAGGACCGGCTGCTGTACGGCACGGACATGGGTTTTGCGTCGGATATGTATCAAATCACTTTCCGGATTTTGGAAAGCGCAGATGAGCATTTTTACGAAAATGAGCAATTCGGGTATCACTGGGCGCTCAACGGGTTTGGGCTGAGCGATGAAGTGTTGCAAAAATTGTATCGAGCCAACGCGTTGAAAATATTGGGTTTGCGGGATTCGGAGTGAAAAAGATAAAGGATAAATGAAGTAAAAAGTGAAAAGGTAAAAGTAAAAAAATGTCCGGTTTTATCCTTATCCAGAATCGAGAATCCGGAATCCAGAATAAAATCCTGAAACTTGGAGAATAGAAAATGAGAAAAATAGCAATAATCAGCCGGGTTGCGATCGTGTTGATTGCCGGGCTTCTCACCGGTTGTTCGCAATCGAACGCCTCGAAAACGGTTGCCGGCAAAGTGATCGAGATTACCTTTAACGATCAATTGCACAGCCGGGTTGCGGCAAATCTGCCCACCGGACGTGTTGAATTCGGTGAATTTGCGCCGTCAGAATATTTGATAATCGCCGGAAATTCGCTGACAGATTTCAAATATGCCAACAAACAGGTGCAGCAATTGAGCGATGAAATCGGCAGCGGTCAGCAAGTGGTTTTACGGGAACGGCTGAAAATCTCCAAAAAATGTTGCCATTTCGCTGTATGACGATTTCCCTGGAATGGCAGTATATCAGGTTACATACACGAACAACGGCACTGCGGATATCGTTATCGATGGTTGGGTGAACAATCGATACCAATTGCAAAACGCCACCCAAAATGTGGGTGAAGCGCCGTTTTGGTGGTCGTATCAAAGCGGCTCGTACGAAAGCCGGGACGACTGGGTGAAACCGCTTTCGCCCGGATTCGAACAGAAAAATTATATGGGAATGAACGCCTCGGATTACGGCGGCGGCACGCCGGTCAGCGATGTATGGTCTCGGAGCGGCGGTTTGGCGGTTGGGCATGTGGAACTGGCGCCGAAGCTGGTGTCGTTGCCAGTTTCGATGAGCGACGAACATGCGGAAATTCGTGTTTCGCAGGAAAAATCCGTGACGCTGAAACCTGGCGAGACCTTCGAAACGCTGCGGACATTTGTTGCTGCACACTCATCCGATTATTTTGAAGCGTTGGCTAACTATCGCGAATTCATGATTCGCAGCGGTATTGAGTTCCGCGAAACGCCCGCGTCGTCATACGATCCGGTGTGGTGTGCATGGGGTTACGAACGCGATTTCACCATGCCGCAAATTTACGGCACGCTGCCGAAAGTGAAGGAACTCGGCTTCAAATGGGCGGTGCTGGACGACGGTTGGCAAACCGCTGAAGGTGATTGGTATCTGCTGAAAAGCAAATTCCCGCGCGGCGATCGCGATATGCTGGCGTTCACCGAAACGATCCGCCAAAACGGGCTGCGCCCGAAATTGTGGTGGGCACCGCTGGCGGTCGATCCCGGCACCGATCTCATCAAAAATCATGAAGATTACCTGCTCAAAAACGCGGACGGATCGTATCAGGACATCACCTGGTGGAATTCGTACTACCTTTGCCCGGCATATCCGCCGGTGCTGGAATACACCCGCAAACTGGTCGATAAAATCATCGATACCTGGGGTTACGACGGGCTGAAAATCGACGGACAGCACCTCAACGGCGTGCCGCCCTGTTACAATCCGGCGCACAATCACCCGTATCCTGAAATTGCCGTGGAAAAACTCCCCGAATTTTTCGAAATGATTTTTGAAACCGCACTCGCTCACAAATCCGATGCCGTTGTGGAAATCTGCCCCTGCGGAACGGCGTACTCCTTTTTCAACCTGCCGTTCATGAATCAGGCGGTGTCGTCCGATCCGTTGTCGTCGTGGCAAATCCGGCTGAAAGGCAAAACCCTCAAAGCGTTGATGGGACCGTCTGCGCCGTATTACGGCGATCATCGTGGAACTCAGCGACAGTCTCAGTGATTTTGCTTCCACCGTGGGCATCGGCGGGATTGTCGGAACAAAATTCACCTGGCCGGTGGGCGCAAAAAAGGACTCCGATATCGATCTGACTGCCGAAAAAGAGAAAATCTGGGCGAAGTGGGTAAGCGTTTACAATGAGAAAATGTTGCCGACAGGCATTTATCGCGGCGAGCTGTACGACATCGGTTACGACCGACCGGAAACCCACGCCATCGCGAAAAACGGCAGCATGTTTTACGCGTTTTATGCGGAAAATTTTGATGGCACAGTGGAACTCCGCGGGCTGGAAAAAGGGCGCAATTACACGGTAACGGATTACGTGAACGGCACGCAGTTGTCCACGGTTTCCGGTGAAAACCACATGTTGCCGGTTGCATTCAAACAGTTTCTGCTCATCGAGGTTTCGCCCGAAAACGCGGATTAGCAACCAGCTGTTTTTGTTGAGGTTAATGCCAATGTTTCTATTCGCGAAAACCGGTAGAAACAGTGGCATTTTTTAATAAAAAAGTGAATTGTCAATAAAGCTAAAAAGACAGATGCTGTTGCTGTTGATCATGGATAATTGGTCAACAAAACACCGGCTGTGAACTGCGATTCGCTGTAAATACAGTACTAAAATCGTTATTGCTGGATGGGAAAACAGCCAATCGCAGTAATGGGCAACAGCCAATTTCCGGTCACAATTCCGGGATTCTCTGGTGAGCAGGCCTTTGCGGATTATGTTGTATGGTGTGCCGTTTGGTTTACCCTGATTCAGTTTTCGTTGGAAAAAATCCAGTGCAACCCCTGTCGAAATGCTTCCGGCGCTGCCGAAAAATGATTGTGCCCGTCGAGCGTAATAGTTTTCAACGCCCAGGGCACTTGCGTTTTGACCGTCCAGTGTTGTATCCATTTTACCGCAGGACCCCGGAAAACAGGATCGTCCGACGCAGCGCTGGATACAAATAAACGCGGTTTTGCCGCACTGCCGGCATCGTCCGGAACGGTGTTCAGAAAAAAATCCAGATTGCGGTGCAGCGCCGGGTTGCTCGCGATATGTCCCCAAAATAAATCGGGTGCAGTTTGCGCGGTGAACAGCACAAACTGCCCGCCAAGCGATTGCCCAAAAATGATCCGCCGAGCGGGATCGGCGCCGTAGTTGTTTTTCCACCAATGGAAAAATTTCCTCGCTAAACACCTTCTGAAAATTTCCCGCACCGCCCCAATACGATCGCTCATCCGATTTTGCTGTGAAATCGCGACTGCGATTATTGCCTTTTTGCCAGTCGCTTGTTCCGTAAGAAATTCCCACGATAATCGTTGCTGGTATTTCTTTGGCAAGCTCAAGATATTTATAATAGCCGCCCAAGATCGGGAAAGTGATGCCGCCATCCAGTAAATAAACAGCCGGATATTTTTCATCTGCGGAAAAACCTTCCGGCAGGCGGATAAAAATATGGTATGTCTGATCCGCGATGGTCGATGTCAATCGATGGTAATGGGTGTTTTCCAGGCCGTGCAGCGCGATGTTTATGTCATTTGCCAACAGAGATTGTGTCGACAATAAAAACGCGTAAAAATAGATGACCCAAAATTGTTTGCAGCATCTGCTGTAAAATGAAAAATCTGTCATCATTTCTCCCGGTTAATTGTTTTAAGCTGTTGTTTAATCGGCAACTATTCAACAATGATTTTCATAACGAAAAGTAATCGCAATTGTTGCTTAATCCGGGGAAATGGTGTGGGAAAAACCGCAGCAAATGTTGAGTGTATCCGGGTGGTAATCTATAATCATACACAAAAAACAAAACGGACTGCTTTCAAAAAACAGCCCGTTTATGCAATTCAGAAAAATCCAGTGCTGTTAAATTTCATACGGTTACACAGGATGTTTACAATCGATGTGTTACTCTATTTTTTAGATTTCTTCTTTTTTATCTTTGGACTTCTTTTTGTCCCTTTTTTTCTTCTTCTCTTTATCTTTTTTCTTGTCCTTTTTCTTTGTGTCGGACTTCTTCTTTTTATCCTTTTTCTTCTTCTTATCTTTTTTGGATTTCTCTTCTTTTGCAACCACAATTTCTGTTGGCGTCACTTCGACAACGGCTGTTTTAACCTCTGCCGGTTCATCCTGTGCAGGCGTTTTTGGTTTGGATTCAACAACTACGGTAACCGTTGTTTCGGTGGCTTTTTGTTTACAATAGTGGTTTTTGGTGCGGTCGTTCTTTTTGGCGCCGGACGGGTTTTTGCAGCAGTCGCTTTCGCAGCAGATGTCGTTTTTGCCGTTGCTGTAGTTTTTGCAGCAGCAGTTTTCGCCGCCGTTTTTGTTGCTTTCGCACCAGTTCCGGAGCCTGTAGCTTTGGATGTTTTTGCTGTTTTTGGTGGTGTTGCAGCTTTCGTTGTTTTTGCAGCGGCCGGTTTTGCTGGCTTGGCAGCAGCGGCAGTTTTTGTTGCTTTTGCGGCAGCCGGTTTTGCGGTTTTTGTAGTTTTCGCAGCGCGCCCATCCGTAAACAATGCCATACCTTTGCTGCGGTAAGACGTAATCAAATGCTGGATTTGGTTTAATGTTAATCCGTGTTTTTCGGATGCTTGAGTGCGGGTAAGCCCTTCATGAATGGACAGCAGTGTTTCGGCGCGTTGGCGGGCGATACCTTCGGTTTCTGATGCAATTTTCCGGCAGGATGCAACTTCGCGCGGAGCCAATAATTTCTTACTCGTTGATTCGGTTGTTTGTTTTTTTGCTGGCATAAAGACCTCTTTGTATGATCGTGATCCCAAGAAAATAATGGGAATGTGTGGTGGATTATCAAAGTATTCAAATCATATAATTTTAGAATATCAGAATATAACAATCTTCGGAAGAAAAATAAAAACCTGTATATCGTTAGATAATGTTTTTAAGAAAAAAACAACAATTTGTTGCAAAAGGGGCTTTTCAGTGAACATATTGGAGAATTTTAGGTGCAATTTCCGTCATCGTATTAATTAGAAGAGATTTGTTGTTTTTACTTCCGGTATCTGTTTATGTTAGGTTTATATAAATTTACAACACTTTTAATCTATTTAAACGGCTCGAAAATTCCAAAATCCAACATAATAAAAGATTAGCAGTAGTAGATATATTCATTTAATAATGACAATTTAATAAGAAATTCTCAGAAGTTCATTATTTCGCAAAAAAAGAATGAAATAATGTCCGATTTTACGGGTGTAATAGAAATAAAAAACTGAAAACGTGATACAATGAAAAGAAATATACTCTGTTTTGGAGAGATTTTGTGGGATGCTTTGCCTCACGGTTTGTTTTTGGGCGGAGCGCCCTTTAATGTTGCCTGTCATTTGCAACAGTTGGATCAAAACGTTGCATTTGCCAGCCGGATTGGCGCCGATGAACTGGGCAAACAGGTGCGAAACCGTATTGCAGCTAAAGATATTTCCTGTGAATTAATCCAGATTGACAGCACACATCCCACTGGCATTGTAAATGTGGATCTCACTCAAAAAGAAAACCCTGTTTACACCATTGAGCAACCGGCAGCATGGGATTTTATCGATCTGGATAATGCTTTGGATGCTGCGGCGCAGAACTGCGATGTGCTGGTTTTCGGAAGTTTGGCGCAGCGTCATCCGCAATCCCGGGAAACGGTTGAACAACTGCGACACCGCAGCAAACTGAATGTATTTGATGTCAATTTGCGCCCGCCGTTTGATGACCAGTCGATTGTCCAGAAATCGTTGGAGGATTCTCAGATTGTAAAAATGAACGAAGCTGAATTGCAAACGCTGACCAAATGGTTCGGGTTACCGGCGAGCCTGAAAGGGGGGATGATAGCTGTTGCCCAAACATTCGATTGCCAAACCGTTTGCGTCACCTGCGGTGCTGATGGCAGTGCGCTGCTGCACAACGGCGAGTGGGTTCGCCATCCTGGATTCCGGGTGGAAGTGAAAGACACCATCGGTGCCGGCGATTCTTTTTGGCTGCATTGCTCAGCGGAATTTTGGCTGATCGCAGCAATGAAGAAATTTTATCCTTTGCCGGAGCGGTAGGCGCATATATCGCAACGCAGGACGGCGCAACCGCCAAAATCGATGTTGAAACGGTACGCATGCTTCAACAAAGCTGAAAAATAAAATTCGGTCAACCGGATAAAAAAACTTCAAAATCCCATAGTGCAAAGTTTGCTATTTCGAATAAAAACAATAGTTTTTGATGCATATTCTGCACATTTTTAATGCTTCCGAATGAACTGCCAGATAAGCACTTGTTTCCCACATTTGCACTTCTTACATTTTCTTCACCGTCGCCAAATTGATCATTTACTGTTGTAATTTGATAGATAGACCAAACAAAAAAACATGTTTTTCAAGGCAAACCATTGGCGAAATTTTCTGATAACAAATTTATAGGCATCGATTGTTTGGCGCTGCCGGAAAAATTTTCCGGTGCCGCATTTTACATCTATTATTTGACAACCGGCATTCTCGCTGCGTCGCGGGCGCATCCGGTTGCGGTGATTTGCAAGCCCCAACATGCCCCGTTGTTTGAACCGCACCTCTCTTTTGGCGACAAAATTTTGACAGTTCCGCTACGCAACCAGGTCGAAAAACTGGCGTTTTACGAATTCCGGCTCAAACAATTGTTGTTGCGTGAAAATATTTGTTTGTTTTATGCGACCCACTATCTCTGTCCGCCGCGGGATGAACAGTACAAAATCATCAACACCGTTCACGATATGGGGTTTTTGCGCTATCCTCAATATTATCCGCTAGTTAAAAGATTTTATTTTGGCATGCGAATGCGCAATGTTTTGAATCGCGCCGATCAATTGGTAGCGGTTTCCAAATCTACGGCAGCGGCGATTTGCGGTGAATTTCCGGAATTGGCGCAGAAGATTTCGGTGGGGTATCCGGGAACGGATCATTTTAATAGCGTTGCAAATGGTGCTGCACCGATCGCCAACGGAAAACCGCAAGCACCATTTATTCTGGCGGTGAACACTTTTGAAATACGCAAAAATATTCCCTTCATTATCCGGCTGTTCGAACATTTGAAGCGGGAATTGCGATTACCGCACCAACTGATGCTGGTCGGTCAGCCGGCAAACGATTTCCGCCGTGTGATGAATTGTGTGGCGCAATCGCCATTCAAAAATGAGATTACGGTAACCAACTGGATCAGCAACGAAAAACTGGTGGAGTGCTATCGTCACTGCGATTTTTTTATCAACGCGTCTGCGTACGAGGGATTCGGCTTCACGCCTTTTGAGGCAATCAGCAGCGGTTGTCCGGTGTTTCTGTTCAAAAATAATACGGTTGCGGAAATTTTCGGCGATCACCCATATGTGATTGATAATTATGATGTTGAATCGTGGAAAACAATCATCGATTTGGCAATCCGATCCGGTTTTGCGGAGAAAATATCTGCCCGGCAAATCAGCCATCTCACTTGGCAGCGCGCCGCCGAAACCGTGATGCCGCTCATTCACCAAACCATTTCAACAAGGGAAAACAGCTTTGTATCATAAGGAAATTTTGGCAACGATCAATCTGGCGCATCATTTTGAGAGCGCATACAGTGCAGATCAGGTGTTTCGCTATCTGCGCGTGCCTATCGAGCGGCGGAAATTCGACACTATTCTTGGCGAATTGCAACAGGATGGTGCGGTTGTTGAACAGGAAAATGCCCTGTTCACCCGCGAATTGTTGAACGCATATCGCCAAAAACGGCAATGGAGCCGCAACCTGTTCCGCAACAATCGCCGATATTTGAGCCTGATTTCCAAAATGCCGTTTGTGAAATTTATGGCGCTCACCGGCGCCAACGCCTTCGAATCCTGCCAGCGCGAAGATGATGTCGATCTGTTCATCATCACCCGGAAAAACCGGCTGTGGCTCTGTTATGTGGCGCTGGTGGTGCTCTGCAAACTGCTCAACAAACGCGATATTTTATGCATCAATTATCTGGTGGACGAAACGAATTTGCAATTCCACACGCATGATTATTTTACGGCGGTTCAGATCATGCATATGGTTCCGCTGGTTGGCTGCGAAATGGGCGAAACGATCATCGCGAACAATCGCTGGATGTTTGATTATTTGCCGAACGCTGCGCCGTCGCTGTTCCAAAACGGGTTTTACCGGCTGGAAAACGGCGAAAGCCGCCCCAAAAAACGTGGCAACGGCTTTGCAATTCTCACCAAATTGAACCGGCTGATTTACCGAAAATACGCGGCGCGATTGCAGAAAAAATATCCGGCAGCGTTCGGCAAATCCATTGTTTTGGGCGAGGGCGTTGCCAAACTCAACCGCATCGATCATCACGATATTTATGATGACATTTACGCGGAAATTTACCGCAAATTGGCGATGGAAGTGTCCGCATGAAAATTCTGGTGAGCCATTCATTTTTCCTACATTTGGATGCGAAGGAGGCGAAAAATCGCAAGCCGTATCCGCCGTTGGCGTCGATTACGCTGATTGCCTGGCTGAAACAGGAATTGGGATTGGACGCTGAATTTTACGATGTGATGTTCGATGAAAATCCCGCCGGACTGGTCGCTGCGATTCGCGAATGTCAACCGGACGTGTTCATTTTATACGATGACGATTTCAACTTTTTGACCAAAATGTGTCTCGAAAACATGCGCGACGCCATTTTTGCAGCGCTGGCGGAGTCGCCGAAAACCGGGCTGTTTATCGCGCATGGCTCGGATGCTTCGGATCAGGCGGAAGCGTATCTCAACGCCGGATTTGACGTGATTGTCCACCGCAACGCGGAAAAAACAGTGGTCGATTTGCTGCTCAACTACCGTGAAAATCCGAATCCGGCGGCATATCGCGAGTTGCCGGGCATCTCGTTTTTGGATGATTTGCAAGTGGTTCACCAGCCGCAAACCAAAACCAATTTACCGATGGAATTTGCGCCGATGCCCGCATGGGCAAAAATCGATCTCACGCCATATCGAGCGATGTGGCGATCGGCGCACGGATATTTTTCGCTGAACGTGTCCACTTCGCACGGCTGCCCGTTTCGCTGCAACTGGTGCGCAAAACCGCTGTATGGCAGAACCTACAAAGCCATTTCGCCGCGACGCGCTGCGGCGGAATTTGCATTCGTTGCCCTCGAACTGCACGCCGACCAGATTTGGGTGACCGACGATATTTTTGCCCTCAAACCCGGCTGGATCAGCGAATTTGCCGACGAAATGGCTGCGCTCAACGTGCGCATTCCTTACAAATGCCAGAATCGCGCGGACCTGATCACCGAAACGATGGCGGCGGAACTCGCCCGCTCCGGCTGCGCGGAAGTGTGGCTCGGCGTGGAGTCCGGCTCGCAGCGCATTCTCGACGCGATGGACAAGGATGAAAACATTGAATCGATCAAAACAGCCAGCCGCCTGCTCAAAAAACATGGCGTTCAGGTGGGATTTTTTCTGCAATACGGCTATCTCGGCGAAGATTTTTCGGACATCCGCCAAACGCTGGCGCTGGTGCGCGAATGCCTGCCGGATCACATCGGCATTTCCGTGTCGTATCCGCTGAAGGGCACGCCGTTTTACGAAACCGTGGCGGCGCAAATGGGGCAGAAAAAAAACTGGCGCGACAGCGGCGATCTGGCAATGATGTATCGCGGCACCTATCACCCGGAATTTTACCGGGCGTTGCACAGCTACACCCACCATTATTTCGGGTTCGTGTCGCTGCTGCGCTCACAACCGCTGACCAAACGCATCAAACGCGTCGCCGCGCAAATCCGGCACATTCCGGGCATGCTCAAATACAAACGCATCATGAAAGCGTATCTATGAAAGTGCTGTTGACCCACACCTATTTTTTGGCGGAAGATGCGCACGAGCAGCAAATTATGAAGCCGTATCCGCCGTTGGGATTGTTGTATTTGTCCGCGTATCTCAAAGAAAATCAAATAGATGTATCGGTTTACGATACCACGTTTTCCACGTACGATGAACTGGTTCGCCACATCGACGAACAGCGTCCGGCGGTGCTGGGCATCCACTGCAATTTGCTCACCAAATTTACGGTGATGCGGCTGATCCAACATTGTCAATTACGCGGCATCATTTCCATTTTGGGCGGACCGGACGCCGCTACCCAGGTAGCGGAATTTTTGAATTACGGCGCGGATATCATCGTTTCCGGTGAGGGCGAAATTCCGCTGCTCGCGGTGCTGAAACGGCTGGAAACGCACGCTCCGACCGATCTCGGCGATATTCCCAACGTGAGCTACAAAACCGCGAACGGGCAGGTGATCCAAAATCCCCGGCAAGCCAGCCGCCTCCGGCTCGACGATTTCCCGCTGCCCGATCGTGATGCCATCGATCTCGAAAAATATCTTGGCACGTGGGAAAAATATCACGGGCAGCGCTCGATTTCGCTGATCACCGCGCGCGGCTGCGCATTCACCTGCAAATGGTGCAGTCACTCGGTTTACGGGCACACCCATCGTCGGCGGCGACCGGAAAATGTGGTTGCGGAAATTCAATCGCTGGTCAAACGCTATCGCCCGACTCACCTGTGGTTTGCGGATGACGTGTTCACCGTGAACAAACATTGGCTGAAAAAATTCACCGGATTGATGCGGGACGCGGGCATTCACCTGCCGTTCGAGTGCATCGCCCGGGCGGACAAATTTGATGAAGAAATTGCAATCTTGTTGAAAGATTTGGGCTGTTACCGGGTCTGGTTTGGCGCGGAATCCGGCAGCCAGAAAATTCTCGATGCGATGTCGCGCGGCGTCACCAAAGCGGAAATCGCCGACGCGACGCGCTGGTGCCAGCAAAACGGATTGCAGGCGGGCTATTTTGTGATGTTCGGATATCCCGGCGAAGCGATCGAAGATATGTACGAAACCATCGAATTTGTGCGCGACCAACAGCCGGATATTTATCTGACCACCGTCGCCTATCCGTTGCGCGGCACCGCGCTGTTCGATGAGGTGAAATCGCAGGTGAAATATCAAAACGGTTGGGAAACGCATTTGCAGCGGGAACTGGATATTCGCGGACGATTTACCGCGCCGCTCTATCAGTGTGCCGTCAAAAAATTAGCCAGCGAATACCGGCGACGACAGCTCAAATCGTCGCCACAGGAACTGCCGAAACGGGTGTATCACGCGCTCCGTTCGGTTTACATGGATTTCCGGATTCGCCGGTTGGCGCATCTCAAAACGTAATAAATGTCATTATTCGCGGTCTGGCGTACCCAAAAGAATGTCATTCCTGCGCATGCAGGAATCTCAAGAAACCATTTTTTATATTATTAATAAACAATAGCTTATGACAGTTGTCGCCAAAACATTTGACAGCTACGCAACGGGTTATGCGGACAAATTCAATCGCAATCAGATTGGTATTTACCAACGCGAACGGGTGCAGGTGGAAATTGCCCCGTATTTGCAACCCGGAACAGCGGTGTTGGATGTCGGCTGCGGTCCCGGTTCGGATTTTGGGTTTTATCGCTCAAAAAATCTGATGATTGATGCGATGGATATTTCCGAAAAAATGGTGGAATTGGCGCGACAAAATGCCGCTCAACTCGGTCTGTCGGCAACCGTTTCGCATTGCGATTTGCTGGATTTTTGGACTGGCAAAACCTACGATGTGATCGTGCTGAATTTCGGCGTCATTAACGCAATGGCGGATACCGATGCGGCGTTTGAAAAACTGCAACACCTGCTGAAACCGGACGGCGTTCTGGCAATTGTGGCAATGCCGCCGTTTCATCTGTTCTCGGCTTTGGGTGATTTTCTTTCGCTGCGATTGCGAACAGTTTATCGACGTATCATTTTGAAAAAACTGAATTTGGCGAACGGAATGACGGTGCGCTATTTTGCCAAAAACACATTTCTGCGACATTTCGAATTGATCAAAAAAATAAATCTCTGCGCGGTTTTGCCAACGCCGGATCAGTACCAACAATCCGTTTTTGCGCGATCGATTGCCAAAATGTTGCTGCCGGTTGACCGGGCAATTGCTGAAAGAATCCCCGACGCATTCGGCGGCGATCACGTTTGTTACCTGCTGCGAAAGGGACGCATCCGATGATCGCGTTTGACACCGCTCGCCGGATTGACCGGAAAATCGGCAAACCGCTGTGCGGCATTGTGGGCTTGTTGCGGCGTTTTCGCGGGAAAAAAAACGTCCCGAACGAGCGCATTCGCAAAATTTTGATTATCAAAATGTGGGGGCTTGGCACGATTGTGCTGGCGAGTCCGGTATTCGCGAACCTGAAACGCAACCTGCCGGATTGCGAAATTTACTTCATGACCCTGCGGCAAAATCGCGATATGTACGAAGGCAGCCCGCACATCGATGGCGCGGTATATTTCGATATGTCAGGCTGGCTTCGGGCGCTGCGATCGTTCCTGAAACTTGTTGTCTGGATGTGGCGGCAGCAGTTCGATGTGGTATTCGATTTTGAGATCGGTTCGCGATTTACCGCCCTGCTCACTGCCGCAAATTTGCGGAGCATGACCATCGGATACGCGCCGGCTGGCAGCGGAAAAAACGTTTTCGACATCACGATTCCCTATATTGAATCGACCCACATGACCCGCATTTATCTGCGTTCGCTGGACGCGCTGAACATGAAAATTTACGATGAACGACTGCTCAAACTGCCAATAAAAATCGAGGAAAAACAATATGTTAACGATTTTGTCAAATCGCAGCGATTGAGCAATTTTGTGGCGTTTAATCCTAACACCAGCGATCTGGCGATCGAACGGCTATGGCCGCCGGAATACTTTGCCGAACTCGGTAAACGACTGCTCGACACGTTTCCGGATTTGCAAATTGTGCTCATCGGCGCAAAGGCAGATGTTGTACGGGTAATGGGGTTGCAAAAAAGTATCGAAATCTCCGATCGTGTGGTGTCAACCGCCGGGAAATTCACGATTCGCGAAACGACCGAATTGCTCAGCCATGCCCGGGTGCTGGTCAGCAACGACTCCGGTCCGATGCATTTGGGCGTCGTCGCCGGTGTGCCGACCGTCGGTTTGTTCGGACCGGAAACGCCGGTGTTATACGGTCCGCGGGGTGACAATCACATCGCGATTACAGCTGGAGAAATGTGCAGCCCCTGTATTTCTGTGTATAACGAAAAAGTGGTGGATTGCTGCAGAGGCGTCGTTTGCATGAAAAATATTTCGGTGGAATCGGTGTTTCAGGCGGTCGTCGAGCGATTGGCTGCCGTGCAACCAAACGTAACATTCCGTGAATTTTCTGAATTACCACTCACCAAACAACGCATCGATTCATGATCAATTTCAAAAAAATGATACCGCTTTTTTCAGCTAACGATCAAAAATTGCAATGTTTTCTGCTGGTTTTGCTGTCGATGTTTACGATAAAAATTGGTGTGATTCCGGCATGGAACAGCGTCAATTCCGATTTTCCTAACTATTATATTTCCGCCAGATTGCTGACGGAAGGTGCTGATTTTAAAAACGTTTACGATGATGATTGGTTCAACGCGAAAATTCGGGAAAACGGCATTGAGCAACAGGGCAAATTTTCGCCATTTCCTCCGGCAACTGCATTCGTAATGCTCCCGCTGACCCCGTTTTCGCCACTGACTGCCAAACGCATCTGGACAGTTGTTAACATCGTTTTGCTCGGCGCAAATGTTTGGCTGCTGCAAAAAATCACTGGCTGGCAACTGGTTGCGAGTGCAAATTTTTTGCTGCTCAGCGGCATCGGATTGATCAACAATTTCCGGTTTGGGCAACTGTATTTGCTACTGCTATTTGTCATTTTGCTGAGCTATCGGTGTGTTACCCTCCGGCGGCAGACTGCCGCCGGAGGGTTGCTCGGGCTCGGCGCAGCTGTCAAATATGTGCCGGTAGTGTATCTGGCGGGCTTTGCAATTAACCGCAATTGGCGAACGCCGTTCGCCGGGATGCTGGCAATTTTTGGCGTTACCGCAATCGAAATTATTGTTTTTGGCAGCGATGTGTATCGATACTTTTTTGCAGAAGTGCTGCTGCCCCATCTGGACGGACGATTGTCTTCGCAAGATCCGTACGCGATTGCCTTTCAATCGTGGAACACCTTTTTCCGGCATGTTTTTGTGGCGGATGTTGCATCGAATCCCGCGCCGCTGATTGATTGGGCGGCTGGCTACCGCATCGGTAAATTGATTGTCACTGCCGCAGTTGCCGGATTGACCGGATTTGCGATGTGGCGGCTGCACCGCACAAATCACCCGAGCCGGCTGGCGCTGGATCTCGCCATAATCGGCATCGCTGCGATGTTGCTGCTCCCGGCAACCGCAACCTATCATTTTCTGCTGCTGGCGTTTCCGGTGGCGCTGTTCCTCAGCCATTTACGCGACGAATCCCAATTTTCAGCGAGGTTTTTGATTTTGGGCAGCTACGCCGCCATCGGGTTTGTCACGCTGATTCCTTTCACCCGTTGGAAATATTCGGGGTGGGAAATTCTGCTGGCATTCCCGCGATTGTGGCTGATGACAGTGCTGTTTGGCGCAGCAATTTGGACGATTCGCAATGACCGGCGCGATGAGAGCTAAATCGTTATTAAATCGCAGCTTACTGGTTGCCGGGCACTCGGTGAATCAGTTGCTTCCGGCGATAACCGGGATTCTGACATCGCTGCTGGTGATCCGTTTTGGCTCAATTTCGCTGTGGGGCGAATTCGTTTATGTGACGGTTGTTTTCTCGATTGTCAACAGCGTAATCGGTTGGGGAAACAAGGAATTTTTATTGCGATCGTTCAGCCGCGCGCCGCGAAGTATCGACAAATTTTGGCAGCGATCGGTGATTGCGCGACTGCCGTTGCTCCTTCTGATTGTGCCTGTGCTGTTTATTTTTACCGGAATTGGCTGGCACGGAATCGCATTTGCTGCGCTGTGGGGCGTTGCGGTTTTTGTGCATCAGTCATTCGAATCGCTGGTGATGTTTCACAAACGATTCACGGTCGCTGCGACGCTCGAAGTCATTGCGGCAGTGGTTTTGCTCGCTGAAATTGTCTGGCTCCGCGATCGATTGACACTCGATGTGCTGTTGCTGATTTTCACGATTCCGGCGTGGCTGAAAGCGATTGCTATTGCCATTTATTTCCGCAAACAAGCGTTCGCCAACTGGATCGGCAAATTTGATGCGGCATTTTTTCGCGATGCGCAATTGTTTTTTCTGCTCACGCTCGTCGGGCTGCTGGAAATAAAAATTGACCTGTTGTGCATCAATTATTTTTTGCCAAAAAGCGAGGTCGGGCGATACCAGGTGCTGATCATGTTCCTGATTTATCTGAAAAATGCCGGATTTTTCCTGACCGCGCCGTTCATCAAAAATATTTACCGGATGAATCGCGCGTCGCTGCACAAACTACGAAATCGATTGTTTACTTTTGGCGCACCACTGTTGCTGATTGGCATCGCCGCGATTTTTGTTGCGCTGAGCCAAATTTACGGCTTTAATTTCAGTTGGGACATTTATCTGTTGGGCTATTTATTTGCGGTGCCGCATTTGCTGTATCTTATTGAAACGTATCAACTTATCCGCGAGTCGCGCGAGCGAATTGTGCTGATGGTTTCAATCGCCGGGATCGGCTGCAACCTGTTGCTCAACATGCTGCTGATCCCGCAATTCGGGCTGACAGGCGCGATTTTTTCCAGCGCCATCAGCCAATGGATGATTCTCATTTTGTATCGCCGCAGCGAAGATTCATTTAACCGCAGAGGACACGGAGGATACAGAGAAAATAGAGCGTTTTTGAATTAATTTATCCTTTAATGCAGAAATTCCTTCAAAGGAACTCTGCTATCTCCGCGCCCTCAGCGGTTAATCTTTTAAATAAAACGCCAAAACCAACGGTTTGAAAATGAACAAAGTGATACTTTTTAACCCTCGCGCAGCCCATCACAACGTGCGGATTCCCAACTCAATTTTGCAATTGGGCGCCGCAATCGAGGGGAAATTTGAGTACGAATTTGTTGATGGCAATCGCGAAAACGATCCGTGGCAGCGCATTGAATCGTTGTTGCAAACCGGCGAATTTCGCTATTTTGGCTGCACGGCAATGCCCGCAATGCAGCTCAAACAAGCGATTCCTTTTTCCCAAAAAATCCGTACACAATTTCCGGAAATAGTGATTATTTGGGGCGGTTATTTTGCCAGCAACCAGCACAAATCTGTGCTCAATTCCGGCTTTGTGGATTACGTGGTGGACGGTCCCGGGGACATCGCATTTCCAAAATTACTCACTGCCTTGGCGGAAAATCAGCCGCTCGATGCCATCGAAAATCTCATTTTCAAACGTGACGGAAACATCATTCGAAATGCCCGGGAAGCGTTGCTGGATCAGGATTCTCTGCCGCCGTTGCCATACGAAAAACTGAATCGCGCGTATTCGATCGACGGCTATTTGGGGCGCACATATCTGGGGCGAAAAACGCTGGCGTATCACTCCAGTATGGGTTGTCCGTTTTCCTGCTCGTTTTGTGCGGTAGTGCCGATTTACAACGCCCGCTGGCGCGGAAAATCCGCCAAAAATATTTACAGCGATGTCAAATTTTTGAAAGAAAATTACGGCGCGGACGCCATCGAATTTCACGACAACAATTTTTTTGTGTCGGAAAAACGCACGGTTGAATTTGCGAATCTGATTGCGCCGGAAAACATGGTGTGGTGGGGTGAAGCCCGCATCGATACGCTCAACAAATACAGCGACGATTCGCTGCGGCGGATGCGCGACTCCGGTTGCAAAATGATATTTTTCGGCGCGGAAACCGGCAACGATGCGGTGCTGCAGCAAATGAACAAAGGCGGCACGCAGTCCGGCGAACAAATCAAGGCTTTTGCGGCGCGGATGGCGCAATTCGACATCATCCCGGAGTATTCATTTGTCCTGGGCATGCCCGCCGATTCGCCGGAAAAAGTGATGCGCCAAATCGATGAAGATATTGAATTTATCAAAGAAATCAAGCGGATCAATCCGGCAACGGAAATCATCATTTATGTGTACAGTCCCGTGCCGACAGAGGGCTCCGAGCTATACGAACTGGCGAAAGAAAACGGCTTCAAATTCACTGAAAAACTGACCGACTGGCTCAACCCCGAATGGGAAAATTTTGATTTGCGCAAAAATCCGCTCACGCCCTGGCTCACACCGGAAATGGTCGACAAAATCCGCAATTTTGAAACGGTGCTGAACGCCTATCACCCGACGGTTTCGGACATCAAACTGAGCGCGTTCCAGCGCAAAACCATGCGGCTGATTTCCGCGCTGCGATACAAAACGAACCTGTTCCGCTGGCCATACGAACTGCGCTTTTTGCAGAGCCGCTGGCTGCGCTATCGCCAGCCGGAAATCGAGGGATTTTAGCGAAAATGCTCAGCCGAAAATTCATCAAACCGGTTGCGGATCGGTTGATTCGTCCGCTGATTTTGCGTTACACTGCCAGCGAGCGCGGCTATCGCTACGGCGATATTCGCATTCGCGTGAAACCGGGCGTGTTTCATCCGGGCTTCTTTTTTAGCACAAAAGTGCTGCTCAAGTATTTGAAAAAACTGGATTTGGATGAACAGCGATTTTTGGAGATCGGCGCAGGCAGCGGGCTGGTATCGCTGTTCGCCGCGAAACGCGGCGCAATCGTCACAGCAACAGACATCAGCGAAATTGCCTTTGCAAACATCGCAGAAAATGCTTTGCGAAACAGCGTAGAAATTGCCGTTATCCACTCCGATTTGTTCGAAAACCTGCCGCACCAACCGTTCGATGTTATCGTTGTAAACCCGCCGTTTTTTCCAAAAAATCCCCAAAATGAAGCGCAATTCGCATGGTATTGCGGCAAAAATCATGATTATTTTCATCGGTTTTTTGCACAGTTACCCACGTTCATTTCGCCGGAAACCACCGTGATGTTGATCCTTTCGGATGTTTGCGACATCGCCGAAATTCAGCAGATCGCCCGCGAAAACGGGCTGGCGATGACCACTGTTTTTCGGAAAAAAGTATGGTGGGAGACGAACACTATTTTCCGGATTGAGAAATCCGGCGCTCTCCGCTGAATTTTTGCAGTATATTTGTTAAGCGTTTGCCGGAAGTAGCATCGATTCTCGCTGATTGGTGCATCGAATCCATCGAAAATGACCAAAAATATCACAACCTTTATATTTTTGCACAGTATAAGTTAGCTGTTCTGCATCTATCGGAATTGTTGGTAGGCTAATTGCAAGTTTAATCCAACGCATTTGCAATTGCCATTATGACAAAAGGATATATGAATGTTTGATAAACATATTATTTCACTCATACTTAACAGCAGCATTTTTGCGAAAATCATTTTGGGAACGCTCCTCTTGCTTTCATTGATTGCATGGTCAATTTTTTTACAAAAACTGGCGCAAATGGGGGCTGTCATCCGGAGTTTGCGCAATAATGCAGACAAAAAATCATCGAACAATACGGCGGAAGCTTCGAATCAAACGATGGTTTTTCCCCAAAACAAAGTAACAATTCCGTTGATTCAGCAGGGTGAAACGGCGTTAAAATCAGCGGTGTCGGCGTTACGGAAATCGGCGGATTATTTGGGCGGATTGCAGCCGGATACGCTCGAACGGATGGTTCGGGAAGTGGATCCGATGTTCCGCGATGAGCTGAAACAACGGCTCGATATCGCTGTTGAAAAAGAAGTTGGGCAGATCGCCAACGGTATTTCTTTTTTGGGCACAACGATTACGATCAGTCCGTTTTTGGGATTACTGGGCACGGTTTGGGGCGTTATGGATGCATTTTTGAGCATCGGGATGAAAGGCAGCGCCGATCTGGCAACGGTTGCCCCGGGAATAGCTGAAGCGCTGATCACAACCATTGCCGGACTGGCAGTGGCGATTCCGGCGGTGTTTTGTTACAACCGGCTGAATAACCGGTTGCAGCTTGTTGAGGATGAAATGCATCACCTCAGCGGCGAAATTAACATATATTTTGGTCAACGGTGGTTCCATGAGAAAACGAAAATCCAACATGCTATCCGAAATAAACGTGACATCGTTAGTTGATGTTACGCTGGTTTTGCTGATAATTTTTATGATATCCGCGCCGTTTATCCGGGGTGGCGTAAAGCTCGATTTGCCTTCGGCGGAAATCCGGGAAAAACATCCTGCCAATGCAATTTCGGTGGCGGTTAACCAATACGGACAGGTGTATTTTGATCATCAAAATATATCTGATGAAGAATTAAGCCGTCGGTTAAGTGCCGTATTTTCAACAGCTTCGGATACGCCGGTTTTGCTGGAAGGCGATGCCGCCGCCAACTACGGGCGAATTATCGAAGTGATGGATGCCATCCGCAGCGCCGGTTTCGAGAATGTCGGTTTGGTGCTAAATACGCTGGATAAACGATGAAAAAAGCTGTATTGCTATCGGTTATCGGTCATTCACTGCTGCTGTTTTTGATTTGTGGATGGAGCATTTTCGCCGGGAAACCGTCCCGGCTGCAGGGCTATCCGAAAAAAATTTCGGCAACCCTGGTTCAAAGCAGCCCGGATTTGGCAAAACAATCTGTCCGGACACCGCGCCAACAGCAATCCCGTCCGCAGCCGCCGCAACCGAAAAAAACAATACCGCAAAAAACGGAACCGCCCCGGAGCAAACCGTCTGCAACATCCGAAAGCAGCGAAGCGCCACAACCGGAAGGCAGCACTGTTTCCACCGATGACCAAAGTTTTCCATTTCCGCAATATCTGGCGATGATCCAGAGCCGGGTGGAGCGCGAATGGCAAAAACCCCGAAAACCGACAGCCGGGATGCGCTGCGTGGTTAATTTTGAAATTGACCGTTATGGCAATTCCGGCAAGCTCAATTTGCAAATCAGCAGCGATGATCGTGAATTTGATTTTTCGGCGATGCAGGCGGTTGAGCGTGCCGCACCGTTTCCCCCGTTACCGCCGGCATATTCCCAACCAGTACTCAACGTGCATTTTGAATTTATTGCCAGAGATTAATTGTAAGTTTAAAAAAATCATATAAATGGATGCCAATGATAAATACCGCTGAATTAAAATGGATTCGATTTGTTACCGGTTTGCTGATGGCTTGCGCTGCATCAGTAACGGCTATTGCTCAGGAAAATGTGTATTTGCGCGCGGAGAGCAAAATGTTCGAGCGTATGCCGCTGATTATTCATCAAACAACCGCTGTGAATGTCGGGGATGAAAAATTTGTAAAAGAATTTATGAGCACTTTGCAAACGGATTTGTGGTATTCAAATGTTATCGAACCGCTAACCGCAGCCAATCGCAATAGCGATGATGCCGCCGGTTCCGGCAAAGCTGCAACATTTTATCTGGAAACGCAATTAAAGGGAGTCGGCGAAGAGCTAATTGCAGAATACGCAATAATGGAAGTTGGCACAGATCGTCCGGTTGCCCGGAACGAATTTCGGGGTTGCCGAAGTGCAGTGCGTTTGTTGGCACATTGGCTGGTGGATGATCTGGTATTTCAATTGACCGGGGAAAACGGTATCGCGAAAACCAGAATTTGCTTTGTTACTTCTGTTTATCATTACAAAGAAATTGGCGTTGTGGATTACGACGGGCACAATAAATCTTTTGTCACGCAAAATCGCGAACTGAACCTGACACCGGAATGGACAATTGACGGACAGCGGATAATTTTTACGTCTTACAAAAATCAAAATCCGGATTTATTCGATGTTGGCATTTCGGACAAAAAGGAATTTGCCTTTTTCAGTTCGCCGGGGCTGGAAACCTCACCGGCGATCTCGCCGGACGGGAAGGAGATTGCCTTTGTATCCACTAAAGATGGCAATGCGGAGATTTACGTTGTCAGCACCTCCGGCAGAAATTTACGCCGGTTAACGAATCACGGAAGTATCGATACATCGCCGGACTGGTCTCCGGATGGTCGCGAGATTGTTTTTTCATCGGATCGAACCGGAAAACCGCAAATTTATATAATGAATGCGGATGGCAGTAGTCAGCGCCGGCTGCCGGTTGATTTGGCGTATTGCGATTCGCCGGTTTGGTCACCAAAAGGCGACAGGATTGCATTTGTCAGCCGCAGCGATAGCGGTTTCGATATTTTTGTGTATCTGCCGGGCACCGGCGAGGTGCTGCAATTAACCGTAAGTCAGGGCAGCAACGAAGATCCCTGCTGGTCACCGGACGGGTTTCAGCTGGCTTTCAGTTCCACCCGGAACGCCGGGAAACGCGACATTTACACAATGTTTTGGGATGGTTCGCAGGTGTTGCGGTTGACTTTTTCCGGAAATTGCAGCAGCCCGTCCTGGTCGCCAAATTTCAGAAACAGCAGCGAATTGTCGTGTGAATAACACGCTTTTTTGAGCGATGCGCTCACAACTGCACCACTGTATCAATATTTTTTGGATCATTTTGCGGAAAGGGGAAACGGGAAAAATGTTCTAAATTCGTACATCGGAATCCATAATTTCTGTTTGGTTAAAAAGAATATTTACAACCCTTTAAAATATCTGGGAGATCAACCATGTGGCAACAACGTAAAATAGAATCTGTGATTACTATCCAAAAGAAAACGAAAAATTTTATTCGATTTGCGGGAATTTTATTGCTGGTCATTTCGATGGGATGTTCCGGCACGAAAAAAGAATTGCCGCCGCTGGATTTGGGTGAATCGCAACCGCAGCCGATTGAAAACACGACTCCTAAACCGGTGGAAACACAGCCGCAAACCTTACCGAAGCCGCAGGAAAAACCCACAGTTCCGCTAAGTTTGAACACCGTTTATTTTGATTATGATCAATCGGAACTTCGGGGGGATACTTATCGGGCGTTGGAGGACAATCTGGTTGTGCTTAAAGCATATCCCGAAGTGGATATTTTGCTCGAGGGGCACTGCGACGAACGCGGGACGGTTGAATATAACCTTGCATTGGGCGACCGGCGAGCCAATGCCGTTCGCTCGTTTTTGCTGAGCAGAGGCATTATCGGAAACAGGATTCAAACCGTCAGCTATGGGAAGGAACGCCCGCTCGATACGCGGCAAACCGAAGCCGCATATGCCCAAAACCGTCGCGTGGAGTTTGTTATCCGCAAATAGCGGGGTTAAAATTATTTGGGAAAAGCGACTTCTTGAGCCAGTTGACCGGAGCAAATCCCTTCAGCTGGCTCGTTGGTGGCCAAAGGGATTCCGAAAAACGACATTTCATGGTTTTGTCCAAATATTTACCAAATGGCTGTCCGGTAAAAACATCTCAAAATGTGGTTTGGGATTGCTGCCGTCGAATACAATTTTTGATGAGAATAACAATTTCTTTTCCCCAAAAAAAGCAACCCAATGCGGTGCCAACGGCTCTTGCTGCTGAACAATTCTGCTTCTTCTCCCCTCAACATCGATCAGGTCGAATGACCGGTTTCCCCAATAGGCTAACAGCAATTCGCCATTTTGATAGTCTGCATCAAAAATCTGGTTTCTGTTCAGGGGTGCATTTTGAACCGAATCCGGGGTTAAATTTTCCCATTGCTGAATAATTTTGCCCCGGTTGTCGGTTAGCCAACATTTGTCGTCACCTAATAGCAACAATTCATTTTCCGAGATAAATCGTACGCTTTTGATCACTTTGCCGATGTCAAAATAAATGGTTGGTTCACTCCCTTTCTTTAATTTGAAAATGGAGGGATATGAGCCAAATACAATTTCATCGTCATTATTCATAAAAAATCCGCCCTCGCCAATTCTCCAGCGATCCTCGAACCAATCCCACAGTTGCTCCGGTTTTTCTCCGACGCCAGTTTTCAGAATTCTTATCTCAAATTTCAGTGAACGTTGGATGAATCTTCTTTCGATGATATATATGGTTTCCGCACGATTATAGAGCATGAAATCACTCGCCTCAAATTCGGATGTGATAAATGGCTTTGGTTCGGAGCCTTTTTGCCACAGCATAATGCATGCGTGATGATTTGGGTCATCGATGGGATTAACATATGACCAAAGCACATGTTCTCCGGCAACGATCAAATTTCCGGTTGGGTGTGCCAGAATATCGGGGACAAAAAATGCGAATACCACGATTGTAAATAGTGCGATTTTTTTCATAATGAATTAAAATTTAGTGACCATTTTGCCAGCGTTTCTTTTGCTGTATCAGTTAACGGAGTGCTCCGTCCGCCATTGTTATCAACTTGAACAATTACGGTTTCGGCAGTGGCAACGCATGACCCATTTTGAAAAAGCTGTTGATAAAGATGGAGCGAACTGTTGCCGGTTTTCAATATCCCGGTTCCGATTTCTACCTGCCCAGGCCATTTTATTTCCTTTAAAAATGCCAGTTTAAGTGAAGCAATTACAAAGCTTGAGTTTGCAAAGAGAACAGGGAATTCAGCATTGTACAAAACTTCAACCCGGCCGGTTTCCAAAAAAGTGGAAAAAGTTGCGTTGTTGACATGTCCCTGCCGATCGGTATCGGCATATCGAATTTTGTCAAAAGTTTTCAATGGAAAATCATCAAGATTGAGCAATTCCATTCACTTCCTTTCTTTCGATTTGCGGTCATGTGTTTATCTCTGCAGCAATTCCATTGTGAAACCGTGCGGATTTCCGGGCCTATTATACAATTTTGATAAAGTATAATAGTTGAAACGCTCGTGCGCAAGATACGATTTTGCACATTATAATTGATCGATGCGGCTATCCGCGATCACTTCATTTTTGGAGGTCATGTAAAAAATACTTGACATTTATCAATGTGTCAAATATATTTTACACGACGTCAAAAATATTGGTCATAAAACTTGGAGATATTATGAATGCAACATTTGAAGAAAAAAGCGTATGGATCCAACTGTTAAGCCTGTTGGTAGTTCTCGGTTTGTATTTTGTTATTGCAACGAACATGATGTTGAGTGGAGTAACCCAGATTGCGGCGTTCATTCCGCTATTTGTTGTTTCGGTTATTTTGCTGGTGGTTATTCAGGTCGCCGGTCATGTTGTTGCTGCAATTGCCAACAAACCCGAAAGTCGTGATGAGCGGGATCAGCTCATCAAATGGCGTGCAGAGAGCAACGCCTCATGGATTTTGGGGGTGGGTGTCCTGGCGGCAATCGCTGGTTTGGTAGTATCTGATGAGACAGTCTGGATTGCGCATTTGCTGTTGTTTTCACTCCTGATTTCCGAAGTCGTTACGCTTGTTTTTCAAATTTATTATTATCAGAAGGGAATATAGCGTGAGCCAGTCAACATTCAGGATTCACAATCAGATCCGAACCCTTCGGTTCCATCATGGCGATATGACCCAGCAGGAATTGGCTGATCAGATTGGCGTAACACGGCAAACGGTAAATGCTATCGAGGGTGGCAAGTATTCCCCCTCACTAGAAGTAGCTTTTCGAATTGCGCAAGTCTTTAACAAACCGTTGGAAGATGTGTTTCAGTATGTTGCAAACCAGAAGTAGGTTGCTTTATCCTTATGCGCATCACCGGCGCTATCGCATTTATCGGTAAATATGACTCCCCAAAATACGCACTAATGGACCAAAAAAAACAAAACCTCGTAACTTTAGCAATTACGAGGTTTAGGGTGGTGGCGTCTCCCAGAATTGAACTGGGGACACACGGATTTTCAGTCCGTCAAAAATTTAGCTAAGTTCAATAAAAACAATATCTTGGAAAATTCAAGAAAGTCAAAACGCAACTTATTAATTTATCTATACTTAGCTTCTGTTGTTCACCGGTGTCCATGTCAATGTTTGTAAGTTATTTGTAAGTTGATTGTTTTGATAAGGAAATTATGCTTCCCCAAAATAAACGATCATTCTTAAAAGTTGACATTATTTTCCTCATCACCACATACGTTTTAAAAAGCCGTGATCAATTAAAACAACACGAAGCTAAACAGTCAGGACTTCATTTTGAATAGTGACTGTTTATTATGGGCTACTTTCCTGCCAAACGACTTAAAACCACATCTCGGGTGAACGGGTGTGGCGTTACAGCACGAGCCAGCACAGCCCTCTCGCAAGAGATCGGCTATGCTGGCGACGCGGAACATGTTTCAAGCGGAGATCGTCGCTTATAATCGATTTTTTGGGATATATGTCGATTGAATACAGGAAGTTATCAATATCGCAAGACGCTTCACGCAAGGATAGTGATTTTCAGGGTGGTCATAGCGCTGATCTTTTTGAAATCTTTTGCATTGAAAGTGACCAGCTCTTCGCAAAAGGTTTCGGCGATGGCGGTATGCAGGCAGTCATTGATGTGACGGAAGCCAAGCTTTCCCGCAAGCGCCACAGCCCGGTCAAAAATCGAGTCGCTGATGCGGAACTCCGTGAATTTTGAGTGAAACCGCAGGTTTTCCTGAATCAAAACCGGCTCAACACCGATGCGGGCCAGCACAAAAGCCAATTCCTGCAGCACCAGCTGAGATACCGTATATTTCCCCTCAACCATCGCGGATTGAATCGTATCGACTGCCAACAACTGCGCCGCTCTCGTCTGGAGGACGACCGAATGCACCAGCACATCCGTATCAAAATAAATCATGCATTAACCTCATCAGCCAGGGCAGAAAGGTCTATCGATTTATCCACTTTCTTCTCACGCCGTCTGTTAAGCCGCAGCAAGTCCGTGAATGCCTTCAAATCAGATTGCGTTTTCTTATCCATTTCATACGGAACGAGCACCAGTGTCATACCCTCGATTCTGATTTCAAAACCGTCACCCGGTTTCAGGTCCATTTCTTTTCTGATTTGCTTTGGAATAATCACTCTGCCAAACTGGTCGATTTTAGAACTGACTGTTAACATATTATCCTCGTTTTTGCCAAATTTACTGTGAAATTTGGCAAAAAACAAGGCTGAATTAGGTGTGTGGCAAACAGTTATATTCTTGCCTTTTTGGCGGCATGTTTCGCCTTGTTACAGGCAGAGCAGACAGCCTGTCCGTTTTTGTAACATGTTTTTCCGCCATCTTCCCACTCGATAATATGGTCTGCTTCCAGATGAAGATCAGCTTCAATGAGCTTCTCTTTGCTTCGCAAACAAATCTGGCAAGTGAAATTATCCCGTTCGAATATCAGGTATTTCAATTTCGGCGGAAAGCTGCGTCTGTCAAAAACCCTTTTCCGATAGGCACTGTTTTGTTCTTCGAGGTCTTTCAAGTTTTCATACAGCTTATTGCGCACCTGCAGGTATTGCTTGAACCGTTCGGATTCAGTGAACAATTTTGATAAACTAACGGTATAGACTTTAATATTCTCTAGTCGGTCAGCATCTGTGAATGTTAGCCCAAACGGTATATTGCTTTTGACCCAGCTCAAATTGTCATCAGGATTACCGATTTTATCTTTAGCTTCCTGAAAGCTGATTCTACCTTGCGATGATTCAAACCTCAGCACGTGTTTGGCCATATGACGAATAGTCGTTTTACAGAGGTATTTTCCGGATGGGTTCTTAAAACGCATTTCAAAATCCTGAAATTTTAACCCCATCCACATGAAAAACATTGGGTTGATCTCGTTGTCTTTGATATACCTGAAAAAATGTTGTCTCGAATTCATTCAACCTCCCCAATCGAAGTTGAATGACCGTCGAAGCCCGATCGCTGAATTTCACAGGATTGCGGTGGATTGGTGTAAGAAAGGATAAATAGCAGAAACAACAGAAATAATTTTAGCATACGCGATGCCTCCGTGAGTTTGACAGTTTGACATAAACAAAATAAGCCGAGTCTTGTCACGCCTCACGGAAGCGCCCACCCCGTCGCCGGAAGTGGAGACTCGGCCAATTAAATACAAATAGGATTCCAACATCCAGCATTCGTAAGCGCAGTACATAAAAAAAGCGCATAACGGAGCGGGACGCCGCCGTGAGTTTTGACGCAAGTAGTATAACCCACGGGAAAATGGATTGCAACAGAAATTTCCAAATCCCACCAAAACACCCACCTTGGACACATAACCCCCAAAAATATTCATCCCCGTTAGTCAAATCCTCCCGGTTTGATCGGTATTTTGGACATCGTATGTCATCAGCTTTCAGCCACACAAACCCGCCTCAAAGGGGTTTTCAACAGGAGAGCGGATTTGCTCTTGAACCGCAGGTGCGAGCCCGCAGGGTGAGGTGCATGGATGCGCCTCATGAATCCTATCGTAATCATCAGGTCTATTCTGAGCTTCTGACATCTTTAGAGGTGCAGGTTGAAACTGGAGCGTTACAATCCTATCGTAATCATCAGGTCGAAATAGCATTCAGCAATCAGCAGTAAGCTTTCAGCCACACAAATCCGCAGGAGAGCGGATTTGCACTTGCACCGCAGGTGCGAGCCCGAAGGGTGAGGCACACGGAAGTGCCTCATGAATCCTATCGTAATCATCAGGTCTATTCTGAGACGAGAAACACTACACAGTAAAACTCAACGCTCTCGACAAGTCACAATCCTATCGTAATCATCAGGTCTATTCTGAGCGCCCGTGCCAATACTCGGAAGGGTTCATCGACCGGCTTGCGTCACAATCCTATCGTAATCATCAGGTCTATTCTGAGTAGTTGTACAAAACCACTTGGGCTCCGTCCCAGTGGTAAGTCACAATCCTATCGTAATCATCAGGTCTATTCTGAGCCAGGATGGAAGGGTGTACGAAGTCATGCTGATCTGGGTGTGTCACAATCCTATCGTAATCATCAGGTCTATTCTGAGTCGCTGGAAGCCAAGGCGCAAGCCGAGCCAAGGCGGACTGTCACAATCCTATCGTAATCATCAGGTCTATTCTGAGATTTATATATTAACACTGTGCCCGATAATAGAAGGGATGTCACAATCCTATCGTAATCATCAGGTCTATTCTGAGACATGAGCTTCTCACGCCCAAACCCATGAGTCAGTTGATTAGTCACAATCCTATCGTAATCATCAGGTCTATTCTGAGGGGCAGCTTTTAGCCGTTAGCTATTGGTTGTTAGCCACACAAATCCGCAGGATAGCGGATTTGCACTTGCACCGCAGGTGCGAGAGCCGAAGGGTGAGGCACACGGAAGTGCCTCATGAATCCTATCGTAATCATCAGGTCTATTCTGAGGGGCAGCTTTTAGCCGTTAGCTATTTAGCTTTCAGCCACACAAATCCGCAGGACAGCGGATTTGCACTTGCACCGCAGGTGCGAGCCCGCAGGGTGAGGGGCATGGATGCGCTTCATGAATCCTATCGTAATCATCAGGTCTATTCTGAGACCCCGGAAGTTGGAAAGCCGCCGCTGAATTATGGTTTTGTCACAATCCTATCGTAATCATCAGGTCTATTCTGAGAACGCCGTACTAGCAGGCGTCACCATAGCGGTCATCGGACTGGTCACAATCCTATCGTAATCATCAGGTCTATTCTGAGGGGCTTTTGAGCAATCCGGAGCAAGTCCTGGTGTTAGTTAAGTCACAATCCTATCGTAATCATCAGGTCAAATCAGCCATCAGCCATCAGCCACACAAATCCGCAGGATAGCGGATTTGCACTTGCACCGCAGGTGCGAGCCCGAAGGGTGAGGCATACGGAAGTGCCTCATGAATCCTATCGTAATCATCAGGTCTATTCTGAGCAAATCGAAGGGTATCGAAATCGACTACACTGAAGATGAAGAAAGGTCACAATCCTATCGTAATCATCAGGTCTATTCTGAGTCAGTTAGTTTCCGAATCTGGGTCGGAAAAGGTAATGTTGTCACAATCCTATCGTAATCATCAGGTCTATTCTGAGGGAAGAAGAACACTGACGGAGGAGAAAAATACAAGGGCAGTCACAATCCTATCGTAATCATCAGGTCTATTCTGAGAATGGTGCTGGCAACAACGCCACCATTAAAGCTGGAGTCGAGTCACAATCCTATCGTAATCATCAGGTCGAATAGCGTTCAGCCATCAGCAGTCAGCTTTCAGCCACACAAATCCGCAGGACAGCGGATTTGCACTTGCACCACAGGTGCGAGCCCGAAGGGTGAGGCACACGGAAGTGCCTCATGAATCCTATCGTAATCATCAGGTCTATTGTGAGGGTCAGAAAGTATCCGGCTTATCAATGGTTGGGCAAGAGTTGTCACAATCCTATCGTAATCATCAGGTCTATTCTGAGTTTTCGTCTTTATGGCAACATTATTAATTTCGGAAAAAAGGTCACAATCCTATCGTAATCATCAGGTCTATTCTGAGATTCGTTTTATGCTCAATCATCTCAATCAAAGGAGTAGCGTCACAATCCTATCGTAATCATCAGGTCTATTCTGAGGGAGCTAATATGTGCTGGGAAAAAAGGTGTAAAAAGTGTCAGTCACAATCCTATCGTAATCATCAGGTCTATTCTGAGAGTGAACGGGAAAGAAGCAGAGTCATTTCTCACAAATTCGTCACAATCCTATCGTAATCATCAGGTCGAAATAGCGTTCAGCCATCAGCTTTCAACCACACAAATCCGCAGGGAAAGCAGATTTGCACTTGCACCGCAGGTGCGAGCCCGCAGGGTGAGGTGCATGGATGCGCCTCATGAATCCTATCGTAATCATCAGGTCTATTCTGAGATGGCGCAATATGTTGATTGCTCCGACGCTGACGAGTGTGTCACAATCCTATCGTAATCATCAGGTCGAAATAGCATTCAGCCATCAGCATTCAGCTTTCAGGCACACAAATCCGCAGGATAGCGGATTTGCACTTGCACCGCAGGTGCGAGCCCGCAGGGTGAGGTGCATGGATGCGCCTCATGAATCCAATCGTAATCATCAGGTCTATTCTGAGGCGTTGCGCTCATCGCCGGGATCATGATGGGTGCCTTCTGGGTCACAATCCTATCGTAATCATCAGGTCTATTCTGAGTAAACTTTACCGATGCCGAAAACGGAGATTTTAGTTTGTCACAATCCTATCGTAATCATCAGGTCTATTCTGAGGGACGTAGAGCGAAAGCTCGAAAGAATTGCGCGGGGTTAAGGTCACAATCCTATCGTAATCATCAGGTCTATTCTGAGATGGCGATACAACGCAAGTCGGCAGGTGGCGGGCTGGAATGCCGTCACAATCCTATCGTAATCATCAGGTCTAACCAGCTATCAGCCATCAGTAATCAGCCACACAAATCCGCAGGAGAGCGGATTTGCACTTGCACCACAGGTGCGAGCCCGAAGGGTGAGGTGCATGGATGCGCCTCATGAATCCTATCGTAATCATCAGGTCTATTCTGAAGGGCAGCTATTAACCATTGGTGCTAGTTTTTGAAAAAGTCACGCGGTATCTGTATCTTAGTTAATAAGCCTTTATTAATTAAGGAGATACCGCATGAACACAATCACTTTTGTAACCGAGCTATTTTCTCGTATTGATGATACAATGATTGAAAATAAGATACAGAAACACCCATTATCATCGTTTTATCCCAGTGAAGTAGCGACTCTGGCTTTTTTGTTTGCTATCAAGGGTGTTGGGAACCGGGCTTTCTATCGCTGGATTAAACGAGATTGGCAAGAATATTTTCCAAATCTGCCTGAACGAACCCGGCTTTTCCGGCTATTCAAGAGACACCGCCACCTGACCAGCTTTTTTATGGCAGAGCCCACTGTGCTCGGCATTATCGATTCTTACGGCATTGAGTTGATCCATCCCGTCCGTGAAGGTCGAAGTGACCAACAGATCGGCAAAAAAGGCAAATCCAATTATCGCTGGATTGTTGGATGCAAACTTTGCCTTGTCATAAACCAGTTCGGATTGATCTCCGCCTGGGATTGTGATACTGCCAATGTCCATGATACGGTATTCCAACATTTAATAAAAGAGCTCCAGGAACATATGATTATCTTTGCCGATCAGCATTTTCATGCAAAAGAAGGCGATCCCGACAACTTGAAAATATGTCAACGGGGGCGATGGAATCAGCGAATGCTCATTGAAACGGTATTCTCCATGCTCACTTTAGTCTGTCATTTTAAAAAAGTAATGCACCGAAAATGGGATTATTTCGTAAATGTCTATTCTGAGAAAGCCATGGGTGCAAACGAATAGCCAGCATTCACAATCCTATCGCTCAATGGGATGGATTGAATCCCGATGAATGTGGCTTTATACCTTTATCTATTGCTGAGTTCAACTTATGAAAAACTAGCACCAATGGTTATTAGCGATTAGCTGTTGGTTTTTAGCCACACAAATCCGCAGGAGAGCGGATTTGCACTTGCACCACAGGTGCGAGCCCGAAGGGTGAGGTGCATGGATGCGCCTCATGAATCCTATCGTAATCATCAGGTCTATTCTGGTTATTAACTCATTATAGTTCAATAAAACAAATGAAAGGAGGTGTCACAATCCTATCGTAATCATCAGGTCTATTCTGAGAGAATTTGTAACAAACGCTTATTCGGAAAACGGTCACAGCTGTCACAATCCTATCGTAATCATCAGGTCTATTCTGAGAAATCTGTTGTATCCGTTTTAATGGGAGTTTTTGTGTCTAGTCACAATCCTATCGTAATCATCAGGTCGAATCAGCATCAGCCGTCAATCAGCCACACAAATCCGCAGGAGAGCGGATTTTCACTTGCACCGCAGGTGCGAGCCCGCAGGGTGAGGAGGCATGGAAGCGCCTCATGAATCCTATCGTAATCATCAGGTCTATTCTGAGCCAAGATAAAGAGATTGATAGATGAAGGTTGGCAGAAAGATGTCACAATCCTATCGTAATCATCAGGTCTATTCTGAGAGAAAGCGGTTTGGGTGCACCCGCAACGTAAACGCTGCAATCCTAGGTCTATTCTGAGATAGTCACAAAGTCACAATCCTATCGTAATCATCAGGTCTATTCTGAGATAACAACTCGCCTGCACGATAATGGGTGCTTGATTTGACAATCCTATCGTAATCATCAGGTCGAATAAGCGTTCAGTAATCAGCAATCAGCTGTCAGCCACACAAATCCGCCCCAGTTTTCAACAGGATAGCGGATTTGCACTTGCACCGCAGGTGCGAGCCCGCAGGGTGAGGTGCATGGATGCGCCTCATGAATCCTATCGTAATCATCAGGTCTATTCTGAGGGGCAGCTATTAGTCGTTAGCTATTTAGCTGTTAGCCACACAAATCCGCAGGAGAGCGGATTTGCACTTGCACCGCAGGTGCGAGCCCGAAGGGTGAGGCACACGGAAGTGCCTCATGAATCCTATCGTAATCATCAGGTCTATTCTGAGTTATTAACTCATTATAGTTCAATAAAACAAATGAAAGGAGGTGTCACAATCCTATCGTAATCATCAGGTCTATTCTGAGAGAATTTGTAACAAACGCTTATTCGGAAAACGGTCACAGCTGTCACAATCCTATCGTAATCATCAGGTCTATTCTGAGAAATCTGTTGTATCCGTTTTAATGGGAGTTTTTGTGTCTAGTCACAATCCTATCGTAATCATCAGGTCGAAATAGTGTTCAGCCATCAGCCGTCAGCTTTCAGGCACACAAATCCGCAGGAGAGCGGATTTGCACTTGCACCGCAGGTGCGAGCCTCGCAGGGTGAGGCACAGGAAGTGCCTCATGAATCCTATCGTAATCATCAGGTCTATTCTGAGTTCCCGGATTTGCTTTGGTGGCATACGGCGAATGAATGGTCACAATCCTATCGTAATCATCAGGTCTATTCTGAGACGACCAGCTTGCAACCGGCTTTGCGGCGGTTCTGGCGAGGTCACAATCCTATCGTAATCATCAGGTCTATTCTGAGTCTAAGGAAAAGCCGGTTTGATTACCCGCAGACGAAGCACTGTCACAATCCTATCGTAATCATCAGGTCTATTCTGAGACCGCCCTTTCCGCAGACGGAGTGACAATTATCAATGAGTCACAATCCTATCGTAATCATCAGGTCTATTCTGAGATAACAACTCGCCTGCACGATAATGGGTGCACTTGATTTGTCACAATCCTATCGTAATCATCAGGTCGAATAAGCGTTCAGTAATCAGCAATCAGCTGTCAGCCACACAAATCCGCCCCGAAGGGGTTTTCAACAGGATAGCGGATTTGCACTTGCACCTCTGGTGCGAGCCCGCAGGGTGAGGGGCATGGATGCGCCTCATGAATCCTATCGTAATCATCAGGTCTATTCTGTGAGGTCACGGTGGAAGACAAGAATCGACTATATCAAGGTCACAATCCTATCGTAATCATCAGGTCTATTCTGAGTTAGTATGATGGATACGCGAACCGGTTTAGTCTTTTTTGTCACAATCCAATCATAATCATCAGGTCTATAAATCTTGTTCGGTTATCACCGACAGGATTGCACACCGCGCTATTTCCCAATAGCGGGTGAGACTGATGTCAAAGAGCACAATTTATAAAACTAGTTTTAGTATGGTATAACCCCTCTGGATGCCACAAAAATAGCCTGAACCAAACTTAAATGGTTGTTTGCAAAAGTTACATTATCATATGTTCTTAAAGCTGTGTTGAGATGTTCACCTTTTGTGAACACTACATAGGCAACATCATAACGATCCCTTAGATTCCACTCAGTTAAAAAATCTTCCAACTCTTTTGCCTCATCATCTGATGTTGCCATATAGACTACAACATCTTGTGTGCAGTCATTTCCCAATTCGCTGTAGTAAGTGATGTTGGTGAACTCAAGTTGTTTGAGCAGGTTCGCTTGTTTATCCATTTTACTTCTGGGTAATTTAATGGGAGTGTTAATTGGATTAATTTTGTAGAAAGCCTTATTAATCTCCTTATTTAAGCCGCTTTGAACCATCTTCTTTAAGGCTTGATAACCAATAAAAGTAATTAGAGATAGCAAAACGCCGCCAATTATTGCATACAAATGTATCGTATGATGGATTTGGTTTTCGACGTTACTAAAATGCTGTAATTTTGCCTGAACATCATCACGAAGTTCGCTTTTGAATGACTTCAGTTCATTTTGTCTTTCATCGCGAATCTCGTGTTTTAGCAAGTCTGTTTTTAAGCTGTCCGTTTGAGAAAAGCCGACAACATTCGTCAGCGCCAAAAAGAAGATGAATAATAATCGCACAGGATTCTCCCTTTAGTTAGTATCAATACGTTTGCACTTTATCCATCCCATTGGATAAACACCATCAGCCAGGTTTCTGGACTTCGGGTCACGTCCGACACGATGTTTATCAAGCGTTATGGACAACTTGCCCGAAAAACGTCCAACACGAAGTAAGAATTCTCCTTCATCAAAATTTACAGCATTATGAATGGCATTAATTTGTCCCTGAATGGATGTGTTTTTGAAAAAACCAGCTTCTACAATTTCCAAACGCTCTTTGTAATATTTACTCACGGCATTTATTAAAACCTCAGGGGTAATCCGGAATGGCGGTTTTCCCTTTTGTTCAAAAACATTCATTTCTGACGACAAGACGATATTCAAATGAAATTTGACAGGGTTCGAACTAATGGTTGAATTAGATACTTCGTGGATCATTTGAATATCGTATATTTTAAAACCGTCATCACCTTGTAATCCGTTTCGCACATTACAAATGTTCGTGCTGCCTAAAGGTAAATGCACATCTTCAACTTTTAAATGTTTGAAAGGGTCTCTGGTAGCATCAACACGTCCAAAATTTAATGCCTGTAATAATGTTCCCTCAATTTTCTGGGCATTACCTTCTATTATGCCTTCATAGCGACTTTCCAATAAATTTAGTATGGCCGTTCGGATAGCACCTTTTATAGAGCTTCCCGGAATTACCGGTTCTTGCGACAGTGTATTTCGCTGATTTAAATTGATAATTAGTTGATTTTCCGTATCACCAATTTTTGCGATGTAGGTCTCTTCAATCTCTTTGCTAACTGGGATAGAGAATTGTGTTACAGATTTGCGAAATGATTTATCTGCATATTTATCAGCAAGAAAGGCTCTTATCTCGGTATAATTCCCCTTCTCATTCAAACTATTAAACCTGTCTAATTCATCAGCAGAAAACCGCGAAATAGCTTTGTCAAAGTTGACTTTGTATAGCATCCCCTCTGATATAACATATTCATATACAGGAATTTCCTCCCCGGTTCCTATATGGACAGGGCTCAGAATTTCACAAGCGAGCTTTATAACTTGATATTTGGGGATGTAAATACGTTTTCTCCTCTTTGCGTCATAAGAGGGGTGCTCTGAACGTCCACGATGGCTTGGGTTATTACTCATTGCTATCCTCCACTATATGAATTGGAAAAGGAAAAGCATAGCCGTATTGAACTATCTCCTTATTTGTGCCATGGATATTGGTCTGAAGTTTCCCATATGTCTTATACATTGAGAATTGGGAATCTTTAATCACGGCTCCGGCTTTTAGCATGACAACGGCATTGTTGCATAATTCAGATTAAACACGGATATTCTTGGCCATCATATTAACACAGGTGATATCCCATGGCAGCAAAGAAATCCTATAGAGTATCCAACTGGTCGTCCTATAACCGTTCCTTGATCGAACGTGGCAGCTTGACAATTTGGTTTAATGAAGCAGCGATCAAAAAATGGAATGCGATTGATAAGACCGGTAAACGTGGTCGCCCGGGCACTTATTCTGATATTGCCATTGAAACGGCGTTGAGCCTGCGGGCCATTTTCAAGTTGCCGCTGCGGGCGACTCAGGGATTGGTCGGTTCCATGATTACGTTGATGAATCTGCCTTTGAAAAACCCGGATTACAGTACGCTTTGCCGTCGCCAACTGAGCCTGGAGGTTCAACTGCCACGCACTCATAGTGGGCAATCGCTTCACGTAGTGGTTGATGCTACCGGGCTGAAGATCTTTGGCGAGGGAGAGTGGAAAGTACGACAACATGGCTATAGCAAAAGACGCACCTGGAGAAAATTGCACTTGGCCATTGACGAAGGTAGTAGTGAAATATTGGTTTCGATTTTTACCGAAGCCGATGGTGGCGATGGCGAACAACTGCCAGAGATGTTGAATTCGATCGAAGAGCCGATTGCACAGGTAAGCGGTGACGGTGCTTACGATAGTTGGGATAACCACGAGGCGATCGCGGAGCGGGGAGCAAAGGCAACGATACCACCTCGAAAAGGGAGTCGCATCAGACAACATGGAAACACTGCAAAAGCGACGTTGCCCAGGGATGAAATTCTCAGAGCGATAAGGAAAATGGGCAAGGCAGCCTGGAAGAAAACCAGCGGTTATCACCGTCGCAGCATTGCCGAAAATGTCATGTACCGATTGAAAACCCTCTTTGGAGACAGCTTGAGCAACCGGCTGTTTGAGCATCAGGCAACTGAGGCTTTTATTCGCTGCTCGGTATTGAACAAAATGACGCATTTGGGAATGCCTAAAAGTTATATGGTGAACGACTGATCCGCGCGATGGCGGCAAGGTAGATCACACTTAGTTGAATTATGCAACAAAGCCGTTCTATAGCATTAATAGCTAAAAAACAACGCAGTGAGATGTCTATTTCTTCATTGGTGGTATAATACAACCGTTTTCTGAGAGTACCGCCAGTGGATAGAACAGCCAAACGATCTTGTAACCAAGTCGGAGAATTCTCAACATTATCCAAAACCATATAGTATGAATTTGATACCGCAGCATCGAAATCCTTTTGATTATGTTCAACAGGTGTAACATTGAAGTATCGTCCAAATAAAATTATTCCAATTAACCGTTGAACAAAACTCTTTCCTGATCCTTTTGGTCCAATGAAGGTAAGGATTGGTTTTGTAGGCATAATGCTCTCGAAAAAAAGTGCATATAACCATACTTTTAGCAATAATTGAACATCTTCGACTGAGTTTGATGATGTGTCGAAATTGATATCTGAGATGAAATCTCTATCTAACCAACTGAAAGTTTGATTATTATCAAACTCTAAAAATTTGAAAGGATCTGTCTTTTGTTTTTGTAAAAATAAAATGCCGTCAGTGCCGTTGTCCACCAGATCAACGGAATTTGGAGTAATTCGATAGATTTGACTATCATGGTTATAAAGGTATGAAATGTTATTTGTACTGTCATAAAAGGAAGTGGTATGAATCTTAGTCACCTTCCCATTTTTATACCCAAAGGCATGGATAGCTTCTGATATATAATTGAAAAGTCTCTCTGAACGATTTAAGCCAAGGTTATCAAGTAACAATTTACATTCTAAATCGCCCGAAGAAATCTTGCATAAATGTTTTCTAACTTTATCAAAAAAAAATACTTCACTCTCGTTTCGATAAAATTCACCACGCATGTTTAGGTCGTCGATTACGATTTCTGCGATTTTTTGGTTTATCTCAAACTCCCTTAAATTTTTGTTTTGTCCATTTTTACATCTTATGTTTTTTATATCATTAATTAGTTCATCAACATTCCGTGGGAGGAATTTTTTTTCAGAAATAAGTTGTTTGACATCATTCCACAAATCTTCGATTTTTTCATTTCTGTTTTTTTGTATGAAGTCATCCAAGTCGCTGTCCAATTCAGGAGTGGTAAATGCTGAAACATACATCGTTCGACGAGTTTTTTCGACTAATTTTAGACCAGCACCGCTAATATCTGGTCTTCCCCCGAAAAAGTGGACACAAAGTTAAGCTGCATTGATGAATTTAAGTTGTTCAAACTGAACCGGAGTCAAATAGCCAATGGCTGAATGCTTCCGGATCTTATTATAGAAAATTTCGATGTAATAAAAAATGCTTTGTTTTGCTTCATTCCGGGTTTTGAAAACCGGGAACGGATAAATGAATTCGCGTTTCAAGGAACTAAAGAAACTTTCAGCCATGGCATTGTCGTAACAGTCGCCTTTTTTGCTCATGCTTTGCTGAATGTTCCGTTGTTTCAAAAATTCACCAACAGCGCGGGCGGCATACTGGCTACCGCGGTCGGAGTGAAAGATCATCCCTGAAGGGATCTTACGGCGCCCCAGGGCGCTTTTTAGAGCGTTTAACACCAGGTCTTTGGTCATTCGCTGATTCATTGACCAGCCAACAATCTGGCGAGAGAATACGTCCAGAATGATTGCCAGATACAGCCATCCTTCCAGCGTCCAGACGTAGGTGATGTCTGATACCCATAACCGATTCGGTGCCGGGGAACTGAAGTCTTGTTCAACCAGATTGGGAGCCACCGGCAGATCGTGTTTGGAATCGGTGGTCACCTTGAATTTGCGCTTTGTTTTGGCTGCCAACTCCTTTTTCCGCATCAGCCGGGCAACGCGATTCTCACTGCATTGGATGCCTTTATCCCGTAATTCACGGGTGATTCTCGGGCTTCCATAGGTGCCATGAGCGGCATCATAGGTTTCTTTAATTCGCACGTAAAGTGCTTCATTACTATTTTTACGGTCACTTTCCGGGGCATTGCGCAAGCGATAATAGCCGCTCCTGGATACATCCAGAACCCGGCACATTTTCTCCACAGAAAATTCGGAGCGGTGATTGTCGATGAATTCAAACTTCATTTGCTGTGTTTCGAGAAAATGGCCAAGGCTTTTTTTAAGATGTCGCGCTCCGCTTTGACAGATGCCAGTTCTTTTTCCAGACGACGCATTTCTTCAGCTTCGGGAAGCAGCTTGCCTTTTCCCGGAAATGCAGCTGTGCCGTTTTGTTTGAACTCCTGAATCCAGCGACTCAGGTTGTTGGGATGAATACCCAGATTCCGAGATACCTCGGCAATCTTTTGATCGCCCTCGAGAACTAATTTAACAGCTTCTTTTTTGAACTCTGTTGTAAAAACCCTTCGTGTTGTTTCTTCTTTCATGACACACCTCTGTAATTTGGGTTGTTAATATACAACTTTTTGGTGTGTCCACAAAAATGGGGGAACTTCAATCATTATCATAACAGATGATGGGTGTTTTGCATACTTTTCGAAGGGTTTGGCAGTCTGCGCAAGTCACGCTGCCGACGGCTGCGGCATGAATATACCCAGGATGCCATCCTTGCGATTTACAATACTTTATTGTAAGTGATTGAAGTGATAACAAATTAAATTCACCCTCAACAACAATGAAGCTTTGGTTGTAGAAGGTCCATTCTGGAGACTTGAAAGGGGCAAACAAGTTTAACCCGAAAACCCCAACTTTTTGAAAAGGCTTAAAAAAAAGAATTTCTTTTGAATAGGGTTTTCTGAAACGAATTGCTGTTATACGATGATTTTCATCGGTATAGAAAAAGCAAAGCCAACCGGCGGTGCCTTCAAGACAGTTGAGTAATTTTTCTTTGATTGTTTGTATAAGACCTATTTGATCCTCTTCACTCAAGCCAGTTTGTTTAAGAGGCCTGCCGCGTTTTCCTGTTCTGCTTTGCTTTTTATTTTGTAGTTTTTCACTTAGCTCATCTTCAATGTCTGAAAATATAGAACTCGAATTGTACTCTTGGGGGACAACCCCTAACATTGCGTCTTTTATTATTTGGGGGTGAAGATTTCGTTCTCGTGATAGATACGAATAAGCAGTTTGATCTGTTTGGTTTTGTTGTTTAAGCAATTCATTATGAAAATCTTGATACAATTTTTCAAGAACGTGATATACTTTTGAATAGAAATCATTGTTGCTTGAAAAGGGTTTGATGAATTTTCCACAACTTGGAAAAAAGCATTTTGCGAGATTGTCATCCCGATTTATAGAAAGACTATTATGACCACAATACGGACACCCGGTTTGCTTACCTGCACTTACCTGAATACCGTGTTTTTCAAGCAAAAATTGTGTTACTGACGCATTCATCTCTAACTCCTTTTTTGATAAACAAAAAACCCCTGGAATCTTTCGACACAGGGGTTACCAGGAGTTCTTTGTAAAAAAAATCTATTTAGTGTGTATAAATGAACACCTTATTTTGGGCTTAGCTAATACTGATTTGCCCCTGTGTCGAACATACAGGGGTATGTTATAAATTCTTATCGGGTATAAAAAAGTGTATTATTGATGCAATCGTGTAAAAATCGTGTATTTTTACAGACCACCGAAAATTTTGATATTTAAATCCTGATCGATGATATTCAGCCTATAGTAGCCTTTTCTTACAGGAGAATTTTTGGAACGAGTATATCGCAGGAATAATTTATTGTATGCTTCTCTTCGCGATCGGAATATATCTTTGACAGAACCACTTGGGTAGGATGTTAATTTTAATACCTCCTTTTCATGAACCTGTTCAAATCCTTCTAAATGATATTTAATGATAATCTTAATTATCTCAGTTTGCCGCTTTGTAAATTTGTATTGTTTACTCAGAATTTTACTGTACTCCTCGGCTTTGGCTTCCGTCAAGCCAAAGTCTGCATTTGAATCCGGATATTTTAAACGGTAATTCTCGTTTTCTAATGTCGCATTATAATCTTGAGTAAGATCAAGTTTGTGTTGGGTTTTTTCAAGCTCTTTATGTTTGCTTTCTAATACAGTTTTGGTCATTTCAAGTTCTTCACCCTTCAAACGAGCTTTTTGAAATCCCTCCAGCACGAGATCTGAATTTGCTTTAGTTTCTTCTTTGCAAATGTCGTTCATAGGGTAAATTTTATTTTTAAAGGATCTCAATCTTTCCCGGTTTGAATGAACCGACACATCATCATTGGAGCTTCTTGAACTGGCCGTTATTTCTTTCTCATCAGCAGGGTTCTCTATTTTTTTCATGAGATCGCCGAGCAATTGTCGAGCATTTTTTTTCTCTTTCCCATTTGCCTGTTTCGCTTTTTTTGAGGAGCGTAGCTTTTTTAAAACCTCCTCTTCGGTTGCAGATTTAGGGATCTTCACACCATTTATGTAAGCTTTATGCACTGATTTTTGACCAGACATTTTTGACTCCTTAAAATTAAGTATGGTTTCAGAATTGCGATATTTGCTGCACCACTTGTTGTGCCGTTTCAATTGACAAACGTCCTAAAATCTTTTACCAGTTGTTCCTCAAATCCCTCATACGCCAGACGATACTGTCTGCATTCGAGTTCTTAGCGCTACCTGCGATTGCGCGCCCGAATCTGTTTGGCAATTCCGGTCGTCACCGGTACCGGCTTAAAGGCATCTTCGGGAATCCTTTCCTTCGGGCGTTCCAGGGTATCGATTCCCACCAGGCTGTTGCCACACTTGATGCGATGATACAGAAAGGTGATGGGCATACCGCGATTGTGTCCAGCCAGCCATAGCGCCACTTTGCAGAGATCCACTGCCAAGGGATTGATATCCACACCTTAAACACAGTGCCGGAAAATATCTCGCATCGCCCGGCGGAACTAGGCTGGAGTGGGTCTTCGCCGCTGCGCAGCTTTGCCTGCTCACTGGCCAAGCGTCGGGATGCTGCCAACAAAAAATGACCAGAGCCTGCAGCAGGGTCGCACACTTTTATGGATAGTAGCAGCGCGGCAATTCGCTCTTCCATCACCGGCACCAGCGCGCTTTTGATCAATTCGTTCACCAACTCCGGGCGGCTGTAGTAGGAGCCGGTGGATTTGCGCTCTGTGCCAAATACTAGGTCAAACGTCATTTGTCCGTTGCGCTCCCGAATATCCGGGTGGCAGTCCAGCAGGCTTTCATACACCGAGCCGAGTTCTTCCACATCCAGATGGGCGTAGTTGATGCGGCGGGTGGTTTTGCTGTCTTTAATCAGCAAAATGTGGGCGAATCCGCGCAGAAAGCCGCGATTGTAGAGGCGGGTTTCCTCCAAATCCGGTATGGAGCGGGGGACGAACAATTCACCGTTCAGCACTGTGATGCCCAATATTGCGCCCTGCCACTCGTCGCAATACTGGCTGAAATTCTGTTTGACCGCTTCCCAGAGATCCCAATGACGTTCCTCGGGATCCAACGGCCGTTCCACTTTGCTGCGCAACCGGGAAATGCTGTAATTCTCATCATAAATGCGATACAGGGTGTCATTTTCCGGATCGGGAACCACCAAGTTGCGTACTTCGGAAACCATCAGAAACAGAAAGCGATATACCAGCCGCAGCAGTTGGCGGTAGTAGTTCAAGGTTTGCAGTTCATTGCTTTGGATCTTGTTGCGCAAATGCTCATTTGCGGGATGTGCCAGGAAACCGTTGCCAAATATTTTGATGGCAGATTCTACGCCATCCCGCAGTTTTTTCTGCACACTTCCGCCTGATTCGATGCCGGTCAGGTAGTATTGCTCCAGCAGGCATTCGTGAACGGTATCGATACTGCCGGGCCAGCGCGTATGGTGGATAAGTCTAAACAAAATCGAAAAGTCAGAGAAGTGTTCGCCGGTCATTACCTCGCGGAGGTCGAATTGCAGGTAGGTAGGTCGGCTAGGGTGGGCGGCATCCCGCAGAATTCGAAGCTGGTAATAGTTGGTAACAATTGTCCAGAGATGCTCGGTGCGGTTCAAATACTCCTGAACCAGGGCATGCGGGGAGATGCGCGGTCTGCCGCTGGGTGGTCGGCAATCCAGATCCACATTGGCGCCTTCGATGTGAATGGGCAGCCCTTCCTCTACTTTGCCCAGCCGGTGGGAAATGAAATAGGATTGACCGCCCACCTGGGCTGCGCTGCGGGAAAAGCTGATGTCTTCAAAGCCCAATGTGCGCAAAAATGGCAGTATCCACAGTTCCCGGGTAACCGTAGCCCCCGTTTCATCCGCTTTAACACGGCGTAAGCCGTGCTGGAAGGCTTCCCAATAAGCGCGGGCATCTGACCAACTTGCGGCAATTTCATCAACAAGTCGTAATTTGCCGTTGAGGGAAAAATCAGATGCTTTTTGACCAATTGCTGTCCCGTTGTAAATTTCGGTGAGCAAATCTGCTGAAATTAATGTGCCTTCAATCTGAATGGTTTGCCAATTCATCGACGTCGCTGTCTTGTTCTTTCAGGTTATACAATGCGTTTTTGAAAATATATGGCTAAAATATAGATCATCACGTGATCAAATTGAAGAAAAAGATTCAGATATTTTGGATGAGGAAATTTAAAAAGCAATTTAATGTTCATTAAATTTTGATTTCACAGGGTTAAAAGGTTAAAAGAGTTAAATGTATTTTGCACCTTTTCTTCTATAATTTAATTATTATTCTTTTATTTTTTTTATTTTTTTTGAGAGGTTAGAGTAGAAAAAGATTTAACTCTTTTAACCTTTTAACTAAACTGATTTTCATGACTTTTTTCGAAACACAATATTGAAGTTCCCCCAGTTTTGTGGACACACCGAAAAGTTGTATATTAACAATCAAAACGACGGAGGTGTGTCATGGAAACAGAAAAAACTCGCAGAGTTTTTACAACTGAATTCAAAAAAGAAGCCGTTAAATTGGTCATCGAAGGCGGTCAGAAGACCGCCGAGGTATCTCGAAATCTGGGTATCCATCCCAATAACTTGGGTCGCTGGGTCCAGGAGTTCAAACAAAACGGTACTGCTGCATTTCCGGGAAAAGGCAACCAGCTACCCGAAGTTGAAGAAATGCGTCGCCTGAAAAAAGAACTGGCTACTGTCAAAGAGGAGCGCGACATCTTAAAAAAAGCCTTGGCCATTTTCTCGAAACACAGCAAATGAAATTTGAATTTATAAACAATCACCGCTCCGAGTTTGCTGTGGGGAAAATGTGCCGGGTTCTGGATGTATCCAGGAGCGGCTATTACCGGTGGCGCAATGCCCCGGAGAGTGAACGCAAGAAAAGCAATGAAGCACTTTACTTGAAAATTGAAGAAACCTATGATGCCTCTTATGGCACCTATGGAAGCCGAGAATCACCCGTGAATTACGGGATAAAGGCATCCAATGCAGTGAGAATCGCGTTGCCCGGCTGATGCTCAGAGAAGGAACTGGCAGCCAGAACAAAGCGAAAATTCAAGGTGACCACCGATTCCAAACACGATCTGCCGGTGGCTCCCAATCTGGTTGAACAAGACTTCCTCGTAGAGTCCCTTCGGGAAGCGCCCCGGGACCGAACCAACTGTGGGTATCCGACATCACTTACGTCTGGACGCTGGAAGGGTGGCTGTATCTGGCAATCATCCTGGACGTCTTCTCGCGCCAGATTATTGGCTGGTCAATGAGTCAGCGAATGACCAAAGACCTGGTGTTAAACGCGTTGAAAAGCGCTCTGGGACGCCGCAAGAACCTGTCAGGGCTGATCTTTCACTCCGATCGCGGCAGTCAGTATGCCGCCCATGCGGTTGGCGAATTGTTGCAACAACACGGCATAAAGCAAAGCATGAGCAAAAAGGGCGATTGCTATGACAATGCCATGGCAGAAAGTTTCTTTAGTTCTTTGAAACGCGAATTCATTTATCCGTTTCCGGCATTTAAAACCCGGAATGAAGCGAAACAGAGTATTTTTTATTACATCGAAATTTTCTATAATAAAATCCGGAAGCATTCAGCTATTGGCTATCTAACACCGGTTCAGTTTGAACAACTTAAACTTAACAATGCAGCTTAACTTTGTGTCCACTTTTTCGGGGGAAGGCCATATGGTACCATATATTGAAAAGGGTTTTGTGACAAAACAATCACACTTTCCCAAAAGCGGGGCACAGAATGATATTTGTTGTTATCTTGAGCCAGATTTCGGGGAAGGCCAAATACCACTGAACTTGTTTAACAACCCATTAAGTTTAGTTATATTTTGCTTTTTATTGTAGAATATTATACAATTCATAAATAATCAATGAGGGATTATAATTGAATGCAAAGGTAAAAGAAATTTTTTGGTGGGGATCAATTGTTATAACCACTTTAATTATCTCTGGTTTCCATATGAACACACCGCCGACTGAAGGGCATATACATTTAATACTTATGCAGACATATTTTATTCCAATTCTGATTGGTGCGTTACAATTTGGCGTAAAGGGTGGATTAGGCACTGCAATCGTCGTTAGCACTATTTTTACGCCTCATATAATGTTTCAATGGGTTGGGGATTTTGAGCACAATTTGCTCGGATTCCTGCAGGTACTGTTATTCAATATCATTGGTTACTTAACCGGGTTAAAGGCTCAAAAAGAAAAAAGAGAAAAAGAGCGGTACCAACAAATAGCTACCGAATTAGAAAATTCTCTGAAAAAGCTTAAAACACAAGCCAGTGAATTGTCAGAATTAGAAGAACAACTGCGGCTTTCTGACAGGTTAGCAATAGTTGGTGAATTGACAGCAAGTATGGCACATGAATTGCGGAATCCGCTTGGAACCATACGTGGGACAGTTGAAATTATAAATGACGAATTGCCAGAAGATTTAAAAAAGAATGAGTTTTTTGAAATTCTTATATTAGAAACCGAACGTATGAGCAGCGTTGTAGAGAGTTATTTGAATTTTGCCAAAAAACAAACTTTCCCGGACACGAACTATAATGTGAACGAAATTATTCACAATTCTTGCCTGATTTTGGCAAGCCGTGCCAGAAAAGAGCGAATCCGTTTCCGAAAGAATCTTCCAGCTACGCCACTCATTTTGAACGGGAATCCCAATGACTTGCAACAAATCTTGATAAACCTGTTGTTAAATGCCATCGAGGCAATGAAATCGCCTGGTGAAATATTGATTTCAGGAACAATTGCAGACGGAAACAATGATGCCAATAAACAATATCCTGGAAATCTATTGACATTATCAATCAAAGACCAGGGAAAGGGTATCAAGCCAGAGAACATGAAAGAGATATTTAAACCCTTTTTCACAACTAAAAAAAAGGGAACGGGTTTAGGATTAAGCATTGTAAAACGAATCGCCGATCAACATCACTGGCGAATTCAGATAAACAGCACACCTGATCAGGGCACGGAATTCATCCTTTTAATTGAGCAGGAAACAGAGAGAAAAAAAATAAAAACGTTATATTAGCAGAAACTTGAAAATCTCTAAGTATCATTTAACCATACGAAAGTTTCAACATGAATCGCATTTTACTCATAGATGACGATGTGAATCTATGCAAAGTCATTGCCTATCAATTGAAAAAAAACGGCTACAATGTCACATCTGCGAATAGTGGTGCAGAAGGTTTAAAGTATTTTGCTCAACAGGATTTCGAGTTGGTTATAACCGATATACAGATGCCGGACATAAGTGGGATTCAGGTTTTAAAAGATATCCGCCGCCGTAACCGGCAGGTAGTTGTCATTATTATCACAGCACATGGCAGTGTGGATAATGCCCTGGAAGCTTGCCATCTTGGGGCAGATGACTATTTGACCAAACCCTTTGGTCAAGAGCAATTGCGATTTGTTATCGAGAAAGCCCTGCAATTGCGAAGGTTGCAGCAGGAGAACAATATACTTCGGCAGGAATTAATAGGAAAATACCGTTTTGAAAATTTGGTGGCACACAGTGCGAAAATGGAAGAGGTGTTAAAAATGGCTGGGCGGGTGGCTGCCAGTGATGCAACAGTATTGATCCTTGGCGAAAGCGGGACCGGAAAAGAATTGGTTGCACGGGCAATACATTATAACAGTCCGCGAAAAGACAAACCCCTGGTGACAGTCAATTGCCCGTCGATTCCCGATAACTTGTTGGAAAGTGAATTGTTCGGTCATGTAAAAGGCGCCTTCACAGGTGCCATTAAAGATCGCAAAGGCAAATTTGAGATCGCTGATGGCGGCTCGATCTTTCTTGATGAAATTGGGGATTTGAGGGAGGATGTCCAGGCCAAACTATTGCGTGTCCTTCAGGAGCATGAGGTAGAACGCCTAGGAGGTTCCAAAACTATCAAAACTGATGTCCGGGTTATTGCTGCCACCAACAAGAATTTGGAAATGATGGTCCAGGAGGGCAACTTTCGGGAAGACCTGTACTATCGCTTAAGTGTTGTGCCGGTCCAGATCCCGCCATTAAGGGATCGAAAGGAGGAGGTTCCTTATATGGTTGATTTTTTCATCAAACGATATGCCAAGGACCGCCGGTTCCAGGTTGCGCCGGAAGTCATTACCGCGTTGCAGGATTATGAGTGGCCGGGCAATGTGAGAGAGCTGGAAAACGTAATTGAGCGTGCAGTAGTACTCTCCTCCGATAATCACATTACAATGGATAGTCTGCCCGCAAACTTGCTAACCAGGCTAAAAACAGCGGATTCGGATCAACACAGGATTTCTGCTGACACCCATTCACTTGCAGAAGTGGAGAAAAGGGCGATACTGGGAGCGCTTGATGAGGCTGGCGGCAACCGTTCCAAAGCCGCCCGAATACTTAAAGTCCCCCGGCATGTGTTGCTGTATCGCTTAAAAAAACTAAACATCGATTCGTAGAAAGACGGAAAAATGACATTTTCCCCGTCAAATCCGATCCATCCACCACTCTGGGGAGTTGCCCAATCACAATATCTGAATCTGTGGTTTATCCGGTTGCGCTGGATTGCCAGCGGCGTTGCTCTGGCACTGGTTTTCCTGACCATCAAAGTTTTGCATTATATGGAAGAGGAAGTCTTGTGGCCGCTTGTCGGGTTGATAGGTCTTTTGGCAATTACCAATCTGGTATATCTGTATTTAATGCGCAAAGGCAGGCACCCGGATCGTTTAAAGTTGATTCAGATCGTATGGGATTTGTTCATCCTGACATTGATGCTACATTATTCCGGGGGTATTGAAAATCCCCTTTCCTTTGTGTACCTTTTTCATGTGATCCTGAGCGGAATTCTGCTCAATAAAAAGCGTTGTTATGGTGTCGTTGTGCTGGCCTTTTTGCTATATAGCTCCCTGGCAATGCTTGAGTTAAACGAAGTGGTACCGCATTATACTCTGGATATCTTTCCTCACAAAATCGCCCAAACCGATGATATGATGGCCACAGATGATCAACACGATGAACATGATCATCACTCAGAAAATGGCATACATGCCGCCCACTATCCGGTATATGTTTGGAGCATGTCGCTGTTGACCCTGTTCATTTTACTATTGACAGCATATTTCATTACCAATATTATGACTCAATTACGCGCCGAAGAAACCAAAAGCCGCGAAGAAAGACAACGTTTGGAACATGTGTTACAATCTACTGGCGCGGGATTGTTAATACTGAATGAATCGCTGAAACCGATCTGGTTTAATGAGCCGGCAAAAAATTGGCTTGGGTTGATAGAAGGAAACGATGGAAGTAAAAGCGCGAAACTTGCAGCATGGCTTAATGACAAAGAAGTTTCAGTGGAAAAAACATTACGAGACGGTATTATACGCACCGAAGAGCGCGAGCAGGTCGATGAAAGCGGACAGAAACAGTTCTTCCAGGTAACGGTAGCACCCCTACGGGATGCCAAGGGTGAAATTTACCAGGTTGTAGAACTGATTCAGGATATCAGCCAGAAAAAAATCATCGAAGCAGAAATGTTGCATGCCGCCAAAATGGTAACCCTGGGAACGATGTCCGCAGGTATCGCCCACGAGGTGGGAAACCCTCTGGCGTCGATTTCGACAAGGCTTCATCTGATGGAAACAGAAGCAGATCCGGGGTTTGTATCTCAAAGTATTGAACTGCTGAAACGGGAAATCGGCCGCATCGAACGTATCGTGAAAGGCATCTCGCAGTTCGGTCGTCCCTCACCGGTAAGCTGGGGTACATACCATGTAAACGAGATTTTGCAAGAGACAATTGAAATGCTCAACTATCATAAAGGAGCCAGGAAATGTAAGATTGAAACAAAGCTACAACCTAATCTTCCAGATACCTTGGGGGTGCGCGACCAGTTAAAACAGGTGTTTTTAAATCTGGGATTAAATGCGCTGGAAGCAATGCCTGAGGGCGGCGTTTTATCGATTGTATCATACCTACAAAAAGGCAATTTTGTTATAGAATTTAGCGATGAAGGTATGGGTATTCCCGAGGAACATCGCGGAAAAATTTTCCAACCGTTTTTCACTACGAAAGAAAAAGGCTCCGGGTTAGGTTTGTTTATTGTCAACCATTTTGTGCAAGCGCACGGCGGAGAAATCCGGTTTGACAACAACAAAAGTAAAGGGATCAGTGTAGAGGTTTTACTTCCATTACACGGCTCCCGTAAATAAAGGAATGCAAATATGACTGCTAGAATTTTGATCATCGAAGATGAAGATTTGTTTCGCGAAGATTTAGCCTTACTACTCAGGCGCAAAGGATTTGACTGCCACACAGCCGCAACAGCTGAGGAAGGGCTGGAACGAGCCGGAGCGTTTTTACCTGACATTATCCTTTCGGATATCGTGATGCCCGGAAAAAGCGGTATCGATATTCTCGAGGATTTGCGGAGTATCAATCCCGGTGGAAATGTAATCATCATGACGGCCTTCGGCACCCTGGAAACCGCTATCGAAGCATTCCGCAAAGGAGCTGTCGATTATGTGCTGAAACCACCGGTTATCGAAGATGTTCTCAACCGGATACAGCGGATACTGGAACACCAGCGGTTGCTCCAGGAAATAAAGCAACTACGGCGAGATGTTTCCGAAGACATTGCCTCCCTGGCACTGGTCGGCAAAAGTCCGGCCATGCAAAACGCGCTGGGGCTGATCGAGAAGGTTGCCCCCACAAACAGCATAGTGCTAATCACCGGGGAATCAGGAACAGGTAAAGAATTGGTTGCCCGGGCAGTGCATGAGTTCAGCCTGGTCAATCAGCAACCGTTTGTTGCTATTAACTGTGCAGGATTCCAGGAAACTCTGCTGGAAAGCGAATTATTTGGATATGTGAAAGGCGCTTTCACTGGCGCTACCAAAGATAAGAGCGGTTTTTTTGAAACTACAGGAGAAGGTACTCTATTTTTGGATGAGATCTCCGAAATGCCCCCGAGTCTGCAAAGCAAATTGCTCCGCGTGCTAGAACAGCGTGAATTTTACCGCGTCGGGGGCACCACCCTCTTACCCATGAAAGCCCGTATCATTGCTGCAACCAACAAAAAATTGAAATCGCATATTCAAACCGGTGAATTCCGGGAAGATCTGTATTATCGCATCGCCGTCTTTGAGATTGATTTGCCGCCATTGCGCGAACGGATATCGGATATACCGCTGCTAGCAGACCACTTCATCAATAAATTTAATAAAGAGTTAAAAAATCGCTATGTTGGCATTGATCCCGATGTCCTGCAGGCATTGATGAATTATGAGTGGCCGGGAAATATCCGGGAATTGCGCAACCTGATAGAGCGAGCAATGATCCTCTGTGATGGTGATATGCTTACTGCGGAGGGATTTCCTCCACAAGTCACTGCCAAACAAGTTTTTTTACCATTGCAAACCAAGAACTTGAAAAATGCCGTTCATAACTTTGAGCGACAGTTTATTCATCAAGTACTGTCGAACTGTAATTGGAATAAGGAAGAAGCTGCACGAAAAATGGGTATCAATCCTTCGACCCTGTATCGCAAAATGTCAGATCTGAACGTCAACGATCCAACCGCAACCGAAAAATAAATTTATTCTCACACCTCTTGCATTTTTGCAAAATTGTCTCCTCCAAGGTCTTGCCTTTTTGCAATAGGCATTGCTTTTTTTACACCTACCACCAACCACAATTTCATTAAAAACAACAATATAAATCTATTTTTTATTTGCCTGTTCAATATTGGCACCATTATTGAAACATCAATAAATGATAGTGAACAAATATTTATAAATTTTATGTTTATTTGGAAGGAGAAAAAAAAATGAAAAAGAACGAAGCTGGTATATTTGCGATTCTTGTGATTTTCACTTTACTGCAGATAGGTTCTGTGTTGGCAAAAGGGAAGAATACTGGTTCGGATACGGATAGCTGGGTTGCGCCGCCAACGGCAAAGAACATCCAAAATCCTATAACAAGTGATGCGAAAGTAAAAGCAGAGGGTAAGAAGATATTTGAACAGCAATGTGCGACCTGCCATGGAAATGGTGGCAAAGGTGACGGACCCGCGGGAAAATACCTCGGCAAAAAACTTCCGGACTTCACGAAGGCATTATTCAGTCAGCAAACTGATGGGGAAATTTTCTGGAAACTCACTAACGGGAACGCACCCATGCCCGCTTTTAAAGAAATTCTTTCTGAAGAAAAGAGGTGGCAAGTAATCAATTATCTTCGAACGTTCGCATCACATTAACATCAAATAACACAAACTCGAGGAGGTGTAATATGAAGTATAAAGTTACAGCGGTTTTAATCACTGCATTTTTAATCATCATACCAGTTTGGGGACAGCAAACTGCCTCAAGTAGTAGCGGCCAAACCAGTTTCTTACTCAGCGGATATGGATTTATTAATTTTGAAAATGAGGATGGGTCGCCGTCAAATTTTGAATCTGGTTTTGCGCCTATTTTTTTATGGAAAGTAAATGACCGGATATTCTTTGAAGGCGAGGCAGAATTTGAACTGGAAGATGGCGGAACCAACGTTGGGTTGGAATATGCTCAGTTGTTTTACGTGTTCAATGACTACATCACCGTTGGTGGTGGAAAATTTTTAAGTCCTGTTAATAATTTTGTTGAGCGCTTGCACCCCACTTGGATCAATAAACTGCCAACCATGCCATTAGGGCTCTCGAGCCATGGTGGTGTTCCTTTATTGGCTGGCACCCAAATCGGTGTACAGGCACGTGGTGGTGTGGATGCTGGTGGTGGGAAAATCACTTATTCAGTGTATCTATCTAATGGACCGACACTTAATGTAGCCGTGGAAGATAGTTTGGATAACCATGGTGAAGGTGCGCTTTATAAAACAACCGATGGGGATGAAGGGGAAGATGGTCATGGTGTTTCAGCAAACGGCACGTTGAATTTTTCGAACACCAATGACAATAATGATAATAAAGCCATTGGCGGGCGCATTTCCTTCATTCCTTTTTCCCAGTTTGAGATCGGCGTAGGTATCGAAAGTGCCACTGTGGGCAGCAAAGATACACCATTCAGCGATATGAAAGCGATGACCAATGCCGTCGATATTGCACTGACACGTGATCTGGCATTCCTGAAGGGGCGGGTTGATTTACGCGGGCAATATGTCAGGTTAAAAGTAGACAATCCCGATGCCCATCCCCTTGAATTCGACAACGAAAGCAATGCCTACTATGCCCAGTTTGCCTATCAACCTGCCGATGTAGAAAGCACTTTTCTAAAAAATATTGAATTGGTGACCCGCTTCGACAAGTTAGACCTGCCTGAGGAAGCACCGCTTAACATCGATATAGAACGTGTTTCCTTGGGGTTGAATTATTGGTTTGCACCCAGCACCGTTTTTAAAATTGCATACGAAAGTATAACATCAATTCATGAAGATGAAGAAGAAACTGGAAATATGCTGATTGGACAATTTTCTATTGGTTTCTGATAAACCTGAAAGGAGACAACAATGAAATTCAATAAGACTAATAAAACCAAGTTTTACCTGGTACTACTCTTTACTTTTGGCACTATTGCCTTAACTGTCTTGGCCGGTTGTGCGGGCTCGCTTAAAAACGCTGACAAACCCGGTGCAATGCTTTGGGGCGAAAATTGCGGACGGTGTCACAACGTTCGCAGCCCGGCAAGTTTCAGTGATAGTGAATGGGATGTAGCAGTCATGCACATGCGCACCCGCGCTAACCTGACGGCAACTGAAGCAGAAAAAATTGCTGAATTCCTGAAAGCAAGTAATTGAATTTAACTGGCAATCCATACCTTAAAATATAGAAAAAGGTGGATCTTTTACCGGATTCACCTTTTTCATAAAACAAAGGGGTAGGTACAATGAGAAATAATTTAACACCATGGAGCCCGGTACCAATTCGACTGATCCTGGGTTTGGGTTTCATCTATCATGGATATGTAAAACTATTTACGTCTGTCGGGCAGGATAATTTTCTCCGTTTGCTTAATGATATAGGTGTGCCCGCAGCAGGGATATTCTCCTGGGTGATCGGTGGTCTTGAGTTTTTGGGTGGAATCGCATTACTACTTGGCAGTTTCATGACCATAACCAACATACTTCTCCTTATAAATATGGCGGTTGCAATGTTTTGGGTAAATTTGCCCAACGGATTTGATTTAATGAATGTCAATATCATGATTGAAGCTGGCCCCAAATTTGGCGTGCCGGGTATCGAAATCAACTTACTATATATTGCCTGCCTGATTTCCCTTTTATTTACAGGTGCCGGAAATCTGTCTGTTGATACATTCAGGAAAGAAAAAAACAGTATCTCGACAGTTAACATAGATTCATAACCATTACAAAAACTGGATAAACCTTTTGTAAAGGTCACCCGCTGTATAAAGAAATGTAAAGCCACCTTTTGTTATCACATTACGATAAAATAGGGTGGCTTTACATCTTCGGGGCTTGAACCCTCGATACCCATCCAATTAAATTTATGATCATTTTTGTTTTTCGTAATTCTGTAGAATATTCTACAATTTGAATGTAGAATATTCCGCGTTTTTCTGAGATCCATCCGCTTAACACCCTGCTCTAAACCATTGACTCTTTTATTTTAACAGCTTCCAACCCACTGTAAAACCTGGAATTATCTTCACTTCTCCCTTGACAACAACATTTTTGGCATCATCATTGAATACCGTACCGGAAGTATTCGGAAAACGGAAAGGAAATGCAGCTTTGAGTACACAGAATTTTAGACCTAAAAATATCACTCTGTTGGTTCTTTTGATCATCGGGTTGAACGGAACGGTCCTTTTCTTTCCAATTAACCTGGATAATCAATTTACCTGTCTGTTTCATCGGCTGGCATTTCCGGATCATGATTATCGTCACTCTCATGATACCAATGATCAAGTTTTACAATCAAAAGAAACTCCATCCGGCAAATACGCAGAACAGTCCACGTCATTTTCTACTGAGAACTTGCACCATCAGTACATGCACACTTTCAGCTATTTTTGGTGGGGTAGTTTGCTGTTGGTAGTGTTTAGCATTTTTGCGCTGAAGCATCAAAAAAGCATTTCTACCCATTTTCTCGAACAGCCAAAACTTATCCGACCGGAAAATCCAGATGTGGAAATTGAACAAAATGAAATGGATTGAAAAAGAAAGGAATTTGGGAATGTATCGATATGTTAATTTGATAACCCTCTTGTTGCTGATAGCTCTTTTTCCCTCGTTAGCGGCACAGTCACCGGAAAACACACTTAGATTGCCGGAGCTTATCAGGGAAGCTTTGGATAACAATCCGGACCTGCAATCCGCACAAAATGCCTGGCAGGCCGAAAACGCTAAAATTCCCCAGGCTGGCGCCTTGCCGGACCCGGTAATCAGTTTCAATTTGATGAATCTGCCGGTGAATACCCTCGATTTTAACCAGGAACCGATGACCGGTAAGCAGATTGCCATCATGCAGATGTTTCCTTTTCCGGGTAAGCAAGGGCTCAGGGAAACCATTGCCCGGGAAAATGCTTCCACTTCTGAATACCGCTATCAGGAGCTTCGCAATCAGTTGGTGCAACAAGTCAAAAACACTTACTATGATCTGTATTTTGTTGATAGAGCCATCGAGATTACCGGAAAAAATGAAGCAATCCTCTCAGAATTTGTAGAAATCGCTGAATCCAAATACAGCGTGGGAACCGGGTTACAACAAGATGTCTTACGTGCCCAAGTTGAACGGTCCAAAATGAGCGACCGCCAGATTCAATTACAACAAAAACGTGATGCGTTAGAAGCACAGCTCAATGCTTTGCTCAATCGCCCGGCAGATCTTCCGCTGGGTTCAACGGAGGATCTCATTTATCGTGAACGCTCTTTGGATTTTGCGGAATTAAAAGCACAGGCAGACACCGCCCGTCCATTATTACAAGCCTGGCAAGCCACAGAACGTCAGAGTGAGCAAAAAATCAAACTCGCAAAAAGGGAATATTTACCGGATTTTAGCCTCGGGGTTGCATACACCCAACGGGAAGTTCTGCAAAGCGGCATGGGCGGCGCCGATTTTATCTCCGGTATGTTCAGTGTAAAAGTCCCGCTGTATTTCTGGCGCAAACAACGTCAACAGGTAGCAGAGAGCCAACTCATGCGTAATTCGGTGGCGGATAAATACCGGGATATTAAAAACCAGGTATATGCGGCGATTGACGTTAGTTTAAATGACTTGCGCAAGAATGAAAAATTGGTTGAGTTGTACCAAACAGGCATTATTCCCCAGGCGTCGCAATCGTTGCAATCTGCTATTGCCGGATATCAAACGGACAAAGTGGATTTTCTCACCCTTTTGACGAACCAGATTAACCTTTTCAATTTCGAACAGGATTATCACCGGATAATCAGTGACTATTATAAGGGAATTGCAAAACTGGAAGCGCTGACAGGCGTGGATTTTCAAAAGTAAACATTGTTAACCAAATGATATGGATAAAATCACCGACAAACCTTTGGAGCATGTAATGCACAAACGAAATATGTTAATTGGTTTATTTATTCTTTTTTCTGTCATTGCCCTCGGCGGATTTCTGTCCGGATGCAGCTCTGAAAAGAAAGACACGTCTGGAGCGGAAATGATCACGGAAGAGAGTGCACAGCTTTGGACTTGCGGAATGCACCCGGAAGTAATTGTCGATGAGCCGGGGCAATGCCCTAAATGTGGGATGAACCTGGTTCCCGTTAAAAACACCAGCGAATCTTCCCAACCCAAAACGGCGGATACAAAGCCCAATGGAGAACGCAAAATTCTGTACTGGCAGGCACCTATGAACCCGACTGAGATTTACGATAAACCCGGAAAATCGGCGATGGGAATGGATCTGATTCCTGTCTATGAGGGTGATGAACAATCGAGTAGCGGCGCTATTTCGATTGATCCGGTTACCGTGCAAAACATGGGTGTTCGTTACGGTACCGTATCGCGTATGGACTTTCACCACGAAATACGAACCGTCGGCAAAGTCGATTACAATGAAGACAAACTCTATGAAATAAACACCAAAATGTCAGGATGGATCGAAAGATTATTTGTGGATTATACCGGCGAGATGGTCAACGCGGGACAACCGCTAATGGAAATTTATTCGCCTGAATTGGTTACAACACAGCAGGAATATTTACTGGCACTGAAGACAAGGGAGATGGTTCGTGAAAGTAGAATTGCCTCCATTCGCGAAGGAGGTGAAACGCTGTTGGAATCAACCCGCAAGCGCCTGCTTTATTGGGATGTTCCAAAATCAGAACTTGAACGATTGGAAAATACCGGTGAAGTGAAAAAAACGGTTTTACTTCGCGCTCAATCCACTGGCATGGTTATTGAGAAAAATGCCATTGAAGGCGGACATATTAAGGAAGGCATGAAGCTGTTCCAAATAGCGGATCTGCGAGAGGTTTGGGTGCATGCCAGTATTTATGATTATGAGGTGCCCTGGATTGTGGAAGGGCAAACAGCCGAAATGACGCTTTCATACCAACCGGGAAAAACGTATACCGGAAGAGTTTCTTATATATATCCGTTTTTGCGGGAAAAAGCCCGTGATGTGCACGTTCGTTTGGAATTTCAAAACCCGGATCTCGAATTGAAGCCGGGCATGTATGTAAATGTTCAACTGCACGGAAAAGTGATTCCCGATGCATTGGTGATACCGATTGAAGCTGTCATTCGCTCAGGCAAGCGAAATGTGGTATTTGTAACCCGTGAACCCGGCAAGTTTGAGCCGCGTGATATCCAAATCGGCGAAGAAGGCGGACCAAACAACCGCTATGTAAGAGTGATTTCTGGCTTGCTGGAGGGCGAACAGGTGGTCATTTCTGCCCAATTCTTGTTGGACAGCGAAAGTCGGTTACAGGAAGCTATCCAGAAAATGTTGAAAGAACGCCAGGGCGGTAAAAAACCTTCCATGGAACAAGACCAGATGGATGGTATGAATTCATCTGACGATCACCAGCACCAGATGGGCGACATGAATGCCACAGATGAACACAACGCCCATGATACCTCCGCTTCGCCAAGTCATGATCACGGGAATTCCATGAAAGATCCCCAACTAAAAATGGAAGGTAGTGACCACAAAGATCACCCGGATCTCAGTTCCGGCCAAAGTAATTGACACTGATCTGCAAATACGAATTGATAGCAAACGGAGCGATTAAATGTTAGAGAAAATTATTGAAGCATCTGTGAACAACCGCTTGTTGGTAATCATTTTCACCCTGATGATCTGTTTGGGTGGGGTTTATGCCCTCTTAAACACCCCCATAGATGCGATTCCCGACCTTAGTGACGTGCAAGTTATTATTTTTACTGAATATCCGGGTCAGGCCCCCCAGGTTGTGGAAGACCAGGTTACTTATCCTTTAACCAGCGCCATGCTGGCCGTGCCGTATGCCAAAGTGGTCCGGGGATATTCCTTTTTTGGGCTATCGTTTGTTTACATTATTTTCGAGGATGGCACAGACCTCTATTGGGCGCGCAGCAGGGTATTGGAATATCTCAGCTACGTAAGCAAACGCTTGCCTGCCGGCGTTACCCCATCGCTGGGGCCGGATGCAACGGGTGTCGGGTGGGTATATGAATATGTGCTGGATGGCGGCGATAAATACGATTTGCAACAGCTTCGCTCCATTCAGGATTGGTATCTGCGGTATGAATTAACCAGTGTGCCGGGTGTTGCGGAAGTTGCCAGCATCGGCGGTTTTGTTAAGCAATATCAAGTAGAGGTAGATCCCAATAAGCTTGTGGCATACAATCTTCCGATCTCCAAAATCCGAATGGCCATTCAACGCAGCAACAATGATGTGGGCGGACGCCTGGTGGAGATGGGCGAGACGGAGTTTATGGTGCGGGGGCTCGGTTATATAAAAACCATAGCTGATTTGGAGAATATATCACTGGGTGTGGATGAAAACGGCACGCCGATATTGCTCCGGCAGGTAGCAAACGTGACCATCGGGCCGGAACTGCGTCGTGGACTGGCGGACTGGAATGGCGAGGGCGAAACCGTCGGCGGGGTTGTTGTGATGCGCTTTGGAGAAAATGCACTCAAAACCATCGAACGGGTAAAAACCAAACTTAAGGAGCTGGAAAAAGGCTTGCCGGAGGGCGTTTCCATTAAAATGGCTTATGACCGCTCAGGACTCATCGAAAGAGCGATTGATAACCTGAAAGTTAAACTCACGGAAGAACTTATTGTTGTCGCGCTGGTTTGTATCGTATTTCTGCTCCACTTTCGCAGCGCATTCGTGGCGCTTTTTACATTGCCCGCAGGAATATTAATCTCTTTTCTGGTGATGTATTTTCAGGGCATAAATGCCAACATTATGTCGCTGGGAGGGATTGCCATTGCCATTGGCGCGATGGTGGATGCGGCGATTGTCATGATCGAAAATGCCCATAAGCACATTGAACGCGATGGCGGGAAAAAGGATCACTGGCGGATTATTATAGACTCTTCAAAAGAGGTGGGGCCGGCGCTTTTTTATTCACTCCTGATTATAACGCTGTCATTCTTACCTGTATTTACACTACAGGCGCAGGAAGGAAGGCTCTTTAAGCCACTGGCATATACCAAAACATATGCAATGGCTGCGGCCGCATTTATGGGTATTACGATCGTTCCGGTTTTGATGGGATATTTTGTACGAGGAAAAATTCTCCCGGAAATGAAAAATCCTATTAGCCGGATTCTCATTAAGTTGTATCGGCCTATTATCAATTTTGTTTTGCGGTTTCGTTGGTCAACGATAATTGCAGCACTGGTCGTTTTAGTGGTTACTGTTTTCCCGCTTCAGCGAATCGGCTCGGAGTTTATGCCGCCGTTGAATGAGGGTGATTTGCTATATATGCCGACTGCCGATCCCGGAATCAGCATTACCAAAGCTAAAGAGCTTTTGCAGCAAACGGATAAAATCATCAAAAGCTTCCCTGAAGTTCACCATGTTTTCGGCAAAATCGGCCGTGCGGAAAGCGCTACGGATCCGGCGCCGCTCTCTATGATAGAAACCACCATTATGTTGAAACCCGAAAGAGAGTGGCGCCCGGGAATGACCATCGAAAAACTGGTCGATGAATTGGATGCAGCCATTAAATTCCCCGGACTTACCAACGCCTGGACAATGCCCATCAAAACGCGGATCGATATGCTCTCAACAGGAATCAAAACGCCTGTGGGAATCAAATTGATGGGGCCGGATTTGCAAACCCTTTCGGATCTGGCTCAACGGGTAGCTGCAACCGTCCAAAAGGTTCCCGGCACACTGAGTGTCTTCCCCGATAAAACAGTGGGGGGAAACTATCTTGATTTCAATATAAACCGCGAAGAAGCGGCGCGATATGGGTTAACCGTGGGGGATGTGCAGGACGTCATCATGTCCGCAATTGGGGGGATGAACGTTACCTATACTGTAGAAGGGCTGGAAAGATACCCCGTGAATCTACGCTATCCTCGGGAACTGCGAGACAATTTAAGCGCCCTCAATCGAGTGCTGATCCCTACGCCTTCCGGGGCGCAGATACCGCTCAGCTATGTCGCTACTCCCGAAATCAAAAAAGGCCCGCCAGTGATCAAAAGTGAAAATGCTCGCCGTACGGCATGGCTTTATGTGGATCTGCGCGGCATAGATGTTGGCACCTATGTCCAAAATGCTAAAAAAGTTGTCGATCAGGAAGTTGATTTCCCCGAAGGTTACAGCCTGGTGTGGAGCGGGCAATACGAATATATGCAGCGCGCTCAAAAGCGGCTGAATATTGTGGTTCCGGTAACCTTGCTAATCATACTTCTGTTACTCTATTTCAATTTCAAAAATATCCAGGAAAGCCTCATTGTTATGCTCTCACTCCCTTTTGCTTTAGTGGGCGGTGTCTGGTTCCTTTACTTTCTGGATTACAATTTTAGCGTTGCCGTAGGTGTCGGTTTTATCGCGTTGGCTGGTTTGGCCGCCGAAACCGGCGTTGTTATGCTAGTTTATCTGGATAATGTGTATAAAGATCGCATGATGCGTGGTGAGATGCGTGGCATGAATGATCTATATGCTGCTGTAATAGAAGGCGCTGTGGAACGCGTACGCCCAAAACTAATGACCGTTGTTACAACCATGATTGGGTTACTCCCCATTCTCTGGGGAACCGGTACAGGATCACAAACCATGAAACGAATCGCGGCACCGATGGTCGGTGGGATGGTGAGTTCAACAGTATTGACACTGGTCGTTATCCCGGCTATTTATTATCTCTGGAAAAGCCGGGAAATTAAAAAGTTGAAAGTGACCTGATCAGCGTTTTGGAAACAGGCTTGTTTTATTGAAAACAGAAAACTTCTGCCGGAGGAGGTAAAATGACTGTTTTAAATAGTGCTGAAGTTATTCGTCTGTATCGCAAGAGGGCCGGGAATTACAATTTTACAGCCAATCTATACTACTTGATTGGATATCGGGAATATGCATATCGCAAAAAGGCCGTGAATGCGATGGCGCTTCAACGGGGCGATACGGTCGTTGACATTGGATGCGGCACCGGCTTGAATTTTCCGTTGCTACAACATGTTGTGGGCGAAAAAGGCAAAATCATTGGCGTTGATTTAACCGATGCCATGCTCAAACGTGCCAGACAGCGTATTAAAAAAGAAGGTTGGACAAATGTTGAATTGGTGCAGGCGGATGCGGCCACTTTTCAATTTACTGAACAAGTCGATGGAATAATCTCAACCTTTGCGCTATCCATGATGCCGGATCTGAATAAAATCGTTGAAAATGGAGCCAGTTCACTATCTCCCGGTAGCCGCTGGGTTGTTCTGGATTTGAAAATGCCTGCCAATTGGCTTTCAAGGTTGTGGCCAATATACGTGTTTATTACACGTCCCTTTGGTGTAACCAATGACTATGTGAAGCAGCGCTCGTGGGAAACAATATCCGATGCCTTTCATCAATATTTGCACAATACTTTCAAGCTTGAGTTGTATGGTGGATTCTCATACATCATCGTTGGCGAAACCGTAGATAATCACTAAAGGCTATTTTCGCGCAAGTGGAGTTCTCGCACTTGTCGTTGGCGATAACGGCAAATAAAAAAATAACAACTTGTATAATTATATCCTGAGGTAAACCATGAAAGAAATTAAAGCTTATATACGCTGCCAAAAGGCTGAGAAAGTTATTGAAGTATTGGAAAACATCGGCATAAACGACATCACGTTGATTGATGTTATGGGCGTTGGCATTCTTGCCGATCCCCAGCATGCCAAATATTCCATCAAATGCCTGGAACGTTATTCCGATGTCGCCAAGTTGGAGGTGGTTTGCGCAGATGAACGCGTCCATGAAATTGTGGAAGCTATTCGAAAAACAGCTTATTCTGGAATGAAGGGTGATGGAATCATCTACGTTTCTCCAGTGGAAATGGCTATCAAAATTCGCACCGGCGCGATCGGTGAAAAAGCACTATAAAAACTGTATATTATTCTCCACATATACATTCATTGTGGAGAATAATCTATACTATTATTCATAAAAAATCTTAAAAGAATATTCTAAGTTTAGATTTAACATAGTTTAAGCAATAGAAAAATTTATGGCATGTTCTTTGAAGTTAAGATTAGTGAAAATGTTAGCGTGAGATGAAAATGTCAGAAGAAATTGGAAAAATCATCAAAGTTGAACCGGAAAAAATCACCCTTATTATTCCAACGACCGAGGGTTGTGGATTATGCAAGGGAAAAGAAAGCTGCACATTTCATGGCCCCTCATCAGCCTACCGGGAAATGACGCTGCCCGGACAAGCAGGTTTCTCTGTCGGCGATTATGTCACCATTAAAACGTCTGAACTGGCAAGGAATCTTTCGGCACTCATTATTTTTGTTTTGCCGATACCGTTGCTGATAGGCGGTTATTTGATTGCTGAACATTATTTTCACTTACCCTTAAGTGAATTGTGGGGTGTTTTGTCAGGTTTTAGCATTTACGGTTTACTATTGTTTATTGCCAACCGTATGCTTTCACAGTTGCCCAAATTCACACCAACCATTTCTAAAATGGAAAATTTTTACTCGAAAAATCCATAGATATTAAAATGATACATCAATCAATTCATAAACCAGCATTAAGGAGAATTACTATGTTAAAGAAAAATCAGCAATTTTCACTGCTATTCATTATGGTATTTACCCTTTTGTTCATGGCGGGCTCGCTCCAAGCCCAGCACATGGAAGGACACCAACATCAACAGCAAGGGAATATGCAGGAAATGGGGCAACACATGGCGTCTATGAGTGATATGATGCAACACATGCAGGAAATCATGGGTAAAACCACTGGGATGATGCAAATGATGCACGGTGAAGGCGACATGGGAATGATGCAAGGCAATAACAGTATGATGCAGATGGTGCACAGCATGGATGATATGGCCAAGACAATGAATAAAAACATGCTGCACATGCAGGATATAATGAATAACAAAGAGGTGATGCAGGACCCCGAAATGAAAAAACATATGGAAGAGATGCATCAACAAATGGGGCAAATGATGCAATCAATGGACGGTATGATTAAAAATGTGGAAGAGATTCAAAAACTTCAGGGCAAAGCAAAGAAAAACTAAATTGATTAGATAATCTCTCTCACTAGGCTCCCCATTCCGGCGGAGTGCTGGTTACTCCGCCGGTATGGATGCTGATAGCCATAAAACTTATTGGAATCTGAAATGATTGGACAATTAATTAAAACCTCATTGATCACACAAATATGTGTAATTTCATTTTTAGGTATCTTCGAAGACACTCTTGCAGCTGAGAAATGGACGATCAGCAGCAGTCTGCAATATAGTACCGGGAACTATGTTTTTGATCAAAACACCTCTACATTTTACCTCTATGGCGGTTTGCGTTATCAAAGCGACAAATGGAGTCTTTTCACCAGTATTCCGCTAATCTCCCAAAACAGCGACCTGGTTACAGGCAGCGGCGGAGCCTTTTTTCCGTCAACGCATCACGACAGTGGAGAACCAGGCAGTTCCCACCATGGTGGGAACATGGCCGGCGGTAATGGGATGGCGAATATGACAACTGGTTTGGGGGATTTATATCTCAGCGCGGCTTACCAGGTTTTGTCTAACGATAAAAGACAGCCCTATATCGCAGCAAATCTGCGAATCAAAGCGCCGACCGCCGGCACAGAAAACGGGTTTGGCAGCGGCGAATTCGATTACGGCGCTTCCCTGACTGTTCGCAAACGTTTTCAATCCTATATTGCAGTTGCCGAGGTCGGTTTCTGGGTCCTTGGCGATCCGGCAGGAATAACATACAAAGACCCGCTGGTATTCGGCATTGGTGCCGGCAAGTTTTTTAACCGGGAGCAAACAGGCCTGCTGATTTATTACCAAAACTATTCAACTATTTTAAACGGATTAGAACCCATTCGCCAGGTTTCCCTGGGGCTCAATCACCAGCTTCGGGCGGGAATTATGTTGACCGCCATCGGTTTAGCCGGTTTGAGCGAAACCACTCCAGATTTCAGTTTTTCCAGTGGTTTGGAATGGGCGCTATAACAAAAAGGAGGATTAGAATAATGAGTCATCACATCGATCCGGTATGCGGCAAACGCCTGAATCTTAATAAAGCCCATATTGTGGTAACTTATGAGGGGAAAAAGTATTATTTGTGTTGTCCGCAATGCCAAAAGGAATTTGAACAACATCCGCAAAAATATCTACAAAAAAACAAATAAAATCGGAGGCTCTCAAAATGGTAAAAGACCCTGTATGTGGAATGATGGTCGATGAAAAAGCGCCTGCGGCAACCACAACATATAAAGGCAAAACATACTATTTTTGCCATGAGAATTGTAAAAAAGAATTTGATCGTGATCCGGAGAAGTTTGTTCAACGATCTAAACAACAAAAAAATGAAACTCAAAATTAACAGAATATATCGCTTGTTAAGGAGGCTGTAAATGGGAAGCGCTTATTATTTCGCCCGAACATTAGATATGTCTTTTGAAGATGCCCTTAAGAATACTATCGAAGCGCTAAAGCAGGAAGGGTTTGGCATTTTAACCGAAATAGATGTCGCAGAAACAATGAAAAAGAAACTGGATGTTGAATTTCGTCAGTATCGCATTTTGGGCGCTTGCAATCCACCGTTCGCTTACAAGGCGTTAAAAGTAGAAAACAAAATCGGTACTATGCTACCATGTAATGTGATTGTGCAAGAAATTGCACCCGATAAAGTTGAAATAGCGGCGATTGACCCTATTGCGTCTATGCAGGCAGTGAATAATCCACATTTATCAGAAATTGCCGCACAAATTCGTCAAAAGTTACAGAAGGTTATTCAACATATATAGTTATTTGAATAAAAGCCGGGGTAAGGCTTAAATGATGATTCTGGGGGACAAGCCATCCCCGGTTTGATCTAAAAACCGGAGGTGTATCATGATGAACGGAGAGGCGCCAATACATGTCGGTTGGATTTTTGGCTTTTTATTTTTGGCGATTTTCATTGGATTGTTGATTCGAGGAATGTATCGTCAAGGCAACAATACGCAACCGGAAGATGCTGTAGAAATCCTTAAGCAACGCTATGCCAAAGGTGAAATTAACGAAGCGGAATTTGAGCATATGAAAAAGGAACTGAAAGACTAATATTGGTGAATAAGTCGGTTATCATTTCCTTTCGGTTTTGAAAACCACACAGATAGAAGGCGATTATTGTTAGTACTGATGAGACAAAACCAATTTAAAATGGTTAACCGGATAAATGATTCTATTCCAGATTGAGGAAAATGCCATGACCATGGGAATACTGCTTATAATGTTCGCATTAATTGCGACAATCGTTAGTGGTTGGCAATATTGGACAATTGCCATTTCGGAAAAACAACAAAAACGAAAAACAAAAAATGGATATCTGCCTAACTTTGCATCTGCCAGAAGGGGTTTTTATGTAATGACTGGGTTAGTGAGTCTTGCTTCGGCTTTCTTGCTGTATCTGATTTTGTCACATCATTTTCAAGTGGATTATGTCTATCGGTACTCTTCAATGGATCTTCCGTTTGGCTATCTGATCTCTTCGTTCTGGGCAGGTCAGGAGGGGTCGTTTTTACTGTGGGCCTTGTTAATCGCACTTATGGGGCTGGTGTTTATCAAGACCGCCGGGCAATTTGAGGCTGTTGCGATGCTGGTTATTAACGGTGTGCTGGTCTTTTTCCTGGCAATTTTGCTAAAAGCCAGTCCGTTTGAATTACTTTCGCAAACACCACCGGATGGCGCAGGCTTGAATCCGCTCTTACAAAACCCCTGGATGGTCATTCATCCACCTATGCTGTTTGTCGGCTATGCCGCCGCGGCCTTTCCATTTGCCCTGGCAATAGCGGCTCTGATTCGCCGAGAATATTCAGCGTTTATTGCAAAAGCTTTACCGTGGACAGTTTTTACATCCCTCACTTTAGGTGCGGGTATAATTATCGGCGGTTATTGGGCATACAAAGTGTTGGGATGGGGAGGATATTGGGGGTGGGATCCGGTTGAAAATTCCTCTCTTGTTCCCTGGTTGACTACCTTGGCGCTCATCCATGGATTGCTGGTACAACGAAAAACAGGTGCGTTACCTAGGGTAAATTTTTTGCTGACAATATTCACCTTTGCTTTGGTAATTTACGCCACTTTTCTCACCCGCAGCGGGGTTTTGGCAGATTTCTCTGTCCACTCTTTTCAGGATCTCGGAATTAATCTCTATTTAGTTATGTTTATCATGGCCATTCTGGTTACCGGTGTGACGGTTTTACGGTCCCGGCATCAGCATATTCAATTTCAGGAGTTAAATCTAACCACCTTAAACCGTGAAGCGATCCTTTTGTCCAGCATGCTGGTTTTCTCACTTTCTGCTTTCCTCACCTTCATCGGTACTTCTTCACCGCTCTTTACCGGACTGGTTGGCAAACCGGCACAGGTGGATACCTCCTTTTATAATATCGTACACATTCCGATAGGGATTGCGCTGGCGCTGTTTCTGGGGTTTGCTCCCTATCTTCGCTGGGAAAGCACGAACAATCTCTTAAAAACACTGCTGCCATCATTGATATTTACAATCGTTTCTACTGCGGTGGCATTTTGGTTTGGGATGACCGAAATCACGAAATTAACTTTCACAGCGGCGGCAGCATTCGCATTCTGGAGCAACTTGTTTGTTACTGTCAAACTGTTTCGGATCAATTGGCTGATTTCCGGCGCTCCACTTAGTCACGTTGGGGTTGCATTGCTTTTGATCGGTATCATTGTATCTGCAACATTCGATACTGCCCAACAGTTTGTATTAGAAAGAGGCGTTCCCGTTCAGGTGATGGATCATCAACTGCTTTATCAGGGCGTTACGCCTGCGGTAAACGGAAAAAATGTCGTTAATATTCGCGTGTCCTCCGAAGGCGGCAACTACATTGCCCAACCTCGTTTCTATTATAGTGAATATAACCGATCTACCATGCGAGAGCCGGATGTAAAAGCAGGGTTGCTCGGCGATATTTATATTTCACCGATAGAAATCCGTAACACCGCTCAAACAGCCTCTAATGCACAGGTGTTGCGCCTCACCAAGGGAGAAACAAAACAATTCAAGGATATGCAAATCACATTCGATCAATTTGAAATCGGAGAACATGCGGGATCCAATCAAATGAAAGTGGGCGCCCGGTTAACAATCAACAGCGGTGAAAACACCTTTCATGCAATACCGGCTGTTATTTTTGACGGTGGTCAGAACCGCTCAGAAAATGCTGAAATTTTATTTAATCAAGCCGGTAAACAACAAAAAATAACCGTTATTCTCAATGGACTGGATGCCAATCAGAAGACCATCGAATTACAACTCGAAGGATTGAATGAAAATTCCCTACCTATCACTGAAGCGAAGGAACTGTTGATTATCGAAATCAGCAGAAAACCGTTTATGAGTGTTTTGTGGATTGGAACGATCATTATCACTTTGGGTGCTATTATCGCTCTGCTTAACCGTATGTCACCACCGGTAAATTTAACAAAAAACAACAAGGAACATTATCATGACACCATCAAAAAAGTGTCCGAATTGTCAAACTGATAATGAGTTAACTGCAAAATTTTGTTTTCAATGTGGCAGCGATTTGCCGGAAAAAGGAAACAAAGGCACCTATTGCCGGGAATGTGGTTTTGAAAATCCGCATAATGCGAAATACTGTGGTAAATGTGGTATTAAGCTTTCCTCGGGGGAAAAATCGGCAAATGAACATCATAAACCGACAGCAACACCCAAGAGTAGCAAGCCTTCACGAAAAAAACGCAAAAAACAAAAAACAAGCGCAGAGCATGTCCGGCACACCGTAAGGCGTGGCACCCTGCAGGGTTGGAATTACAAAGTAATAGGAATGATTGCCCTGGGTGTGGTTTTGTTCGGTGTTTATGCGGTTTACATGAATGAAAAATCGTTAAAAATATCTGAACGTTACGTAGAAAATGTCAGCACGAATCCCGCTTTGGAGGCACAGATGCGGGAAGTAGCTTCAAAGTTTGTGTGTGCCTGTGGCAGTTGTCCGAGCGAACCGTTAGAATCTTGTTCATGCGCTACCGCTCGTAAAGAACGCGACTTTATCCGCAATGCCCTTGCCGGCGGTCAAAATGCGGATGATGTCGTGAAGGTTTTAAACAACCAATATGGCGGGTTAAAATCTACACAACTGTCATTAGACAAAAATGATTTGAATTTAAATCTTCCGACCGCCTTAACTGCCAACACACCTGCGAATGAAGTGAATATGCCCAATGGCGATGCCTTGGCCGGAATTGCCAACCGCCAGCAAATTATCGAACAATTTTCCTGCCCCTGCGGACAATGCGCAATTGACGAGTTAAAAGATTGCAGTTGTGATCATCCGCGCGGCGCTGTAGAGGTTAAACAATTTATAGACGAACAAATCGCAACCGGGAATTACACAGTTGCACAAGTAATTGACAACGTCGAACAAAAATACGGTGGTCGAATTCGGTAAAGGAGAAAAAATATGGCCAACTTTTGTACTCAATGCGGATCAGCGGTTCAGCCAATCGCTAAATATTGCAGCGAATGTGGAGCGGAATTACTTGCCACGGATGAAAGAACTGCTTCTGAAAAACAACAGGTCAACTACCAGGATAAACGCGCGAGGGTGTTGGGTAAAAACCAGCACTCTGCAAAAACCCGAAAAGGACTTTACCTCGTAGTGGGCGTGATGGTCGCCTTGGGACTGTTCACGTTTGTCAACAGCTTGCCCTCCCGAAGCAATCCCATCCTTGAAAACCAGCCTGTCGTTTCCGGGGGAGAGCAATACCCGGCGTCCCCAACCCAGATGCAGCCGGTACAGGTGAAGGTGGAGAATGGCAAGATCATCCTGCCATTAGATTTGGTAAAAACCCAAAAGTTTGTGGCTTTTGATTACCAATCACCCCGCGGAGTGGTTCCGTTGCTGGCATATATTTCTACCGAAGGAAAAGTGGTAACTGCGGTTAGCATGTGCGAACCCTGCAAGTCCACCCGTTTTCACATCCGTTCCGACCAACTGTATTGCAACTCCTGCGGCACCACATGGGATCTCAATAACTTAAGCGGGATAAGTGGTGCTTGTCAAGATTACCCACCGGATCCATTACCAAGTGCTGTTGTTGGCAATGAGATCCATATTGATGCTGCAAAAGTTGTTGAGTGGGTACCCCGAGCCTAAACAGCATATAAAACAAGCGAGTAATCATGGCACTAAACAGCTATTTTTTTCGACGCAATATTGAAAGAAGAGTGTATCAATTGATTTTTGGATTACTTTTAATAAATGCCCATAAAAAGATACAAAAAACTGAAAATTCGGAAGTTAAGTATCTGGATATTACCCTAAAAAAGGCATTAAATTATTCTTTCAGCGCTGAGGAAAGTTACTGGGTTCAAAAAATAGAGTTGTTGAGAGATTCTCTGAACAATAATGATCAAGTCGTTCAAATCATTGATTTTGGCGCTGGATCAGATCGCGTCAGCGAATACAATATGACCGGGAACGATGTCAAAGTTGCTGAGCGTAGTATTAGCGATATAAGCCGGCTTTCCAACAAACAGATTTTCTGGACTGGATTATTATTTCACCTGGTTAGAAATTTAAAGCCTGAAAACTGTCTTGAACTGGGAAGTTGCGTTGGAATATCAGCTGCATATATTGCAGCGGCATTGGAGCTGAACGAGGCAGGCAAGCTGCTGACAATCGAAGGTGCGGAGCCTTTAGCCACCATCGCTTCAAACAATTTACAAAAGTTGCAATTGCCCAAAGTAAAAGTTGTAAATGAAAGTTTCCAAAATGGCTTGAATACCATTCTGGAAAACTGCAAACAACTGGATTTTGTCTTTCTTGATGGACACCATGATGGTGAAGCAACATTAAAATACTTTGGCCAGCTATATCCGTTGCTGTCTGGCAACAGTGTTATGGTTTTTGATGATATTCGATGGTCAAAAAATATGTTAGACGCTTGGAAGAATTTAGTCACTGATGAAAGAATATATCTGTCGCTGGATTTAGGAATGATGGGTATTTGTATACCCCAAAAACCGTGAAACTGCATAGTGTAGTAAGGTTAAAAACATCATGAAATTATATAATATCGCACTTAACAGTCTTTGGCGCCGCAAGTCTCGAATGATTTTTCAATTAATAGGCTTAACAATTGCCGTAGGCACAGTCATTATATTGTGGAGTATTTCTCGTGCAATGAGCGTTGATATTGCCCAAAAGCTCGACGAATATGGCGCCAATATCCTCATTGTGCCCAAATCAGATGACCTGGCGTTATCTTATGGCGGTATGTCAGTAGCTGGGGTGTCATTTGATCAACGAGACCTACATGTCGCTGACATTGAGGCGATCCGCACCATCAAAAACAAAGAAAACATTAGCATCGTGGCGCCCAAATTGCTGAATGTAACTGATTTACAATCCCGCCGTGTAATGGCGGTTGGGGTGGATTTTGCCGCGGAAACTCAACTTAAAAAATGGTGGAAGATTGTTGGTGTTTCTCCACAAAAAGATCACGAAGCGCTAATTGGCGCTGAGGTCGGACGCCAGCTCAACCTCAAACCAGGGCAGGATATTTCATTAAATGGCCAGACCTTCACAATTAGCGGCATTTTGCAGGAAACCGGTTCACAAGATGATGGATTGATTTTCATTGATCTGGAAAAAGCCCAGCGTCTGTTTAACAAACCTGCCGCGGTAAGTCTTATCGAAGTTGCAGCACAGTGTTACGACTGTCCTATAGAGGAAATCGTTGCGCAAACATCCGAAAAACTGCCTGGCGCCAGAGTAACAGCGATCCGCCAGACCATCGAAAGTAAAATGACCGCAATGCACCAGTTCGATCACTTTTCGTTGGGGATTTCCCTCGTCATGCTATTGGTGGGCGGTTTGATTGTTTTTACAACCATGACAGCATCGGTGAATGAACGGAAAAAAGAAATTGGCTTGTTTCGCTCCGTCGGTTTTCGTCAGAAAAATATCCTGCAAATTATTTTGCTTGAAGCGTTTATTCTGAGCGCAATTGCCGGAGTTTCGGGGTTTTTGATTGGTTTTATGATATCGCAAAATGCTGCGCCGCTGGTTGGGGTGCAAACGCTGGTTGTTCCATTCGACCTTACGGTATTTGGCTTGGCCATGGCGCTTTCCATCACGATTGGCATCGGCGCGGCGTTTTATCCCTCTTTGAAGGCGGCAAAACTGGATCCGACCACGGCATTACGGGCTTTGTAATTGATCAATGCGAAAGGGTTAAACGAATGAGCTTTATCGAAGTTATAAATTTGCGAAAAACTTATCACAGCGGTGAGGAAACCGTTGCGGCAGTAGATGATATTTCTTTCCATGTGGAATTGGGAGAATTTATTGCGATTGCCGGTCCATCCGGTTCTGGCAAAAGCACTTTACTTTCGCTGCTGGGCGGGCTGATGCATCCCACAACCGGCGCCGTTTTTACTGATGAAATCGATCTGTTTCAATTAACCGTTGAGCAACTGGCAGATTTTCGCCGGGAATATATCGGTTTTGTTTTCCAGTCATTTCATTTAATTCCCTATTTGAGTGTTCTCGAAAATGTGCTGCTTCCGTTGACGGTCACATCATTTTCCCGTACTGAAAAAAAGGCCATGGCCGCAACGATGCTGGAGAAAGTGGGACTGGCAAACAAAGCCCATCGGCTTCCGGATACGTTAAGTGGTGGTGAGCAGGAACGGGTCGCTATTGCTCGCGCCCTGGTGAACCGTCCTCCGATCATATTAGCCGATGAACCGACCGGCAATCTCGACTCTGCGAACAGCAACGAGATTATGAAAGTGTTTTATCAATTAAACCAGGAAGGGCAAACCATTCTTATGGTTACCCATAATCCGGAAAATCTGAACTATGTCCATCGCTCATTGCACATCGTCGATGGCAAACTAGGTCCATCCGCAGAAGCCTGTTTACCGGAAGCTGCTGCGATTGCATTTAATTCATAAACTGGAGGTATTTTCAAATGATCAAGCATTTTCAATGGATTCTGATGGTGCTATTGTTCGCAGGCTTGTTGCCAAGCGGTAGCATTTTTGCGCATGATAAAAGCCAAAACAATAAAGTTCCACAGGAATTCTGCGGACAACTCTCTGGGGCAATGGAGGAATATTTTGAATTGGAGAGCGCCATTTTTGACGAAAATGTGAAAATTGCAGCAGAAAAGGCCGCATTACTAAAAAAAGCATTTGAAGCCTTGAAGGCAGATGCACTCACAAGCACCCAACAGGCCCAGTGGCAAAAGGAAATCCTGACACTCGAGCAGGCTGTCGTAGGTCTGGTTTCCGGAAAAGAAATAAAAGAACAGCGAAGTGGTTTTTTAGCCATTTCCAATGTGCTTATTGAGATTGTCAAAAAATTTGGCCCACTCAACTATGACACTTTCCTGCTGCATTGTCCCATGGCTGTTGAATCCGGGGGGCATTGGTTAAGCAACACAAAGGATATCGCCAATCCTTATTTTGGGGAATCCATGTCAGGCTGCGGCACGCTGGTGGAAACATTCGCTAAAACCACGGATTAAAAAAATAAACACAAGACCTGATTCAGGCCTAACCGGATATCTATAGGTTAGGTCTGAATCTGAAATTTCCGGTAGTGAGCATATGATTGAACAATATCTCAGCTTATTTTTTAAGGCTGTATTTACCGAAAACATTATTTTGGCATTCTTCTTAGGAATATGCACTTTTTTAGCGGTTTCCAAAAAGGTAGAAACAGCTATAGGATTGGGGATCGCGGTGACATTAGTTCAAACGATCACCATTCCGGCCAATCATTTAATTTATCATTATATTTTGGAACCGGGCGCACTGTCCTGGGCGGGATTTCCGGATGCGGACATTAGCTTCCTGGAGTATATCGTTTTTATTGGTTTGATCGCAACCATTGTTCAAATTCTGGAAATGGCTTTGGACAAATACTTCCCCAAACTATACCACACACTGGGCATCTTTTTGCCGTTGATAACCGTGAATTGCGCCATTCTCGGCGGTTCGCTGTTCATGGTTGAACGCGGCTATAACTTTTCGGAGAGTATTGTCTATGGTTTTGGCAGCGGGACTGGATTTGCCATCGCAATAATTGCCTTAGCCGGTATCCGGGAAAAGATGAAATACAGCAATGTCCCCGAAGGGTTAAGAGGTTTGGGCATAGCTTTTATTATCGCAGGGTTAATGGCGATGGCTTTCATGTTGTTTTCGGGAATTCAGTTGTAGAAAAAACTGGTGTTTAATAAAAATAACTGTGAGCCCGTTAATTGAAGCATTGGGTGTTGTCTCCCCCAATTGTGCAATTGCCGTTTACATCGAAATTAACATTTTATCCGGTTGCGAATCTTGGGTATTGGGCTGCACTTCCACTTTGGTTTTTTGATGCAATCGAATGCAGGAGGATGAAGGTATATAAATCGGAAAACCTTACATGCTTTCCTGTCAAATAAAAGGCAAAATCCATAAAACACCCTCGTACGGTTTCCGCACAAGGGTGTTTTATGATTAATAATGCGAATTACAGGTTAAAGTAATTTATTTAAGCTATTTAAAAACATATACTAAAGTGAAATATAAGTTGAAAAGCTCCTCCCCCCTGTTGTTAATTACTTTTGCTGAAAGTATACCAACAGAAGGAGAAGAGCAAAATGAATTGGCAGCTTCAATTGATTACATTGTATGATCACATTGATACTTTCTATCATAGTGAATTATGGGTGTATTGTCAACGAATGAGTAATAATTCCAGTTCATCCTTTAGTGATGTAGAAGCGATTACAATTTACCTGTTCGGTATTATAAAAAAACAACGTGAAGTCATTGATATTTATAGTTATACGCGCAATCATTTATCCGATTGGTTTCCGAATTTACCGGCTTATAGCGTCTACATTCGCCGGTTAAATTACATCTGCGAAGTTTTTGCTCCGCTGATTGAAAAAATACTGGAGACCTTTCCCCAAACCGGGGTATTTAAAGATATCAAACTCATTGATTCAATGCCCATTATTTTAGCGAGTGCCAGGAGAAGCAATCAGGCCAAGATTGTCAGCGAATTTGCCAACAAAAGTTATTGTGCTTCCAAAGGTATCTATTATTATGGCGTCAAACTTCATATTTTGGCGTCTCGCCGACCCGGAAAATTGCCGGTTGCTGATTACATTGCTCTTACACCCGCTAGCGATAATGATCTAAAAACGCTGGAAATCATTCTGCCGCAACTCTACCACGGACAATTATACGCTGATAAGGCTTATATCAAACAACTTCTTCATGAAATTACCTGGCAAAAACAGTATTTTCAAATACTTACACCCGTCAAGAAAAAGAAAGGACAGATAAGAGAACCTGATTATTTGGAAAAAATATTATCTACCGCAGTCAGCAGTGTGCGTCAACCAATCGAGTCATTATTCAACTGGATTGATCAAAAAACCGGAATTCAAATGGCATCTAAAGTTCGATCATACAATGGACTCATCACACATGTCTTTGGTAGACTCGCTGCTGCTATGTTCTGCTTAGCTTTCAACTTGTAATTCGCATTAATAAGTATTGGATAAGTTTCCTTATTTAATGAGATTCATACGCATCACCCGGCTTTGCTCGCCAACTTTCAATTCATAGAAATAAATTCCTGAAGGCAGCGTCCTACCATCAAAATTAATGCGATGGTTGCCGGGCGTAAAAGGTGCATTGATCAGATCAAACAACCGCTGACCCAGTGAGTTGTAAATTGTCAGTACTACTTGAGCGTTTTTCACCAGCTCAAATTCAATGGTCGTACCGGGATTAAAAGGGTTGGGATAATTCTGTTTTAAATCAAATTCTCCGGGTATTGATGTAGCCGGGCTTTCGAGGGCGACAAGATTTTGGGTACCTGTTAGCACCACAAAATTCCTAACATCTGATTGTATAAAAGTCACAGTGTTGTTGATTGGATCAATAACCGAATTACTGGCAGATATCCAGCTGTTACTTTGACGGTCCCAGTATTTTGCTTGTATGGTATTTTCATCGATGTTATTACCTTGAAGTTGAATATCGTTATAATGTAGTTTGAAATGAATGTTAGAGGCAAAATTCATATGGCCGCCGCATCCGCCGTGTCCCCACATGCCATTCTCGCCATTGGGCTCAAAAATACCGATTTCATATCCGGAGAAAACATGCATATTTCCGGTATTTGGAATATTCTGCGGATAGACTTCCAGAATCTGGCAGAATAGTGAATCCGGCATCATCATTCCACCCGGATGCCAGCCGGGATTAAACTGCATGTGGTCATCGGGATCAAAAGGAGCATTGATGTTTTGAGGTTGTCCCATATTACGGTGAATCCAATGACCACCAAAGTGTGAACCGATATTGGTAGAATCACGCCATAGAAGCCCGTTGATTTCGTAAACAATTACCATGGGTAAGACTAAGCTATCTACCGACCCACCGGTAATATCAATTTGATCGCCATTGTTCGGGCGGGTTGCCCCGGAAGTCGGTTCGTACCAGGGCGGTCCAAAATTCAAAAAGTAATCCGGCTCCCCGTTGTTGTCGGTATCCAGGTAATAATGCGCCATCACAAACGTCGTATCCACCAATGCCAGACCGCTGAGAGAAACGGTTTCCAATGAGTCATGCATCCAGCCAAAAGCAGACCCCTGGCAACCGCCCTGATGATGGCCACCAGTATGGGAGTGGTGCCCCAACTGATTCCAGAATCCATTATAGGGATCGCGCCAAAAATCCCCGTTGATTTCATAAACCACAATTACCGGAAAATTCCCCACTAGCATATCGTGCAGGCCGCCGGTAATGGTTATAACATCGCCATGCTGCGGGCGAACGGCATCGCTGCTATCCGGCTGATACCAAAATGGGCCAAAGTTTAAATGATAATCAGGCTGGGTGTCGCCATTGTCGTCGAGATAGTAAACCGGGTGAAGCATTGAGGAATCAATGATTGCCGTGCCGGTGACAGTAACCAATATCAAGGAATCCGGGTCAAAATGACCGTTGGGATGATGACCGCTCTGGGCTAAACCACCCATACTAAAAAGCATTAAAAAACCGGTGAATAATGCTAAAAATTTACGTAACTTTTTCATAAGACGACTCCTTTAAGCTGATGATAGTGTGATAGTTGAAGATTTATTGAAATAAACGATAACATATATATTTATAACAACATTCCTGATCCCAGCGAAATCAGGCTGACCTGATAATTGTAATACAGATCATTTGATCGATTGTCGATCCAGTAAAACTCGCCCATCAGGCTGATGGATTTGCCACCCGGCATACTAAAGGATTTGCCCAAGCTAAACCAGAATTGCACTTCACGATCTTTCCGCAGCGATTGATCGTGTACAGGATCGCCATTCAGATCAAGTGCGTTGCGCTTTACATAATCTTTCCAGCGAGTATCGATGCTGGCTTTAAGTGTAACTTTTCCAGAGAAAATCTGGGTTAGTGTAGTTCCCAATTCCTCGCTTTCGTATCCATAGTGGTCATCGAATAATTCGTCCTCGCTGATATAGCCAGAAACCTGCCCGGCCAAATAGCGAATTTCACCGCCGGGATTTCGCCGGAGTGTAAATTCCACGCTCAAACCGGTGGAGTTTGTCAGTGATTGTGCCAGGCGAAACTGACCGATCCATTGCCCTACGCCCGGGTTCGTGTTGTTTGACTCTATTTCGCTCATATGCGAATTGTCTCCCATAGAACCGGTGTTTCCGAAATGCCCCATACCACCCCGGTGAGTGCCGTATCCCTCAAACCCCTGTCCGTCTTCCTGAACGGGTTGAGTGCCGGTTATGTGGCTCTGGTAAATTTTGAGTCCGTAGTTGCTCTCTACCATCAACGTCGTCCGGGTTTGAAAAAAACCGATATATCTGGCAAAGAAATAATGTTCAGAGTAATTAAGATCGGGCAGGTTGGAATACCTTCGCCCATGCAAACGGTAGCCCAGATTGGCATTGGAGGCGGAATTTATCACGATTTTTACGTTCCCGTAAACTGATGCGTCCTGAAAATTATAGTAATCGTAAATCGTCCTGTTAACCCGCAAACTGCTGTTAATGCCCAAGTTCAGGGTGTTTCCACCATCGCTTAAAACCCTGGAAAAAGCCCCTCCCAGTTGATGATAATGATAATTTCTTGCATCGTACTGCGCAAAAAGACTGTAGCTTCCGCGATAATACAGCCGTGACTGCCACTTTTCGCTGCTGAAATCTTTTGCAAAGTAGCCGGAAAACTGTGAAATATTGTCGGATAAACCGGCATAGTTGCGGAACGCATTGTTGTCATAACTGGTGCTGACTGAAAAGCTCTTCGTCCACTGGGCCTGCACCGAAACAGAACTGAACCCGGATAACAATATTGTTATTATAACCAGATATAGCATTTTTCATTTCCCCTAAACTGGATTTACACCATTATCATTCTGAGAAAACATTAATGATGACCGCCATGTTTATCATTACCGCTATTCGATTTCCCTTTGCGACCATGTTTACCCATTGAATTGAGAAAATCCGTCCGGTCATCACAGATTCCATCGCCATCCATATCGATGAACATATCCAAACGTTTTTCTCCGCCATGGCGGCTTTTTATAAAATTGTCAAAATCTTTCAACCGGTCGTCAATGCCGTCGCCGTCTGCATCGATAAAAGCACCCTGGAGTTTTCCGTTGTTCTCATCCCAGAATCCCCGTGATTCCCCACGCCAGTGGTAATTGGCTGGGTCATATTTATCCCCAGTTATATCATTCTGACCGTCCTCATCCACATCTAGCACATTGCGGTGGCGTTCCTGCCGTTCCATTTCTGTGAACCGGGAACCAAGATCGTTAACCCCATCTCCGTCGCGGTCTATCCAGATATCGTTGATTTTGTCTTTGTTCAGGTCTTGAAATTCAAACTTATGAGGATATTTTTTCCCGTCCAGATCATTCTTGCCATCTCCATCCGCATCCAGGAACAGGTCATTGATGCCGTCATTGTTTTTATCAACAAATCCGATGAATTTCCCAACTGAGGCATTCTTGGTTTTCTGAATGCCGGGCGGTTCCTCAGATTGACGGGGTATTTGGCCATAAGAAATGGACATCATTAATATGCCGGCAGTAAAAACTGTCAAGATTATTTGCCTCATGGGTTTTCTCTTTTCAAAAAATAACACGACCTGCCGAAAGCGCCTCCTAGCAGGTCGTGTATCGATGTGATTATTTATGATTCATCACTTTTGGTATGTACCCGTTATGGTTTACCGATCGTCCGCAAGTACCGGAACCGGCGTTCATTTCGCTATTATACAAATTACTACCGTTGCTGTGCATATTACTACCAACGGAATGATCATTGATGCCGTCACCGTCCTCATCCACAAATTGTTGGTGATTGTCCCTTCCATGGTTCATTTTTTGAAGCGTGCCCTGCCCATGTTTAGAATGATCACACACGCCGTTACCGTTGCCATCCATAAAATTCCAGGGTGATCCCGCTGGCATTGCTTCATCGTTAATTGAATGAATCGGGTTACCGTTTTCTTCTTGTAACACATTTGGGTATTGTTCTTCTGCCTGTGTTATTTGTGCCGTTAAAGTGCTCCAGAAAAACAACCCCGATACCGCCAAAACAGCTAACATCTTAGAGAATTTGATTTTTTTCATGAAATGTTTACCTCATTATTGAATTTATTCGTTTTCATAGTAGCTACGGGCAATAGATATGCCAATATAATAATAGCCGCTCAGACAATGCTCCAAGCAGCTGTAAATCAATGAGTTATCGTTTTTGAAAATTTTGTACTTAAGAGAGGTAAAAATATCAATCGACCAAATTCGTCGATTTCATCGACCGCAGCGGTCGATTACTTCATACCATGTTTCTTTAATTTGTAACGCAAATTTCGTTCGCTAAGCCCCAAAAGCTCTGCAGCCTTCGTCTGCACACCACCTGTTTTATCCAAAGCCTGCTGAATGAGTTTTTGCTCATACGCAGCCACCCTCTCTTCCAGATCACCGGTTGAGAGCTCTTGCTCGCTTTGTTTTTCCTGAACGGTAAGTGGCAAATCATCGCTTGTAATGAGCTCACCCCTACTGAGTACCACTGCTTGCTCGATAATATTTTCCAACTCCCGGACATTGCCGGGATAATCATACTTCATTAATAAATCCAACGCTTCTTTCGACGCCCGCTTCATCTTTTTTTGATTTTCATCTGAGAATTTTTGCAAAAAATGATTGATCAGTGGTGCAATATCGCTTCGGCGTTCCCGCAAGGGCGGCACAATGACACTCACCACATTCAAACGGTAGTAAAGATCTTCCCGGAACTTTCCTGTTTTGACGAGGTTTTCCAGATCGCGGTTGGTAGCTGCAATTATCCGCGTATCAACCTGAATTATTTCGGTGCCCCCGACGCGTTCAAAGGCCTGTTCCTGAATGGCCCGAAGCAGTTTTACCTGAACACCCGTGGGAATATCTCCTACCTCATCAATAAACAGGGTACCGCCGTGGGCCCGCTCAAACCGCCCTTTTACCTGTTGTACAGCCCCGGTAAAAGCGCCCTTTTCATGCCCAAATAATTCTGTTTCCAGCAACGTTTCCGACAGGGCCGCGCAGTTGACCGCGACAAACGAACCATCTTTTCGGGGACTGGCCGCATGAATGGCAAGAGCGATTTGTTCCTTGCCAGTGCCGCTTTCCCCACGGATCAAAACCGTTGCTTTACTCACTGCCACGCGAGCTGCCCTGCTCAACACCTCTTCCATTTCCCGACTATGGCTGATGATATTTTTGAATCGTGTTTTCTCAGCAAGCTGTTCCTTTAAACGTCGGTTTTCAGAAATTAACTGTTTTCTCTCCAGGTTTTTTTTGATCATGTGCTCAAGCTGAAGCAGATCAATTGGTTTGGTCAGGTAATCAATGGCCCCGCGTTTGAGCGCTTCCTTCGCCGACTCGATGCTGCCAAAAGCGGTCATCAGTACAACATCAATCTCGGGGTTAATCGCTTTGGCTTCCATCAGAACCTCCATGCCATTTTTCCCGGGCATTTTGAAATCCGTTAAAACCAGGTCGATTGGGTGCCTTCTCATCAATTGAATCCCTTCAATTGCCAAAGTCGTCTCTTCTACACCGAAGCCTTTATTCCGGAGAAAACCCGCAAGCGCTTTTAACTGCATGGGCTCATCATCGATTATCAAAATACGATATGCTGACATCAAACTGTCCTTTCTTTAATTGGTAAGAAGATTTTGAAATTCGTGCCGTGTCCGACCTGGCTCATCACATCGATTCTCCCGTCATGCTCGGAAACAATCCGGTGAGAAATGCTTAAACCCATACCCGTACCGTTCTCTTTGGTGGTAAAATACAAATCAAAAATGCGATCCAAATGCGCTGGCGTCATCCCAGTTCCCGTGTCGGCAATTTCCACAATCGCAAACCGGTCTCGCCGGTACAGATGTATTGTGATTTTGCCTTTGGCAGGAGTAGCGTGAATAGCATTTTGAAGTAAGTTGATGTATACCTGCTCCATTTGCTGCGCATCGATCAACAATTCAGTATCATTAACAACATCATAGTGGATGGTAACGCCCTGTTCTTTTGCCTGGCTTTCCACAAGTGTAATGGCTGCCTCGGCAATATCGGTCAATTTATGCATCCTCAACTCTAATTTGGGCGGGCGGGCAAATGCCAAAAATCGTTCGATGATAGCGCTGACTTGCCGGGTGGCAGTAACCACCGAGTTAGCCAAATTCCGATATTCCTCAAGTCTTTCCGTTGACTGAAATTCATAGGCAAACCGCTGGGCAGTTATACTGATGGCATTCAAGGGGTTCCGGATTTCATGGGCTACACCCGAAGCGAGTTCTCCCATAGCCGTTAGCTTTTCATGGCGTCTCAATCTCTCTTCGTAGGATTTTTTCTCCGTTAAGTCTTTGATTACCGCCACTGCAGATTCAACTTCACCGGTATCGTTATACAAAAGTATAGTAGTCACCGAAAGTACCACCTGGCGCTCATTCAACCGGTAAATCACTTCCTGATCGCGAACGACTTGCCCGGTTGATAAAGCTTCGTCTAACAAGGATGTCTGTTGGCCGATAATGTCGTGACAGGATTTGCCAAGCGTTTCCTCAGAAGGGCAATTAAATAATATATCTGCCGCCCGGTTAAATAAGGTAATGCGACCTTCTCGATTGACCGCTACCACGGCATCGGCCATATTTTCCAATATATTTCCGGTATAGGTTTTAATTTTGGTATAGGCATCATTGAGTAAGGCATAATTTTGATTGGAGACCCAAAAGTTGAACAAAATCACTCCGATGACGATAAAGCCAAAAATTACCGCGATTGCCCGTTGAATGGTTTGCGTCACGGCCTTGTTGGCGGCATGCATGCGTAACCCCACGCGTATCAACCCCAACAATTCCTCATCTACCATCAATGGTTTTACCGCTTCAAAAACTTCCTGATCGTCAAATTTTGTCACACGGGTCAAAAGACTGTCTCCGGCGATAGCTTGTTGTAAAAATGAATCTGTTTTCAATGTGGGCATGCGGGTTACATTTTTTGTTGCCGAGATAATGCCCTTTTCATCTTGTAAAACGATATAGGCAATTTCCTCATGTCCACCAATATCCTGAATAAGTTGACCAATACCCACTCGCTTGCGCAGATCGAGCAGTACCGCAGGATTTGCACAAAGCACCCAGGCGGTTTGAACAGTGCTACGTAAGGCGACCGCAAAATGAACTTTTCCCTCCCAATCCTCAACATACCCACTCGTTCTGTTGAGGTCCTGAGAAAACAATGATTCGACAAAATTTGCCACTTTTTCTGTTTCAAAATTATGTACAGCATTCTGCGGATATATAAATTTTTGTAAAACACCACGGTCTGTGACATAAAAAGATTTCGCTGCGCCGCTATCTTGCATCAGTTTTTCGAAACGGGATTTCGAGAGAGCCTTTTCTCTTTCCAGATGATTTAACAGAAGCGCCGTAGTGAAGAGGTGAATTTCGATGTATTTTTCAAATTCCCGGTATGACTCAACTGCATTTTCGGCGCTGATGGATAGCGCGGCAGTAACTGTTTCTGCTTCGTTCTGCAAAAGAGTCATCACATTTTTGCGACTCTGATTGATTTCAAAATAACCTGCCAAGATTCCTAAAAAGGCCAGGATAGCAACAAGCGATACGATAAACTTCGGACGGATCGTCCCCAATCTTTTGGGTAATGTAAATTGTTCTGTTTCGTTCATTATATTGACCCTTACTAAAAAATGCCATGACCATTTAACAGATGTAAACTAATAACACATAGGTTTACTAAGTAGTTTGTCAAATTAATTCTTGTATGTCCTTGTAATGACGCCCCAGCTTATTCCGGGCGTCGATTTTTGCGAATTTCCAGTTAACGGTTGTGCCGTCCAGGTTGCGTCTGAAAGCCCAGGCTTCAACCCCTTTGACCATTGTCGGATAATCGGCAATTCGTCGGTTGAGGCATTGCCTGGATAATGCGGCAAACTCTATCTCTGCCATGTTCAGCCAACTGGCTTTCTTCGGCGTATAGTGCAGTTCGAATTTCTGACCCAGTTCGAAGGCTTCTCTGGCGGACATCACCTTGTAAAACGAACCGGGGGTATGGGTATTGAGATTATCCTGAATCAAACGGATCTTCTCTACATGAGAATAATGACGTTCAACCATGTTTTTCATAAATTCACTATAGTCAACAGCGGTTCTTCGTTCCCTGACTTCGACATAGTGGAACCCACGATGGACATCAAAAGCAAGTAATACACAGCAGGACCCGTTCTTTTTGTATTCATAGTGAAACCATTTGGTCTTGCCCGGTGACATGGGAATGATGGCGCCGGCATCTCCAATCAAGAAACAGGGACGCTCATCAAAGCAAATCAAGGGACGCAATGGATCACAAGGCTGTTCATATTGATCGAGGACATCCTCCATATGCCAAAGATAGGATCCAGTAATTTGTCCAATGCACCACTGTTCCGACAACCAGGGTTTAATTTGTTTTTTTAAGACCTTTCGAACACTCTCGTGAGGGGAATAGCCAAGCTTTTGTATTCTTTCGATCAATACCGGCTTAAATTCTCTGTTGCGGTACTGGGCAATTTGAAGTTCTACCTCACCGTGGCTGCTAAGCATCTGCTTTGTTGAGGAGCCGTTGCGGCGGTTTTGATTTTACCGTATGTCGCATGGCTATGCGCGTGGTTGTGATGATGTGCCACTGCCTGTTCCTTTCTGAATTTTTGTATGCCAAGCCAGTTTGACAATAGAAGAGACATCCTGGCGGGATGTCTCTTCTATTGTCGTTAAATTTCGTCAATTGCAAACCATTTGTAGAGCGCCGGAATAACCAGCAGGGTTAGCATGGTTGAGCTTACCAGACTAATGATTCAGGCTTTGGTCCATGCCACCTCCTCGCCCCGTTTAACGCTGTTGCTGCGAACAGTATTCAGCACTTCCGTCATATAGATTTTGCCGTCGCCCGGATATTACAACCAACGAATCCGGTAGAAGATGTAATCAAGCGACTATCTGAACCGGCTAAAGCTAAAACTAATTTTTCACCCGCATGGCATTAAAAATGGCTGCTAAAGCAACACCCATATCGCCGAAAACCGCCTCCCACATGGTAGCCACGCCCGCCACACCCAGGATGATAAACAACAATTTTACGCCCAAGGCGAAAATAATATTCTGCCAAACTATTTTCCGAGTTTTCTTGGCCACTTCTACAGCGGTAGCCACCTTAGAAGGATGATCGGCCATCAGCACCACGTCGGCAGTTTCGATAGCGGCGTCTGAGCCTATAGCGCCCATGGCAATCCCGACATCCGCGCGGGCCAGCACCGGGGCGTCATTGATCCCGTCGCCAACAAATGCTACCTTGCCCGGCTTATTTTCGGCTATGATCCGTTCCAGATGGCTTACCTTATCTTGCGGTAGCAACTCGTAATAAAACTGGCTGATTTTCAGTTTCCTGGCCACTGCTTCAGCGGCGGTTTTGTTGTCTCCGGTTAACATCACTGTTTTAATGTTCCTGGCGCTTAGTTTCTCAATGGCTTCCAGAGCATCCTCCTTCAATTGGTCGGAAATAATAATATACCCAGCGTATGTATGATCCACAGCCAGATGCGCCACAGTTCCTTCGACATTGCACCGTTGATGAGCAATATTCTCCCTGTGCAATAAGCGATCGTTTCCAACGGTAATTACCTGACCGTTCACTCTGGCGATAATGCCATGCCCGGAAATCTCATTTATTTCCTCCACTCCGGAAAGATTCACCTTCTGAGCAAAAGCATCCAATATAGCTGTGGCGATGGGGTGATTGGAATTGGCTTCGGCAAGGGCGGCATATTGTAGTACTTGTGCTTCAGAGAATCCATTTTCGGTAACAATTTCAGACACTCGAAATTCGCCTTTGGTAAGCGTACCGGTTTTGTCGAACACCACCACTTTGAGTTGATTGAGCGCATCAAGATAGTTGGAGCCTTTTACCAAAATTCCTTTCTTTGCAGCGCCTCCTATCCCGCCGAAATAACCCAGTGGAATACTGATCACCAAAGCGCAGGGGCAGGAGATCACCAGAACCACCAGAGCGCGGTAAATCCAGTCCGCAAAAGTGGCGTCGGAAAGGAGTAGCGGCGGAATTATAGCCAAAGCCAAGGCGCCAAAAACGACTGCCGGCGTGTAATACCTGGCAAAAGTGGTAATAAATTTTTCCGTCTCGGCCTTTTTACTGGCGGCATTTTCAACCAATTCCAAAATCCTGGCAATGGATGATTCCCGGTAGGGTTTACTCACTTTTACAGTTAACACACCGGACTGGTTAATCATTCCCGATAGCACCGTGTCGTTGGGGCGTGCTTTTACGGGCACGGATTCACCAGTCAAAGCTGAGGTATTCACAAAGGACTGCCCCTCTAAAACTTCGCCGTCGAGCGGGATTTTTTCGCCGGCTTTAACCACAATGGTCTGGCCGACGCTTACAGTTTCCGGCGCTACCTGCTGAAGTTCTCCATTCAATTTTAGATTAGCGTAATCCGGCTTTAAGGCCAGGAGGGATTGCACCGATTTTCGGGAACGATTCACCGCCAAATCCTGGAAAAATTCGCCGACCACATAAAACAGCATCACCGCTACTGCTTCCGGCATTTCATCAATTGCAATGGCGCCCAGGGTAGCGATGGTCATCAAAAACTGCTCGTCGAAAACCCGGCCTTTAATGATATTTTTTATCGCTCCCCAAATGACTTTATAACCGCTGATAAGATAAGCAATGCCGTAAACCAGGTATTCCCCGATCCGGAAAGGAGAATTATGGAGCCGATCTTCGAAGAATATTCCGCCGATCAAGAACAGGATGGTTAAAAAAATCCGAGTCAATTCCGCTCTGTTTTCCAACAACCCAGACTTAGAAACACCGAGCGATGGCGTAGCGGTTTCCACAACCTCCACATCAGGTTCCAACTCTTTGATCCTGGCCAGGGTTTTTTGGGGGTTGTTGGAATCCAGCAGCAGGGTTGAGGTGGCGAAATTCACGGAAACGAACTTAACCTCCTCAAGCCGGGCCAAACCGTTTTCTATTTTGGCGGCACAGGCGGCGCAATCCAGATTTTTTAAAGTATATTTTTGCATGACTTCACTTTCCAATTTATAACTGCTGATTTATTTTTAAATTCTCGGGAAGGTGGCTCGCTATTGAAGAAGCTGCGTCTGCTTCTGAATCATACCGCTTCCTCGCCCCGTTTATCGCTGCTGATGCGTACAGCATCCAGCACTTCCGCCACATAGATTTTGCCGTCGCCCCGCAATCCGGTGTGGGCGTTCTTTTGAATGGCATCAACGATTTCATTCACCAATACGTCGAGGCAAACGATTTCAATCTTCACATGTGGCACAAAATCATACAGTTGCTCCTTGATTGAAGGGTTGCCCCTGCCGCGCCCAAATCCGCGAACATCATTCACACTCATTCCAGTTAAACCTTCAATTTTGTGCAGCGCCATTGTCACCGGGCTTAATTTGTGTGGTTTTATGTAAGCGATAATCTGTTTCATCTTATTTTTCCTTTTACTATTGGGATTGTAAAATTGATGCAGGGAGGTGTTATGCCCTCCCTGCAAACTAAAGCAGGTTACTGATTCAAAGCTGCTCGTTCCGGTGCAACCTCCACCGCAAACCAATTGTAAATTGCCGGAATGACCAGCAGCGTGAGGATAGTGGAAGTCACTAATCCCCCGATCACCACCGTCGCCAGCGGTCGCTGCACCTCACTGCCGGTGCCGCTGGAAAGCAACAGGGGAATCAATCCCAAAGCAGTGGTAATGGCTGTCATCAGCACCGGGCGCAATCGCAGCAGTGCGCCATGAATGGATGCCTCATCCATTTTTACCCCATCTTTCAGAAGTTGGTTCAGGTAAGTTACCAGCACCATTCCGTTTTCCAGGGCAATGCCGAACAGGGCAATGAATCCCACTGAGGAGGGCACGGAGAGATTCTGACCGGTCAGCCATAATCCCACTACCCCGCCAACCAGCGCCAGGGGAATGTTCAGCAAAATCAAAAAGGTATTTTTGAGGGAGTTAAAGCTGGAGAATAACAGCAAAAGATGATCAACAATGTAATCGGAATGACCACCGCCAGGCGTTTATTGGCTTCCTGCTGCAAGCGGAACTGTCCGCCCCAGGTTACCAGGTAGCCGGGCGGTAGTTGAACATTTTCGCTGATGGCTTTTTGGGCCTTCCTCGACGAAGGAGCCGATATCACGCCAATGACATTACACTGGATGGTAATAAATCGGCTGTTGTTTTCACGGGTGATCTGCCGCGGGCCGACAATCTCTTCCACAGTCGCCAGTTGCGCCAGGGGCACTTTTGTTCCGTTCGGGGCAGAGATCAATATCTCTTCGATCGCTTCCGGTGTGTTGCGAAAGTCCTCCGCAAAGCGCACCAGTACATCAAAGCGGCGGATGCCTTCAAAAATCTGCCCGGCAGTTTCCCCGCCGACCGCTGCCCGGATCACTTGCTGAACGTCGGAGATGTTGATCCCGTAGCGAGCGATGGCGTGGCGGTCCACTTTGATGAGCAACTGCGGCGTGCCGCTGACCTGGTCAGCCTGAACGTCTGCCGCGCCGCGCACCCGGCTGATAACCGCTACAATTTCATCGGCCTCTTGCTTCAACACATCCAGATCATCGCCAAACAGCTTGATGGCCAGTTCCGCCCGCACCCCTTCTAATAATTCATCCACCGTCATCTGGATCGGCTGGGTAAAGTTGACCAGCACCCCGGGAATTTCAGCAACCCGTTCACGGATCACTTCTTCCAGTTCCTGCTGGGTTTCCGCGCTGCGCCATTCTTCCTTCGGTTTCAGCAGCACGTACATTTCCGCGCTGTTGATGGGATCGGTATGCGCGCCCACTTCCCCCCGCCCGATGCGGGTGACTGCACCGGTGACTTCCGGAATTTTCATCAGGCGACGCTCGGCAATCTGGGTAATGCGGGTGCTCTCAGTGAGTGAAATAGAGGGCGCCATGGTCAGGCGCATTACGATGGTGCCTTCCTGCAAGGTAGGGGTAAATTCGGAGCCTAATCGCGGAAATATGGCCAGACCGATGATCATTAATATTGTTGCTAAAACGATGGCCAGGGAGCGCCGTTTGACGAAAAAAGTCACCACCGGGCGGTAAATTTTCATCAAACAGCGAACCAAAAAAATTTCATTGGATTCGCCGTCGCTTTGTTGTTTTTGGGGACGGCGCATGAAAATGTCTGATAACACCGGCGCTAATAGCACCGCAAATATCAAAGAACCGAACATGGCAAGCGCCACTGCATACGCCAGCGGTTGAAAGGTTTTTCCCTCCACCCCTTGCAGGGTAAATAAGGGCAGGAAGACCACAATGATAATGAAAATAGCAAACAGGATCGGCTGTACCACCTCTTTGCAGGCACGCGCCACGACATGGATACGCGGTTCATTGGGACTCGATTCTCGTAGCATGCGATCGACATTTTCCACCATCACAATGGTGCCGTCAACCATCATCCCGATAGCAATGGCCAGCCCACCGAATGACATGAGGTTGGCAGAAATGTCAAAATAATACATACCGATCATGGCGAAAAGGATGGAAAAGGGAATTGAAAGCGCCACCACCAGGCTGGGGCGGAATGATCCCATAAACACCAACAGAACCAAAGCTACCAGCAAGATACCCTGCAGCAAGGCGTCGGTAACTGTGTTCACGCAGGCTTCCACCAGGGTTTTCTGCTCGTAGTAGGGCACAATTCGGATCCCTTCCGGCAGAATATTGTTGATTTCCGCCATTTTGTCCTCCACCCGCCCAATGACCGTGGAAGAATTGCTACCGAACAGTTTGATCACCATCCCGGAAACCACTTCGCTGATGCCGTTGCGGGTCTGCACGCCCCGCCGGATGGCGCCCCCGGTACGGATATCGGCTAATTCTTTCAAATAAACCGGGATGCCATCTTCCGCCTTAACGACAATATTTTCCATATCTTCGATAGTGGAAGCCAGCCCAACCGAGCGCACAATGAATTCTTCAGCGTTTTTCTCAATAAACTGGGCGCCCACGTTCAGGTTGTTGGCTTTTATTTTATCAATGATCTCATTTACGGTGACGTCATAGCGCAGCAGAGCGTTGGGGTCTAAAACGGTGTGATACTGCTTTTCCCAACCGCCGATGCCCAGCACTTCCGTGACGCCGGGAACGGTCTGCAACTGGAATTTGATCAGCCAGTCCTGAATGGTGCGCAGCTCTTGCAGCGAATATTGGCCGGTGGTGTCCTCTAAATAATAAAAGAGCACCAACCCCATTCCGGTGGAGATCGGTCCCATCACCGGATCACCGAAGCCTGCGGGAATCTGCTCCCGCGCCTCCTGCAAGCGCTCGTTCACCAGTTGACGGGAAAAGTAAATTTCGGTGCCGTCGTCAAAATAAACGTTCACCACCGAGAGACCGAAGTTGGATATTGAACGGATATTTTTCAAATTCGGTAGCCCGTTCATGGCCACTTCCACCGGGTAGGTCACGTATTTTTCCACCTCTTCCGGGGCCAGCCCTTCGGTAACTGTAAAGACCTGCACCAGGTTGGGGGAGACATCCGGGAATGCGTCTATCGGCAACTTTTGATAGCTGTAATAGCCGCCGGCGATAATCAGCGCAGCCAGCACGATCATCAGTAGGCGGTTTTTCAAAACAAAATCTATGGTCTTGTTCATTGCCTTACCTTTTTTTTAAGTGTTTTTAATGCCCGTGGCCGCCGCCGAAGGATTCCTTTTGCAGTTCAGCTTTCAGCGTGAACCCACCTTTGGCAACATACATCACTCCCGGTTTCAACCCGGACAGAATCTCCACATTGGCAAGGTTGCTGCGCCCAATAGTCACCGGCTGTGGTTTAAAACCGTCCGCGGTTTTCACGAAAATCACAGTCTGGTCTTCATAGGTTTCCAATGCGGTTTTCGGCACTACCGTGGATGCGGTTACCGATTCAGTCACTATCCGCCCGTTAACGAACAAACCGGGACGCCAGTGACCATTGTGGTTGGGCACTACCACCCGGGCAATGGCTGTACGAGTTGCCTCATCCACTACCGGGCTGATGTAGGAAATTTTGCCCTGCGCATCCGGCATTTTCACACCCCCGGAGATGACCGCCATTTGGCCGGTTCCGATAAACGGCAGGTCTTTTTGATATACGTTTAAATCCGCCCACACATAGCTGAGGTCAGCAACCACAATGTCATGGCTGGCATCGCTAATCACTTCGCCTTTGGTAAGGTGCATTTCGATCACCGTGCCGTCAATAAGCGAAGTAACTTCATAAGGCGCCAGGCTTTCGTTGCTTTCGATAACAGCCAACACTTCACCTTTTTTGACTTTATCACCAATCTTTTTATGCACCGTTTTAACGATACCGGAAAAGCGCGGGGTAATGTGCGCCAGCCGGTCGGGATCGATTTTGATTTCACCGGTCAAGTCGATATGCAATTGAATTTGGCCTTCCCCGGCGGTGGCCAGTTCGATCCCAAATTCCTGCAGTTCTTCATTACTCAGGCGTGCAATTTCTTCGCCATGCCCGTTTTCCTCGTCGTTTTCCGCATCTCCGCCGGCTTCATTATGTCCGCTATGCTCCTCACCGCTTTCCACACTGCCTGGCGAATGGCTGTCATTTGCCGAAAAAACAAACTCCTGCACAATCATCCCCACAACCACCCCCAGGATCAGCGTAAGAGCGATGATTAATTTATTACTTCCATTCATGATACTTTACCTTTGCGTTATAAGATTTCACTTTTGAAATCATTTGTGATTTCATCCGATTTACTCCCCGGATGGGAGTGATTTTATCGGGATTGCTTTCGTTATTTTATAGTGTTGATTTCTTGAGCGATTAAACGTTCGATTTCTGCCGTGACAGTATGAAAATCTGCCAGGGCGCGCAGGTATTGGCCGCGGGCTTCAAAGAGGGTGCGCTGGGCGTCCAGCACATCCAGAAAATTAAATCGCCCTTGCAAATAACCATTGTTGATGGTGTCAAACGCCTTTTGCGCTTCCGGTAAAATTTGATCGCGCAGGGTTGTCGCTTCGTTAAACACATTTTGCAGACTGCTGTAGGCCTGCGATAGCGCTGCGTTAAGCTGCACTTCTACGGCCTGTTTTTCCCGCAAGGTCTGCAATAAACGAACTCGCGCTTCCTGCCGGGCGCCCTGATTGCGGTTGGAAAAAGGCAGGGGAATGGATATCCCGGCAACAACGGCGTTATCATCGCTTCCGTTTAAGCGCCGTACCCCACCGCTGATAGTTGGATCGGGAATGCGCAGGGCGTCTTCCAAAGCGACGACCGCCTGGCGCTGTTCCAGTTCCGTGGCAAATCGGGCTAAATCGGGATTTTGCAGGAGCAGTGGTGTTAGTTTTTCCTGCGGCGGGATGGAATAGAGTGTATCCAATAAACCTGCAGCCCGCATGAATCCAGCGTTTCGGCTTCCCCAGACTGCGACCAGCCGTGTCCGTGCAGCGTCTAATTCCCGGCGGGCGCGCTCCAGTTCCATCTGCTGTGTGGATAAGCGCACCCGCGCCCGCGACAACTCAGCGGGGGATACTTTTCCAGCCTTCACTCGTTCGCTGATGGTTTGCAGGAGTTGTTCGGCCAACTGCGCCAGTTCTTCATTCAGCTTCACGCGCTGTTGGTCAGAAAGAACTTCAACAAATGCCCGGCGCACTTCCGTAAATACATCCAACCGGGCGCTTTCGTAACCCCAGGCAGCCAGGTCGCTTTCCAGGGCTGCGGCCCGCACTGCCTTACCCCGTTTGCCGCCTAATAAAATTGATTGCCCTAAAGACAGGGTGGTTTCCAATTCACCGCTTCCGCTGAATGCCCCGCTGCCGGCAAAATTTCCCAGTTCAATTCCCAGTTCCGGATTTGGGTAAAGACTGGCTTGCAGCGCCCGTGCCTCTGCTGCGCGAATTTCATAAGAAAAAGACGCCAGCGCCGGGTTTTGCAAAAGCGCCAGTGAAAGCGCCTGCCGCAGGGTAATAACGCCCGCCGGGTTTTCCTGCAAATAGGAAGCGGTATCGGCTGTCTCCTGCGGCGATGGGGGAAGATATCGATTATAATCCGCTGTCAGCGGCCGCGGCTCCGGCAGCCGGGCGTTGGTTCGATGGGCCGCGCACCCGGAAATCAAAAATAGTAAGATCAGTCCATATAGATGGAGATGTTTCCAAATCATGTTTACCTCTGCAAGTAACAAATTATGTTCGACTTAGATCATTTGGTACAAAGACAATGGAAACGCACGAAGACAAGCCTCGTCGCTTTCATTGGCAAAAAAATGTTGCAGAGGGTTTAAATCAGTAGAACTATAGAGTGAAGTATATTAAGTGAGGGATTGCTTATGTTTTTGTGTTCAAAGGCAGGGTTTTGGAAAAAGTCCTCAACAGTGCTGAATTGGTAAGAATGCTGGCCATTTACCAAGATTAAAAGTGCTTGTAAAGTGGATTTGTTCTGTTGATTTGGGGCCTTATACTCACACTCGGAATGGAGTGTCACATCAAAGCAGGGGCCGCAGTGTTCCGCAGCGAAAGCGCCGGAGAAAATGATCGAAGCACCCGTTTCCGTATGAGAAGGCAATGATTCGGGATCGTTACATTTGGCTTGATCACGGCTGGATTCAACCGCGATATGGCCATCAGTGCCGATACAAAGCACATATCCTGATAATCCGCCGTGCAGCATGAGAAAATGAAGCGCAAAAATGCAGGTAAAAAAAAGGCTTAGAGTGTGTTTAAGTTTTTTATATCGTAATAATTTTTTCATTGACTCTAAAAATCGGTTTACAAATTATTTATCATCGAATCGGTAAAAAAAAAATTAGTATGAAATTTGGGTGTACCATTTTTAAAAGTCAAGGCATTATTTTTCAATGTTTTGAAAACCAGCATTCGCATATATCTTTTGAAGATTTTCGATTATTTAAGCATATATTTTTATTTATAGAAAAACATTAACTTAATTTGTTCATAGTGTGCAATTATCAGAACGGCGGATTCCAGAGGCTATTTTAAAAACTGGGGGAAGTTCATCATCTTGCTTTGCTTTTGATAATTTTAGATGATTTTGAAAAAAAGCTGTTCCCTGATAAACCGTTTCGTCGGTATGCCTGTTATAATGTCGTCGATAGAATAAATACGGCAAGAAAAACTGGGCTTACCGTTGCGCCCTTCCAAATCGACACCATCAATCCGGATCGATGGAGAGCCGAAAAAGCCCACTTCAAACGCTTTCTCCGGCGAATCAACATTGACCAATTCCAAATCCACATCGATATTTTCTTCTTCCAAGACAGTTTTTAAATTCTCCAGTGTTGCTATATAAGAGGGGCAATTCTCGAAATAGAGAAACTCGATTTTTTTCACGTCTTCTCCTAACTTTGTTTTTCACTTTTCTTTTAACTCCGACGGATATCCGATATTCGCCGTAGCCGCAGTCAAATCATCAACACTCACTTTGACCGGATCGTACAAAATTAACGCTTTTGGTGGATTAAATCTCACCTCCGCATTAATTACACACACCATCGACTTTGACCAAGCTTTGCTGTACAGTCAATGCGCAGCCGCCACAGGTCATGCTATGTACCGTGAGCACCACTTTCTGGGGGGATATAGACGGCGGCGGCGCGTTTTGAACGGCAGCTGTCAGGCTCGGCGCGAGATAGGGAAACGCAACCAACCCCAGCGACAGTACCGTAACGATCCACAAGGTGGTTTTCATGAATTTTTTACGCTGCGGCGTGGCGCACTGCCCATCGGTATCGCAGCACTCTTCTGTTTTGGGCTTTTTGTACACTTGGTAATAGGCAAAACCCAGGAATACAAAGGTGATGCCCATAAAGATCGGGCGATAGGTCTCGAAGGCCGCGAGATTTCCTGCCCAGGAGCCCCCGATTCCCAGCGCCAGCAGCACCAGCGGCCCGATGCAGCAAATCGACGCGCCAATCGCGCCCACAATCACACCAAAAATGCCCCACTTCCCCGCCTTTTCTCTATTCCATATCGCTTTCATTTATGATTCCTTTTACCTTTTTACTCTTGTCTTCAATTGATCCAGTCAATCTTGTCCCAGGGAAGGGGTGGCTTATCATGTAAGGAAACGCTTACACTCCGCTATTGATCCTGTCTGAAATATTTTAAAACACTTCGCTTTCAATCGCATCCAAAATCGGGCACTCACCGGTATCTTTGCGATGATGACAGGCATCCGCGAGCTTTGTCAGCACCTCGCGGATGCGTTGCAAATAGACAATCTTCTGATCGATATCGTGGATTTTTGCCTCCGTTTGGGCCCGCACTTCCTCGCAATTACTTTTGGCATCCACGCGTAACTCCAACAATTCTTTGATTTCATTGAGTGTAAACCCCAGCACCTTGGCGTGACGGATGAACGCCAGCTGGGTAAAATCTTCTTCCGAGTACATCCGGTAGCCGGAAGGCTTGCGTTCCGGCTTGGGCATCATCCTAATGCGTTCGTAATAACGGATCGTTTCCACATTTACACCGGCGCGTTTGGCCAGTTGTCCCACTGTCAAAGGCTTCATATTTACCTCACTTCTAAGAATAACGACCCGGAGTATAGTACGGGGTTCCATAAATTATTAATTTATTATAATAAATTCTTTACAGGAACGAAATATAAACTCCGTACCATAATCCGGAGTCAAATCTTTTTGTTCTTTTCTCAATCATTCGGAATTGAATTCATCTGTTTCAAATTAACCGATGTTTTCTGCTGTCTTACGTAGAATACTCTTCAGGGGTTGTAGAATATTCTCCAACCTGTTTTCCCTGAAAAAGTTTGAAAATCGTTTAAGATATTGTTTTTATTTAGATTATAAATTTACAACAATGATGGTATAGGGGTTGCTCATTAATTCCATAGAACGAAAAAAAGAGGAGACATCTATGACCATCCTTATTCAAACATTAACCACCAGTCTAATTGTAATCGGATTATTAGTGATCTTTTATTTCGTCACGCGATCAGCCACCCAACAGGGTAAGCGTTTCGGAGCTTGTGCAATTGGCAGTGAAAATGGAAGTTGCTTTCGTTCTTCCGATCTCCGGAACCCAGAACTGGATAGACATTAATTCGGTTTGGAGTCCGGCAATGGCTGAAAGAACGTTAACCCTAACCACATCACCACATCTCCACTCCGGCGAGAGTGTTCCCAAAATCATGCGCCAGGTTATTTGGGCGCTCATTCCGGTCATCGGCGCTGCTGTATATTTTTTCGGATTGCGAGCGCTGTTGCTTTTAGTGGTTTGTTCCGGTGCCTCTTTGCTTGCCGAACATATTTGTCAGAAATTGCGCAGACGAGCAACAACTGTTGGGGATGGCAGTGCCCTGATTACTGGCATTTTACTGGCATTGATCCTGCCGCCGGCAATACCTTTATGGACAGCCGCGCTGGGTGCTGTGGTTGCCATTGTTATGGGAAAAATAATCTTTGGTGGATTGGGACACAATAAGTTTAATCCTGCCCTGGTTGGCAGAGCATTTCTGCAGGCGGCATTTCCGGTGTTGATGACCACCTGGTCTCTTCCCGGGCAAAAATTTCTGTCTTTACAAATAGACGCCGTTTCTCAGGCAACTCCCTTAGCTGCCATGAAATTTCAACATCAACTCAGCGAATATTCAAATTTGTTTTGGGGCAACATCAGCGGTTCCCTGGGGGAGACATCCGTATTTGCTATTCTCCTCGGTGGTTTGTATTTGGTAGTTAAAAAAATTGCCGACTGGCGGATTATCGCCGGCATCTTTGGTAGTTCTATTGTATTTAGCAGCGTTCTATGGCAATTAAATCCCGCTCAATATGTCGATCCCATGTTTCATTTATTTTCAGGTGGTTTTATGTTGGGGACTTTTTTTATGGCCACTGATATGATTGCTTCCCCAACGACGCCCCGTGGAAGATGGATATACGGTCTCGGCATTGGATCGCTTATCATATTGATCCGTACTTTTAGCGGCTTGCCGGAAGGGGTAATGTATGCCATTTTGTTGATGAACGCCATATCCCCGCTCATTGAACGCTACACCCAACCACTCAAGTATGGCCATGTGAAACCAAATTAAAACGGGCAACATGATGAAAGATCAGGTCAAAACAAGTTTGTTTTTGATAACGATCGGGGTGATTTCTGCAATATCGATTACTTACATGGCTCAGTACGCCTACCCCATTATCGAAAAAAATCGTGAAGCAGCGCTCCGCCAGGCCATTCTGACCGTTTTGCCGGGCGCAAATCGCTATGAAACCCTTGACGAAAAAAACAACATTTACCGGGGCTTGAACGAAAATAATGAGATTGCTGGGTACGCTTTTGTTGGAAAAGGCGGTGGCTACCAGGGTATCATCCAGATAATCATCGGGGTCTCACGGGACTGGCAAAGGTTAACCACAATTGCCATCCTGGAAAACGTGGAAACCCCGGGGCTGGGAGCGGAAATTGCCTCCAAAGAATTCCGCAGCCAATTCGCAAATTTACCGGCAGAGATCCCAATAGAATACATTCTGAACAAACTGCCGGAAAAGCCGAACCAAATTCAGGCTATTACCGGCGCAACCATTTCAACACGCGCTGTGGTGAACATCATTAACAACACCATAAAAGAAGTAAAATCAAAAATCAGACAGGCAACGCCATGATCGAGCATAGTATCAAACCAAAAGTTTCCGGAAAATTCACCGTTTTTTATCGAGGCCTTTGGAGGGAAAACCCGGTGTTGCGACAGCTTTTGGGCATGTGCCCCACTCTGGCGGTTACCAATTCTGCCATCAATGGACTTTCCATGGGGTTAGCGACGGCTTTTACAGTGGTCGCATCTGGTATAGTAATCTCAACTTTTCGAAGAGCGTTCTCACGCGAAACCCGGATTGTGAGCTTTACGCTCATCATTGCCACTTTTGTGACGATCGCCGATCTTTTACTGGCAGCGCAATTCCCCGAAATCAGTAAAAATCTCGGCCCTTACGTCCCGTTGATCGTGGTGAATTGTTTAATCCTGGGCCGGCAAGAAGCGTTTACCTCCAAAAATCCGGTAGGGCTGTCATTGTTGGATACACTGGGCGCTGGTTTGGGATTCACCTGGGTACTGGTAGTACTGGGGAGTATTCGGGAGTTTCTGGGCTCTGGTTCGATATTTGAATATCAATTACTGGGTTCCTGGTTTGAACCCTGGGTGATTATGGTTTTGCCCGCTGGTGCTTTTATTACGCTCGGCTTTTTAATTGCTCTGGCCAATTATATTTCTCAAACCCGTGCAGAAGCACACTGCAAGTGAATGCGTTTTTTTTGATGGATAATTGGGATAAGAGTGGAGATGGATTAACAAAATTTTATGTGCAGGAGTAAGGGGATAGAGTATCGAAATTTTAGATACACTATCCTGCAGAAAAACCTATTGCTCAGGATGTTGGAAAACTTGTCTGAAAAATATCAAAGGGAGCCTTAAGATGGAAGCAAAACTGATCTTGATTTTGATCGGAGCAGTTCTGACAAACAACTTTGTACTTTCTTATTTTTTGGGAATCTGCCCCTTCCTTGGCGTTTCCAATCGATTGAATTCAGCGGTGGGGATGGGATTAGCCACCACCTTTGTGATGACCGTTACCGCCGCAGTCACCTGGATCGTTTATCACAAAGTTTTACATCCTTACGGTGTGGAATACCTGGAATATGTTTCCTTTGTAATGGTAATTGCTGCCCAGGTGCAAATTGTGGAAATGTTCTTGCATAAATTTGTGAAATCCCTTTACCGCTCTCTGGGGATATTTCTTCCTTTAATTACCACAAATTGTGCCATTCTGGGTCTTGCCCTGTTTATGGTATTGAGAGAATACAGTTTTATAGAGGCGGTTGTATTTGGATTGGGCGCCGGGATCGGTTTTACCTTAGCCTTGGTCATTATGGCTGGTCTTCGAGAAGAACTGGAGTTTGCTGATGTACCGGAACCGTTCAAAGGCGGCCCCATTACCCTGATTATTGCTGGCATTTTGGCGCTAGCGTTTATGGGGTTCGGTGGAATGATTGCTCAGTAAGAAAGCTAAAAACCTCATATACTTCCCGTTGTAATTTAAGAATATTCTACACCTGTATTGTTGAATATTCTTAATATTTTCGCAATTCCATAGTTCAGCCTGTATATAAAAAAACATAATTGCATGTTTTACAGATACTTAGAGTGGTGTGATTTTTCTGGCATAAAACTTGACCTTTCTATAGCAGAGGAAAGAAGTCTTTTACCGACTGAGATTTAAAAGGAGATTATCATGCACGAATCATATGACTACGGCATCTGGTCAATGGTCATTTTCAACGTGATCCTTTTCGGAGCGTTTGTGCTGGGATTTCTTCGACCTAAAAAGAAATACGAATGGCGAACCCTCGGGGTATTCGCCGCCTTTATTATCGCTCTCTTTACCGAGATGTATGGATTTCCGTTGACCATCTATTTTCTCATTTCCCTTTTCGGTGACAAATTGGGCATAGTAGATCCCTTTCAGCACGTCAACGGCCACCTGTTAGGTTCGCTGTTCGGTGCACCGGAATGGATCAAATTGATCATTTGCCAAATAGGTGGATTCGTTATGTTAATTGGGTTGATTATGATGGGAAAAGGCTGGAGAAAAATCCATGAGGCAAAGGGCGAATTGGTCACGGATGGCATTTATGCTTATATGCGCCATCCCCAATACTCCGGCCTCTTTCTCATCACGATTGGCATGCTCATCCAGTGGCCGACGCTGATTACTCTGATCATGTGGCCAGTTCTCATGTATGCATACTATCGGCTGGCCATGCGGGAAGAAAGAGCTGTGGAAACGCAGTTTGGCGAGACCTATCAGCAATACCGGGAAAGCGTTCCCGCTTTTATCCCCCGGGTTAACAGGCACGACAAATCCGATTTACTATCTAAAAACCCGGCAAAGGAAGTGCAATGATGAATGATCGTCGTGTACACATCATCGGTGCAGGGCCGGCCGGTTTGGTAGCCGCCATTAACCTGGCACGTGATAACTATGAAGTCATCGTACATGAGCAGAAAGAAGATGTCGGGTGGCGGTTCAACGGTGATTTTCAGGGCATCGAAAACTGGTCATCCGAAGAAGACGCCCTCGATTTTTTAAACACTATCGGTGTGTTTGTCAATTTCCGTTGCGAAGCTTGCCGCAACTTAGATTTTTATGGTCCGAATTTACATAAGGTGAGGTTCAAAACGGAACGTCCTCTTTTTTACTTAATCGAAAGAGGAGTCATGGAATGGTCGCTCGACCAGGGGCTTAAACGCCAGGCGTTAGCCGAGGGCGTCAAATTTAAGTGGAATGATAAACTACAGACCCTACCCTCAGGCTGGGTCATTGTGGGAACCGGGCCGAAAGCGGCGGATGCTATCGCCAAAGGCATCGTCTTTCAGACCTCCCACCCCGATATGTGTGTCGGTTTTCTGGATAATCGCATAGCTCCCAAAGCCTATGCCTATCTATTGGTAAATAACCATAAAGCAACATTTGCAACCTGTCTTTTTGAAAATTTTCATAATGAGCGCCCCTATTTCGCTCAGGCTTTACAAATTTTACAGAAAACGGTCAATCTCGATATTAAGGAGCCGCAGGAATTTGGAGGGTATGTCAATTTTTTTCTCAAGCCTTCCGCTGTTAAACACGGTCGGATTCTCTATGTGGGTGAAAACGCCGGTTTTCAGGACGCGCTATGGGGATTTGGATTGCGATATGCTATGCTTTCCGGCTACCTGGCGGCCGTGAGTATCAAAACGGGACTGTTTTATGACAATCTCTGCAAACAGCACATCAAGCCACATTTGGAAACTTCACTGGCAAATCGCTGGTTGTTTGCTCATTTGGGAAATTGGGGTTACAATCGCTTATTGAACCACGCCCAAAAAGAAGCCGATGTGCTGGCCGCTTTGCGAACACACTTCCAGCCGACCTGGGTAAAATTGCTACTATTCCAGGTCGCCAGACGGTGGTATAGAACCCGTTTGTTAGATAAACAATGCATGCACCAGGATTGCAACTGCGTCTGGTGCCGGCACGGCAAGGATGTTCATCAAGACCAATTAAATTGTTTGATTCATAAAAATTATGAGGTGCAATCATGAACCGAATTCAACCCTATCCCGTTGCCCTGGCGCTCACGTTTATTTTTTCGGTTTTATACCTGGTCTGTGTAGTATTTCATCTGATAGTGCCGGAAGGTGGTCTTACGATGAAACAAGGATGGGAGTGGCTACTACCCGGTTTTCAGTGGCTGACACCCGGTAGCTTTGTGGTGGGATGGTTGGAAATCATTCTGGGGAGTTTTTATGTCGCTTATATAGCCACCCCGCTCTACAATTTTTTTATTCAAAAATTTGCACCGCAAAAAGGAGATAATGTCATGAACACATTTCGTTTTAAACCGGTTGCCCTGGCGTTAACTGGCTTTGGGCTGATTACTTACATCCTGTGCATCGGCTTCGATCTGATTTTTCCGCAATGGGCGATGTATAAATTCTGGGAAATCCTCCTGCCGGGATTCAACTGGATTAGCTGGGGCAGTTTTTTTATCGGCGCGCTGGGTATTATCGTTTACGGACTGTATATCGCAGCCGTGTTCGTCCCCATTTACAACTACTTCCAAAAAGGCACTTACCCGGAGATGAAATAAGATGGCTGACAACTACATTTGGTTTACGTGGTCACTCGGATTAGTGGTAATCTGGTTAATAGTATTCACAACATACCGGAAAGCGCGCAAACGAATGTTGGGGGCCAGCTTGTTGACAATGCCCTTTGGGCTAACCGAACCGCTGTTTGTGCCGGAATATTGGCACCCCCCGTCTCTGTTCGACTTGGCGCATCGAACCGGCTTTGACATTGAAAGCCTTATTTTTTGTTTTGGCATTGGCGGACTGGGAGTGGTTTTATACGATCTCATATTTAAAATTGATCACGAAAAAATGGGCGCGGAAGAGGTTCACCACCCACGACACCGCTTTCATATTTGGACTTTAATGGCGCCAGTTCTCATTTTTCCACTCTTATATTTTTTAACGAGTTGGAACGTCATCTACGATGCAACGCTTTCCATGTTTTTGGCCGGTTTAGCTGCTTTGTGGTGCCGCCCGGATCTCAAAGCCAAAATCTGGGTAAGTGGTGTACTATTTCTGGTCTTTTATGCGGTGTATTTTCTTTCGTTGGCATTAATTGCTCCAGGGTATGTGGAAAAAGTGTGGACCTTATCTGCAATATCAGGTATCGAAATGATCGGGATTCCTATAGAGGAACTGCTGTTTGCGTTTACTTTTGGAATGCTTTGGTCCAGCTATTACGAGCACCTGACCTGGCAGAAAATAAAATCACAACCACTTCATCATTCAAAAGCAAATACCGGCCAATAAAGATTTGGGGGATCAATGGACCACGAACGACAAAAACCGGAGCTAACCGGAAAAAAATCACGCCGGTCATTTTTGAATGTCATACTCGGCAGTAGTTTATTTGGGTTTATCACCGCCTTGATTTACCCTATTGGTAAATTTTTAATCCCCCCACGGGATAGTGGAGAAGCAACGCCTAATTCAATTATTGCCGGGAAATTAGATGAACTGAATCCCGATAGTTTCAAAATCATAAAATTTGGCAGACAACCGGTTATTCTGATCAGAATCGATACTGGTGAGCTGAGAGCATTCAGCTCTATTTGCACCCATCTGGATTGTATTGTTAAATATCGCAGTGATTTTAAACATATTTGGTGCGCTTGTCATAATGGACATTATGATCTCAATGGTATTAATATTGCCGGTCCGCCACCACGCCCATTAGCAACATTTAAAGTTTATGTCTCTGCTGGGAAAATTTTTATTTCGAAGGAACCATCCTCAGTCTGAAAAACATGATTGCTGAAAGCGAGGCTACCGCCATGATAGAATCTGTATTTACCATTATTTTCGTTGCTATATTTATGTTTATCCTGTTCTTAACCAATCGCAATCGTTTAGGTAGTTGCAGCAGTTGTTATACCCACTGCAAACTGAAGGAGCTTCATGAAAAACAAGGGCTTAGTAAAGACAAAGCTGTGGGTCAGTTTTAAGTTTTTTGATGATCAAGCAACAACATAGGAGAATATCAAAATGAAACCATCCAGAGAGTTCCATCATATTTTGATTATGGTATTGAGCTGTTTGCTGCCGTTGTTTCTCATTTTTATTCTGGTCTCCAACGGCACGGCTGTTAATCTCGTTTTCTTCTGGTTGGCAATCTTTATATGTTGCCTGGTGATGTTATATTTTATGGATTATGCCCCTCTAACAGACGAAACAGAGGCATCAGAGGAACAAATCGTTAAACCGGATCGCAAAATCGATTCATCCATCGTTCAGGACATTACCGATATTTTTAAGCCCCTGACCCACTATCGGGTGCATGGACAATTGGTTGTGGAAGGGCGATTGCTGGAAGCCTCGGAAGGTGCCTATCAAAAACTCAAGGACCGGTTCGCACCCCAAAACTTGACTCCGGTGCTTCAGGAAGATGACGCCGGCAGGGTTCTGCTGACGTTCACTACACAGGGTGTGCTAACCTCAGATGAATCCAAACGCTTCCCGTGGCTCAATTTTGTGTTATTTATCCTCACTTTAATCACTACAACTTGGGCTGGTGCCGCACACCAAGGCATAGATTTGCTGAAGGATCCGCAAAATTTTGTTGCTGGGCTACCGTATTCTCTGGCGTTAATGCTCATTCTCGGCGCGCATGAACTGGGGCACTATTTTACTGCACGGGCGCACGGTATGAAAGTGACACTGCCTTATTTTATACCCATTCCATTTGCCCTGGGAACGTTCGGCGCGTTCATTCAGATGAAATCACCCACTGAAAATCGCCGAGCCCTTTTTGATGTAGGTATTTCCGGCCCTATTATCGGATTAATTTTTGCGATACCGGCGTTGCTCATCGGGTTACAATATTCCACCGTGGTTTCCGGCGCTGCCGAAACGGATTTGCTCCATGGCGGAGCGGATATTGGTTCGTCTATGTTGCTGGCTGTAATCACCAAAATGGCGCTGGGTGAAGCAGTTACAGAAGGGCACCGGCTGGTGCTACATCCCCTGGCGTTTTCAGGCTGGCTGGGGTTGTTGGTCACAGCGTTGAATCTGCTACCCATCGGACAACTCGATGGCGGACACATCGCCCATGCCTTATTTGGCAGAAAGAAAGGCGATGCCATTGGGCAAGTGGCTTTATTCTCATTATTTTTACTCGGATTGTTTGTCTGGAGTGGCTTTCTGGTATGGGCCATTATCGTCTTTTTTATTGCCGGTACAAAAAGCGCACCACCCCTCAACGACGTTAGTCCACTGGATAGAAGCCGAGTGGCATTGGGTGCTGTGGCGTTTGTCTTGTTGATTTTGATTCTCATTCCAGTGCCGCACGCGCTTTATCAAACGATGGGCATCCATTGCCCTTATGTATAGCTACTCATATTACATAAAAAAGGTGTTCTCCCATGTTTAAAATACTGGTTGTTGAAGATGACCCCGCTCAGCGGATGCTATTTGAAATGGAGATTTCTGAGATGGGTTTTACTACTATTATAGCCAGAGACGGTGTGGAAGCCATAGATGAATTCCATCGGAATCAACCTGACCTGGTGATACTGGATTTGCAATTGCCCCATCAAGATGGACTCATTGCATTGCGTAACCTGCTGAGTGTCAATCCCACGATACCGGTGATAATTCATACCGCTTATACCCGTTATAAGCATACTGATCTTAGTTGTGCCGCTGAGGCATATATCATTAAATCATCGAATCTTGAGGAACTAAAAAACACCGTCAAAAGAATCCTCAAAATTAGAATAAAGGCATAATGTTTTCCAAAAACAAAGTCGCTGATAAAATGAAGACACTGTATAAAAGCAATATTTTTGTAAAAATACTCCCTGTGATTGTCGCATCCTCTTTTGCAATATTCTGGGCTATTATTTATGTATCTTTTATGAAACTCCACAGGATGCCAACCATGTTTGATCAACAGTTTCCATTTTTTCTTGCCACGCTTCTGGGTGTACACAATGAATCGATGCCTGTAGTGAGCGGAATTCTCTTTGCTATGCTGGATGCGGGAATTTTTGGCCTCGTGTTTGGGTGGGTGTTCCGTTCCATTTTGAAAGGAGTCGTTAACAGTGCATCAAAGTAAACTCACAACATATATAGTAAAAATAGAGAAACTTTAATGCTAACCCTTTTGTGCCATAGCAGTAAAATTCACACCTTCCTCTTGGTGGGCTGCTTGCTTTTGATTCGCCCTCTGGCTGCCCAAAGCCCCATTGATAATCAGCCAGACAGCAGCAAATGCTGGAAATGTATCAAAGATATAAGTCAAAAACGTTCCCCAGCATTCCGGATGTTTCTGTTGAGGAATACCTGGCGTTGAAAAAACAAGAAAAGATAATTCTGCTTGATGTTCGGGAGTTCCGTGAACAACAAGTTTCGATTATTCAGGGCGATCACTAAAGAGGAATCGAGAGAAAATTCGGTTCGATATAAAAACGATATGATTGTGCTCTACTGCACCATTGGCTATCGTAGCGGCATATACACACGAAAACTCCTGAAAAGGAATTTCCAGGCTTTTAATTTGATTGGCGGCGTGCTGGCCTGGGCTCATGCCGGGCAACTCTTCGCCGGATTGGATGGGGAAACCAAAAAGGTTCATATATACGGCAAGAAATGGAATTTGCTGCCCCAGGGGTATGAAGCGGTTTGGTAACCTCTCCGAAAATTTGTGAAAAGTTGTCACGATAACTTACAAAACGACTTGGTTTCTCATGAAACATCACAACCAACCTCTTGAGTCTTTCCGAATTCGCACCTGGTTTGGTCTGAAAGTCGTGATCGAAGTTGGAAATAGCTTTTGGCATAAGACCGGTATCGGCTCATTTGCAATCCCTCACCCACCACTGGTCAATGGGCTGCTGAGATTGCAATTACCGCCTTCTGAAAAAAAAAAACGGTTAAGTGTGATTCATGAATTTGCTCATTGGCAAACGCTACCGGTAGTCCTCCTCTCTACACACCAATCATGATTATGCTCCTGTTTAGAATTCAACCCACTTTTATTGCCTGGATAATCGTTCTTGTCAGCATTCTTGCTTTCTGGGAAATTATTTCCGAGATCTACACAATATATCATGCCACCTGAGTGATGTCCGGTTAAGTTTTTGCATATGGTTTTGATTCATGTATAGACTCAGATGTCGGGCTTCTTCCACCAAGGAAGTTAGCATTTCTGATTTCATTTTGAATTTGAATACGTAGCTGGCGAACACGTTTGATAGAGACTTTTTTCATTATATTGGTTATGACAATAAATTGCAAGGAGTAGATAGGTAATCAACCCGGCAAGGATCTGAATCATCAGACCGTGATAGCTTCTGGAGATGAGATGATAAACTTTGAGATGTTGTTTCCACCATTTAAAGAAATCTTCTATGCGCCATCTCAGGCGGTAAATTTCAGCAACTTGCTCTGCCGACAGATCATAGCGATTGGTGGCGATCCAATATATTTTGCCTTTGACCCGGTAGCCAATGAGTCGAATCGGTCGTTCTGTTTGGTTTAGATATTCAGATCCCAGCAATACCATTGCATCAAAGAAAACAATGCTGTCAGATTGGGGTTGGTTATTGTTAATAATGACTTTACGCGTATTGGCTTTAATGCGACAGACAAACTGTTTGCCCTCGGTTTGCCAGCGATCAAAATTCTGATGATGCTGGTAATAGCGATCCATAACCGCTGTTTGTCCTGGTTGAAGAATTGAGTCCACAAAGGGGCGTTCATCGGCTTTGCCATTGGTCAAAAAGATCTTGCTGGGGATAGCGCGATTGACATCAAACCCCAAATGCACCTTGGCTTTTTTGGCACCATCCCGATAGTCAGCCCAGGTCATAGATAAAACCGCATCAATTAAAGAGCCGTCAATGGCCACCAGATCGCCCAGTTCTTTAAAATCTTTGGGAATCATGTGACTGGCTTGTTGCTGCAGCGCCTGATAAACCGATAGGAACTGTTCCAATCCCCGGTTATTAAGAATTTCGAAGAAAGTGCTATTCTTCATTCCATCAGGCGGCGCAATCTCACTTCGGGCAAACGCGTCTTCTTGCAAAATTTGAAGCAGATGCCGCCCGGAAGTATGTTCTTCCAGATGAAAAAAGATGAGAGATTTCAACATATGCTCAAAAGTAACTTCCAATGGTTTATTCCCGCGAGATTTAAAGGGTGATACCGTCATTAAAATTGCTTGCAACGGCTTTAACAATTCAGCAAACGATGGCGTATCAAATCGCCGTGAATTCGGATAAAATGTTTGGGCATGTCGTGAAATACCAGTGGTTAAATATATACGAATAATTTAGGGTAGATAAATCACGACAAATTTTAACTCATATGCAAATTCCTAACCGGACATTACTGATGCCGGCCCGCTTTATGCGCTGTATTACCGGGAAATTTCGCTGCTACCACGCTTGCTATTTTGGGTCATCATGTCTGCATTTTTGATTGGTGGATGGGTAATGCTGTGGCTATAAAAGAGGGCTTAATGGAGTGGTTTTCAGGAATTTTGCCCGTTAGTTTTGTGAAGACCGAAATGAAGTAGTAAGCTATTCAGCTATAAAAAGATCTATCCAACTGTTAATAACAGATTTGATGAACAACTCCGTCAACCGCTGAAGAATATTCTACACCTAATCGTTGAATATTCTAAAAAAGTGAATAGATTTTCTGTCCTCCGTTTTTGCATTCAACCGACCAACCGATTGTTTTATTTGAAGTTATCGCCACTTTCTGTTTTATGGCACACGACTTGATTTAGTTTACAATTGTAACTGAATTAAGAAAAAAAGAAAGGATAAAAACGATGCATGGAATCGATGGTTTTTTTGGAAGTGGATGGATGATGTTTCTTTGGTGGGCATTGATTATTTTCGGCGTCATTACCCTGGCCAAATGGATGTTTGCACCAAAGACAACGATTCCAAATAATGATATTCCGTTGGAAATCCTGAAACGGCGCTATGCCAAAGGTGCAATATCCCCGGAAGAATACCAAAAACTTAAACATGACCTTAATGAATAAAACAATTATGAAAGGAGATTTCTCATGAAGCAATTATTGATCACTGTGGTATTGATCGGCATTGTTGCATAATTCAGATTAAACACGGATATTCTTGGCCATCATATTAACACAGGTGATATCCCATGGCAGCAAAGAAATCCTATAGAGTATCCAACTGGTCGTCCTATAACCGTTCCTTGATCGAACGTGGCAGCTTGACAATTTGGTTTAATGAAGCAGCGATCAAAAATGGAATGCGATTGATAAGACCGGTAAACGTGGTCGCCCGGGCACTTATTCTGATATTGCCATTGAAACGGCGTTGAGCCTGCGGGCATTTTCAAGTTGCCGCTGCGGGCGACTCAGGGATTGGTCGGTTCCATGATTACGTTGATGAATCTGCCTTTGAAAAACCCGGATTACAATGCGCTTTGCCGTCGCCAACTGAGCCTGGAGGTTCAACTGCCACGCACTCATAGTGGGCAATCGCTTCACGTAGTGGTTGATGCTACCGGGCTGAAGATCTTTGGCGAGGAGAGTGGAAAATACGACAACATGGCTATAGCAAAAGACGCACCTGGAGAAAATTGCATGGCCATTGACGAAGGTAGTAGTGAAATATTGGTTTCGATTTTTACCGAAGCCGATGGTGGCGATGGCGAACAACTGCCAGAGATGTTGAATTCGATCGAAGAGCCGATTGCACAGGTAAGCGGTGACGGTGCTTACGATAGTTGGGATAACCACGAGGCGATCGCGGAGCGGGGAGCAAAGGCAACGATACCACCTCGAAAAGGGAGTCGCATCAGACAACATGGAAACACTGCAAAAGCGACGTTGCCCAGGGATGAAATTCTCAGAGCGATAAGGAAAATGGGCAAGGCAGCCTGGAAGAAAACCAGCGGTTATCACCGTCGCAGCATTGCCGAAAATGTCATATACCGATTGAAAACCCTCTTTGGAGACAGCTTGAGCAACCGGCTGTTTGAGCATCAGGCAACTGAGGCTTTTATTCGCTGCTCGGTATTGAACAAAATGACGCATTTGGGAATGCCTAAAAGTTATATGGTGAACGACTGATCCGCGCGATGGCGGCAAGGTAGATCACACTTAGTTGAATTATGCAACAAAGCCGTATTGATCGGAGCGTTATTGTCCTCCAGCGCAGTCTTTTCTCAGTATAAACAAAAAGATTATAAACACGCCCAAATGATGGAAATGATGAAAGATTCCACCATGATTAAACAGATGATGGAACACATCGCTTCCGATTATCATATGCGCAAAATGATGATGATGCAGATGATGTCATCTGTGAAGAGTGATAGCAGCAAAATGATGGATATGTGCAAGATGATGATGGAAGATCGCGAGATGCATGGCATGATGAAGAAAATGATGGGCGGAGGAATGATGGGTAACGGCATGATGAAAAACGATATGCAAACCACTGAAAAAGCGGCTCCGAAGATCATCGTTAAGTTTAAACCGGAAACCGAAGAAGCACAGATCAAAAATATGGAAATGGAAAGCGGGTTGGAAAAGATCAAAGAAATTCTGGAGTTGAATATGAAGGTTTACCGGATCACTTCCACAAAAAGCGTTGAAGAAGTGATCGAAGCCTGTCAAAAACATCCTTTTGTGGAGTACGCGGAAGCCGACCAGGAATACCGGACCATGGAAAGAAAATCGACCGGAGAAAAGAAAGACGATCATCAGGAACATCACCAGAATTAATTGAATTTCTTTTTCACTTTCATTTTTCTGTTCAGGTTCGGATGATAAGGAGTTTCGCTTCTCCTTTTTACCCGGTTTTTTTTAGTAGCTCTTATTGTGGCGGCCAAACTATCAGGAAGTCTCGGCGATATGGTATATCAAAATTAAAACAGCTAACTTGGAGAAATGATTTGAAGTCCGGTTTCATTTGCATCCTACTCATCTTGTCATTTCGATATACCATTGCCCAGGAACTTCAATTTCCAATGGATGATGGCAGGCATAAAAAAGCTGATTTTGAAAATTGGTTAATATTCTCCCACCTGACCGCTTCGGACAGCAGTAGATTTGGGGTTGCTATTTTTTTCTTTACTGGCAAGATCATCGGGTTAAGGGCCAGCGGGGTATATGTGATGGTAGCGGACGAACAGCAAAAGGTGTATACTAACTATAAGAAAATTCAACTGCCAATCATCAACCGGGCGACTCACACCGAAGGCCGTTTGCTGGAAAAATATGGAAGCAATATCCTTCGGCGTGAACCGGGAAACAATCCTTATGAAATTGAACTCGACTTGAAAGAGTTGAAACTGACACTCTCGTTGAAGCCACAGAAAGTCCCGGTTGACCTGAACCAACTGCCGGTCGGCGATAAAAAATATAACCGCGTATATACCATTCCGAGGGGAAAAGTGGAAGGAAAAATGAACTACGACAATAAACCGTATCCGCTGCAAGGTTTCGGTATTTACCAACATCAATGGGGAGACTCGCCGGACAAAAACACCGCCAGCGACTTGTTTGCTTTCCATTTAGAAGATACCACGGATATCCTGGTGTATCACAGCGAAGACTATCCCCCAATTAATACGATGATAATTTCTGACAAACTTGATAACATAACGATCTTGAAAGATTTTACTGCCCGTGCGGATACTACTATTACTGTTAACCCACCGGGTGCCCGATTTGCACTGAAGTGGAAAATTAACGCTGCTAATCCGAATTTGAGTTTTGAGCTGAACCCTGGTTTTAACGGGCAGCAAATTAACATGCTGGGTTTCCCATACTGGCTGTCGCGCTGCCTGGTTTCGGGAAAATTGGGAGAAAAAACTTTATTCGGGAAAGGATACATTCATCTTCGAACCTTGTCCTCTGGAGGTAAGTGATTATGCTAAGAAAGATAAAATTAATGAAACAGCTAATGGCTATCATAATTCTGCTTCTCATAATAGCTTCCTGTGCCAGGTACAAAACCCACCAATACCCGGAGGCCAACGAGAAAAATTATCATGTGGATTTTTATACCAAAAGCGGAAAGGATCAACTGAAATATGCCAAACAGTTCGCCGGGGAAGGGGATTACGAGAAGGCCATTGACCTGTTTCAGCGAATTTATGAGAACACCAAACTGGAGTCAGCAGCCCGGGAAGAAGCTTTGTTGAACCTGGGCAATATCTATGCAAATGGGTAGTGTCATATTTAGAGTGATATGTTGTAGTTATAGATAAATAATTTCAGATACAATTTGTGCATATCATTGCTTTTGGAAAAAGATAATGTCTTTCTGATGAAACGAGGAATTCTTTGACGCAGTGTATTGTTCCATCGCTCAACATGATTGGTTTGACCACTGTTTTTGCCGACAGCATGATGGTTGTCTTTGGCAAATACGGCATAATAAGCTTCCCAATAGTCTGAGTATATGATGCTATTCCGATAGCGTTTCGGTATCCGTTTTCGGAACTTTTTACAACTGGCTTCATCCCGGTCGCCAACATAATAAGCAACAATTTGACGGGTTCTGCGGCATAAAGCGATCCAAACCCATTTCTTGTCAGACTTTTGATAAACAAATGACCATAACTCATCTAATTCAAGTACATCGCCCTTTCGGAAGGGCTGCAGGGTTTGGGCAATTTCAGGAAGCGATTCAGCTTTTTTTTATCCAGCGCAATGCTGTTTCGTGGGAAACACCAAACATTCGACCAAGCCCCCGCGAAGAAACGCGTTCCTGCGCTGCCTTGATTAATTGTTCCTTAACCTCATCTGATTTTCGTAATGTTTTGATAACGCCGACAAACCCACAATCTTTACATTTGAATTTAGGGTTTCCGACAGAATTTGAGCCGTTTTTGACCACATTCATCGATTGACATTTTCTGCATTTGAAATTTTCTGTAATCATGATTCACCTTTTGAGTGAATATCCAATAAGTAAAGAAATTAATCAAACGAAATATGACACTACCTGCAAATGTTTTATACACCGGAAAGGATTATGAGAAAACGCTTTTCTACCTGGAAAAACTGCTGAAGGAATTCCCGAAAACTGAATTCCGTTCCGGGGTAACAGAATCGATAAAGGATATCAAAGAGCTGATTCGACATAAAGAAAAGGAGTAAAAGAATGTTTAAGAAAAAATATTCCAAAAACAATCAATCCTGTCGTGTAACATTTGAACTACCTGCTGAAGTGAACGCTGAAAAGGTTTCCCTCTGCGGCGACTTCAACGATTGGAACACAAGCGCCCATCCGTTGAAATGCCGAACGAACGGCAGCTTCAGTGTGACAATTTCGCTTAAGCCGGGACAGGATTACCGTTTCCGCTACCTGCTGGACGGAGAACGCTGGGAAAATGACCCGGCTGCTGACGATTACCTGCCCAATCCTTTTGGCAGCGAGGATTCGGTGGTAAAGGTTTGATTTTTCTTTACAAATCCACTTGCTGAAGTTGTTGCAAACAAAAAATTGCCCAATTTACGCTTGTTGGAATTGGCTCAGGTGCTGGCGAAATAAAACAATAGTGTATTGATTAAAAAAACTGGAGAATTAAATGAACGAACAAATTGCTCATTCAGGCGCATGGGGAATGGCTCTGATTGTGATTGTGGCCGTGTCCTGGTTTCTATATCGTTACCTCGCGCCAAAGACATGGCGAGAGTGGGCTAGCGCCGGGGTAGTTCAGGCTTTTATTATTGCGCTCTACGCCGAGATGTACGGTTTCCCACTCACCATTTACTTGCTGGTTCGCTTCTTCGGCCTCGACCAAACCTATCTAAATGCCAGCCTCTGGTCCACACTGTTGGGCTTAGGCGAGACGGGGATGATGATCTCGATGATCCTCGGTTATCTCATCCTGTTTATTGGCCTGGGGATATTCATTGCAGGATGGCGGCAGCTCTACCGCGCCCGCCAGGAAAACCGGCTCGTTACCGATGGGCTCTACGGGCTGGTACGGCATCCTCAATATACCGGGCTTTTCATTGGGATTTTCGGCGAAGGTATTGTTCACTGGCCGACGATCTTTTCCCTGGTGCTTTTCCCGGTCATTGTTTTTACCTATGCCATGCTCGCGCGAAGTGAAGAGCGCAAAATGCTGGAGCAGTTCGGTGAAGACTACCGGGTTTACCAATATCGTGTACCCAGGTTCATTCCACGTTGGGGACAGTGGCGAACTCTGGTCAGGATGTCGAGGGCCGCTTCCGCTGACCGCGATCAAGTAGTGAGTGACATCGATCCAAATCCGATGACCCAAAAGAAAAATGACTAAAAATAACAACCTTGAATGGGCCAAAATGATGAAGAGGCTTAAAGAGATCTTTTCCCGCCGGGAGAAGAAGCGTCTGGCGCCAACCGTAGGGCTGGCGCTGGGCGGCGGTGGGGTACGGGGGCTGGCCCATGCCGGGATTCTATCGGTTTTGGAAAAGGAGAATATTCCTCTTCACGCCATTGCTGGCAGCAGTATGGGGGCAATTATCGCGGCGGCTTATACCCTCAATCCCGGTTACAGCAAAGAGAGCCTGACCGGCTTGATGCTGGAGCTGAACGCCGTGGTTCCGAAAAGACTCAAATCTCCCGGTCCTGAAGAACCCTCCCTTTTGAACCGTTTTCGGCAATTTATAAACCTGGAACGGTTCATTTTAACCACCATTTCCGGCTGGGGCGTTTTCCCGGAACAACTGGTTATCGAAGCGTTGAACAAAATTACCTTGGAAAAAAATTTACAGGATGCGCGGATTCCTATAGCGGCAGTGGCCACCGACTTGATCAGCGGTGAAGAGGTCGTTTTTAAAGAAGGCCCGGCAACTATCGCCTTACAGGCAAGTTCCGCGCTGCCGGGGTTTTTCCCGCCGGTGCACCTCGATGGCAGGCTGCTTGTCGATGGCGCCATTGTCGATGTGGTACCGGTGGATGTTGTTCATCAAATGGGCGCCAATATTGTAATTGCCGTGGATGTTGACCAGGAAGAAGTCAAACCGGAAGTGCGCAATGGTATGGAAGCCTTTTTACGCTCGGTAGAGTTGTGCTCGCGTCACCACAAGCAGCACTATTTGAAAAAGGCTGATTTGATCATCCGTCCCGATTTTGGGCAGCCGGTACAAACTTTTGATGTAACAAAGTCACAACTATGCATCGAGGCCGGGGTGCAGGCTGCCGAACAGGCTTTGCCGGACATCTGGAAATTGTTGAACAGTTAGAAGCAAGGTACGCATGCCTACCCAACCAACCGTAGCCTATTTTTCCATGGAGATCGGTCTTACGGCAGAAATGCCAACTTACAGCGGCGGGCTGGTCGATCGGGCCAAGCGACCTAGCCAGCCGGAGACGCCGCCTCTCTTTACCATAAATTAGAGTATCAGATTCTTCCCCGGTTCTATCACGAGCGGGAAGGCTGGATTGAAGTGATGCGCCATGCCATTGCGCTCAATGGCTCATTCTTTAACACCCAACGGATGCTGCAACAGTATGTGTTGCAGGCTTATTTTCGTTAAATCAGTTCAAATAATCTAAACAAACCAACTAAACGAAGGAGAAAACACTTTATGTCAACAACTAGAATAAGAGTAGCCATCAATGGCTATGGTGTCATCGGCAAGCGTGTAGCGGACGCAGTGCAATTGCAACCCGACATGGAACTGATTGGCGTGGCTGACATTGTCAGCGACTACCGGGTGAAAGCGGCGGTGGTTCTGGGCCTGCCGGTCTTCAGCGCGCTGCCAGAAAAAACAGGAGAAATGAAGAATGCCGGCATCCCGGTCACCGGTACTTTGGAGGAATTGCTTGGAGAGATTGATGTCATGGTCGATTGCACTCCCAAGGGCATCGGTGCCAAAAACCTGGAGCGCTACCGCGCTGCCCGGGTTAAGGCCATTTACCAGGGCGGCGAGAAGCACAGCCTTACCGGGAACTCTTTTGTTGCCCAGGCCAATTATGAAAGCGCATTGGGCCGCGATGCCACCCGGGTGGTTTCCTGCAACACTACAAGTACAGTCCGTACTCTTACAGCTCTTCGTAATGCCGGCTTGCTAAAGAAAGCTCGCGGCGTACTTATCCGCCGAGCTACCGATCCCTGGGAATCCGACCACAGTGGAATTATGAATACGGTAGTGCCGGAGAAGGATATTCCCAGCCACCAGGGACCGGACGCTCGGACGGTGGCGCCGGAGCTTGACGTGGTGACCATTGCCGCCAAAGCCGCCCATACCCAAACACACAATCACTATTGGATAGTGGAACTGACCCGCAGCGCCAGCCGCGAAGAAGTGCTGGAAGCTTTCCGCACCGCCCCGCGTATTGCTTTCATTCGCATGGCTGACGGCATTGTGGCGCTCAACAGCACCATCGAGTTGATGAAAGACCTGGGCCGGCCACGCGGTGATATGTGGGAAGTTGCCCTGTGGGAAGACGTCCTGACAATAAACGGGAACGAACTCTACTACACCTACCAAGTCTACAATGAGGCCATCGTTACCCCGGAAAATATTGACGCCATCCGCGCCCTGGCTGGCAGCGTGACCGATGGGCGGGAATCTATCCGCATCACCGACCAGGCAATGGGTATGCGGAGAGAATTTCTAATTAAATAAAAAAAGTAAACCGTTAGATTAATAACTAATAAAGGAGAACATAGAATGAAAAACATTTGTGCAGTTATCGTGCTTGCTTTTGTTTTTATAGTGAATTCCGGCGAGATTGCAATTGCCCAAGATTCTACCGATCAACATCAGCATAACAAAAAAGAAACGACGGTCGTTAAAACAAAGGACGACACGGTATCAACATCACGCATTGTAGATGCAAAAGTGGCGGTATCAATTAAGGAAATTGTAGAACACTATTTGCATTTAAAAAATGCTTTGGTTAACGACAATACAAAAGATGCAGCAGCGTCCGGAAAGGAAATGGTTGAAGCAATGAAAAAATTGGATAAATCTTCCCTAACGGATGAACAGAAGAAAATCTATGAAGATGTGGAGGATGATGCAAAAGAACATGCTGAGCATATTGGCGAGAATGCCGGCAATATCGAGCATCAGCGTGAACATTTTGATATGCTTAGTAATGATTTGTACGATTTGGTAAAAGAATTTGGCAGCGGACAGGTATTATATAAGGACTTTTGCCCTATGTATAATGGTAAGAAAGGTGCAATTTGGTTAAGCGAAATAAAAGAAATAAAAAATCCATACTATGGTAAAAAAATGCTGACATGTGGTTCGATGAAAGAAGAAATTAAATAATCTTATGAAGCGTATTAAAAAAACATTGCTTGTAATACTGGCAATAATACTAATTGTATTTATAACCATTCAATTTATACAGCCTGCCCGCAATATTAGCGGGCAGGTATTGCAAACGGACATGTCAAACATATACAACATTCCCCAAAATGTATCCGCTCTTTTTAAAAATGATTGTTACGATTGCCATAGTAACAATACAAACTATCCCTGGTATTCCAAAATTCAACCTGTTGGATGGTTATTAGAAGCAGATATTAAAAATGGTAAAGCCAAACTTAACTTTAGCGAATTTGGCTCTCTTTCTTCAAGAAGAAAGATAAGTAAATTACGGAATATTGAAAGCAGAATTAAGGATGGCACGATGCCCTTACAGGCTTATCAATTAATGCACCCAAGTGCGCAGTTGACCAAAGAAGAAAAACAGCTACTCATTGATTGGATTCAAAACACAAGAGATAGTATCGCTTTAAAAAGATAAATTATTAAACAAATATATAATAATATGAAAACAACTCTTATCATTCTTTCATTCTTTTTTTTGAATTTGTCAGCAATTTTTGCACAAAAAACCGTCCGGTACGATTTATACATTGCTGATACCACCGTAACATTTGGCAAAGAAGAAAAACGTGCTATTGCGGTAAACGGGATGATTCCTATGCCAACATTAACATTTACAGAAGGCGACACAGCAGAAATATGGGTACACAATAATCTCGACGAAGAAACATCCCTGCATTGGCATGGACTCTTTCTGCCTAACCGGTACGATGGCGTGCCTAATCTTACGCAGATGCCAATTAAACCCCATACAACACATTTGTATAAATTCCCTATCGTTCAGCATGGCACTCATTGGTACCATAGTCACTCTCGGTTCCAGGAACAGATAGGCATGTATGGCGCTTTCATAATGCTTAAAAGAAAAGAATGGGATATCCCAACACTTCCTATCGTATTGAGTGAATGGACTAACTTGAACCCCGAAGAAGTGCATCGCCTCCTAAAAAGCGCCACCGATTGGTTTGCTATCAAAAAAGGCGCTACCCAAAGTTACGGTGAAGCATTGCTCCGTGGGCATTTTGGAACAAAACTCGCCAATGAATGGAAGCGGATGAATGCAATGGATGTAAGCGATGTCTATTATGATAACTTTTTGATAAACGGGAAAAACCAAAATGAGAAGCCCCAATTTAAGGCGGGAGATAAGGTACGGCTGCGTATAGCAAACGCCGGTGCATCTGATTATTTTTGGCTTACGTATTCAGGCGGTAAAATTACCGTAGTTGCTAGCGATGGCAATGATGTAGAACCGGTAGAAGTTGATCGGTTAATCATAGCCGTCTCGGAAACCTACGATGTTGTTGTAACCATTCCCGACAACAAAAGTTATGAATTTTTAGTAACACCTGAAGACCGGACCGGGTCAGCTTCATTATGGTTAGGGAGCGGAGAAAAAATACCGGCAGCAAAATTACAAAAGCTGAAATATTTTGAAGGAATGAAAATGATGAATGACATGATGGATATGAATGGCAATATAATTGAAATGGAGGAAATGAAAATGCAGAACCAGGAGATGGACATGAATACTGTTATGTACCCGGAAATAACAGGGCCTGAAAATCCCGAAGATACTCTGGAAACGATGAAGGAAATGAACATGGAAGGAATGGAGCACCACCATGCACATCAAGGATCAGAAAATATTATAACGCTTAATTATACCATGTTGCGTTCACCGAGAAAAACGACCTTGCCCGAAGGGCCTCTAAGAGAATTAAGATTTGATTTAACAGGAAATATGAATCGCTATGTGTGGACGATGGATAATAATACGATTTCCGAAAGCGATAAGATTCTTATTAAAACAGGGGAAAACCTGAGAATTATTCTTTTTAATAATAGCATGATGCGGCACCCGATGCACCTGCACGGACACGATTTCAGGGTGCTGAACGGACAAGGTGAATATGCCCCTATGAAAAACATAATAGACATCATGCCAATGGAGAGGGATACAATTGAATTTGCTGCTTCAGAGCCAGGCGGAGACTGGTTTTTTCATTGCCATATTCTTTACCACATGATGTCCGGGATGGGCAGGGTCTTCAGTTACGAAAATTCTCCGCCAAATCCTGATTTACCAGATCCCAAAGAGGCATTGAGAAAATTTAAACAGGACGACAGTGAATTTCACCTCATGGCTCGCGTAGGTTTGGAAAGCAATGGGAGCGATGGTGAAGCCATGTATGTCAATACCCGCTGGAAAACGCAAACCATATGGCATTTGGGTTTACATCCTGAGCATGGTTACGAGAGTGAAATCAATTTTGGACGCTATCTTGACCGGATGCAGTGGTGGTTTCTTTATGTTGGATTCGACTATCATTACAAAAAAGTAACATCTCAGGAAGATAATTTGTTTGGTCAGGTAAGCAACAAAAACAACAGAAAAGCATTTGTAGCGGGTGTGCAATATACTTTGCCAATGCTGGTAATTGCCGATTCAAGAATTGATACGGATGGTAAGTTTCGCTTTCAATTTAGTAGAGAAGACATTTCCATCACCAGCCGTTTACGGTTTGCTTTCATGGTTAATACAGACGAAGAATATTTATTAGGGTTCAGATACGTAGTAACAAAATATTTTTTACTCTCAACACACTATGACAGTGATATGGGCGGAGGGGTAGGAATAACTGTGAGTTATTAGTACAAGTTGAGTCCCCTACGAAAAGTTGCATCCCTATCCAGGTTACTGACGAAGCTATAGGAATGAGAAAAGATTTTCTGCAAGTATTATCGAGTCTACTAACCATTGGTGCTAGTTTGGAGGCTATAAAAAACAACAGTTTACGAAAAATGCCTGAGTTTTCAGGTGAATTAAGACGATTTTTTGCGATTTTGCGTCAAATATGCTCATTTCTTAAAATTGCTGTTTTTGTAACCTATTGTTTTTATTGAATTGGCAACTAGCACCAATGGTTACTAATTGACTGCTAACTTTAAGGAGCATATCCTATGAAGGAAACAATATTATGCGTTCACGGGATGATGTGCGTGGGCGATGGCAGGGGTGTAGAAAAACGGCTGCTCAAACACCCCGGCATTCACCATGCGGAGGCCAACTTCCTAAACTGCACCGCCACAGTGCATTACGATGAGTCGGCTATTAGCCTGACGGAGATTAAAAAGCTGGTCGGCGAATACGGCTACCATTGCAGCGGCGAGTCGCTGCCGGAGCACCAGTGTAAACCGGGTGACCCGCCAGGGGTTACCGGGGCAGTGAAGCACACCACACACGGCGAGCACGCCGCACACACCATGCCCGCTGTCTCCCAGGAAGAACCTGACCAACATGCAGCCCCCGGTGCAAAAGGGGAAGACGAGCACGCCGGCCACGACATGGGCGGCGAGGCCGCCGCTATGGCGCACGAGATGGGCCACGGCCCGGGCATGAGCATGGAGGGTATGGTGCGCGACATGCGCAACCGCTTTTTTGTCGCCATTCTCCTCACCATTCCGGTCTTTTTCTACTCACCGCTGTTCTATCGCCTTTTCAAATTTGAATTTCCGACACCGGCCGGAATCAGCCCGGACCTCATCGCATTCCTGATCGCCACCCCGGTGATCCTGTATGGCGGCTGGCCCTTCTACACCGGCGCCTACTACGGGTTGAAAAACGGCATTCTGAACATGGCGGTGCTGGTCAGCATCGCAGTGCTGGCCGGCTACATCTTTAGTGTGGCAGCCACTTTCTTTTTTAAAGGCGAAGTGTTTTATGAGGCGGCTGTTATGCTGCTTACTTTTGTGCTTTTCGGCCACTGGATGGAAATGCGCGCCCGCAGCACCACCAGCCAGGCTATACAAAAGTTGCTTACCCTGGCGCCGCCCCTGGCGCGGGTGGAACGGGAGGGCAAGGAGATAGAAATTCCCACCAGCGAGGTGATGGTCGGCGATGTGGTCGTCATCCGCCCGGGCGATAAAATTCCGGTGGATGGTAAGGTTATAGAAGGTATATCGGATGTGGACGAAAGCATGATCACCGGTGAAAGTCAGCCGGTCAAAAAGCAACCGGGCGCGGAGGTGATCGGGGCGACCATAAACAAAACCGGCAGTTTCAAGTTTCGGACCACCCGGGTGGGCGCGGATACTGCGCTATCCCAAATCGTCAAAATGGTGCAAAGCGCCCAGAACAGCAAAGCGCCTTCGCAGCAACTGGCCGACCGGGCTGCACACTACCTGGTGCTGGTGGCTGTCTTTGGCGGCCTGATCACTTTTGCTATTTGGTTTTTTCTCATTGGCCAGACGGCCATCTTTGCCTTAACGCTGGCCATAACAGTGGTGGTAATTACCTGCCCGGACGCCCTGGGATTGGCCACGCCCACTGCGGTAATGGTCGGCACCGGGTTGGGGGCGGAACACGGTATTCTTTACAAAAACGCTACCGCCCTGGAACAGCCGGCGAAATTAAATGCCATAATTTTCGACAAAACCGGCACTCTGACCAAAGGTGAACCGGAAGTGACGAAACTGTTCAGCGTCGGGAATTCCATTAACGAGGATGATCTGCTTCGGCTGGTGGCCACCGCTGAACAGGGCAGTGAGCACCTGCTGGCCCAGGCCATCGTGCGGGCAGCGCAGCAGCGAGAACTGAAATTAAGTCCGGCAGAAGGATTTGAAGCCATTCCCGGTCACGGTATGAAAGCCAGCGTGGAAGGGCGGAAAATTCTGGCGGGAAACCGAAAGTTGATGAAGGATCAAAACATCTCTTGGGAGGATTTCAAACTAAAAGCTGAGGAATTGGAAGGCGGCGGGGAGACCGTGATTTATGTAGCGGTGGATGGTAAGTTTGCCGGTCTTGTGGCGATTGCCGATGCCGTTCGCCCCGGCGCTGCTGCCGCGGTGAATGCGCTGCACGATCTGGGCATTGAGGTGGCCATGTTGACAGGGGATAATCGCGGCACCGCCGAACGAGTGGCTAAGGAGCTGGGCATTGACACAGTCTTTGCCGAAGTGCTGCCGGAACAAAAACAGGATAAAGTAAAAGAACTCCAAGAACAGGGTAAGTTCGTGGCCATGGTGGGCGACGGCATCAACGACGCCCCGGCGCTGGCGCAGGCGGAGGTGGGTATTGCCATCGGCGCCGGCACCGATGTGGCTGTGGAAACCGCCGATGTGGTGCTGATGAAGAGTGATCCACTGGATGTGCGCAATGTCATCGCCATCTCACGGGCAACCTTGCGCAAGATGAAGCAAAACCTTCTCTGGGCGGTTGCTTACAATATGATCGCCATACCCATCGCCGCTGGCATTCTGTATCCCTTTTGGCAAGTCACCTTGCGCCCGGAAATCGGAGCAATTGCTATGAGTGGCAGTTCCATCATCGTGGCCATCAATGCACTAATGTTAAAACGGCTGAATTTGGAGGCGTAACGGCATCGGAAAGAAACCGTGAAGGCCTTTTTAGGTGGTGCATTGGATCTTTGTGTAAATCGAATCAACGGACTGGCGTGGAGTGAGCTATCATGATTAATTTAAAAGAGATCAAGGAGAAAACTTTTTCCCTGGCGGATATATTGGAATCGCGTTATGATGAACGATTCTACGGCATTTGAAAACATTATCTCCTAACCTTTTCCGGTTCCTTTCGTGCTTGCCGAAATTAATTGTGGGAGATTGTCCTTTCAAAAAAATGGATGCCCGGCGGATATCAGTCAATACGGGGCTTGTTTTTTGATAGGCGGCGCGATCTGGCTAAACAGTGTATTTGTTACCAGTGTTAAAGACTACACATATTTGAAATGGTGGTGAAATGAAAAAACGAAATCCCAAATTCTACATTGAATATGGGCAAGACCATGAAAGATGAGCAAACAGATTTTCGTTTCTGGCCGATAGCGATTGCTACCGCTTTTTTGTCATTTGGCGTACTGGCCTTTGAAATCATACTTGCGCGCATTTTCTCGGTGATGCTGTCCTATCACTTTGTTTTTGCGGTTATCTCGTTTGCCTTACTCGGCCTGGGGCTGGGCGGGCTGTTCCTTAACTTCTGGCAGCGCAAATTTTCCGCTGGCATGACTGTACCGGCAATATTGTGCGTTTTTTCTTTAATTGCTGCTGTAATTGTCATCATCAGGTTGCCGATCTTTGAAAGCAGCGGCTTCATCAGTTTCCGGGTCTGGATTTATGTTGTTGTATCCATGATACCGTTTTTCTTCGCCGGATTGACCCTGGCGGTTATTTTCCAACGGTTTGCCGCCAGGAGTTCTATACTCTATGGCTTCGATTTGCTTGGCGCTACTCTTGGCGCCGTGGCGGCTGTGGAGTTGCTGGATAATTTCGGCGGTGTTAATGCCGCTTTTGTTACGGCGCTGGTTACATCTCCTGCCATTTTGTTTGTCAGCCAGAGCGAGAGAAAATGGCGTTTACCCACTATCGGACTGATTGCATTCCTGGCTTTGTCCGTTTTATATGCCGGGCAGATATTCAACCAGGTACCCATCGCCATGGATGCCAATAAAGACATGTACTGGATGCTCAAGAATCTCCGGGAACAGGCGGAAATGGTGGAAAGCAAATGGAGTTCTTTTGGCCGTACCGATTTACTGCGTAGTCCGGCAACACCCAACGAAATGGTTCTTTTTGTAGATGGCGCTGCGGGAACGGTTATGTATAGCCTGGACTCACTGCGGGGCAATCCGGCTAACCAGGCACATCTTGTGAATCATTTCGGACTGTTTTTCCCGTTCTTTTTTTTGGAAGAAAGTGAAAAAAATAATGCATTAATTATTGGCGCGGGCGGTGGCAGGGACGTAGTGGTGGCCCTTCTGGGCGGCGTCAAAGAGATCACGGCTGTCGAAGTGAATCCGGATTTGGTGGATTTGGTGAAAAGATATGAAAATTTCAATGGCGGAATCTACACCACCCAATCCAATGTCCAAGTTGTTGTTCATGAAGGCAGAAATTATCTTCGATCTTCCTCACAAAAATATGATCTGATCCTGCTTTCCATACCGATCACCAAAAGCAGCCGTAGCGTGGAAGGTTTTGCCCTCACCGAAAATTTCCTCTTTACCGTAGAGGCATTCACAGATTACCTCAACCATCTCACACCGGAAGGACGCATCGTGATTGTTGCCCACAATGAAGCAGAAATTTACCGCACCATTGGGTTGGCACTGGCGGCTTTTGAAAAACGCAACACCCCCCAGGTTGGGGCGATGAAACATATCTATACAATCAATCCGGGCATGATGCCGGCCATTGTCATAAAAAATGCACCGTTTGACAGTTTGGAGATTAACAAAAGGCATGAGGTCAGCCATCGTCTGGGTTACGATCGGGGAAACTTTTATCTCCCTTTTGTGGAACAGGTGACTCTATCGCCCCCGGAACGGTTAGGGGTCGACTATGAGTGGCGCATGTTTGACCAGATTCTGATTGATATCTCCCGCGGCAACCTCACTTTTGAGCAATTGGAACGCGCTGCCCCGCTCGATATTCACCCCACTTTCGATGACAGCCCTTTCTTTTACAAATTCGAACCTGGTTTGCCCGCTCCTTTCGGCTCCTTTTCCATTCTGATACTTTTGGTTTTGGTGCTTTTTACCGTTTCTCTGTGGGTAACACCCGGCTCATCGCTGGCACATATTCCGTGGTTGCATCCTTTTGTAGAATTCTCGCAGTTGAAACAATTTCTGGCGGTATTCTTTCTTCTGGGCATGGGATTTATGTTAATTGAGATTTCTCTGTTTCAAAAATTAACTCTGTACCTCGGCCAACCGGTGTACGCCCTCTCGGTATTGTTGTTTTCGTTGTTGTTGGGCACCGGGGTTGGCAGCCTGCTCAGTTCGTGGATTAAACATAGGCTTGCCCTCACAATTTCTATTACAGCCGTGATGGTGTTCATCTTAACCCTGCTCATCAACTTTTTTCTGACCCCATTATTTTCTTTCTTTTCAACCGATTCCCGTTTAACTGCTGCACTGATCCTTGTTCCCCTGGGGTTGTTCCTGGGTTTTCCGTTTCCCCTTGCGATCCGGTTAATGAACACAATGCAATTAGAAAAATATGTCGGCTGGATGTGGGGAGTGAACGGTATCGCCTCGGTCATCGGTTCCGCCTTGGCAATGATGACCGGAATTTTGATCGGCTTTTCCGCTGCATTATTGGCGGGCGCTATACTTTATTGCTTGGTCACATTACTCTTTTTAATGCAAAAATAGAAATGGTAGTAATGTCGTGCGCTATAATATATCACATCCCTAAGGGTTTTTGAGAACAAGATAAGCAACATCCATTGGTGAAACTTCGGCGGGATAATATGTTTTTTTGCATTAATCGAGTCCGTTTCAAAAGGTTCACGGTAGAGAATTATTTGTTAAAGAGAATAAGAAAAATAATTGTACGGTTTATTGACTTTATCAGTGTCAATGTTTTTTAGAAAATTATTATAGCGTTTTACACCCTGCATTGCCGGCTGCCACACGAAGAGTTGTCCTACCAAAAAATTACAATTCTGCTGTGTATGTTATTATTGTTTACGATCGCATTAGCTATAGGCAACTGTATAATTTTGCCTGGGTTAGTGTTGAATATTCTACACTGCCGTTGCAGAATGTTCAACGAAACAAAAAGCCCTTCTAATTCTGCACAATTTTCTGGCATTGGTAAGATACTGTTTCACATGACTTTGTTAACATGCAAGGGTTTTGGCATAGAAATTGAACTACATAATTATTGATATAATATGCTTTATCAAAAAAAAGAGGTAGCAATGCACGGAATGGATGGATTCTTTGGAATGGGCTGGATGATGATTCTTTGGTGGGTTTTGATTGTTTTTGGCTTCGTCGCCCTGGCCAAATGGATGTTTGCATCAAAAGCAACTATTTCAAATAATGACACACTGTTGGAAATTATAAAACCGCGATATGCAAAAGGAGAAATAACCAGGGATGAATACGAAAATCTCAAAAAAGATTTAGAATGAACAATTCATTTAACAATAGTTCGGACAATTTTAGTGAATAAAAAAGGCGTCACCTGTCGATAAATAAGTGGCCAAAACAATTCATCGATGGAGACGCCAAATGGAATTGATAGTCACTATACTCGACAGGATGCCGAAACTCAATAAGCCGCAAAAGAAATTTATGATGGTTTTACTGCACATCATATTTTTAATCCCAGGCTGAATTAATGCTGAATAGTAAAAAAAAAGAAGAAAACGACGGGCTTCGGGTAAAAGTTGACAGCTATGTTGTCGAGAGCAATGTCCACTTTTCCAGCGACGTGAACCTGCTTTGGGATGCGGGACGCAAATGCCTGGATATCGTTGGTCGCCTTGTTTCGGGGGTGCCGAAGAGCGGCTGGCGCAAGCACCAGGCATTAAGAGCGAAACTCAAAGGAGACTATCAGAAAGTCAGCCGGATCATGTCTCGGGGCGGTCGGCGGCGGGAAGCGCGCTTAATCGAAGGGGTTTGCGCTTATTTAGAACGTGCTGCCACCCTGAGCCTGCGGTTAAAATCCAGCGATGGATTATTTTCATCCCTTGCCGAAGGATCGTTGCTTAACGAGTTGTTATACAGAGATTTACGTTATTATGAAGAGATGTTAGACAAACACATCTCTTTACTTCGCCGGCGGGTGATCCACAAAGAAGTGATCCCGCATGAGGAGAAAGTATTTTCGCTATTTGAAGCCTACACCCGCTGGATCAACAAAGGCAAAAGCGGTGGTCGCATTGAGTTGGGCTTGCCGGTGGGGATTGCCAGCGATCAGCATGGTTTTATCCTTGATCATTTCGTTATGGAGAGGGAATCGGATGTGGATGTGGCGGTGCCCCTGGGTAAGCGATTGGTTGATGATTGGGGACGGCTTTCTTCCCTGAGTTTTGACCGGGGTTACTGGAGCCCGGAGAATTACCGGCGATTGTGTTACCGGGTGGATGAACTGGTGATGCCCAAAAAAGGCGGCACCAATAAGGCGGAACAAGAGCGGGAAAGCCGGGATAGTTTTGTTCGCCTGCGCTGCGAACATGCCGGGGTAGAAAGCGATATCAACGCGCTGGAACACCATGGCTTAAACCGCTGCCCGGATAAAGGATTGAACCATTTCCGTCGCTATGTGGCGCTGGGGATTCTGTCATTGAATTTACACCGGTTGGGAAATTTGCTGCTGCTCCGGGACCGGCAAACAACTGCACACCGCACCGCTGCTTAAGTGGCAAAGCGCGCAGATCAGAAACGAGATGGTTGGATTGGCTCTCCGCAAACCGCGGCAGGGGACAGCAATGCGTTGCGACTGAAAAATTGCGGAAATCGCAAAATAGCGGTCGTAAGAATGAACCATAAATTCATCAAAGATAGCTCAAGAATGTCCAGGTAATGTGAAAAACGTTGCCCGGATATTCTGAAGAAAGACTTTTCGGTCAGACACTATTTATTCCTGATGGTGCCGCCACTGGTGGCTATCAATGCCAAATACTACGGACGCAAAGTGGCGCTGTATGTTGCCTGCATTATGTATATTAGCATCATTCTCACCGCGCTCATCTTTCATCTCTTATTTTCGACATTGGGTATTACGCCGGAAAGCGGACGACAAATTGCGGATGTGGCACAATTTAAGCTGGATTATACCTTTTGGATGAACATCGTTTTTGCCGGGATAGCGGCCCTGGCGGTCTGGCTGCACAAGCAACATGTAAAACAACATCTGAAAGAGAAAAAACAGCCGGAAATGAAAGAGATCGGTACTAAACAAATAATTGTGTATTTATTTATCCTCATCCTATCTGGCGGATTAGTATCATATTTCGTGAATGTTTTTTAATGTCCGAAAAAATAACAATGTGTGATGGTTCGGAATAACTGCAATAACTGTAATACTTTCGTTTTACCCAGTCGCTTCAAAGTCACTTTGTTTGATGGCGCCTCAATTTTCCAATTATAGCTACAATTCTAATTTGCTGTATTTCTAAATGGTAAATCCTGAATAACAATCTCTGTGTGGAATGGTCGTTTTTGTGTTGAATATTCTACAACATATTTTATTTGAATTTTCAATATGCTTTCAAAAAAAACGGCATAAAGCGTTGTTATTTAACATTTTGAATTAGAATCCAGATATCTGGCATAATATTTGAAACTTTCAGAAAGAACCTGTTGAATTGGCAAAATATCAGTGAGATGCATATAGATTTTAGACTCATGGGCCCGTATCATGTATTGTTTAAAATGTTTGAGAACTCTGGAGATATATGCATTAATTGTCATATTGTGGTATCCTGGTTTTGTTTTTGGTGATGACTTAACAAAATCATTTTTGAGCTTATCGCCTGATGCGATATCGCAATCGGTCGGCGGGGCAAATCCCGCGTTTGCGGTTGGCGCCGTTGATGTTTTTACGAACCCGGCGCTTTTGTCGCTTCATAGACAGAAATCCATACAATTTTCCAATATGATTAATTCGCGTAATTATCACTTCTCCAGCGTCGCTTTTGAAATGTCTTTATCAAACCGGAGTTTTGCAGGGGTTGGCCTAAAAGGTCAGTTAAACCGGGAAGCTCCCCAAAGCAAACGGAACAATGTATCGATCACCTTGATCGAACCATCGCAATTTGCATTATATCTTGCATTCGCGCACAAATTCAATGCTTTGTCTTTTGGCATCACATTACAGTATTACCAAATACAGTATCAACGCGGTGATGTCAATTTGTCGGGTAAGCTCGCTCTGGTTAATTTCGGAGGGTATTATGCTATCAATTCCAATATTCAGGTCGGTTTAACCGTAAAGACACCTATTAGGATGCAGGAAAAGTTGCTGAAAACTACTCCCGCTGAAAAATATTCATTTGGCGTATTATGGCTGCCAGCTATCGGTAAACAATTTCCATTCAAGATTGTTTTAGGCGTAAACCGCATGAATGAATCACCGCTGAAACTAAACGGTGGTTTGATATTTACACCAATGGCAAACACGGTGACGGAATCAATGTTTAGTTTCCGAGCCGGGGTCGGAGAGTTAGGTGTGAATCTTCAAACGGCGCCAGATAAGCGGATACATTCTTTTGAAAATACGACATTTTTTACAATAGGAGCGGGTTTTGGCTTTAACACCGGGGAAAGTTGGGGCATCAACCTGGATTATTGTTACCAGGTGAAAGAGTACATATCTAATCAGCATATCATTACAACCCGGATTCGTTTCTAAAATCCTATAACATATCACTACAGAATGAATGGAGGAATGTATGTCGTTTTTACCCGAATGGGCGCCCAATGCGCACCCGTTGATTGTCCATTTTCCAATTGCGATTTTGCTTCTCGCAGTATTTTTTGATGTTTTATCAACCGTTTTCAGAAAACATTCCTGGCTCAGCAATTGTGCCAGTTCATTATATAGTCTTGGCGCATTAGGCGCGATAGTGGCCTATTTTTCCGGTAAGCAAGCGGCCGATTTGGCTAACATCCCTGCCATTGCTCATTCAACGTTGTCAGAGCACGCAGATTATGGATTTTACACAGCCTGGTTTTTTGGGCTATTCGGATTATTTCGCCTGCTGGGATTGTGGAAGCAGTGGTTCCAGCATATCGCCGTACACATCGCTTCCCTTATCATTGCCCTCGCCGGTGCGTTTTTACTTTTCCAAACTGCCGAGCATGGAGCAGAACTGGTTTTTCGTCACGGTGTGGGGGTAAAAGCAGCCGAGGAAACGCGGAGATCGGAAGCTGAGCAAAAGACTGCTGAGAAAACGCTTCAGAAAAACGGCATTGTAAAATCAGAAGACGGTTCTTGGGAATGGTATCCCGGGCAGGGTGCAAACACTGTGTTAGCGCATCAATTTAAGTGGTGGTTGGGCAATATTTCTACCCTAAATGCAAAGACAGCATCCAGCCAATCCGGCAAAGAAGTATTATCATTGCATCCTCAAAACATGCGCGTTTTATTTACGGCAGGAAAATCTTTACAAGGCATACAGGTGGATGTTCGCGTCAATTTGGATGACTTCAGCGGTAACTTCATGATCGTACACCATGTTCAGGATTTGCAAAATTTTGATTTTATCAAGTTAGCTGACGGCGAAATACAACTCGGCAGGATGGTTAATGGCAATGAGAAAATCGAGGACCGCGATGTGGTTACTATTGTCGGCTGGATTAGAATCCGCTCTGTGGGGCAGGGCGGACATTTTCGCGGATATGTGAATGAAAAACTGCTGACACATGGCCATGCCAAAGACCTTCCTCCCGGGCCAGTTGGGCTTTTAATCGATGGCAGCGGCGTTATTCTGATCGATGAGATGGCTGTCCAGTCAATCAATTAAGCTTGCAGATTTTGCCTATCAGAAATTGATCGCTAAAACGGATTCACACATTCTCAGAGGGTGGTTGCCAGTTAATCATCCTCTTTTTTTACCTCTATTTTTTCTCCCAACGTACAATATTCTTCAGTAATATGTAGAATATTCTTCAAATTCAAGTGATTGCTAGCGATAAATATTTGCCATTAAACCTTTGTTAAAAATTAAGTTAAGTCTATGTGCCATTTAATGGCATATCATTTGAATAATTAACAAACAACTTTGAGACTAATAATGTGGAAGAGAGAAATGGAATGGCTAATAGAAAACTGGTTTTGGGTGTTGATATTCATCGTTTTTATCTGGATGCACAGAGGTGGAAATGGCTGCCACGGCGGAAATGGGCACGGCTCCCATGACCATCGCCAGAAAGATAAAAACAAAGAACATCACCATGCTCACATAAGTGATGAGTGAATCATTCAAAATGGAGGAGAAGAATCATGTTGCAGATTAAAACGGTCACCTGGTCGTTAGCCACGTTTACAATGGTCAGTTACGTCTTGTGTGTGATCTACGGGTTGATCACCCCGGAAAGCCTGCACATGCACCAATTTCTGGAGATCGTTTTACCGGGTTTTAAATGGTTGAGCGCCGGCAGTTTTTTTATTGGGTTGATCGAAAGCTTTTTGTGGGGCGCATACATCGGGCTGGTTTATGCTCCCATCTATAATTTTTTTCAAAATTTGTGGCGCAAAAATTCGGCGTGACTAAGCAACAAAATTTAATCATTTGAAATAAGAGGAGAAATTATACATGGCACGAGATCCGGTTTGTGGAATGGAAGTGACCAGCCCGTCCGAATATCAAAGAAAATATAATGGTCAAATATATGAATTTTGCTCTGTATCCTGTCAGAGCAAATTTAATGAAATGCCCGACAAATACACTCATCCTGCCCCAGCAAAGTCTGCCACAACCTATCGTATTTCCGAAGATGGCGCCGAACATTTGCAAATTCCAATTGTGGGTATGGATTGCGCGTCCTGTGTGGTGGGCATTGAAAAGGAAATCGGAAAATTGCCGGGAATCCGAAAGGCGAAGGTAAACTATATGATGGAAAAGGCTTATGTGGATTATCAAGCAGATACGGTCAGTTCCGGTGAAATTATTAATGCGATCAAACGCGCCGGTTATCAATCCGGCGCGGCAAAGCTGCGGCTGGGCATTAATGGCATGCACTGCGCCTCCTGCGTATCTAAAATCGAAAAAGAATTGCGCAAGAGCCCCGGTATTATCGATGCTTCGGTGAACTTGGCCAGTGAATCGGCGCAAATCACCTATCTGCCATCGAAGGTAAATATTGGGCAGATCAAAAACATCATCGAACGCCTTGATTTTAAAACATTTGACACAGCCGAGCCCGGCATCCCAGCCCGCACATCAACAAAAGAGCCGGCTGACGAAAACCAGCTTGCCAGAGAGAAAGAATATCGAACGCTGATGCGCAAATTCCTTTTTGCCGGCGTGCTTTCCCTGCCGGTGATGTTCTTCAGCTATCCCGATCTGCTGGGACTGCCGGAACAGTTTCAGCGCGGCAGCGAATTGCTGCGCTACATTTGGATGGCGATGGGCATCCTGGCGCTACCGGTAATGTTTTGGTCCGGATCGCAGTTTTACACTGGCGCCTGGGCAGCATTCAAAAGCCGTTCGGCAAACATGCATACGCTTATCGCCACCGGAATCACAGCCGCCTGGTTGTACTCTACCGCCGCAGTGCTTTTTCCGGGCCTTTTTCCTGAAGCACATCTGGCAGACCAGTTTTATGATGTCGTTTTCGTTGTCGTTGCATTAGTTGTGTTGGGTATGGCATTGGAAATTCGCGCAAAAGGCCAAAGCTCCGAGGCCATTAAAAAGCTCATTGGATTACAAGCCAAAACGGCACGAGTGGTTCGTAATGGCAAAGAAATTGATATCCCGGTGGAAGAAGTGGTGTTGGATGATATTGTAGTGGTGCGTCCCGGCGACAAAATTCCGGTTGATGGCATTGTGGTGGAAGGTAATTCTTCTATTGATGAATCCATGATCACCGGCGAATCTATTCCTGTGGAAAAACGGAAAGGGGATGAAGTCATCGGCGCGACCATCAACAAAACCGGTTCATTTAAATTCAAAACCACCAAAGTAGGCAAAGATACCGCACTGGCGCAAATTATCGAAATGGTGCAGCAGGCACAAAGCTCCAAAGCGCCCATACAGCGAATTGTTGACCAGGTCTCCGGATATTTTGTGCCGGCAGTTATCATTCTGGCGATTCTGACATTTGTTACCTGGTACGACTTTGGTCCACAGCCCAACCTGGCGTATTCACTGGTGGTATTTGTCACCGTGTTGATCATTGCCTGCCCCTGCGCGTTAGGATTGGCCACCCCGATTTCCCTGATGGTCGGCGTAGGCAAGGGAGCTGAGAATGGCATCCTCATCCGCAGCGGCGAAGCCCTGGAAACCGCTCAAAAGTTGGACGCCATCATTCTCGATAAAACCGGCACCATCACCGAAGGAAAGCCTTCACTCACCGATGTCATTTCGGTGAACAAATTTGAGGATAAAGACGTGCTGTTTTTTGCCGCTTCCGCCGAAAAAGGCTCGGAACATCCCTTGGGAGAAGCGATCATTCATGGCGCAGAATCCCGGGGAATCAAGCTGGCCGACCCGTCCAATTTCAATGCCATTCCCGGTCACGGGATCGAAGCGGTGGTCGATGGCAAACGGGTGGTGCTGGGCAACCTCAAAATGATGATCCAAAAATCTATCCAAACGACTGAATTGCAGGAGCAGGGTCAGCATCTGGCCGATGAAGGCAAAACACCCATGTTTGTGGCGATCAATGATCATCCGGCCGGCATCATCGCTGTAGCAGATGTGGTCAAAACCGATTCTCGCCAGGCGATTGCGCAATTGCAGAAAATGGGGCTGGAGGTGATCATGTTAACCGGCGATAATCAACGCACTGCCAACGCTATTGCACGGCAAGTAGGGGTTGACCGGGTGTTGGCGGATGTGCTCCCTGAGGAAAAAGCATTCAACGTGCAAAAATTACAACAGGAAGGCAAGGTCGTGGCGATGGTCGGCGACGGCATTAATGACGCCCCGGCATTGGCGCAGGCCGATATCGGCATGGCTATCGGCACCGGCACAGATGTGGCCATCGAAGCTTCGGATATCACACTCATCAAAGGCAGCCTGAAAGGAGTGACGCTGGCAATACAACTATCAAAGGCAACAATGAAAAATATTCGCCAAAATCTTTTTGGCGCGTTTTTTTATAACGGTTTAGGTTTGCCGGTTGCCGCCGGATTGCTCTACCCCTTCTTTGGCGTTTTACTTTCACCCATGATAGCCGGCGCAGCCATGGCATTTAGTTCGGTAACCGTGGTGACAAATGCAAACCGGTTAAGAAGGTTTGTTCCACGATATTCACCAACATAAAGCTCTACTCCTCCTCACTAAGAGCCAAGAGCACACCTCGCCCGGCGGGAGCACATTTTACCTTCCGCCGAGGCAGGTGGTAACATTTACATCATATTAATTGATTTACAAAGGAACAATCATGGCAATAGATCAAATTTTAGTAACAATTCTCGGTCTGACACTCTCAGGGTTAGTCGCCTGGTATTTCTGGTTTTCGCAAGCCAAGGCCACTCGTATCCAGCCCGGAGTTGGCGGATTTCAGGAGACATTGATCACTGTCAAGGGTGGTTATTCACCCGATGTTATTGTCGTTGAAGCAGGAAAACCGGTGCGCCTAAATTTTTATCGCAAGGAAACAGCAGCTTGCTCAGAACAAGTTGTTTTTCCCGACTTTCATCAGCAAGCAACACTTACACCTTTTAAAACAATCCCGGTTGAATTTACACCTGAAAAACCAGGCGAATATAATTTTCAATGTGGCATGGGAATGCTCAGAGGTCGAATTATTGTTGAAAAAGGAGAATCTCATGAATAATAACCCAATAAAAGAAATAATCACGGACGATAAATATCAAAAATTAATGAGTATGGGTTTTTTGAACGAACGGGCTATCCGCGATTATTATCTTCGCAAGAAGTTCGAATCATTAAGAAGACATTATAAGCCTGGTCTGATTGTAGAAAGACTACGAGAAGAATTTCCTTATTTGACTATCGAAACTGTGCGTAAAATTGTTTATTCTAAACATAACCATAAACTCGAATCTTTGCCAAATGTAAATATCTCACCAAAGGAGTTATAATCCACTGGACTCGAACCAAAAACCACTCACAAATCCTTATATAGCAATACTTTAAACGATGTTTTTGCAAGTTCATTGTCAACGCGTAAGCAATAGGTAAGCATTAATGTCTATTAACACTTACCCTAATGTGTTAATTAATACGGGCGTTTGCCAGCCATGACATTTTTGTGCTTCGGCGCCAGGTGGGCATACCGCAATGTGGTCGCGATGCTGACATGCCCGATCAGTTCTTTGACGGTATTGACCGGCACACCCGTCATGATCAGATGCGAGATATAGGTGTGCCGGAAGGTATGGATACTTGCCCAGGGATAGCCCAATTCGCTCAGTATTGCCGAGATGCGCCGGCACACCCAGTCCGCCGACCAGCGGGGTTGATTGTCCGGGGGACCGAACAGGTAGCCATCTTCGCGATGCGGGATTGTATTGATCATCGCTGCCAGCGCCGCATCTTCCGCAAATGAAATGATCCGGTGTTTTTTTGCTTTTGCGAATGCGCTGCGGATCGTGAGAAACTTCCGGGGCAGATCCACGGCATCCCAGCGCAGCGACCGCGCTTCATTTAGGCGCACGCCGGTCAGGAGATAGAACTCGACCAGGTGTTCCATCTCATCACCCTGGAAGCGTTCCCGGATCCGGGCAATATCCGCCAGCTCAAAAACCGGGGCAGTTCCGCTTGCGCGCAACCGCAGGGGCTTCAGCGTGTCAAAGGGTTTTCTTCAATATATCCCAGGGATTTGGCGGTGTTGAAAATGGCTTTCAGATGCCGGAACTCCAGGTTGACGGTTTGCCGGCTCACCTTTCCAGGCGCCGGCTGCGGAACTTCAGCAGATCTTCCGGGGAGATGTTTTTCAACAGAACTGCGCCATATGGCTGGCCTTGGGTGAAGATTTTCAGGATCTGCCGTTCCCGCAGGAGCGTGCCAATCGCTTTTTCATCTGCGGCATATTCCAAATACATGCGGCTGAATGCTTCCAGTGAAATGGGCTTTATATCCTGGATGCCGAAATTATTCTCGACCTGCCCGGCGCAGAATTTCGCAAACGCCCGCTCAGCCGTGCGCCGGTCCACAGCGCCGATCACCCTTGAGCGCTGGCGGCCCTGCCGGCGGAAATAGATGACCCAGACCTTTCTTCCCGAGGCATAGGTGCGTTTGTATAAAAAAGGCATGGTACCCCCTTGTTTGGTATGGATAAGATGTTGTTTTGATTAATATTGGGTAGGATGAAATTTGTGATGCGGGTTTGTTTCTTATCCCCTGGCGATGATCTCGCGCTTCATGCAGATATTCGTATAAGGGCAGAATGGGCAGAAATTGGGATTGGGATACTGAACCCCTTTGGAAAGATCCTCAACCAGACGCAGTATTTCATATTTGAAATCCGACAGGCGCTGCGCCCTGCCGGCGACCCGGAACAGCGGCTCCGCGAGTTTCTCTTCTCCGGCTCTGCCTGCCTTGCTGGTTTTGCGACGCAGCTCATGCCCCCGCAAATGATAGCGGCACAGGAATGTCGCCGGGCAATCTGCCGGCTGCCAGCCATTGGCGGTGAGAAATTCGCCGTTCGCCATGGCATAGGCATAGAGATTCAACTGCAGATCATTATACAGACCGGCAATGGTGGGCGCATACCGGGATGAACTAAAGTCCACCAATTCAATATCATCCAGAACGTTTCTGCGCACCTGGTTGATGGTCCCGGTGAACTGATAGCGACCGATGCGCACCCGGAAATACTGTTCGGCATACAGGACGACCGCATGACGGTTCTCCGGGCGGTTCCAATAACCGGTCAGGATTTCTTCCGCATTGTTCCAGTAAGCCTCCAATTGCTTCTGGCGACCTTCTTTCCAGTAAACGGGTATCTCGCAGTCGGGTTTGTATTGAAACTCCAGAAACTTGAAGTTTGACAGATAGTGTGCGCGAAGATCTTTGATCCAGCCCACCTGATGGATCAGGTAAAGCAGCATGTGCAGGGTGGTGCCGTGCAATGCGGATGGATGGCGCCAGCGCGGGCGAATGCCCTGAACATGCTTGAAGTGGAAAAGCAGGGGACAGTTCAGATAATCGTTGATAACCGACTGGCGAAGTTCGAAATTGCTATAAAGAGACATGAAAACCTCCGGTAAATGACTGGGATGTTAAAAAATCTGAATATGGGCGGGACATTACGGCAAGAAATTACAGTGATAGAAAAACGGTTTTTCTATCACTGTATGAAGACATATTTTTGGAGCAATTACCCTCCCTGTAAACTTCGGCGGGAGGGTAATCTGTCCGGCTACTCACTGACCGGAGGCAACTTGTCCGAGAGTTGTGAAAAATCAACATTACCATTCCGCTTGCAATATTCCTGAACGATCCGGTTGTGTTCATGGATTTCCTCAAGCGTTTTCTTATAAGGACTTGGCTCCGGCTCAATAAGTCTGACGTAGTCTGCCAGGGATTCCTGTGGTTCATCACTATTGCCACTCAAACGGGCATAAGTATTGGCCAGTTGCGAAAGCGTCTGGGAATATTTCTGGACGTGGGTGAGATTGCGAACAAACGCGGCATCCTGCATTTGGTGCATGAGCATTTTTATGGTTTGCATTATAAAGTCCGATATTGATACGGCATCTGCGGCGAGATCCAGGGCCGTCAGGGCAATCCGGTCGTCAATGGTCCCCCAGAAAATCGCGCAGTGGAGGCTGTAATAGCTCACCTTCTGTGCTTCGGTAAAGAAGAGATGTTTGTCCGGATCTGGTAGCTCGGTGATATTAAAAAACCAGTCGAGATATACTCCCACCCCGCTGTCTTCCTGTTCGGTGTCAAGAATGTCGTTGTTGCGCAACAGCAATTCAATTTCCGCACGCTCATATTTCAGCAGCGCCAGACATTCTATGGAACGGCGCAGCCGGGACGAATACAGTATCCGAACGGCATTGTCCGGCGGCGTTTTCGGTCGCCGGGGGATTCGCGGCGTTTCATCAAACAGACGTTTTGCGTAGATGATCAGCGATTCCCGATCCGGAAAGACATGCAGCGGATACGTTTGCAGCGCTTTGGCAACTTCATCCACCTGAAATTCCACTGCTTCCAGCGTTTTTCGACGGTCGTTGCCCGCTGAGCGCTTCCGGCAGGTTTTTGCCCAGTGCGCCAGAAACAAGGCGTCAAGATATTGGTGGTAAACGGGTGTTATCATGACCATCACTCCTTTGTAAAATATTGATTAAGGTTCTCCTGATCCATCCACAGCAATTGGCGGATCTGGTGGGTTTCTAGGGCATTGTTGCATAATTCAGATTAAACACGGATATTCTTGGCCATCATATTAACACAGGTGATATCCCATGGCAGCAAAGAAATCCTATAGAGTATCCAACTGGTCGTCCTATAACCGTTCCTTGATCGAACGTGGCAGCTTGACAATTTGGTTTAATGAAGCAGCGATCAAAAATGGAATGCGATTGATAAGACCGGTAAACGTGGTCGCCCGGGCACTTATTCTGATATTGCCATTGAAACGGCGTTGAGCCTGCGGGCCATTTTCAAGTTGCCGCTGCGGGCGACTCAGGGATTGGTCGGTTCCATGATTACGTTGATGAATCTGCCTTTGAAAACCCGGATTACATGCGCTTTGCCGTCGCCAACTGAGCCTGGAGGTTCAACTGCCACGCACTCATAGTGGGCAATCGCTTCACGTAGTGGTTGATGCTACCGGGCTGAAGATCTTTGGCGAGGGAGAGTGGAAAATACGACAACATGGCTATAGCAAAAGACGCACCTGGAGAAAATTGCACTTGGCCATTGACGAAGGTAGTAGTGAAATATTGGTTTCGATTTTTACCGAAGCCGATGGTGGCGATGGCGAACAACTGCCAGAGATGTTGAATTCGATCGAAGAGCCGATTGCACAGGTAAGCGGTGACGGTGCTTACGATAGTTGGGATAACCACGAGGCGATCGCGGAGCGGGGAGCAAAGGCAACGATACCACCTCGAAAAGGAGTCGCATCAGACAACATGGAAACACTGCAAAAGCGACGTTGCCCAGGGATGAAATTCTCAGAGCGATAAGGAAAATGGGCAAGGCAGCCTGGAAGAAAACCAGCGGTTATCACCGTCGCAGCATTGCCGAAAATGTCATATACCGATTGAAAACCCTCTTTGGAGACAGCTTGAGCAACCGGCTGTTTGAGCATCAGGCAACTGAGGCTTTTATTCGCTGCTCGGTATTGAACAAAATGACGCATTTGGGAATGCCTAAAAGTTATATGGTGAACGACTGATCCGCGCGATGGCGGCAAGGTAGATCACACTTAGTTGAATTATGCAACAAAGCCCGCTTTGATAGGCTTCCCAATAGTCTGAGTAAATCCGGCTTTTTCGATATTGCTTCGGTATCTGCTTTCGAAACTGCCGGCAACTGATCTCATCCCGGTCGCCGATATGATAAGCAACGATCTGGCGGGTTCTGCGACATAAAGCAATCCAGACCCAGCGTTTGTCGGATTTCTGACTGACAAATGACCATAACTCATCTAATTCGAGCACATCGCCTTTCAGGTAAGGCATCAGTGTTTTACAAATATCAGGCAGTGCCTGAGCTTTTTTAATCCAACGAAGGGCAGTATTACCGGAGACACCGAACATTCGACCAAGCCCCCGGGAGGAAACACGTTCCTGTGCTGCCTTGATCAATTGCTCCTTCACTTCATCGGATTTTCGCAAGGATTTGATGACTCCGGTAAACCCACAGTCATTGCATTTGAATTTCGGGTTACCGGAAGCATTTGAACCATTTTTGACAACATTTGTAGACTGGCATTTTCTGCATTTGAAATTCTCTGTGATCATGATTCACCTCTTTTAGGTGAAATATACGAAAATAAAGAATTATATCAATCAAAATGACGCACTACCTTATGCCGTAATCCTTATTTACTATACGAAGAATATATACCGGACGAAAATTCTGTTGATCCAAATACCGGTGAAAGAATTGATATTAACATAGAGCTATTTAAAATTGACATAGCATACTACCCCCATAGACAGTTTTTGCAACGGACGAGTTTGCAAAGAAAAATGAGAACCACTGATATCCGTCGTATCAGAGCTTTAATCATTGATCATCTAAATAACTTGGAACAATTTGGTCACTGCTTTGACGAAGCTGAATCTATTGAAAAACAACTAAGCACATACCCCTTATTTTATAATATGGGAGATGATTATAAAATTCCTGATCGGTATCTGTTTGAATTGGATGAGGAGCAAACAAAACACCTCAGTGAAAAGCTTGAAATTGTGGATCATGCGGATAAGAAATATTTCTATCTGGAAGAACTTTATTTAGCTGAAGCGAAAATTTCACAATTCATTAACACACTTTTGGAAAGAAGCGATTACGATCAAGAGTATACTAATTTCTCGAAATACATGGCTGCCTCATGCCAAAAACTGTCTTCCAAACTCCGAGATCGTTTTGATGAACATTCGTTCATAAGTGAGAGGAAAAAGCTATATGAACAAATCTTCAGAAAAAGCTTCTATGTATTGGCTGGCTCTCCGGGTTCTGGTAAATCCCATGAACTGTTGAACATAATAAAAGAGCTTGATGCACAAAATGAAAAGTATTTACTTTTGGCTCCCACAGGTAAAGCAACGCTTCGTTTGAGCACTGATCCTGAATATAAGGGCATAAAAACGAAAACAATCGATAAGTTTTTAACTGATGTTGAAAATGAGAAAGATCGCCCGGATTCATATAACAATCTTATTGTTGACGAAATGTCAATGGTTGATTTGCTGAAATTCAGAGATTTGATTAAGTTATTCAATCCAAAAAATCCCTTATTTAAGCGCTTAATCTTGGTAGGTGATAAATATCAGTTACCCCCGATTGGTTTTGGCAAGGTATTTATTGACATCATAGCACAACTCAACTCAATGCCCGATTATGAGAATAATATAGTAGAACTGGAATCCAATTGTCGACAGGAATCTGATAACAGTGTTCTGGAGTTCAGTAAAATCTATTCCGGTGAAAACATGAATTATGAAGACCTGTTGTTAAGTGCTTCAAAAGGAGAACTCGACAAAGGGCGGTTTAAGATTTTGTTTTGGAATAACAATGCCCAACTCATAGAGTTGATTAAACATCAATTGCTTATGATAGGAGAGTTTGATTCTGATATTTATGAGAACCTTAATTCGTTCTTAGGTCTGAACCCAGATATAAAAATTGATTTCGATAACCCAAATCATTTCAAAACTGATAAATTTCAAATACTTACACCTTACAGAACAGGTATGTATGGAACCATAAAAATAAATCACACTATTCAAGACAAATTTAAAAGTAATGTGCCATATCTTTCCAAACAAAGGATTATGTTTAAGAGTGGAGATAAGTTAATTCAAAATAAGAATCTATATCACAAGGGTCAATTATCGCTATCAAATGGCTCTATGGGTATCATTTATGAAAACAAAAAAAAGGTTTGTGTCTCATTTTCTGAGCTAGACAATGAAGAATTGAGTATCAAAAATTTTGACTTGAATATGCTTGAGCTGGCTTTTTGTATTACCATTCACAAAGCCCAAGGGAGCGGATTTGACCATGTAATACTGATTCTTCCCAAACGGCTGACACTTTTATCAAAAGAGTTATTTTACACAGCTCTTACGCGATCAAAGCAGACTGTTACGCTGCTTGTTGAAGGTGAACCAACCAGTGAAATTAAAAATAGCATCTTTGAGAAAATTCGTAGACGCTCTTACACAGAAACGCGAAAAACCTCTTTACTAGGTATACCATATTGGGATTTTTCATTAGAACCTGAATCGAATACATATGTCCAATCACGGGCTGAATATATTATTTACCGGAATTTGATGCACTTCCGTGAAAAGTTTGGTGAAAATGGCTTTACGTTTTATTATGAAAAACATCCTATTGTTGACGGTGAAGAAATAAACATTAAAACGGATTTCACAATAATCACAGATAACGGACATACCTTCTATTGGGAGCACTTGGGTAAACTCGGCAATAGAAAATATGAAGAACAGTGGAAATGGAAGAAAGAAAAATACGATTCGTTGAAAATAACCGATATGCTGATAACTACAGATGAAAGAAGAGGAATTAATGATGATAAGATAAAAAGCATCATTGGGGACATGCGTAAAGGCAATTTAAAAAATGAGGATAAAGTAGCGGGGCGGTATTCGAAATTTCACTATTATCTCAGATAATTGTAAAACCAAAAGATTGTTGGACTTATCAAATCAAGCAAATGAATTGGTCAACGATTCAGTATCCCGATTTGGAATTTAGTCTTTCATCCAAAACCTTTTGCAAATTGCTCCTGATCTCATTTGCCAATTCATGTTCAGGAAACAACTTTAAAAAGTCGGATAAATCAGAAATTGACTTCTGAAGATATGGTCTGGCAGGCTTAGATTCAATTGCCTCGGAATACAATCGTTTGGCTTTGTCACCCTTATTTAATGCTAAATTGTATAAAGCCATATTAAAATATTTACTTTCATCATTTGGATACTTTAAGGATGATTGTTCAGCTAAAAATATAGATTTGTTTAAATCAGATTCAGCCTTATTAGAATCGCCAGTATACAAATATATTAATCCTCGAATGAAGTAATAAAAGTCAAAATTTTCATCCAGTGTAATAGCTCTATTAATATCATTCAATGCTGCCAAGTAATTACCGAGAAATAGGTAGATCAACCCGCGACCTGCTATGGCATTATCATTTTTTTCATCTAACTCGATTGCGTTTTTAAAGTCCTCTAATGCCGCTTCATAATTACCTATCAATCTATTAGTTATACCGCGGTTGACAATGGCTAAAGAGAAATTTTGATTCAAGGATATCGCCTTGTCTAAGTCCTCAAGTGCCAATTCATATTTATTCATCGACCCATAGGTTATTCCTCGATTGGCGATTGCCCAAGCATATTCTTTATCCAACTCAATTGCTCTGTCAAAATCCGTTAAAGCCGCTTCATAGTTACCCATCAACTGATAGGTTGCACCACGGAGGGCAATTGCCCAAGTATACTTCTCATCTAACTCAATTGCTATGTCAAAATCTGCCAGGGCAGCCTCATAGATACCCATCAATCGATAGGTTTCACCGCGATGGACAATTGCCCAGGTATACTTTTCATCCAACTCTATTGCTCTGTCAAAATCCGCTAAGGCCAATTCATAGTTACCCATCAACCTGTAGGTTACACCGCGCTGTACAATCGCCCAAGCATTCTTTCCATTCAGCTCTATCGCCCTGTCTAAGTCTGCCAGAGCCGCCTCATAATTACCCATCATTCCATAGATTTCACCGCGACGTCCAATTACCTCAGCATTATTCTCATCCAATTCTAACGTTTTGTTAAAATCCGCCAGAGCGGCCTCATAGTTACCCACCAACCGATAGGTAACACCGCGACGGGTGATTGCCCAGATATACTTCTCATCCAACTCAATTGCTTTGCCAAAATCCGCTAAGGCCAATTCATAAATACCAATCGAGGCATAGGTCACACCGCGGTTAGCGATTGCCCAGGCATCCTTCTCATCCAACTCAATTGCTCTGCCAAAATCCACCAGGGCGGCTTCATAGTTGCCCATCAATCGATGGGTTTCACCACGACGGACAATTGCCCAGGCATACTTCTCATCTAACTTTATTGCTCTGTCGAAATCCGCCAGGGCGGCTTCATAGCTGCTCATCAATCCATAGGTTTCACCGCGTAGAGCGATTATCCCAGCATTTTTCTTATCTAACTCTATCGCTTTGTCAAAATCTGCTAGGGCCGCTTCATAGTTACCCATCAATTGATAGGTTACACCACGGTTGGCGATGGCACTGATATACTTTTCATCTAACTCTATCGCTCTGTCAAAATCCGCTAAGGCCGCTTCATAGTTACCTATCGAGCCATAGGCTACACCGCGATTGGCGATTAAACTGGAGTCCTTGTTATCAAGAGTTATTGCTTCGTTAAATTGTTTCAATGCAGCAGTATAATTCCTATCTTCTAACAACTTATTACCAAGCTCTCTCAACCAAATAATTTGTCGGGCAGCATCATCAGATTGCCTGGCTTCTTTTAGCTTTTGAGATAGAAAATTACGCTCTAATTTAATTACCTTATCTATGATTTTACCTGAATCATATTGTTTATAAATTCTTAAATCTTCTAATGGATTGAAAACTTTGATTGCTTGCTCCAAGTGGGCACGATCTCTCTGAGAGAGCATATCACTCTTGACAAGCTTAAGATGCTTCAAACCCAGAAGATATTCCTGCCTGTCGATCTCTGCCGCAAACCGTGCATCAACTACAACATTCAAATCTATTAACTCTTTAGCATTTCGAATTAAGTTGTCTGCAGCGCCAAAATTTTCCTCATCGCGGTAAACTTCCATCTGGCGTTCAAAAGCTTTTATTCTTTCCCCCTCTTGTATAACCAATAAATGATAAACAGCCTCTGCCGTTCGTTGACTATCATCAAACTGATGAAAATATTCGAAAGCAAGCTTGCTGAAAGTATGGAAAATTTCAGGTTGAGTGTTTACCAAATGGTTTATTATTGCTGATCGGGTTAAATCATGTAAAGTATGACCCAAATTACCAAACCCCTCGACAAATGACAGTTCCTGCAGTTTGGAATATATGATTTCGGATTCAGAATCAGAGATTTGCAAGACCGCGCCCAGTACAGATATATTAAACCAATGGGGAACGGCGGCCCCTAAAACAGCCTCAGCCAGATTTTTGGGCAACGCATCTAACAAAGAACGGGTAATAATCCAGGTTCTTTCATTCTCATTTTGTGCTTGTTCTAATGACGCTAAAACCAAATCTTTCATGCCATACCATTTTATTTCTTTAAAATTAAACCTTGAACAAAAGTAACGAATGGCCCCGGACTCCCTCTCAAGACAGCGTGATACTTCTTTATATCTTCAGGGTCAATTGATACCTTACATTGTTTGACATATCTGTAATAGCAATCTACACTAACACCGTCCAAGTGAAATCTGCGTTGATTCGTCCAGGAACGATCGACACTCAACTCGTCCTGTCCCGCCACAACCGTTATAATCGGAGTATGTCTGAAATTACTCGCCAAAAAAGCATTATTTAACCAATCTTTGACATCTTTGTCGGACTTTTCATAATGATCAAAGAACAAAACCAAATGTGAATCGCTGTGTAGATTGTCGAGGTCAAGGAAAAATTTACGGGTTAGATTCCGGTTCCATTCCCTTTCCTTCTCCCTGGTTAGAGGCTCAGGGCGTCCGTTACACAGAAATTGTTCAAAATTAGAGAAATGCCTGAGCCCAAATTTGTCAACGATAAGCTGTAGGCAAACCTCCACATCTATTTGTTGTTTAAAATCAATAGAAAGCATTTCACAGTCATAATCTACTGATAAGCGTTTATACTCCCTTAAAAGCCGGGATTTACCCATTGAGCTCGGCCCATAAACAGATATAAGACGCGTTTGTGTATCGCGGTTGGCCACGATATCTTCAAAACTGGCTAACTCCTTATCAAAATTCATCAACGGCCCGGATTCATTAACGGCTAAAATTTGATGTTCTTGTGGCTTTACAACAGACATTATTCCACTGGGCATATCTTCCCAAACTTCTTTCAATGCCTCGACAGAGATAGCAAGCCCCTTTTTTCCATCACCTTTACGCTGATTAACGATTCCGATAACACAATCATCGGATTTATCAATGATCGGCCCGCCACTAAAGCCCTTGTCCAAATGATGGTTATCGCCGTCCACAACCAAATGCCAACATTTAGAATGCTTTGCATACTTCTTGGAATATAGCTCGGCGGATTTAACTAAAATGGCTTCCAAATCAGATCGTATTCTCAGCCTGCCGGATTGATGATAGCCAAATATTGTTACCGATGCTTCGGCACTGTCATGTATTCTGAGTTTCAGCTCTGGAAACTCAAGGACAGCATCGACTTTAATGATACACAAATCAAAATTATCTTCAAGATCAGAAGCCACAATTGAGGCATACTGCTCAGCTACCTTAAGGTTTTCTACACCCACGGCACTAACAACATGCATGCAAGTCAGTAAATATGTGCTGTGATCATCTTTGTAGATGACAAAGCCCGTTCCAAACTGTTCTCCATCACTTCCGGTAACTACCAGCACCGAGTCATTCAACCTTGAACCCATCTTATCAAGACTCCTTGGGCTTTAGAGTCAGCTTTACAGTTAAATTTGCCCCCGCCTTCGTCTTTGTTATGTAGAGATTTCCCTCCCCCTCAAAGCTCAAACCCAACTCAATTTCTGCCTGATCAATATGCATTTCCTTATTGATCTCATGCCAGGCTGAAATAAGGGGGCGGCAAGTGTTCACGAGAATGGGTTTAACATTTTCGAAACGCTTTGAAACCTTGTCGGCAAATCCTCCGGAAATTTGTTGAGCTTGATTTTCAGGCACCTCTACCTCTATAAGCGTTCCATCTTCAAGTTTTATGAGTTTTGTCGCCATGATTCGCCTCTTAATTGGTAAGATATGATAACAATCAACGTTTATGGATAGTTACTTTTCAATAAAAAGATGTTTCTCAATGACTTCGTAACTAAAATTTTATAATTATCGATAGATCATCAGTGTCAACTATTTTCATGTATGCTTATTGAATGATTATATCCGAGTATTCCATCTGGCATAAGGCTTTCAATAAACCAAATAGTTTTCTAACGGTATGATAAAAGATACAATATTAAAGAGAAGCAAGCAATAAGTTTGAAGGTAATTGAACAAGATAAGAATTAAAACCAGTCTAACGCAACAAGAGGAGAGGGGTTTTCAAAAATCGGGCCCACGTTATATATGGGGTAATGGGATATACCAGAAACCGCTTTCCGGCAAATTCTTAAAATATCCCCCTCGGGATAGCCGAACGGCGGTCATAACAGGCCAATGCCCAAAACTCAAAAACTGCTTGCAAATGCTGTGAAAAATTCCGTATTATTACAACCGATAATAAACCTTATAGGTTGTAATAAACAAATGAGGTAAAATGAAATCACTCGCTATCAATAACAGCCAACTCCCCGAACGCTTGAAAAAAGTGCTGCCCAGAATCGAAAAGACGTTCTCTCACAGTAAGCGAAAGAATACTCGAAAGGCCTATGCCAGTGATGTAGCAAATTATGAGAACTTTTGCAAACAACATGACATAGCTAAACTATTCCCGGCAGAGCCTGCCACGCTCTTGCTCTATCTCGATAATCTGGCGCACGAACCGCAAACCTACCGCAATCGCGGCAAGTCCAAACAAACCTACTTCAAATACGCCACCATCAAGCGCAAATTCCACGCCCTCAGGGCAAAACATGTGGAATTGGGAATGGATTTCTGCGGCGATCATCCCACTTTCCGCGAATACCTCAAATCTATCGGCGAAGAAATGCTCGAAAGCGGTGCCGCCGAACGGGTCATCGAACGGGCACCCGACGCCCTCCTGCGAAATGAATTAAGGTCAATAATTGAGTATATAGATAGTGAGATGCAAACAGATACGCGATTTACCAACAAGCCTCGCCTGATCCGGGATCGTGCCCTGCTGCTGCTCGGCTTTGCCGGTGCCTTCCGCCGCAGCGAATTGGCCAACCTGTCTCTGGAACATTTTCGTTTCGTCGAGGAAGGTCTGGAAATCGAACTGCTCCAATCGAAAAACAAAACCACAGTCGAGGAAAAGCTCCGTAAAAGCATCGCCCTCAACACCGAACGCCGCTATTGCCCCAAACGCGCACTAACCGACTGGCTGGAAGCGTCCGGCATTCAATCCGGACCGGTCTTCCGCAGCCTCACCAAAGGGGGCAAGCTCAAACCGCAGGCCATCGACGGCAAAGCCGTGGACCTGATGGTAAAGAAATATGCCAAAGCCGCCGGGCTAACCGGAAAATTCGGTGCCCACAGCCTCCGGAGCGGCTTCGTCACCCAGGCCAAGAAAAACGGTCACAGTCTCGACGATATCCGCCGCATGGGCTGGAAATCCATCAAAACCATCGACGAACGTTACAACCAGAACACCGGCTGGGAAAACAATCCCAGTGTCAACATCACATAAAGACAACGGAAACTCATAATCTCACGCGCAATCTCGAAGGAACACGACAATGCCAGAATCTCTTAAAGAAATTCCTTATCTTGAGAACTATGAACTACTAAAATATTTCAAAAATGAAAAATTGTTTACAAGACCTGTTGTTGATGAAATGTGTTCTGAGCTAAAAATGAAATTGTCTCCTGAAGAAACAGCGATATCGACCATCTTTAAATGTAGCATCGAGTCGTTTTTGCAAAAACAGGTTTCAATTAAACAGAACGCATCTAAAAGTATTGATGGAGGTAAAATACTAAACGAGACACGCAATATAATCGTTTATCTCCAGTATAATTTTCTTAGGTTGGATTTGTTTGTCCTTTTTAATAAGAAAGAATTGCCTCCGATATATTTCCTTAATACGTATTGTGCGTTTCTGGGAAACCAATTATATGAAATAGTAAAAAATCTTGTATATGAACAACGCTTATTTGCCAAAAAGCTGAAAAAATATCATCATTTCTATTTGTCACCACTGCTAATGGCAATATGTTATATGTCACTGCAACCGCATGATTTAATAGAGATAGCCATAAAACATAATTATTCATTGTTTTGGAGAGCTTACCGTCGCTTTTTGATATTGCTGGTTCGTGATGAAAATACGGGTTATTGGAATTATAACTTGATTGGTCATACATATAAAGAATTGCTGCATAAAGCGAATAAATTGTCAAATATTACATTATCGGACGAAAACTCAAGCACAGTTTTGGATTCAAAGGTGGAGTGGTTAGGCACAAAAAAAGAACTGTCCTTTCATTTTGTAGATATTTCAGTGATATTGAATTTAACGCGTTTAGGTGCATTTCAAATTGCTGAAAAGTTATATACAATTAACGGTAAAAACTTTACTGCAAAAAGCCTTATGGAATCTTTTAATGCAGCTCGGAATGATTACATTAAGCGTCGCTCTAAATAATAATCGTTACAAATATGAATACAATGCGAATTACATGTTGAGTATAAATGAACAAGTTGGGTTGAATTTACGGGGCGATTCTTGTCCCGAAGGGACCACTTCGTAGCATTCGCGCCGAAGGCGCTCCTTTGGAGCAGAAATGAAACCTCTATTTAAAGGCTGTCACCCCTGCGAATGCAGGGTGCCCCTGACATATTTCACAGTTTTAATTTCAACTCATGTTCGTTGTGGTTAGAATTGCCCACTGTTATTTGCTGTAAATCATTATAGCCTCTAGATATACCCTTCCTTACAATAATATCACGACATTCTTTCTTTAATAATTGCGATCTGGGTTTCATGCCGGGGAATATTGAGAATTTAAATAACCCAATTGTATCAATTGTGGATTCTGCTGGATTTCATAATCAATTACAATTTTGAATTAGTCTTGTCTTGATGTCCTTTAAAGTTTCCTATTAGTAAATGGAGGTTTAGAGTGCTAGTAAGCCAAAACATTATGAAAAAAAAATCATACCGGTATACATTAGTTGTCTAAATAGAGTTGGATCATAAGGCGCTTAATACTGGTGGAAAAGAGGCAAAGTGTATAAAATTCTGAAAAAAGTGGATATTAGCACGTTGCTGATATTTGAAAATAAAACCATTTATGTGTTTAATAAACAGGAGTTTGAGTCATGACGTTTAAGTAGGATTGTTTAGTGAACGAGGGAGGTAACCATAATCAAATTGATTGTATTTGATATATAAATTAGCAAATTCACTGTATGGACAAATAGACAAATGTTCACTATATTTTTCCTGTAATTGTTATTTGTTCAACTTTATTTGGAGTTAAGCTTATGTATGAGCTTGTAAACTCACATTACAACTTCCTGGTAAATCAGTTCTTCCGGGAAAACCGCTTTCTGATCAAATATCCGGAAAGCACATGGCAGGAGTGGGAGGGAAAACCCTCAATGGATCAAGTCGTGGAACATTCTGATGGAGCCTGCTATCTCGGTTATATCTTCAGGGACTCGCAGGTTAATTTCATCGCATTCGATTTGGATGTCAAAAATCCGGATCAGCGCAATACCCTCAAATCCAGATTGGATGCTATATATGCGCTTTTAGGTCCACCAAGCCTGATTTCCAGTTCCCCGTCTGGTGGTTTGCATTCCTACTATCTCCTGAATGATAGTTACCACCATCAGGTAATAAGTTATGTTGTATGTCAAAGAATCAATCTGTCGAGGGGGAATATTGAACTGTTTCCCAGCAACAATGGTCTCCGGCTGCTTGGAGGGAAAGACATGCACTTATTAAACGAAAAACTGGAAGTCATTGCGGATGATCCGGAAGAAATCTTCTCAAAAATAACTTACCAGTGGCGGTTCGGTATCAGGCACAACCTGTTTTCCTGGCTGCCGTATTGGCCGGATGGTAAAAAACCGGTCAAAAAGTATCGGCCAAACAAAAACAATCGGATGCTCTTTAACGAGTTGGTTGGCAAAGGCTTGACCGAGCTATCCACGCGGCATGCAATGTTTCTCAAACTCAGCCACTATCTCCAGACCCATGAGGACTTCGATGCCGCAACAACCGCCACCTTTTTGGAGAATTGGATTCATGACAAGCACAATGGCTGCTCAAACGATTACCCGAGGGACCCGGGATTTGTCAGGAAAGATATTGCTGGTGTCGTTAAGTCGTATAATCCGGCAAAGGCAGTTGTTGTCCCGTCGTTCAACAGGAAACTCCTTACAAGCAAGAATATCGACGATATAAGCCAACTTGCCGCAACAATCGATCATCAGTTGGGGGTAAAAGAAGGCAGTGCCTTGCCATTCCTCCTCGACTTGTTCTCCTTCTGCAAGTTCAAACACAAACATTTCGAAGTCGATATACCCAAAAATGTCTTCCAAAGCTGTGAAAACGGCTCGCGAACTCGATACGTGAAATACAAAGACAAGCTTAAAGAATTGGGAGTATTAAAAACTATCCGCAACTACTCACCGGAGAATAACAAGAGTTACCGCTACCTGATAACCGGTAACTTCATATCTTGACATACCGTCACCACATAATTGATAAGACTGTTATATAGTAATACTCTACCAGTATAATAATACTATTACCTGTAAGTAATATTTATATAAGACTTTATATCAACTATGTGGTGTCCCACCTTATGTTTATCTATAGATAGAATGTATAAACAATTGAATTAGCTGAGCTTAGGGCAAATATGGCCTGTGGGATATATTTATTATATCGACATATGTAAATATTATGAATGTAATTAATCCAAACAAAGGAGGTTTTATGGCAAAAAATGTTACAAATGTATCACATTTACCCAAGGGGCGTTTGTTAAGCGTTATCGAAGCTGCAGAGTATCTGTCAATCAGTAGGTCGCAGATTTACAATCTTATGCACAAGGAGGAAATCCGTCCCGTAAAAATCGGTCGTAGGGTTTTGTTTGACCGGTTAGACCTGGATAACTACATCAATGGGCTTAAGGCAGCGTAAGTAACAAAAACTGCTTTCTATTTAATTCAGGAGAAGCTATAATACAGTGCGTTTTGGCTTCTCTTGAATAAACCAGTGTAAGGAGAAGTCTATATGGCTGTATATCAAGAACAGAGAAAAGGTAGAAAACCAGTATGGGTTTATAATTTCATGTATAATGGGAAACGGTATTGCAAAGTTGCAGGGGCAACAAAAGAGCAAGCATACCGTGCAGAACTTAAAAAACGAGAGGAGCTTTTTGAAGCGGAGATAGGACTTGTTCCTATGATAAATGATCTCACCATTGATGAGTTTTCGATGAAATATCTCAAGCGGTGTAGCCATAAGAAAAGTATTAAACGAGATGAGTTATCAGTTCGAACCTTGCTTCGATATTTCCAAGGGATGAAGCTTTCTGAAATAAAGCCTAACCAAATTCAGGATTATATATTGGCAAGATTAGCCAAAGGTAAAAGAGGTTCCACAGTAAATCGTGAGTTGGCTTGTCTGAAAACAATGTTTAATCTTGCTATCAAATGGGAAAACGCCCGGAAAAATCCGGTAAGGGATGTAGAATTTCAGAAAGAACCACCCGGAAGGGTTCGATACCTGAAAGCAGAGGAAGGTAAACGGTTAATCGACTGTGCCGCTGATCATTTAAAGCCCATAATTATTGTGGCATTGTATACGGGAATGCGTCTGAGTGAGATTTTGACGTTGAAATGGAGCCAGATTCATATCAATGACGAAGAACACCCCTTCATTGAATTGACAGAAACAAAAAACAATAAAGTCCGATTCATTGAACTAAATGAAGATACCATTTCAGAGATCAACAAACTCAGGGGTAACGGCTCAGAGTATGTTTTCCTCAGTGACAGAAACAAGCCGATGAAACGGATTACGAAATCTTTCCACACGGCACTGAAGAAAGCGGGTATTGATAACTTCAGGTTTCACGATCTGCGCCATACGTTTGCTTCGCATTATCTCATGGACGGTGGAGATCTTCTTTCACTTAAGGATATTCTCGGACATAGTAGCATTAAAATGGTTGACCGGTATACCCACTTTTCAAGGATATTCAAGCGGAAGCAGATAAATAATATGAATGGTAAATTCACTTGATGTAAGTTATTTGTAAGTTGAGGAAAATACGCACTAATGGGCATAAAAAACAAAACCTCGTAACTTTAGCAATTACGAGGTTTAGGGTGGTGGCGTCTCCCAGAATTGAACTGGGGACACACGGATTTTCAGTCCGTTGCTCTACCAACTGAGCTAAGACGCCATCCTGTATTTCTGTAGCGGCGACAAATATAAATGCCTCCAATTTGAAAATCAAGGAAATTTAATGATTTCTAAAGTTTTTTTAACAATGCACCGACTTTTTTAGACAGTAGGGAATCGAACAAGGAAGTGGATGTATTCCCTATATTAACTTTGTGGTTGCGAAAGAGATCTTATGATACTGATGTTATCCAATCGGGAAAAAATTGCCGAGATGGTGCAATCAGACCTGGCTAAGGAAGGCTTTCAGGTAGAAATGGTAACGGAATATCCCGATGCCGCGTTGCGCCTTGAACAGGATGTACAATTCGAAATTATTCTTCTCGATTTTGAATATGACAAACAAGATATTTTCGAAATCTGCCAAAATTTGAAATTACAAAATAAACACCGTTTTCTGCCAATTGTGGGTATTCTCAGCAAAGATCAATTTCTGGATCAATTGATGGCTTTTGAATACGGCGCGGATGATTTTATCCTCACACCATATACTTCATGGGAAATTCAGTTGAAAGTGCGTTCGATTAAACGCATCATCGAGATGAGCAAACAATTGCGCCAAAAAGAATTAATGGTGCAGAATTTACAAAATATTCAACGAATTATGGTAACGTTAAATCATTATATAAACAATGCTTTAACGCCATTGTCGTTTGCTGTTCAGTTTATGGAGCAAATGCCAAACGATTCCAATTCAAAACGGCTCCAAACAATCGCATCAGATACGGTTGTATTCGTCAGCAAGGTGCTGCAAAGCCTGCAAACACTGGTCGATAGCGGTAAGGTGAAAGTGACGCAGGATGGCATTTACAAAAATATTATGTTTGATATTGAGCAGGAATTAAACCAACTGATATCCCGAAGCAAACAACACTGATTTCCAAAACAATTTTCCATAAAAAAAGCCCGCTGATCTTTTTCAACGGGCTTTTTAATTTTAAACGCTGAATAACCAATGCGTTATGAAAGCATCGGGTTGAGTTTCTCCGGATCGACACCCAGATCGGCGATGGCTTTGGTGATCACTTTTTTGTCAACTTCGCCCTGTTTGGCAAGCTGATACAGCACTGCGATAGTGATACACTCGGCATCCACTTCAAAAAAGCGGCGGAGTGCTTCGCGGGTTTCGCTGCGGCCGTAGCCATCGGTGCCGAGGGAAAGTAGCGGATTGTCGATGTATCGCGCTAATTTGTCTGACATCGTTTTGAGATAATCCGATGCCGCAACAACCGGGCCTTCTTCTTTCTCCATAATTTCCGTGATGTATGCTTTGCGCGGTTTTTCATCCGGGTGCAGCATGTTCCAGCGTTCCACATTCATTGCATCGCGATGCAGTTCGTTGTAGCTGGTGGCACTCCAAACGTCCGCAGAAACATCATATTTTTCTTCGAGAATTTCCTGTGCACGCAACGCTTCGCGCAAAATGGAGCCGCTGCCAAAAATATGCGCTTTGGGGCGTGCCTTGCGTTTGCCTTTTTCTTTTGCCGGTTTTTCGGAAAGCTTGTAAATGCCTTTGAGAATACCTTCCTGGCTATTTTCCGGCATCGCAGGCATCGAATAATTTTCGTTGCCAACGGTAATATAGTAGAAAATATCTTCGCGCTCATGATACATCCGGCGCAAGCCGTCCTGCACGATTACAGCAATCTCAAAAGCCCATGCCGGATCATAAGTAATGCAATTCGGCACCGTGCTCGCGAGTACATGACTGTGACCGTCTTCGTGCTGCAAGCCTTCGCCGTTCAATGTAGTGCGTCCGGCGGTTCCGCCGATGAGGAATCCACGACCGCGCTGATCGCCAAAAGCCCAGATCAGGTCGCCGACGCGCTGGAATCCGAACATCGAGTAGAAAATAAAGAACGGAATCATATCCACGCCAAAGTTGGCGTGTGCGGTTCCGGCAGCGGTGAACGATGCCATCGAACCGGCTTCGGTGATGCCTTCTTCGAGAATCTGCCCGTTTTTGGCTTCGCGATAAAACAGGAATGTATCCGCGTCCACCGGTTCATACAACTGCCCGCTGTGGGCGTAAATCCCGACCTGGCGGAACAGGAATTCCATACCGAATGTGCGGGCTTCGTCCGGAATAATCGGCACAATGCGTTTGCCGATTTTCGGATGTTTGATCACCTGTGAAAGCATCCGAACGAACGCCATGGTTGTGGAAACTTCGCGTTCGCTGCCGCCCAAAAATTCATTAAAGAAATCGAGATCGGGAACGGTCAGTGGATCGTTGAGGGTTTTCCGCGACGGCACAAATCCGTTTAACGAACTGCGGCGATCTTTCAGATATTGAATTTCTTTGCTGTTTTCGTCCGGACGATAGAACGGCGCATCCGCCAACCGATCGTCGGGAATGGGAATATCGAAGCGATCGCGGAAGTGCCGCATTTCTTCTTCGTTCAGTTTTTTCTGGTTGTGGGTAATGTTTTTGCCCTCGCCGGCTTCGCCAAGACCGTAGCCTTTGATGGTTCGTGCCAAAATAACCGTCGGGCGTCCGGTGTGTTCTGTTGCAGCTTTGTATGCAGCGTGAACTTTGACGGGATCATGTCCGCCGAGGCGCATTTTTTTGATCTGCTGATCGGACAGATTTTCGACCAGCTTTGCCAACTCCGGATATTTGCCCCAGAAATGTTTGCGAATGTAGCCGCCGTCTTCGACGATATATTTCTGGAAATTGCCGTCGACAACTTCATCAAAACGTTTGATGAGCAAACCGTTGGTATCCGCTTCAAAAACCGGATCCCAGTCGCTGCCCCAAATTACTTTGAGCACGTTCCAGCCGGCGCCGCGGAACACCGTTTCCAATTCCTGAATGATGCGTCCGTTGCCGCGAACCGGTCCGTCCAGCCGCTGCAGGTTACAGTTGATCACAAAAATCAGGTTGTCGAGCTTTTCGCGAACGGCGAGGGTGATTGCACCGAGCGATTCCGGTTCGTCGGTTTCGCCATCACCCAAAAATGCCCAAATGTGCTGTTTGCTGGTATCTTTCAAGCCGCGATCGTGCATGTAGCGGGCAAAACGGGCGTGATAAATTGCGGAAATCGGTCCCAATCCCATCGATACCGTCGGGAATTCCCAGAAATTCGGCATCAGCCACGGGTGCGGATAAGATGACAACCCGCCTTTTTCGACCAGTTCCCGGCGGAAAGCTTCCAAATGGTGAACTTCCAAACGCCCTTCCACAAACGCGCGGGCGTAAATACCCGGCGAAGCGTGTCCCTGCATGTAAATCAAATCGCCGTCAAATCCCTGACCTTTTCCGCGGAAAAAATGGTTGAAACCTACTTCATACAGCGTTGCCGCCGATGCGTAAGTGGAAATATGCCCGCCGATGCCTTCAAATTTTTTGTTGGCACGAGTAACCATGGACATCGCGTTCCAGCGAATAATGCTTTTGATCCGCCGTTCGATCTGACGATCGCCGGGAAAATGCGGTTCATCTTCTTTGGAAATTGTATTGATAAAAGGGGTGTTCGGGAAAAAAGGAAGTTGCAAACCTTTGGAATATCCGCGCTGCAACAGTTGATTGAGCAGATACGATGCCCGGTCTTCGCCGCGATACTGGATGACCTGTTCAAGCGCCTCCAGCCATTCGGCTGTCTCATCGGCATCAAAATCGCCGTTTTCGCGGAGCATCTGTTTATATTCCTGAAGTATTTGTTCCGACATAGTTAAAGCTCCTCAGTAAATGTTCATTCTTATCTTCCACAAAAGGTTTGCAATATACGAACGGATCGTTCCTGAAACAAGAAAAGATGCCTTTGGCGCGATCCGTTCAGAATGCACTTATCGGCAGGTTTGGTGAATAATTTTCCCGTTGATAATGACGGCGCAAACCTTGCTGAGATATTCGAGCGGATCGCCGTCGAAAATCACCACGTCGGCGTCTTTTCCCTTTTCCAGAGAACCGACCCGCGACTGGATACCGAGAATGTTTGCGGCATCAATGGTCAGCGCACGCAATGCGTCATCTCGCGATAATCCGTTACCTGCGGCAACGCCGGCTTCGAACAGCGCGACCCGTGTTTTGGGCACGTAGCTTTCGTACCCGCTCTGGAATGCGAACGGGATTCCTGCGGATTTTAGTTTGAAAGCTGTGTCAAAAGCTGCGTTTTGGGTGTCGCCGTAGTTGCGCGCCATCGTTGGGTGAACGATTACCGGAACACCGGCAGCTTTGATTTCATCGAGCAGCAAATAGGCTTCTGCAGCACCGTCGAGCACCAGGTTCAACCCGAATTCGCGGGCGAGTCGCAGCGCGCTCATAATTTCTGGTGCTTTCTGCGCGGTGATCAACACCGGCAATTTGCCATCCAGCGCGGCGGCCAGCGCTTCCATTTTCAGGTCGCGGGCGGGTGCTTTGTCTTTTTCTTTTGCGGACATTTTTTTGCGGTATTCTTGCGCTTTCAGAAAATCGCTGCGCAGCATCGCCATGCCTTTGGCGCGGGTTCCCGGCGATTTGAAGTTGCGCCCGACCGTCGCGCCGAGCGTCATTGTGAGCATCGCGCTGGAATCGATGAGCGATTCCTCAACCGTTTCGCCGGTGGTTTTCACGATGATCGATTGTCCGCTGACCAACGCGCCCGGTGCATGTCCGGTGTGCACGGTGGTGATGCCGTAATCGCGAAGCCACTCAATCAGTTCGTCGCGGGCGTTGTATGCATCCAGTGCGCGGAGTTCCGGCTGGATGGCGTTGGTTTTATCCAACTGATCCTGATCGTGACGCTGGTTGTACATGCCTGCCAAGCCGACCACGGAATGTGCATCAATCAATCCCGGCGTAACGATTTTACCGCTCAAGACCTGATAGTCTGCCGGAATTTTAACATCTTTTTCCGCACCGACTTTTTCAATTTTGCCATTTTTGATCAGCACAACGCCGTTGGCGATCGGCGTGCCGTTCATCGTGTAAACCGTTTCGCCTTTTACCGCAATTTGCGCAGCGGCAAATCCGTGCAGCAAAACTGCCGCAGCAATCAATAGTTTTAATAATTTCATTATTCTTCACCTCCGCCGATGCCGTGAACATGTGCAGCTTCGCGAAACACCTGAAAGCCGCCTTGCGCGTATTGCCGGTCCTCCGGATTCGCAAAATCGAAACGTTTTTGCCCTTCCACCCAGGTTTGTTCAACGCGCGTGTAAACGCTGAACGGATCGCCGGTGAGAACGATGAAATCGGCATCTTTCCCGGTTTCCAGCGAGCCGATTCTGTCTTGCAAATCGAGCATTCGTGCGCCAGCTAAAGTCAGTCCTTCCAATGCTTTATCGCGACTCATGCCGTAGCGAACCGCGAACGCCGCGGAGCGAAAAAACAGCCGGGAATCGGTGATGCCGTCATCGGTGTGAAACGCGACATCCACGCCCGCTTTTTCCAGCACTGCGCCGGTTTTGGGCAACAGCCCCACAGCTTCCAGCTTGCCGCCGGGCGAATCGATGTAAATGATCGAGCAGGGCACTTTGGCTGCGGCAATTTCTTCTGCCACTTTCCAGCCCTCGCTGACGTGGTGCAGCACTACGCGATAGCCAAATTCTTTTTGCAATCGCAGAATGGTCAAAATATCATCATGGCGATGGGTGTGGTGATGCACAATTCGCTTGCCTTCCAGCACTTCGATCAGCGATTCCATTTGCAGATCACGGGCGGGCATTTTCGATGCGTCGCCATTTGCATCAGCAATTTTTTTCTGATACTCTTTGGCTTTGATGAACAACTGGCGAACCAGCGCCGCCGATTTCGCACGGGTGCCGGAAAACGGTGGATCGCCCATCGGATTGGTGCCGTTAGCCATTTTCATCCCGCCGCAAATGCCGTTCAGCGGATCTTCGCAATAGAGTAATTCCTCGATGGTGTTGCCGTCTCGCAATTTGAGATATGCCGTTTGCCCGCTCATCAAATAGCCGGAGCCGGCCATTAAATTGACGGTGGTGATGCCGCCGGCCAGCGCTTTTTTTAGCTCTGTGGCGTGAATATCGATGGCGTCGATCACCCGGACATCCGGGTGCAGCGTGGCGGAACGGTCGCCGCCTTCCACGTTTCCGAGGTGCGAATGGGTGTCCACCAAACCGGGCATAATCACTTTTCCGGTGGCGTTGTGAATTTCCGCATTCGCGGGAACAGTGACGCTCGCTGCGCTGCCGACAGCGGTAATTTTACCGTTTTGCACCACCAAAACGCCATTTTCAATCGGCGATCCGGTGATGGGAATAATGGTTGCGCCGCGAAACACTTGCGGCTTTTCCTGAGCCGTCCCGATGACCAAAAAGCCAATCAGAAACGCCCAAATCCAGCGTTTGTGCATGAAATATTTCCTTTCTTTTGATAACGAAAGCGTGTACAAAAAGTCGAAAGTTGGCAGGTTAAAATAGCGTATTCGGGTCAATTTGGCAAATGGAAATCCGGGCAAAAAAAAGCGGCGATTTTTATAAAAAAATCACCGCTTTTAGGAGAGCCGGAAAATTTAAGACTATTTATTTGATTAGCAACATCTTACGGGTTTCCCGGAAAAATCCGGTTTGCAGCATCGCAAAATAAGTGCCGGAGCCGAGCAACTCGCCGGACTGGTTGCGTCCGTCCCATTTCATTTCGTAGGTGCCGGGTTGCAGGGTGCCGTTATACAATTCGCGAACCTGCTGTCCGAGGGCGTTGAACACCAGCACTTTCACATTTTGGTCGGATTTGTGCTGTGCCGCGAGTGAAAATTTGACGGTTGTTTCCGGGTTGAACGGATTCGGATAATTTTGCTGCAATTCGTAACTCGCCGGACCTGCCGCACTTTGGACAACGGGCGTGTTCGATGCATTCGGTACCGCCGAAATTGCCGGATGGAAATCGCGCTCCCCGTTGAAGCTTACATCCGCAAGCTGATACCAGTAAGTGCTGCCGTTGCTCACCCATTTATCGGTGAATCGGTAGCTGTGGCTTTCGTTGGAATTGCCATTTCCGGCGAGCGCCGGATCGCTTTCGTGCGATGCGATTTTTTGGTATTCGCCATTTTCGGCATCGCTGCGATAAATCTCAAATCCCTGATTGTTAACTTCGCTGTGGGTTTGCCAGTTGAGCGTAACCTGTGCATTGCCGGGTGTTGCGGTGAATGCGGCAAGCTCTACCGGCAGCGATGTATCTGTTGTAAAATCGGCATTAGAGAACAGCCCGCGACCGTGGGTTGCGGCAATCACCATTTTGTCCGAATCACGGATTTGCAGCATATCCACCCGAACATTCGCCAGCCCGTTGTTGTAAGGCTGCCATTCTACCGGATCGGTGCTCAAATCTGCGGTTGCCCAAACGCCCAATTCTGTTGCCAGCATCGCAACGTTTCGGTTATCGGGATTGAACAACGCCCAACGCACCGGCATATCCGGCAAATCGCCTTCTTTACTGGTCCAGTTTGTTCCGCCGTCGCTGGTGTACCCAGACGGATGTGACGCCAAAATTTGAATAGGTTACCAACAGCTCGTTTTCGCTGGCGCCGATCTCGATGCAGGAAACGCTGCCGGATGGCAGATGCGTTACCGGCGTCAATATATCCGTGGTTGTTGGCGATCCGTTTGCGTTGGTTACTTTTATAAACGCTGCCGATTCGTGCCGACAAACAGCGTTGTCGAGCCGCCGGTGTATGGCGAAACGCGAATATGCGAAGCAACATCATCCATCGAAACAGAAATCGTGCTTTCAGAAATTGTTCCGGTTATGCCAGTAATTCGTTTTAAAGTAGTGGATGTTCTGGCGGAATAAAGAATGTTCAAATTGTCATCATAATCCGCCGGGTTGATGAAGCTGCCGGTGTAGTCGTCCGCTGTGATATTTGAGAAGCTGGCACCACCATTTGTAGAACGGATAATAATTGTTATTTACACATATGAAGTGATCTGATAAGTCGGATCCGTTTGATCGATAAAGCAAAATGCACCGTCGCCACCGGTTACTTCATCCGTCGCGTCGATACCCGCGCTATTGAATTTCTGCGTGCCGTTATCCTGTGCGCCGGCCAAAAATAATTCTCGCCGTCACCGGGATGCATCGCACCGGAATAAAACTGGGTGACGTTGTAATTGTTGTTGCGATTGGTAAAACTGGGCGTTGAAGATGTGCCGTTGGCTGTGTAATCCACCCCGCCATCGGAGCCGAAAACAATCTCGCTGGACGAACCGGGTTTGAACACAATCGTGTGATGATCCGCATGAACATCAGGATATGTAAAAACCGCCGTACCAGTGGGAAATTTGCGTCCAACTGCTGCCACCGTTGGTAGTTTTGAACAGGTTGATTGCGCCGGTGAAAACAGCATCTTCGTCGTTCGGATCGACCGCCAGAGCCAGATCATACCATGCTTGTCCGCGGCTGAATTCGGTGCCATACTCGACATCATTCGGCAGGGTTAAGCTGCTCCAGTTGGCACCTTTGTCGGTCGAGCGATAAACACCTTCAATGCCATCGGTTGAACTGCTTTGGGTGAGGGCATAAATATAATTGGCGTTCGATGGCGCAGTAGCAATTTCGATGCGTTCGATGCCTGTTGTGGGAAATCCGTTCGTGCCAGTGTTCAGCTTAGTCCAACTCCCGACGTTGCCGGTTGAGGAGCTGTAAATCCCATCAGTGCTAAAGATAAGCCCCATTGTGGCGTAAATTGTGCCGTCTGCCCCAATTTCGATATCTGCAGCACGATAGCAGATGCGCCGTTATCGTTATTCAGAACAACAGCCCATGTGCTGCCGCCATCTGTGGAGCGATAAATGCCGCCAACATTACTGTATCTGCTTTTGGTTGCCGCGTAAACATGCCCGGTTGTTGGGTGGACTTTCACTTTCTGGACATAATCAAATTCGTAATTGTTGGTTGCCGCAAGTTGTGTCCAACTACTGCCGCCATTGGTGCTTTTCCAAATGCCCGCGCCGCGAACAGCGTCCACGTTGTAATAGCCTTCGCCGGTACCGGCGTAAAACACCGAAGTGTTACTCGGATCGTAATCGATCGAGCAAACGGCCATGTTATCCAGAAAATCGTTCACCTGGGTCCAGCCTTCACCGGCATCTGTGATGTCGTTGGTGTACCAAATGCCGCCGGCGACACCTGCTGCAAATACTTTTTTCCCGGTCCCGTCATTCGGGTCAAACATGATTGCTCGGGTACGTCCGCCGACATTCGACGGTCCGCGCTCGGCCCAAGAGCTACCCGGATAATACTGACCCGTGTTTTTTAGCGATTGCATCCGGTTGTAAGCCGTAACCAGCCTTTCGGATGGCACTATTTTTAGCTCCGGATCAACAGTTTGCAGAAAATTTTGTTCCATCGCCAGATCCGGGCGATCTTTTTTGGGGATTTTTTTGAGGTCAGCTTTGGTTAAATGCGGACGGTTGTTAAAAGGGTGATTTTCCAACCACTTCGCATATTCTGCGCGGTGTTCACCCGCAGGAGCTTTTGTTTGTTGGGTAAAGAAAACACCGGTTAGTAGCATAAAAATCATCGAAAAAAACGTCCACATTACCGGGCGTTTTGATGCGATAGCGCGAAATTTCATTTGGCTTCCCTCTCTTGAAATTCGTTTTGAAATAGTAGATTATGATACATTATTCCGTTAAGAACGGCGGTTAATTAGCAAATGGCTCCGCATCAACAATCGTAAATCACATCTGATTAAAAATGTAGAAGAAACGCTCTCCGATAGCATTTTTCAAGATTTCTATGTTCGATCATTTTTGCGCCAAGTTGAGTAATAATGCGGTTTTTTTTGCTCGGGCGCAAAATTCCGAGGAAACTTAATTAACACAACGTGTCATCCTCCCCGAAAAAACGGGCAGGATTATTGTGATAAATGAATGTTGGGTAATCCCGAATACCGGGAAAGGCACACCCTGTTTTTGAGATCGGATGCGAATATATGGGAAAACAAAATAATAGTTCTCTAAATATCCGGAGCGTGATTTAGAGAACGCCGAAATACAACAGCAAATGCATGGCTGCCAGCGTGTAAATACCGGCGCCGATATCGTCAAACATGATGCCCCAACCACCGGGGAGGCGTTGGAGATTATCAATCGGAAACAGTTTTGTAACATCAAACAGGCGGAAAAAACCGAACGCGACGAGGTAGGGAATCGGTTCAACCGGAACAGCCCACAAGCCGAGCAGCATACCTGCAATTTCATCCACAACCACGATGGATGGATCGTGATTGCCGGAATTTTTTTCCACAAAATCTGCCGAAATGGTGCCAATAATGGTAAACAACAACGTCGCGGCAATCAGCCACGGTAAATTCCCATCAATCAAAAAGTAGCCGATCAACAGCGCCAAAATAGTGCCCGCGGTTCCCGGCGCTGTTGGCGAATAGCCGCAGCCAAATCCGGTTGCAATTATATAATGTATCGTTCGCATGCAAATCCTGTTTTTCTTCGGTGAAAACTTACAGTTGAATTTGGCAAGTTCAAAGCCTATTTGCAAATTCCGCAGCGGCTAAACTTTCGCAAAAGCGGTTGTTATGTGCTGCAGGACGTTTTAATTTAGGGACGCTTGATAATTGCAGCTTCTGCCGGCCACAGTTTAGTGCGCAGGTAAATTCGGACATAAATATCACGAAGCAGATAATGATCGATTATTTCAAAAAGATGTTTGAATACAATTTTTGGGCAAATAACCGGACGATTGAATCGTTGAAAAGCGCCACCAGTGCACCGGAATCATCCCTGTTGCTGTTGTCGCACATTTTTGCTGCGGAGGAAATCTGGTTTAGCCGATTGATTGGAAAGCACCCGGAAACACCGGTTTTCCCGCAGTTTTCGCTATCGGAATGCGATATGCAACTCCGGCAGCAGCATGACATCTGGGTTAAATATCTGGCTGATATATCAGTTGCTGATCTGTTCAAATTGATCACATATCGCAACTCGAAAGGCGAGCCGTTCACGAATACACCGACCGATATTTTGGCACATGTGATCAATCACGGAACCTATCACCGTTCGCAAATTGCGCTACAATTGCGTCAATCCGGCGAGGTTCCTGCCGTCACAGATTATATTTTTTTCAAACGATAAATAGAATAAATACAAAATATTAGAAAAAAATAATTTGTTTTGGTGAGACCAATACAACACTTTTCCACAGGAGAAACGCAATGAAACTTTACCGAATCGGACTGATTTTAGCATTCGTATTCAGTGTTCAACCGATTTTTGCACAATATACAGTAAGATACACAACCAACGATGATGTGCGGCTATTTCAGACATTTTTCGAAGACGCCGCGTTAACCGACGTTACATATGGCGAAGGGTTTTTCAATTTCAGTGATTACGATTTTTTCAGCAGCGTCAATCTTGGTGTGCAGGGCGGCATTCCGCTATCGGATAATTTTGAATTGGGGCTCGGCTGGGGATTTCTCAGCATCAACCCTGAAAACGGCGACGGCCGCTCCGGGCTGGATAATGTTTCGGTTTTCGGCAAACAGCACATGGCTTCGGGCAGAACCCAGATTTCTGCCGGCGGGTTTATCACTTTGCCCATCGGCAGCGACAATGTTGGCGGCGATAATTTCGATTTCGGCGGGTTTGCTGCGTTGCGCCATCCGTTCAGTCCGGGACTGACCGTAACTGGAAACGCCGGTTTGGTTTTCCGCGATGCCGGCGGTCACGATGCCTCATTGCGAATTGGCGGCGGCGTGATATATCAGACCAGCCCGCAGCTGAACATCATCGGCGAACTAAATCTGGAAACGCAGGGCGATGTGGGGTTGCTTTCCGGCGGGATCGATTATGTAACCGGTGGAAACGGGCACATCCGAAGCGTGCTGGGGCTTGGCATCGATAACGGCGCACCGGATATCCTGATCCAGTTCAGCTATCTGGTTTTCTTCAGCCGTTAATGGGAACTTTTGGCGTTTGCCGCAATACATACGGTTACTTTTGGATTGTTTATGAATCATAATTTATCTAACGGTGTAAATTTATTTTAGAGACAACTAATGTTAAAACAACGGTTTATCTTCGTTTCGATGTTGCTTTTTTTCGTGGTGAACGGTCTGTTGGCCAATTCTGCGAAAACCGATCACGTGGAAGCGGAACTGGTGCCGGAAGTGACCACGATTGTTCCCGGCGAGGCATTTTGGGTTGGGCTTCACATGAAAATTCAAGATCACTGGCATGTGTACTGGCGCAATGCCGGCGATGCCGGTTTGGCGACCGCCATCGATTGGGAATTGCCGGAAGGCTTTTCCGCTGGGGAAATCCAGTGGCCGCATCCCGAAGCCATTCCATTTGACGAATTCATGAATTTCGGTTACGAAAATGAAGTGCTGTTGCCCGTGCAAATTACGCCACCGGCGAATCTGGCACCGGGAAGCACCGTCACGCTGAAGGCAAATGCCAGTTGGCTGGTTTGCAAAGATGTGTGTATTCCGGAAAATGTTGATCTGGAATTGCCGCTGGCGATCGGTGAACATGTGGCGATTAACGCGGCGTGGACACAACCATTTGCCGACACTCGCGCGATGTTGCCAATTACAAATTCCGGCTGGAAAGTTCAGGCTGCCAAAATAGATACCGCGTTGGTTTTCGAAATCGTTCCGCCCGAATGGGTGAGTGATTCGCCGGGAAATATCCGCTTTTTTCCGTATGACGAGCTGGTGATCAACAACGGCGCCGTGCAGGAAGTGACCGCCACCGGCAACGGCTACCGGTTGAACGTGCCGCTTTCGCCGGATCGCGAGGGCGATCCCGAACGCATTTCCGGTGTGTTGGTTTCGGAGAACGGCTGGCGCGGTACCGGATCGGAAAAATCGCAGGAAATCAGCGTTGAGATCGGTAATTCGCTGGACAGTAATTTTGGCACATCCGCCGGAAATCAGGAAATCGGCAGCATTTGGTGGGCGCTGTTGTTCGCGTTTGTCGGTGGTATGATTTTGAATCTGATGCCCTGCGTGCTGCCCGTTTTGTCGCTCAAAATTCTCGGTTTTGTGCAACAAGCCGGTGAAGACAGCAGCAAGGTTTTTTCCCATGGAATGGTATTTACGCTTGGCGTGTTGGTTTCATTTTGGGTGTTGGCCGGCGCGTTGCTGCTGTTGCGGGCGGGCGGCGAACAGCTCGGCTGGGGATTTCAACTGCAATCGCCGTCATTTATTGTTGTGTTGGCTATCTTTTTGTTTTTATTCGGTTTGAATTTGTTTGGTGTGTTTGAATTGGGGACTTCGCTGATGGGTGTCGGGCAGGGCGCAGCCAGCCGCTCGGATTACCTCGGATCGTTTGTGAGCGGCGTTACGGCCACCGTTGTGGCTACGCCGTGCACCGCACCGTTTATGGGATCGGCGCTCGGTTTTGCGCTCAGCCAGCCGGCGTTGCTTTCGATGGCCATTTTCACGGCGTTGGGAATGGGAATGGCGCTGCCATATGTGTTGCTGGCGTCCTCTCCCGGATTGCTGAAATTTGTGCCAAAACCCGGCGCGTGGATGGACACCCTCAAACAATCCATGGGATTTTTGATGATGGCAACCGTCATCTGGCTGCTGTATGTGCTGGATGGTCAGGTTGGCTCGCTGGGTGTTTTTGTGGCGTTGCTGGCGCTGCTGGTTGTCAGTTTTGGCGGCTGGGTGTTGGGGCGTTGGGGAACGCTGATGCGCAGTAAAACCACCCGTTTGGTTGCCAAAACCATCGCTGCTGTGCTGATTGTCGGCAGCGCATGGCTTACGATCGACATGGTTGGCGATGGCACTGCCAGCGCATCCGCTGCGACCAAAACCAGCGCAAATGCCGCCGCACACGCCGGTTGGGAGCCGTATTCACCCGAATTGGTCAATACACTGCGCGCGCAGGGAAAGCCTGTTTTTATTGATTTTACAGCATCGTGGTGCCTCAGTTGTCAGGTCAACAAAAAAGTTGCATTGAATAACGCTGAGGTCGAAGCTGCATTTGCCAGCAAAGGTGTGACAAGAGTCATTGCGGATTGGACGTCAAAAGATGAAAATATCACGCGTGCTTTAGCCGCTTTCGGACGAAATAGTGTTCCATTATACGTGCTTTACGGCGCCGGATCGAACGAAAAACCGATAGTTCTGCCGGAGTTGCTAACGCCCGGACTGATTCTGGACGCGCTGGCGCGAATCAACTAATATTTCACCACTGCCGGGTGGTGCTCATTTTCGCATGGATCGATGGGTTTAATGGACAAAATACTGATTGTTGAAGACAACGAATTGTGGAGCGACAGTTTTCGCGAATGGATTGGCGATGGCTATCACGTGAAAGTTGCAGCGAACAAAACCGATGCGCTTCAGCAATGTGAATTGATGGAGCCAGATCTCATCATTATGGATCTGGGATTGCCACAAATCACCGACGGATTAAATCTGCTGGATGAGTTGATCAAACTCGGGCAGGATTTTCAGATCATCGTAGTTACATCCTACAAAGAACATGAATACGCGCTGGAAGCGCAGCGGCGAGGCGCCTATTCGTATTTCTCCAAAGGCGACGAAAAATTGGAGGAAGAGCTGCCGCACCTTGTCAAACAAGGGTTGAAAATGCAAAAACTGGAGCGCGAAAACACCGAATTGCGTTCCAAATTGAAACAAAATATCCGGTTTGATGATATCGTGGCGGTCAGCAAACAAATGCAGCAAATCCTCGCCACAATTGACCGTGTGAAACACAGCGTGGAGCCGGTGCTCATCACCGGGGAATCCGGTTCCGGAAAAGAGGTGTTTGCCCGGCACATCTACAAACAAAGCCCCCGGTTGAACGACAGTTTTGTGGCCATCAACTGCGCAGCGTTGCCGCCCAATTTGCTGGAAAGTGAGCTGTTCGGCTATGAAAAAGGTGCATACACCGGTGCGCTAAAACAAACGCGCGGCAAAATTGAGCTGGCGGATAACGGCACACTGTTTCTCGATGAAATTGGCGACATGCCGCTGGAATTGCAGGCCAAACTGCTCCGCGTGCTGGAAAGCAAACGCTTTTTCCGGCTCGGCGGCGAAAAAGAAATTACGGTAACCTTCCGTTTGATTTCCGCAACCAACCAACCGTTGCAGGATATGATCAAAGAGGGCACCTTCCGCGAAGATCTTTTTTACCGATTGAACGTTATTCCCATCCAATTGCCGCCGCTGCGGGAACGCCCGGACGATATTCCGGCGATGATTGACTATTTCACCGAAAAATTTTGTCGCGAAAACGACCTGCCCAAGCCCAAAGTATCCAACCGCGTGATGGCTTTTTTATCGCACTTGCCGTGGGAAGGCAACGCACGGGAGCTCGAAAACACTGTCAAACGATTGATTTTGACCAATTCCCAGCATATCGATATCGAGCATTTGCCGCCGGACATTCTGGAATCCAGCAATAATTTTCTCGATAAAGCATTAGCTAACGAGCTTTCGCTGGAGGAAATAACCCGGATTTATGTGCGAATGGTGTTGGAACAGAAAAAGGGCAACAAAAAAGACGCTTGCAAACTGCTGAACATCAATTACCGCACGCTGATGAGTAAACTCCAATAATTCTCACAAAATAATATGACGTTCAAGGCTTATGCCAATTCGCACCCGGCGTTTTTCCGATTCAGGAATAATTTGGTCGTTGCGGGTGTAAGTGAAGTTGACCGATCGGGTAATATCCTTGGCGATATTTTCAAACATCACTTTTAGCTGAAATATTGAGCTGGTAAACCTTGCTTCGCCATTATTGACCGCCAGACTTTCCAGAATAGACTCATCCAAACCGTCGCGCCCTTTAAACCCTAACACAAAACTGCGGATTTTTGGTGTATTAAAAACCGGATCGGTAATTTTGTTGAGCAGAAAATCTTTCGTGACCGGACCGGAATAGTTGTCGTTGCCATCCGTAAACGTAACCATTGCGCGATGGTGCAGTGTATCAGATTCCTGTGCCAGCAAATCGATGCCGGTGTTCATTGCAGCATACAGCGCCGTGTATTGTCCCTGCTGCAACCCGTTGATATGATCGATCAAATCTGATTGTTTGGTCGTTAACGGGATATAATTGATCAGCGTGGAAAAATCTACAATCGCGATTTTGGGATACCGGATGTTGTCGCGCATTTCGGTGTAGATGATGTCCAGAAAATCTTTTGCATATTCTTTTACCCAATAGAAATCGCCGCCGAGCGAATTGCTTACATCCAGCACCAATACGATATTCATCCGGGTTTTATCCCGTTTGCTTACCGCAAATTCGGAGGTGTTGTGCCAGTGATCTGAAAGTAATTCCTCAGACCACCACTTAAAAATGCGGGAATAGACCGGAGAATAATCTACTTTGATATCCTCGAGTAGAAACGTCACATTCGGCTGCCCGACAATGGGTGGTTTACGCAATATATTTTCACCGACTTTTATCAGATCGGAGGTGGCGTCCGTGTCAATTTTGATGTGTGGATCGATTCCGGAAGGATTCCAGTAATCAAAAGCCAGATAAAGGGTTAGTGTGTCCAAAATGCCCTGTGGTGGCGGCGGCGGAATAGTATCACCAGGCATACTATCCACAGGCGCCGAATTTCTGTTACCGGAGCCGTAAACAATGCTATCTTCACAAGCCGGAAAAAGTGTAGCCAAAATCATCAGCAAACAAATCGCCAAAATCCCCATTGCCCTATTCATACCCGGTTCCTTCCAATGGTGCGGCACAACAAAAGTTGTTACAACTTGCCCTGAAAACATTTTTGGATTGTTAATTTTATATTATGCATTGATTCGAACTATGTCAAGTAATAATATAGATTGCAGTGACTAACCGTGACGCGGAAAAACCTGTGAGAACAATCATATTTTGTTGCACATTTATTTCGTAAAATTTGTATATTCCAATAGTTAGCGGGGATTTTTGAGGTAACAATTCTGTTCAATTAACACAATAGAAGCAAATGATGCGAAATTTAACTTCCTTGAGCCCATTTCCGGAAATCAATCCCTTTCAACTTTTTTGGAGAATACCAATGAATGCTGCGAAGCATGCGTTAATACCGCTTTTTTGGGGTGGGCTACTGCTGCTCATTTCTGGTTGTGCCATGCAGGTTGTCGACACACCGCAATCTGAATACCAGGTGTTTAAAGGACAAAAATCCACTGTAATTGTCGATTTGGTGTGGGATGATGTTCTCCGTGCATTTGAAGAATTAAAAGTAAGCGATTTGCACATTGTTGATATCGAAACATACCGAAAGGACAACAAACAGCTATTCGGTGCGGTTTGGCATCGCGAAAGCCCCAAAACCATGTTTTACAGATCCAGTTTGGGTGCCAGCGGAAACGACTGGCGGACATTCGAAAGCCTTTGGAAATCCATGAAAAATGATGGTATGCGGCTCATCGATATCGATATTTATCAGGATGCCGGGCAATATTATGCCCTGAGTATTTGGCAGGAAGGCCGTTACGAGATTGCCATACGCGTGAATGTAAAAATCGGCAGCGAATTTGATATTGTTCGCGACGGAATGCTCAAAAACGGTATGGTAATTGCAGATTTTGAGCCCTACGACCTCGGCGGTTCCGTGTTTTATGTGGTTGTTTTTCGCTCCGGCAAAGGAGATGATTATTTCAAAAGCGTTGGTGAAAGGGATTTCCGGAGCAAATTTGGCGATAACCGTAACGGTTTTGAATTAATAGATTTGGAAATATACCGGGAAAATAGCTCCGATAAAGGGGCAACTTATGCCGGTGCGTGGAAACCGGGAAATGTGCCGCAACGGTTGGAAATTGGTGTCGATTGGGAGCAATTTTTGGAGCGATGCGCTGCTTTTGAACGGGAGGGATTGTATCTGAATGATCTGGAAATTGAATCCCGGAGCAACCGCCCGTTTTCTGGTGTATGGAGTTCGCAAAACATCGGGCGCTAAGCAGTTGTAGAATATTACTTTAACGGAATTGAAAACGATAATTCGACCGCTGAATTACCGGCACGAAATGCCGGCTTCGGGTAATTCGACCAACCTGCATCCACAACGTTAATCACCCAAAAAACCGCGGTTGCCAGCGTAAGCGCCTGTCGCGTTTTATGCCAGCCATTGTAATCATCGTATAATCTGCTGATTTCTGCCGGGTCCTTTGCTGCAACATAATCATCTTTCAGGCTTTGCGATTTGCTGTACGCCACGCCGGTTGCGATCAACCCTGCCCAAAATCCGCCGCCAAGTACCACGGCCCGCCCGCGCTGACCTTTGCGCAACTGTCCCCATCCCGGAATAACAGCAGATCGCAGCGCTGCACCGGGGCGCAAATCTTCTGCGATTACGTATTTAGTGAACACTCTGTCATTTTCCTGTTGCGAAATCGAACGAAATTCTTCCTTTAATTGCTGAAAAAAATCGATGATTTTTGGCGATGTTTCAGCCGGATTCAGCTCTAAATCCGGTTGCAGCGACAGCAGGCTTAGAAAATGCACCCGCGCCGAATCCTGATCACCGAGGTTGAAAAAAGAGAACGCCATATACCGGTGGACAACGGCCAATTCATCCGGTGATAACGCATTTCCCGGTAATTTCAGCAGCTCATTTCCTTTGGTTATTGCCGATTCAAATTCAACATTTTCATACAGTTGCTTCAACTGATTTACAGAATTGGAAACAGGTTGTGCAAACAGGTTTTTGCACAGCAATAGCGGGAGTAATAAAAAAATAATGACAATTCGGTTTCGGGTGAATGCGGGGTAGCAACGCTGCAAGTGGCGCTCCGTAATTTATCTGTTGAGTGTTATCCGGTGTTTCAGGGTTTCCCCTGCGGTAATGAGCACGGTTTCCTCCCAATTGGGAAATGCCGGATTTTCGAGTTTCAGGGTGTACTCACCCGGTTTTAGCGCCAGCGGTTTTGCCAGCGGCGTGGTTTCTACATATTGGTTATCGATAAAAATTTTTGCCCACGGCAACACCTGTAAATCCAGATAACCGGTCAGGGAATGCAAATTGACGATTAGCGAATCGCTGTTTCCGCCGGAAATTTCCACAGTGCTGCGGTGCGGCGGGAAGTTCGGGTTGCGCAATTCGATAACATGACGCCCCGCCGGCAGGATCAGCGGTTTACGCAACGGTGTGGTTTCAAACTGTTCGCCATTAACAAAAATATGCGCCCACGGCGTGCATTGCACCATCAACTCGCCGGTTGCGGGTGCGGCAACAGGCGTTGAACTGCTGTCTGTCAAAACGGGAAGCTCTATTTTTTCTGTGTTCGTTGCCGGGGAAGTTGTGTTTTCGCGGGGATTTTCGTCATTTGCGGATTGGTTGAGTGCAACACGATTTTCCGGTTGCGAACCCTTTTCCGCCAACGCCGATGTTGGTTGTTCCGGGTTTTGCTCAACCGGTTGCGATTGAATTTCCGGTTCATTCATCAATGAATCTGCACCTGTGTTGAGCGTTTCCGCAGCTGCGGTCATTTTATCTTGAATTGGCAAAACACCATTTTTTTGATCCGGTTGGTTGGCATTTATCCACCAAACGCCGAGCAGCAGCACCGCAACAGCCGTTGTTGCAATGCCCAGCCAGCGTTTGCCCGGCGATTTGGGCAAATCAATGGACTGAATCACCGGCGGAGAAATTTCTGTGTTCTCGAAAGTGATCGATTCTTTATTCATTTGCCCGATCATTTGTGCCAGTTCCGGCGACCGGGAGGGCGTTTTCAAAAAATGTTCATTTTCCAGAATTGCTTCCGCCGATGCCGGGCGATCGTCTGTTTTTTTTGCGAGCATTTTTGAGATCAGCAGCGAATACCATTCCGGAATTTCCGGGTTAAGCGCGTGAAGCGGCGGCGGCACATCTTTCAATAATTTTTGAATGGATTCGACAATGCTTTGCCCTTTGAATGGCGACGGCTGACCGGCTAATTCGTAAAATGTGATGCCCAGGCTAAAAATATCCGTGCGCTCATCCAGGTTGGAAATCCGGGCTTGTTCCGGAGACATGTATGCGGGTGTGCCAACCACTTCGCCGTGGGCGGAAATAGTCGGTAAATCGGCGGTTCGGGCAAGTCCGAAATCGGCAATTTTCACGATGCCGTCCCGCCCGATCATGATGTTCGACGGTTTGATATCGCGATGAATAACACCCTGCCGATGGGCATACGCCAACCCGTTGAGCACCTCGCGGCTGATGTATAAAATTACCGAAAACGGCATCGGCGAAAATTCTTTGATGAACCGCGCCAAATCCATTCCATCAATAAATTCGATGACCAGGTAAAGGTTGTCGGGGTGGGTTTCAACATCAATAATATCAACCACATTGCGATGTTTCAGGCGAGCGCAGATCAACGCTTCGCGGCGAAATCGCTCCATCAAATCGGTTTCGTTCATCCATTGGTTATTCAACCGTTTGATGAGCACCGGGCGGTTCAGCGATAGTTGTTTCCCCAAATACGCTGTGCTGATCGGTCCCCGGCTGATTTCCCGGATAATATCATAACCTTTGATGTCTATTTTCACCTGTTCGCCTCAAATCGGATAAAAAGAAATATATGTTGCGAACGGCTGAAAATCAATGGTTGAGTGGCGACTTATTTCACATAAACGATCTTGAGTTTTTGTATTGAAGATCGGGATTGCAAAACAGCAAGGTAAATGCCGCTACTGACGTTCTTCCCGGTTTCGTCGATGGCGTTCCATTGGAAATTGCGCTCACCGGAAGGCAGGTTGCCGTTGTGCAGCGTGCGGACTTTGCGTCCGTTGATATCAAAAATGGTCAGTTGATAATCCGCCCGTTGCGGGATGTTGACAGCCAGCTGAATGCTGCCGTTAAACGGATTTGGATAACCGTGCAGCAGTGCAAACGATTCCGGAAATCCGGATTCGGACGGATCGATTGCGGTTAACGGCGAGCTGTAGATTTCGACGGTGCCAACCGGCGAGTTGATGGAATTGGCGTATCCGCCGATCACATAAATTTCGTCATCCAAAACAGCCGATGTCATGGAAATGCGCGCTGTCGGCAGATCCGGCGCCTGGGTAAATTGCTGTGTGGTGAAATCGAAAATATCCACCCGTCCGGTTGCGTAATTATTGGATAACACGCCGCCAATCATAAAAACGCTGTCGTTGAGGGTGGCGGTTGTGCCGTTGGCGCGGGCTACCGGTAAATCCGGCAATGTGCTCCAGGTGATTTCCCAGCCCGTGCTAACTTCGCCAACGTGGCTGTTTGCTGTGGGATAGTTAAAAATGCCGCCAAAAATGTAGATGGAATGTCCTTTTGCAGCGGAAAACGGTTTGAACCGCAGCAGATCGTAATTGGCGTCGATATCCTCCCATTTATCATCATCAGGATTCAGCCATTCCGCTTTATCTTCGTATTCACCGCTATCGCCAATACCGCCGACAACACAAGGTGCGTTCCAGATAGAAACGGCAATATGTCCGCGCCGTTTTTTTCGCAGGTCCTCGGAAAAAGACCAACTGTTGCCCGCAAGATCATATTCTTCAACGGCATCGGTTACTTCGCCATCGGCAGTATATCCGCCCATCAGGTAAATTTTGCCATCGACAATCATTGCCACAGCATCCAGGCGTGGAATTTGGGTTGGGGCAATGGCAGTTGCATCCCATGTTTGGGTGGATGAATCGTATCGTTCCACAGAATTCAGTATTTGCCCGTTGGCAGTCGCGCCGCCGATTACATAAATATAGCCATCCATGACAACTGAAGTGGCACCGTATCGCGGTGTTTGGAGCGCCGCGCCGCTTCGCCAGCCATTGGCAAAAATACCGCCCCACGATAAAATTATCGTAAGCAGGCAACTGTATATCATTGGCTTACGCATTGTAAATCCTCACTAAATTCAAAAAATATCTCCCCGTTACCATCACTCTTTGTCGTCCAGTCCCCATTCTTTGATGCGATATTGCAGCCAGCGACGCGAAACTCCCAGAATTTCCGCGGTTCTTGCGCGATGGTGTCCGGTAATTTCCAGCGTTTCCGCGATAACGGCGCGTTCAATTTCCCGCAGGGTTTTGCCGGCCAAATCATTTACCCGGGTTTTGCTGAGATTGAGCAAATCCGGTGTGATTTTGCCGCTGCGGGCAAGGATGACCGCACGTTCAACCGTGTTTTCCAACTCCCGGATGTTGCCCGGCCATTGGTAGCTGAGCATGCTGTTTTCCGCGCTTTGCGAAAATCCGTCGATCGCTTTATTGTTGATCCGGGCAAATTTTTTCAGGAAATGTTTGCCGAGCACCAAAATATCTTCGTCCCGTTCGCGCAGCGCCGGCATTTTGATGTTGATGACGTTCAACCGGTAATACAAATCTTCGCGGAAGCGTTTGGCCTGCACTTCTTTCCACAAATCTTTATTGGTTGCAGAAACGATTCGCACATCCACAATCCGGCTTTTGGCATCGCCAACGCGTTTGATTTCGCCTTCCTGAATCACCCGCAGCAATTTTGTTTGCACGTTCATGTTGATATCGCCGATTTCATCGAGAAAAATCGTGCCGCCGTCCGCTTCTTCAAAAAGCCCGGCTTTGTTGTCGATCGCGCCGGTGAACGCACCTTTTTTGTGCCCGAACAGTTCGCTCTCCAGCAAGCTTTCGGTAAGTCCACCGCAAAAAACGGGGACAAATAATTTGTCTTTTCGCGATGAATGGTAGTGCAGCGCCCGCGCGACCAGTTCCTTTCCGGTGCCGCTTTCGCCTTCGATGAGCACGGTGGCTTTGGCATCCGCAACGCGGTCGATCATGTCCAGAATTTCCTGAATCTCCCGGCTTTCGCCGATGATTTCCGGGAATACGGTGCTCAGCGAAATTTGTTTTTTTAGCTGACGATTTTCAGTTTGCAATTTTTCAAACAAACGGGCATTTTCGATCGCCAGCGCTGCCTGACGGGCAAATGCCTGTAAAAATTGCAGGCTTTCGTCGTTAAACTGTTCTGTATTGATGCGGCTGTCCATGTAAATTGCGCCGATCACTTCATTTTTGCGCAGCAGCGGCGTGCAGGCAATGGAGCGGATTTGCTGGATAACCACACTTTCTGCGCTGGCAAAGCGGGAATCGCTTTGGGCATCAAATGTGAGCACGGGTTCGCCATTTTCCAGAACCTGGTTAACCACGCTGCTGGAAAGATTTTGGATGCCGGATATGGATTCCTGCGAAATGTTTCGGGCAGTAGTCGCAGAAAAACCGCTGTTGCCGGATTTTAGCAACATAAATCCGCGTTCCGCTTTCAGTACGCCCATGGCGATGTCGGTAATTCTGTCTAACAATTCTGCGGTATCGTGCACGCTGCCAATTTCTTCGCTGATTTGCAGCAGTGCATCGTAAGGGTTTACGGTACTCATTCAATCAATCCATTGTTTGTGGGTGATGTCGATGGTGCGCTGCCAATTATCAACGCAGTTTGAACAGAGCGGCTGTAGTTCCCGAATGCATCGACGGCGTAAAGCACCCAATAGTATTCCCCGGCGGTGAGCGTTGTTGAAAGCTGGATGGTCGTTTCATCCGACGGGATAGAGTTGATGGTTGCAACCGGCGGTAATGCGATGTTTACGTTTGGATAAACCTCTATCCGGTAAATAAACGAATACGGTTGCGCAAATGCCTGCCATTGGAATTGAACAGGTTGTCCGGTCAATCCGGTTGGGGAAGTGGTAACGGGTGCAGTATCGATAATCCGGCTGATAAACCGGGCATCGGACATGGTTACATCCCCTTGCATATCCCGTACGTAAACAAAAAACGGCGTGCCCTGCAGCGCTTCCAGCGCAGAAACATCCAGTTGCCGGGTGGTGAGCCGCGCAAAATATTGCTGGCTTTGCTGGATAATTTGCAGGGTATCCGAAAATTGCAGATCGGGAATTTCGCACCACACCAGATCGATATCGCTCAACCCATCCACATCATCTACTGTAACCAAAAGATCGATAAAAAACGCATCCGGCGGAATAAATGAACCCAGATGACGGGTGGTCAGCGAAATGGATTCCAGCTCCGGCAGCCCGTTCAGCAAAAAATTTTGTTGGGCGGCGGTTTCTGCCTGCAAATTTATTTGGGTGGAATCGGCGGCATATCCGGGCGCGTTGCAACGGAGCAAATAGCTGCCATCCGCGAGATTCGCTTCCAGCGTGTAATTGCCATTCGCATCGCTTCTGGTGAAAACCTCGCCGGAGCCGATTGAAATTTGGGCGTTGGCAATGCCGGTTGTTGTGTTAAAACGGGTCACTTTTCCCTGAATCCGTATTTTCTGGTTTACAGTAAACGCCGGATCAAGTGGGTTAATTCGCGGCGCATCCGATATACAGCTGCTCAACCAGTACATTAATGCCAAAATAGTGCCAAAACGAATCGAAAGGTGCATGCAGACAGCAGGGCTCCAATATTCAGGTTTTTAAATTGCAAATAGTCATAAAATATAGATGTTGCAACCCACAAAAACAATAATAAACCCAGTTGTCGTTAATGCTGCGATTAACATTACAATTTAAATAATGCACCATTTGCACGAAGGTGAATTATATGCACGGTGCGATGAATGGCTTTTTGTTTTCTAAAATAACATTTTGCAAGATAAGTCAAATAAAATCAATATCATAAAATCGTTTTACAACATATGGTTAATTCGTGGCATGAAAATTGGATTATCTGATGTTGTAAGTTACAGTAAGAGGTTGATTAAATAGGCCAATTAACCCGTTTTTACTGTCATCTTGCTCTGCATCATCATATCTCCAGTTGGGCAGCCGGTGTTGGGCACGCCGGATGCCCTTTTTTTCAGAAATCAGTCAAAAATACAAATCTCATTTTACCGGCGGATAAGCCATGTTCCGCCAGTCTCCTGCGATCATCAGAAGTGTGAATTTCCGGTGATCGCATTTTTCTTTTTTACCCAAAAATCGCTTTTTGGATTTTTTTCGAGAGATGCCCGGTGTTACATTTAAGCTCACGAGAATTATGCAGAATCAACGAGTGCACAATAAACTGGAGATAAATATGAGAGTATCGCGGTTAGCGCAGGGCGTTAAAACTTCACCGATAATCACATTGGCAGCAGAAATCAATGAACGGATTGCCCGAGGCGAAAAATTCTATAATTTGACCATTGGTGATTTTAATTCACAAATTTTCCCGATTCCGGAATTGCTGAAAGCGGAAATTACCAAAGCCTATCAGGAAAACCAGACCAATTATCCCGGTGCCAAAGGATTGCCCGTGCTGTTGGAAGCCGTCAGCGAATTGTTGAAAATGAAAATGGATGTCCAATACGACACCAACAGTTTGTTGATTGCCAGTGGTGCCCGACCGCTGATTTATGCAGCCTATCTCGCGACTACCGATCCGGGAGACAAGGTTATTTATCCCGTGCCATCGTGGAATAACGACCATTACACTCAATTATCCACATCGATTCCGGTATTTTTTGAAACCTCACCGGAGCAAAATTTTATGCCCGACGCAGAAGATCTGGCGCCGCTGGTTAAAGATGCCCGGATGATCATGCTGTGCTCGCCGCTGAACCCCACCGGAACGGTAATGAGCAAGGCGAAACTGGAATCTATTTGCGATCTGGTGTTGGCGGAAAACCATCGCCGCAGCGGTCAGCGCCCGCTGTATGTCGTGTTCGACAGCATTTACTGGCAACTCACTTTTGGCGAAAATAAGCATTACAACGCAGTGCAACTGCGTCCTGCGATGCGCGAATATTCTATTTTTATCGACGGGATTTCCAAATCGTTTGCGGCTACCGGCGTGCGTTTGGGGTGGGGATTTGGTCCGGTGGATGTGATGGCTAAAATGCGATCCATCGTATCGCACATGGGCGCGTGGGCGCCAAAACCGGAGCAAATCGGTACGGGCAGATTCCTGAAAAATCATGCGGCGGTGGATGAATACATGACCCACATTTGCTCAGAAATCCAGCAACGCCTGCATGGTTTTTACAACGGATTTAAATCGTTGAAAGAAAAGGGGTTTAAGGTAGATGCCATCGAGCCGCAGGCAGCGATTTATCTTACCGTGCAAATGGATCTGAAAGGCGCCAAAACCGCAAGCGGACAAGTCCTGGAAAGCAACGCAGCCGTGCATCGCTATATTCTGGATGAGGCAAAAGTGGGTATTTTGCCGTTCTCATATTTTGGAACCTCGGAAGAATCCAACTGGTATCGCCTGTCTGTCGGAACCTGCAAACTGGAAGAGGTTGAGGAAATTATGAGCAATCTGGAAACGGCGCTGGGCAAATTATCGTTCTAAAAAATTATAAATGTTCACATAAAAAAAGGCGGTTGATCAACCGCCTTTTTTGTTTTCTGTCGATTTGCCAATAAATTACACAACACCCTGATCGAGCATCGCATCGGCAACTTTCAGGAATCCGCCGATGTTGGCACCGTTTACATAATTACCCTGCGTGTTGAACCGTTCCGAAACATCCACACATGTTCTGTGAATATTTTTCATAATCTGGCGGAGCCGATTGTCCACTTCTTCACGGGTCCATGAGAGGCGCATGCTGTTTTGCGACATTTCCAATCCGGATACGGCAACACCGCCGGCGTTTGCTGCTTTGCCGGGGCCGTATAAAATCCGGTTTTCCAAAAATATTCTGACGCCTTCGTTGGTTGTGGGCATATTTGCGCCTTCGGAAACGACGTAAACGCCGTTTTTCAATAAATTTTGGGCGTCTTTTGCGTTGATTTCATTTTGGGTTGCGCTGGGGAATGCGCAATGTGCTTTGTGGTCCCACATCGGGTTGTGATCGCTGTTCGGATCGACCGGTGTGTAAACGGCGCTTTTGTACACATCTGTGTATTCTTTAATGCGCCCGCGACGATAGTTTTTCAAATCCATCACATATTGCAATTTTTCCATATCGATTCCGGCTTCGTCGTAAACATAACCCTGGGAATCGGATAGCGTAACAACTTTCGCACCAAGCTGGATCAGTTTTTCAACCGTATACTGGGCAACATTTCCGCTGCCGGAAACCAAACAAATTTTACCTTCGAGCGTTTCGTTGCGGGTTGAGAGCATTTCTGCTGCAAAATATACGCTGCCGTAACCGGTTGCTTCCGGCCGGATGAGCGATCCGCCCCAATTGATGCCTTTTCCGGTTAACACACCGTCGAACCGGTTTGTCAGCCGTTTGTATTGTCCGAACAGATAGCCGATTTCCCGGCCGCCAACGCCGATATCGCCGGCGGGCACATCCGTATCCGCGCCGATATGACGATTCAGTTCCGACATAAAGCTTTGGCAAAAACGCATCACTTCCATATCGCTTTTACCTTTGGGATCAAAATCCGAGCCGCCTTTGCCACCGCCCATCGGCAGGGATGTCAGGCTGTTTTTGAATACTTGTTCGAATGCCAAAAATTTTAAAATGCCAAGGTTTACAGATGGGTGAAAACGCAATCCGCCTTTGTACGGCCCGATTGCACTATTCATTTCGATACGAAATCCGCGATTAACCTGAATGTTACCCTGATCATCTACCCAGGGCACCCGGAACATAATAACGCGTTCCGGCTCAACCAATCGCTCCAGAACTTTTGCAGCGCGATATTCACTATGGCGTTCCAACACCAAAGCCAATGATTCAACAACCTCCTCGACAGCCTGGTGAAATTCCGGTTCACCCGGATTTTTCGCTTTAACTTCCGTCAACAAATTCAGGACATAGTCTTGCATTGTGGATCCTCCAAATTAATGGATTAGTGGGTATTGCCGCGTCTGATTAATCTGAATTAATTTATTGTTTTAACTTAACTATTTTAAGGCATTCCTTACAAGATATTTTTGTGATTGTTCTGTGCGTAAGCGGGCAAACGGTAAAGTATCTCATTTCAAAATATCTATTGGAAAAATAGTGAAAAAACGATACTTTAGCTGCTGAATCAACGTCCAAAACACCATAATTGAGGAGCGAGACTTATGAAAATTAAGGAAAGTTTTCAGCGTAATATTGCTGTGTTAACCATTTCCGGAAACATGATGGGCGGACCGGAAACAACCGCACTGCACGAAAAAGTAAAAAGCCTGATTGCCGACGGCGCGAAAAATGTCGTTATCGATCTCAAAGGCGTGAAATGGTTGAACAGTTCCGGTTTGGGTGTGCTGATGGCTTGCTACACATCGATCAGCAGCGCCGAAGGCAAACTGAAACTCTCCAGCGTTGCCGAAAAAGTGCAAAGCGTAATGATGATTACCAAAATGATCAAAATTTTCGATACCTATGAAAGTGCTGATCGCGCTGTTGCCAGCTTCGAAAACGAAGCCTAAACGTCAATCCGAAAAACACAGGAGCTCTTTTGTTTATGAGAAAATTTGGAAAGATGTTTGGGGCACTGGCGTTGTTTGCAATGATTGTCGGATGCTCGGAAATGTCGAATAAACAGGATGTTAGCGTGATAAAAGATCATCAGCCGATTAGCGAGGTTAAAGCGCAACTGGACAAATTTGAACCGGTTGACATCGATTTTGACGAATCCGTACTGAGCGACGGCGATCGTCAGGCGTTGGCAAAACTGGTGCAGGCCGCCAAGCTGATGGACGAAATTTTCCTGCGTCAGGTGTATGCCCAAAATGTCGATTTGCGAGATGCGTTAACCGCAGCCAACACGCCGGACAACGCCATTTTAAAAGCCTACTTTGATGTAAATTTTGGTCCGTTCGATCGATTGGAAGATGACAAACCGTTCATCAATACCGGCACCCACAAACCGGAAGGCGCCAATTATTATCCGGCGGATATGACCAAAACCGAATTTGAAGAGTGGGTAACAAACCACCCGGAAGATGCAGACGCATTGCGCGGATTTTTTACCGTCATTCGCCGCGATGGTGAAAAACTGGTGGCTGTGCCATATTCCGAGGCATATCAGGAATTTCTCGAACCGGCAGCCAAACTGCTCCGTGAAGCTGCGGCACTTACGGAAAATGCATCGCTGAAAACCTATCTCACCAGTCGCGCAGACGCATTTTTGAGCAACGATTATTACCAAAGTGATATGGATTGGATGGATCTGAAAGATCACACCATCGAAATCGTCATCGGCCCGTATGAAACCTACGAAGACGAATTGTTCGGCTACAAAGCCGCGTTCGAATGTTTTATTACGTTGGTGGATGCCGATGCCAGCCAAAAATTGAAAGCCGTCGGGCAATATTTGAACGAATTGGAAAAACGACTGCCGATTCCCGATGCGCACAAAAATTTCAATCGCGGCAGCGAATCGCCCATAAAAGTGGTGAACGAAGTATTTACCGCCGGCGATACCAAAGCCGGTGTGCAAACCATCGCATTCAACCTGCCGAATGACGAACGCGTGCGCGAAGCCAAAGGCAGTAAAAAGGTGATGCTCCGTAACGTTACGCAGGCGAAATACGACAACATTTCCCGAAAAATAATGGCACGGGTGCTGCACGAAGATGATCTGCAAAAAGTGTCGTTCGATGCTTTTTTCTATCATGTGTTGCTGCATGAAATGGTGCACGGCATCGGACCCGGAACCATCACCAAAAACGGACAGCAAACCACCGTCAGCCAGGAATTGAAAGAAACTTATTCCACGCTGGAAGAAGCAAAAGCGGATATCGTTGGCTTGTATCAATTTCCGTTTATGGTGGAAAAAGGTGTGTTCAGCAAAGAAATTGGTGATGCCGTTTACGCCAGTTTTGTGGGCGGCATTTTCCGCAGTGTCCGCTTTGGCATCAGCGAAGCACACGGCGGCGGAAATGCGATTATCCTCAATTATCTGATGGAAAAGGGCGGGGTCGAATTCACCGCTGAAACGGCGCGATTCCACGTCAATTACGCAAAAATGGACGCTGCAGTTCGCGATCTCTCGCATGATATTTTGATGATTCAGGCGCTCGGCGATTACGACGGTGCAAAAGCCTTTATCGCCAAATACCGTAAAATTTCTCCCGAATTGCAAACCGCGTTGGACAAATTATCCGACATCCCGGTTGATATTCGCCCGGTTTACACGGTTGAGAAAAAACTGGGGATGTAATGTTCAATATTTATTTTTTTTACCAAAAAGGCAGGTTGTTTGACCTGCCTTTTCTATTTGTTTTGCACCTCTAAATGCCTCTCTTGCAATTTGCAATCCCGTATCGTTCTGAATATTTCCGGTTGACTTATTTAAGTTGTTGTTTATTAGAGTATTACCGTGCTTGTTTTTTGCTGGCATCTTTTTTGAAATATTAGGTTTAACGCTAAACTAAATTTTCAGAAAGGGATTAAATATGCCAGTATTTATTGATGAGATGACAAAATTGTATTTTCAGGGCGGCAATTTTATGTTACCGATTTTGGTCATGTGGATTTTCGGCTTAATAATCGGGTTCGTAAAATTATTCCATTTGTTACGTGCTGAATGGCAATCGCGACAGGTTATGCGCAACGTTCAATCTGCATTGCGCAAACAAAATGTCCGCGCTGCGTTGGCTATTTGCGAAACACAAAAAGATCCTGTTTCCACAATATTAACAGCTGGTCTGATTTATGCAAACGACAACATTGCTGACGCGGAGAAAGCAGTTACAAATGTGGGCAGTATTCAAACGGCGTTGCTAGAGCGCGGTATGATCTGGCTGGGATTTATCATCGTTGCGGCGCCAATGTTGGGGTTTACCGGCACGGTTTGGGGAATGGTTGAGGCTTTCAAAGCCATTCAAATGGTTGATGATATTTCACCTGCTGTTGTTGCCGGGGGGATTTCGCAGGCGTTACTAACCACATTATTTGGATTGGTTGTGGCAATGAGTATCCAGCTAATTTATAATTTGGCAAATACACGAATTGATCAACTGGTGCTAAATATGGAAGAAGTTTCGATATTGCTGGTGGATAGTTTAAAGGGGAAATAAACCAAAAAAAACGCCGGTCAACCGACCGGCGTAAACAAATATACCATTCCTGAAACATCACGCATAAACATCAACCAAATTACCAGAACCTAACAATTGTTGTCCGTTTTGTGCATTTTCCTGTGCCTGCGCCATTTGAATGGTTGCCTGCGCCATCTGCAACTGCTGCTGTTGGGCTTGCTGAAGCATTCGCATCGCCAGTTGCGCATTTCCACCGCCGGATACCTGCATTTTTTCTCCTTCCGTGAATTAAAATGACTTCCCTGTTTTTTAATAGAATCGTCACCGCCACAAATAACTTTATTGTAATGCTGTCGTAACGCAAATTCCTTAATTTTTGCTGTCAATTCTTCGATATTTCTTTTAGATTTTTTAACGGGATTTGGATCATAATAAATCAAGGAGCAGATATGAAGTGTTTTCGATTTGCGATATTTATGGTGTTTATTTTCAACATATTAAGCGCCCAAAATAATATGGGTGGCGGTGGAATGGATTTTTCGCGACAAGATTTCCCCTGTTTAACAGCAGAAAAGCGCATGGAAATTCAGCAACAGCTCGATGCAAGTATTCAGGATTTACTAAATCGTGGTATCATCGAATCTGCAAGAACAGAACAGGTGACGTTGATGGAATGGCCGGTAATCGGTGCATTGGGTCAAACGGATTACGGTTACCACGGTATTTCCAATTTTGTGGATCAAAATTCAGCATTTCCCAATCAATTGCAGGATTACAATTGCGGTGAACGAACTTATGACCTTGCCTCCGGTTACAACCATCAGGGCGTGGATATTTTTACCTGGCCGTTCGGCTGGTACCGGATGGATAATGACGAAATTATCATCGTTGCGGCGGCACCCGGCACGATTATTTTTAAAGCTTCCGGCAATAACGATCGCAGTTGTGGATTTAACGGGTCGGATTGGAACGCCGTTTATGTGCAGCACAGCGATGGCTCCGTAGCCTGGTACGGACACATGAAAAAGAACTCACCAACCGCCAAAAATGTTGGTGAAACAGTTGTTGCCGGGGAATATCTTGGCGTTGTCGGCAGTTCCGGCAATTCGACCGGGCCGCATTTGCATCTGGAGATACACGATGCCGGTGGCAATTTGATTGAACCGTTTCAGGGCGCTTGCAATAGCCTGAATACAGAATCGTGGTGGGCTGAGCAACCTCCGTATTACGATTCTGCGATTAATCGGGTAATGACCCACTCCGCACCGCCGGTTTTTCCGAGCTGTCCCACTCAGGAAGTGGTCAATGCGAAAGATGCATTTTTAGGAGGAGAGAGGGTCTATTTCGCAACCTATTACCGCGATCAACTGAACGGTCAACTCAGTGAATTCCGTATTCGTCAGCCCAACGGCGTTGTTTGGCAAAGTTGGTCTCATGCATCAACCGAGCCGCACTATCAGGCATCGTACTGGTATTGGTGGTGGAATTTGCCAGCGAACCCATTTTATGGCGTTTGGCAGTTTGAAGTTACATTTGAAGGTGAAACATACGTTCACGAATTCACTGTCGGGACTGTTGGCATTGATGATCAAGTTGAGAAATTACAATCGTTTAAGCTGAATCAAAATTACCCGAACCCGTTTAATCCAACAACCACAATATCGTATGAAATGCCTGTTTCCGGCTCGGTAAAAATTACGATTTTTGACGCAATGGGCAGAGAAGTGCGCCGGCTGGTAAATCAAATGCAGCCTGCCGGAAGCCACATTATTGAGTGGAATGGCAAAGCCGCAGATGGCAATCGGGTTGAATCCGGTGTGTATTATTACCGATTGGAGGCGGGGAATTTTCGGGAAACCAAACAAATGACATTAACACAGTGAGGTTGGTATGAAAATCGCGATTATTTCCGACATTCACGATCACCGGAAAAAATTGGAAAATGCACTTTCCCAAATTCAGGATGCCGACAAGCTGATATGCTGCGGCGATCTTTGCTCACCGTTTATTGTGAAAGATTTGGCCAGCGGGTTTTCCAAACCGATTCACATCGTTTTTGGCAATAACGATGGCGATCTGTTCCGCATTACCCAGGTTGCCAACGATTTTGATCATGTGCATTTGCATGGCGAAGTTGCCGATCTGCTGATCGATAACAAACGGTTCGCAGTTTCTCATTTCGATAATATTGGACGAATGTTGGCGACATCGGATGCGTTTGACGTGGTGTGTTTCGGGCATAATCACAAATACGAAGTAAGTTACGATGGCGATACTCTGCGGATTAACCCCGGTGAAATTATGGGTGAATTAACCGGACATTCATCATTTGTCGTTTATGATACCGAAAGCGGTGAAGTGATCAAATACGAAGTTCAGAAGTAAATTTGTTGTGATTTGTTGTCGTGAAAAATCTGTCGTGAAAATGAAAAAGCCGGTCAGTCAATACCGGCTTTTTCGTGGAGGTTTCAGATGTACAGACCCATATTATCTTCTTTTTGAGATGCCGTAAGGCACGTAAATCATACTTTCATCTCTGGTATCGTTAAACCAGTTTTGATTACCGGTCCCACCGCTTTGAACCCATCCGAAAAAGTGGTTATATGCATCCCGAACATACACGCCTTCGAAGGGATAATCCCAAACATCCGGAATATTCAGTGCCCATGTAAGATTGTTTTGAGTGCGATAGTAGCGCCCGTTTTGGGCTTGACTGGCGTCATCTTCGGTGCCGAAGAGCGCTTCGTCCACTAAATCTGTTGGAATTGCACCACTGAGGTGAACTTCGTACCCGCGATTGCCATCAGAAATCAGAAATGGGTTATAGGGTGCGGAGCCCAATTCTTGTGGCGTAACCGGATTCGTAAAACTGATGACTACAGAAAATGTATCCGGTGATACGTATGGCACACCTTCCTGACTATTTGCCGTATAACTCGGGTCCGAGGGTGGCAGTACCAATCGGGCATCGTCCAATACGATGATAACCGCCCGGCTTTGCCCGGCTTCGACACCGTTGGTTGCAAAAGTGACATGGCTACAGGTGATAATTTCGCCGGCAGTTCCGCGGATATCCGAAGGCTGCAGATTATCAAACTGGATGCCAAAAATATTGGATTTAAGCGAACCCGCTGCACGAACGACAAAGTTACCTTTCAGGCTGACAATCTCGTTGTTTGCGTTGGCAATTTTTTCAAAATTGTAATCAATAACCAAATCGTTGAAATCCAGATCACCCTGAACCGGCCAATCATCCTCAAACGCGAGGGTGTAATAGGTTGCTTCTGCAGGATCGGATGTGCTGTATGCGGAATCCGGGCTTGTGGGGAATTCATCCTGAAAATCGGGGATGCCGTCGCCATCTGTGTCAACATTGTCGTCATCCGTGGTTGGGATGTAGCCGCTGATTGCGGAAATCGGGTCCACCGTTGCGTAAAATACAGCGTCGTTAAAATCTTCATCACCGCCGGTGGAGCGGAGAATGTCTTCGAATCCCATTATCAGGTTGTTTGTGAGAACGTCACGCAGTAAAATCATGTGCTGTTGCTTATCCGATGGCCCATCGTTCAATTCGGCATCAGAGTATATTAACCCATTACCAACGGTTACTTCATCATGGGGGTCATCATAGCCATCAGCAATCAGTGTCCAGGCAACTGTTGTTCCTGCCTCAAATGATCCAAGAAATACTTTGTCGCCGGCTTGCAAAACTCTACTTCCGTCGACGCTCACATTCGGGAAAATAATGGTGATTTCAGAAACATCGTTATCGGATGCCGGGGGATTGTCATTTGGATAAGTGTAATAAGCCAATACATTTTTGTAACCGGCACCTTCATGAACGAATGTCACCCAGATATCTGCATTATTGGTTAAAACAATGTTGGTTTCGTTTCCTGCTGCCAAAAATTCCGGATGCAAATCCACGACGGATTCACCTTCCGGGAGAGATTGGTTGATACCAGTTAAAAATTCTTCGGTAAACTCATCCCGCTCAGCTTCCAGATAGTCTGGTTTTCCTTTGTTGTTCCAATCGCCCATGAAGATAAAATCCGGTGTGTTGGTGGTTCGGTTGAGTGTCATCCGTCTTGGGCGGGCGCCATCGGATATAAATTCCTGACCTTCCACACCTTGACCGAGGATAAAAACGAGATCGCCATTTTTCACCGGTGCCATGCTGGCATTCAGCATTCCGATAAATTGCATTTCCAGATATACACTGTCCTGCGTTGCGGGAACGCTGAACACGGTTTCCAGAATACCATTGCTGTTGGTAAATCCGGAAACGAGCAATTGGCCTAATTGATTGTTATCGCCGTAACCCTCTTTGTAGACATTGCAACGCACTGCCTGAATCGGGTTGCCTGAAGGGGAAAGAGCTTCGAATCGAACATTGATGCTTCGTGTAGTGTTGTAATCGAAGTCATCCGGAATTTCTGAATCAGGACCGGGTCCGGAACTGACTTTTTTGCAACCGCTGGATAGCGAAACAAAAACGATCAATCCTGCCAGCATCATTTTTAGGAAATTTGCAAACTTCATTTCTCAACACCTTTCTTGTGTAAATCACCATATTCCATCATGACTATTATTGTTCTAATCGACTTAAATTTTGTGTCGCTTTAGGTTTTTTTTGCAAAAAAGACCGCTATTTTTGAACAAAGCGGCAGAAAATTCTATCCGACCAAATTGCACGCTAACGATGTTCTGTTGAGATGTATTTTTTCCGGAATTCCCCAATCCTTGCAACCGGCAGCGAAAGCGTGTATTAACCAAAAACCATTTTGCAGAAATAATTAATTTGGTCCCCATTAAAACGTCAATTGAAAATATATTCGATCATTCTAAATATCACTTTAATTAAATGATGCAATAGAGCCATGTATTGCAGAATAAAAATCTTCTGATTTCATCCTTGCGAAAACACGTTTTTTGATTTTAATTGAAGGTTATATTTGAAAAATATGGATTAAGGTATCTGTCGTTTTAAGAATCGAAGGCAATGAAAAAAAATATAAAGAAGCGCAATAACTACCCGTGGGGAACATCGCGCCCGTATAACGCCTACAAAAATTTTTTGGCGAATAAATTTGGCAGCCGGTTGCAAAAAGTATCCGTCGATGCCGGGTTTACCTGCCCAAATCGTGATGGTGCCAAAGCATTTGGCGGTTGCACGTATTGCAATAACATGAGTTTTGTGCCTTATTATTGCACGCCCGGAATGAGCATCGAAGAACAAACTCGCGCTGGCATCGAGTACTTACAAAAACGCTACGGCGAGATGAAATTTGTGGTGTATTTCCAGGCGTATAGCAATACGTACGCGCCGTTGAGTTATCTGAAACATTTGTATGAACAGGCGTTGCGCCAGCCGGAAGTGTGCGGTTTGGTGGTCAGCACGCGTCCGGATTGTATCGATGAAGAAAAAATAGCGTATTTTGAAACACTGGCGAAAAGCCATTACGTCAGTTTGGAATACGGGTTGGAATCAATTTATGACGCCACGTTGGAACGGCTCAATCGCGGGCACGGATTTGCCGAATGGGCGGACGCAGTAAATATGACCGCCAATCGTGGCATTCACGTTGCGGCGCATCTCATTTTGGGATTGCCCGGCGAAACGCGCGAACAGATGCTCAAAACTGCGGAGGTTGTTTCGCGCTATCCCATCCAATCGTTGAAATTGCATCACTTGCATATCGTCAAAAAAACTGCGCTGGCAACGGAGTATTTGCGCGATCCGTTCCCGCTGTTCGAGTATGAAGAATATATCGATCTGGCGATCGAGTTTCTGCGACGGCTGAAGCCGGAAATTATGCTCCAGCGATTGGTTGGTGAAACCCGCCCCAAACACCTGATTGCGCCGCATTGGGGCGTGCGAACCTCGGTTGTCGTGCAGGATATCGAAGCGGAAATGCAGCGACGCGGTGTTTGTCAGGGCGATTTGTATCAGCCGGAAAACGGCGCACAACTCGCCAAAGGTTTATCACAAACAATTGAAAATCATTAATTTTTTTGACAGAATCGACAGGATTGAATTTTAAACGATGAGGCATACGGGAGATTCCAGCATTCGCTGGAATGACAGGTAATACCAATACATCTGTAAAATTTCCGTGAGTGGAAGTAGCTCGCTGAGTCGCATTTCCGAATCGCTACTAAAAAATCGTGCAAATTCTGTAATCCTGTCAAAAAAGATGTTAAAAACAGAAAAACATGCAACTGATCGATACCCATACCCATTTGCACTACCATTCGTTTGATGACGACCGCGACGCGGTGATGCAACGCGCGTTTGCTGCCGGCGTTGCACAATTGGTAACCCTCGGAACGGACGTGGCATCCTGCCATCAGGCATTGGCGCTGGCGGATGCGCATCCGCAGGTTTTTGCGTGTGTCGGGATTCACCCGTCGGAGGCGCATTTGGCAAAGCCGGGCGATGCGGATATCATCCGGGAACTCGCAAAATCGCACCCGAAAGTGGTGGCGATTGGCGAAATCGGGCTGGATTTTTATTGGGAAACGGAACATCACGCTGCCCAGTACGGCGTTTTCCGGCAAATGATCGACATCGCACAAGCGCTTGATTTTCCTGTGGTTATCCACAATCGGTCTGCTCAGCGGGAGATGCAGTGGTTTTTTCAGGAAGAAAAAATCGAGAAATTACACGGGGTGATGCACTGTTTCGCGGGGGATACGATTGATGCCGAATTTTATCTCGAAATGGGATTGCACATTTCGTTTACAGCCAGCATAACCTACCAGAGTTTCGATGAAAATGTTGCCAAGATTGTGCCGCTGGACCGCACGATGATCGAAACGGATTCGCCATACATCGCACCGTCGAAATCCAAAAAAAAGCGCAACGAGCCGGCGAATGTGCTGGCTGTGGCGCAAAAACTGGCGGAAATTCACGAACTGCCGGTTGCGGAAATTGCCCGCATCACCACCGAAAACGCTCGCCGTTTTTTTCGCCTGCCAAATTTAATTGACGAATAATTTTCCGAGATATTCCAGCAGTGAGTTGTAAAATTCCGATTCCTTGCGGGGCGAGCTGCCGTCACCATTGGTTTGCGGTTGAAACGTGAGGTTGAAAAAATCTGATTCGTCGGCGTTTAAATGCAGTCTGTACGGTGCTTCGGTCATCAGTGCAACGTATGCGGAAAGCTGGTCGGGCTGGTCGTTCAAATCCATCACAAAATTGTATTTCGCATTGCGGAGTTTGTCCACAATTTCGTCGCGGGGCAGGCTCATCCGGTTCAAATCTTTTTCGGAGAGTTTGTCTACATCAAATAATTCTACCCGCCAGTTGGGATAAGATTTCCGCAGCGATTGGATAAAACGGTTCGCATCCTCCAACAGTGACATGTTGCGCGGCATCACCACCAGCACTTTTTTGATGACACTGGCTTTCGCCGGAAAATTTAGGGTTTGGCTCAACCGGGATAACACCGGACGAACTTTCGAATCGAGAAGGTAGCCGGTAATTTTATTTTTTAGGCTCATTGCGATTTATTTTCCGAATCTTTGGTTGAAACATACGGTTTTATATTTTTCCACAAACGCAGCAGGCGGTCGCGGATCGATTTTTCGTGTCCCATTTCCGTCGGGTTGTAATAAATTTTCCCAGCAACCTCCTCCGGTAAATACGGCTTTGCGACAAAATGTTCCGGATGATCGTGGGCATATTGGTAATCTTTGCCGTAATCGAGTTTTTTCATCAAACCGGTTGGCGCGTTGCGCAGATGCAGCGGCACGGGCACATCCGGTTGTTGGCGAATATCGTCCATCGCTTTGCGGATTGCCATATAGCTGGCGTTGCTTTTCGGTGCTGCCGCCAGATATGTTGCCGCCTGACTCATGATAATCTGGCATTCCGGCATGCCAATGTAAGTGACGGCGGTAAAACAACTTGTGGCGATTGTCAACGCTGCCGGATCGGCATTTCCCACATCTTCCGATGCCAGAATAATCATTCGCCGGGCGATAAATTTGGGATCTTCGCCGGCTTCCAGCATTCGTGCCATCCAGTATACTGCCGCATCCGGATCGCTGCCGCGCACACTTTTGATGAACGCAGAAATCAGGTCGTAATGATACTCGCCGCCTTTGTCGTACTTCAGCACTTTCTGCTGTGCCGCTTTTTCGAAAATGGCTTTGGTGAGCACCAGCGGCGGCTGGCTGTCGCCGAGCAAATCCACGGCGTGTTCGATGGTGTTCAGCGCGCGCCGTGCATCGCCATCCGCCAAAATATACACCGTTTCCCAATCATCAATTTTGACCTGCTTCTCACGAAGCACAGAATCTTTTTCGAGCGCCAGCTCAACAATTTTTCGAATATGATCGTTATTCAGCGATTTTAGCACCAGCACCTGGCACCGGGAAAGCAGGGGCGAGATTACTTCAAACGACGGATTTTCGGTAGTTGCGCCGATGAGCGTGATGGTGCCGTCCTCCACCACATGCAGCAGCGCATCCTGCTGGGCTTTGTTGAACCGGTGAATTTCATCGATAAACAGAATGGTGGATTTGCCGAAATAATCGCGGTTGCTGCGGGCTTTTTCGATGGTTTTGCGAATGTCCGCAACGCCAGCGGTAACCGCGCTCATGCTGATAAATTCGCTGTTAACTGTGTTGGCAATCGCCCGCGCCAATGTGGTTTTGCCAACGCCGGGCGGTCCCCAAAATATCAGCGATTTCAATCGGTTGTGTTTCAGCGATTCGCGCAGCGCCGTGCCTTCGCCGATAATGGCTTCGTGACCCACAAAACCATCCAGCCCGGCGGGACGGGAGCGTTCCGCCAGTGGAATTGCCGCGGCATCTTGCGGCTGCTGTTGCTGTTGTTGCGAAAATAAATCCATAGTGATTTAATTTAATATCTCGTTACTGAAATCAAAATAGCAAATTCAATCCATGAAATTTGGGTTTTTCAATTTCAAAAGTGTGCAATTTTTTCCCGCAGATTCCGGCAAAAGCAGTTCAGCCGGGTTTCCGGAAAAATTTCTGGTTAAAATTGAGAAAATTTATCCCGGATGTGCTCTAAAATGATTAACAAAAGCGGATTTTTCGACGAAAATAACGAGGATATGTCAATAGAAATCAACATCCGTTTTAGTTCGGTCATTTTTGTCGAACAAAAGCAACATGTTTTTTGGAGAAATCTTATTTACCATGTGAATTTAAAGTGTTTAAAAATAGATATTTATGGTGGCTCGAAAAACCATTCTGCAAATGGCATCCTTTTTGTTTTGAATCGTAGCAATTCGCAAAACTGGCGATGCTGTTATCGTGACCAAATTGACCCAGGTCAATGTTAAGGCAACAGAATTATCTATATAATCAGGGATTCTTTTTTAATAATCGGTGAATGCGTTAATGGAATAGACGCGTTTAGCACAATCACGAAGGAGGCATTTTGATGAAAAAAATGTTGACCGTTTTAAGTATAGCTGTATTTTTGGGGAATATGCTTTGGGCACAGGAACGGGATGTTCGGCGCGACCAGCATGTTCAGGCAACAAAATGGGAAATTTCCAATTTAGATTACAATATTTTGGACGGATGCGAACTGCAATTGCTCGACCAAAGCAGCGATTTACGCATTGCCGCACCCGAACAATTCCAAATGGGCGTGCAAACCGCCACATTTATTGTTGATTACGATGGTTTTACGCCGCAAGCCCAAGCCGCATTTCAATATGCGGTGGATATATGGTCATCTATTTTAGTGTCTGATGTCCCGATCCGGGTGAGCGCCAAATGGGCGCCGTTGGCTTCGGGCGTGCTCGGCTCTGCCGGCCCGGGCGATTTTGCAAATAACGGCACCAACTGGTATCCGGTGGCTCTGGCAGAAGCCTCGAACGGGTCTGCTTTAAACCATCCGGACAGTGCAGATATTGTTGCAACGTTCAGTAGTGTTTTCAGCAATTGGTATTTGGGAACAGACGGCAATCCGCCGTCCAATAATTTTGATTTTGTGTCTGTTGTGCTGCACGAACTGGGGCACGGTTTGGGATTCCTCGGTTCGATGGGATATGACAACGGCACCGGCAGCTGGGGATTGGGAACGGCGTTTCCGTTTATTTACGATCAATATTCCCAAAATGGCAACGGACAGCAATTAATTGACATTAATAATTTCCCCAATTCCTCAACGGCGTTGGGTGCACAATTAGTGAGCAATAATTTGTTTTACGCGGGAACTAAAACCGTTCAGGCGAACGGTGGAACGCCCGCACCGATTTATGCACCGAATCCCTGGGAGCAGGGTTCGAGCTATTCGCATTTCGATGAATCATCCTACAACGGCACGCCGCATGCGCTGATGACACCGGCAATTGCGCCCGGCGAAGCCATCCATTCACCCGGCGCGTTGATGCTGGCATTGTTTGAAGATAACGGCTGGCAAGTTAGCGGTGGTGGTGGCGGTATCGTTACCAAACTGGAGCAAACCTTCAGTGGTGCAACTTTACCGGCAGGCTGGCAAATTGTGGATGTGGACGGCAGCGGCACAACCTGGGAATTGCGCACGCAGGTAAATTTTGATGGTACGCTGGTTAATCCGCAAATCGGAACGCATTTTCTCTTCAGCAGCTTCAATAGTGCAAACGGCACATTCATCAGCGATTGGTTGATTACCCCGCAAATGCAAAATGTTCAAAACGGGGATAAGATCAGCTTTTACGCCGGAGCGATCGGCGGTGCCTTCAACGACTCGTTGCGGGTTGTCGTTTCCACAACCAATGCCAATCCGGCAAGTTTTACGAATCAGGTTGCATATTTCAAAGTTGCCGGACCGATTAGCAGTTGGAACCCGTACGAGTTTGATATTTCGGCATTCGCCGGGCAAAATATCTATGTTGCACTTGTCTATTTGCACCAGAATGGCGGACCAAACGGGGAACATTCCGACAACCTGTGGCTCGACCATTTTTCGTGGACAGGCACAGGCATTGTTGCCATCGACGACGATCAACCAGCGGTTGCGAAAGCATTTAGCCTGGAGCAAAACTACCCGAATCCGTTCAACCCGGAAACCCGCATACGCTACAGCGTTCCCAAATCTGCGAATGTAACGTTGTCGGTTTACAATCTGGTTGGTCAAAAAGTAGCTGTTCTGGTCAACGAAACGCAGGCATCCGGCACTTACGAAATTTCGTTTGATGCCAGCCATCTCAGCAGCGGCGTGTATTTTTATCAATTGCAGGCCGGCGAATTTTCAAACGTTCGCAAAATGCTGTTAACCCGATAAAACTCCTCGATAGACCCCTCGCTAAAACTTCGGATTAACGGATTTTGGCACCGAAGCGTCAATATAAAAGAAGCCCGGAATAATTGCCGGGCTTCTTTTTTTCAATAAAACATTCAGCTGATTTTTATTCCCCCCGCCGCAGTCTCTCTATGAGATATTGCGAATCCAGTTTTGATTCGTTATAATTCATTCAAAATAAAAATGGATTCAAAAGCAATCTGCCGGTTTTGCATTTTCAACCGGGAAAGGAAGTAAATACATGAGAACACTGCGTTTAGCAATGGCGCAAATGAACGCTACCGTTGGCGATTTAAAAGGAAATTTTGCAAAAATCGTAAATTTTGTGGAACAGGCCAAAGCGCAACATGCGCACATCGTTGCGTTTCCGGAGCTGACACTGACGGGGTATCCGGCGGAAGATTTGCTGCTTCGCCCGGAGTTTATCGAGGATAATCTGGAGTATCTCCAGAAGCTGATTCCGTACAGCAAAGATATTTCTATCGTTGTCGGTTTTGTGGATCGCCGGGACGATATTTTTAACGCGGCGGCGTTTTTGCATCGCGGCGAAATGGTGGATATTTATCACAAACAGTTTTTGCCAAACTACGGCGTTTTCGATGAAAACCGCTATTTTCAGGAAGGCAAACGGCTGCCGGTTTACAAATTTAATGATATCAACATCGGCGTAAATATTTGCGAAGATATTTGGTATCCCGGCGGACCGTTGCACGATCAGGCGTTATATGGCAACGCGGAAGTGATTATCAACATTTCGGCATCGCCGTACGCAATGGAAAAAGTGCAGGATCGCACCAACATGCTGAAAGTCCGGGCGCAGGATAGCGAGGTAATCTTGGCGTATGTCAACCTCGTTGGTGGGCAGGATGATATCATTTTTGACGGCACCAGCGTGCTCATTTCCGAAGACGGCGATTTGATCGCCCGGGCGCCCAGTTTTGAAGAAGCGCTGATTGTCGCGGATGTACATCCGGATAATGTGTTTGCCAAACGGCTGCACGATCCGCGACGCCGGAAAGAAAAATTGTTTGTTCCGCCCAACAAAAATATTCAAATGATTACGCTGGAACCGTCGGTGGCGTTGCCGCTTAACGATATTCCGGCACCGGAAATTTTGCCGGATTTATCGACGGACGCAGAGGTGTATCACGCCCTAACCCTCGGGTTGCGCGATTATGTGCACAAAAACGGGTTCAGCAAAGTGCTGATGGGGCTTTCCGGCGGGATCGATTCCGCGTTGGTTTGCGCCATTGCGGTAGATGCGCTCGGGAAAGAAAATGTGACCGGTGTTTCCATGCCCAGCAAATTTACCAGTACGCTCAGCAAAACAGACGCGCAGCAGCTTGCGGAAAATTTCGGGATCGACTATCACGAGGTACCGATCGGACGGTTGCACGATTTGTATCTGGACGAACTGAAACCGTTGTTCAAAGAAACCGAATCCGGCATTGCGGAAGAAAATATCCAGGCGCGGATTCGCGGAAATATATTGATGGCGCTGTCCAATAAATTTGGTGCGCTGGTGCTCACCACCGGTAACAAAAGCGAGTACGGAACGGGCTATTGCACGTTATACGGCGATATGTGTGGCGCGTTTGCCGTAATAAAAGATGTGCCGAAAATGCTGGCTTACGCCCTCAGCCGCTATCGCAACGCAGTTGCGAAATTTGATATTATTCCCGAATCGATCATCACAAAAGCGCCGAGTGCCGAGCTTCGTCCCGATCAAAAAGACAGCGATTCGCTTCCGCCATACGAGGTGCTCGATCCAATTCTGAAAGCGTATGTCGAAGATGATCTGGCGTTTGAGGAAATTGTCCGGCTCGGTTTTGATGAGGATTTGGTGAAAAATATTCTGCGACTGGTGGATCTGAACGAATATAAACGTCGCCAAAGTGCGCCGGGCATCAAAATTACGCCGCGAGCCTACGGCAAAGATCGCAGATTTCCGATTACCAATGGCTATCGGCGCTGACGCGCAAAGATCAAAAGTAAGGATAAAGGATAAAAGATAAAGGATAAAAGATAAAGGATAAAAGATAAAGGATAAAAGTAAATAGGTATATGTGGCGCAGAATGGCATTTTGTCTTTATCCTTCTCGGATTTATCCTTTATCACTTATCCTTTATCCTTTCCCAATTTATCCTTCAATTGGGATTGCAGCGTGGCGAGAATTTCCGACAATTGCTCCGGGTTCATTTCAGTGACGGCAAAATGGCGCATTAATTGTTGTTGGCGATTAAAAATCAGGATGTTGCTTTTCCCTTTAACGAAATGATAGTCCTCCGCGAATCGACCTTTCCAATCCAGCAGAATCCACAGCTTCCGGTTTTCTTTCGGGAAAAAACCTTTTACCAATCCTTTCAGAAAAAAGGGAACACCGCGTAAATCTGCCACCGCAACGTATCGAACCTTGTCAAATCCCGGCTCATTTTTCAACGAATCCTGAATGGCTTCGCCCCAAATGCGGTTGAATTCGCTGCCATCGCGGTCGCTGCCAAACACAACTATGATGCTGTCTCCCCAGCTTTCGTGGGTGTATTCGCGGTTGAATTGGTCTTTCATCTCAAATTCGATCAACGCTGTTGCGGATGAATCGGAATTCGATTGGGAAAACAATGGAAGAAAACCTAATAAAATGGTAAAAATCAAAGTAAATTGGCGCGTCATTGTTATTTTTTCGTAAATTATGGAATATTTGACAATAGAACCGAATTCATGATAAAAATACTTATGTTTATTTTACAGGATGAAAATTACAGATACCCGTTTTCCACCGCAAGAAATTTGGACAAAACTTAACCACTATTCAACGCCGTGTTGGCACGGCATAATCATATAAACATTGATGGAGGCTATTGAAGATGAGAAAATTATTATTTTTGGCGCTGATGAGCATGTTGCTTTGGCAATGTGGCGGCAATCCTCAGCCGGAAGCAAAACAGGAAATGCCCGCCGAAACCGGGTTGCAGGGCAAGCCGGTCGATTACACAGTGGATGGCATGACCATGAAAGGTTACCTCGCCTACGACGCGGACAAAACCGGCAAACGTCCCGGAATTTTGGTTGTGCATGAGTGGTGGGGCGCAACGGAATACGTTCGCGAACGTGCGGATATGCTCGCGAAACTCGGATACACCGCATTGGCAGTGGATATGTATGGCGAAGGCAAAATTGCCGATCACCCGGATGACGCCATGAAATTTGCCACCGAAGTAATGCAAAATATTCCCGCCGGGGAACAGCGTTTTCGCGAAGCAATGAAATTGCTCAAATCGCAAGCGACGGTGGATACCAGCAAAATTGGTGCAATCGGCTACTGTTTTGGCGGCGGCGTTGTGTTGCACATGGCCCGGGCAGGTATGCCGCTGGATGCCGTTGTAAGTTTTCACGGGAGCATCGCAACCCAAAATCCGGCTAAAGAAGGTGATGTAAAAGCCGCAATTCTGGTGTGCAACGGCGCGGATGATCCGTTCGTAACCGACGAACAAATTGATGCGTTCAAAGCGGAAATGGAAGCCGCCGGTGCAGATTTCAAATTTGTGAATTATCCCGGTGCGGTGCACAGTTTCACCAATCCGGATGCAGATGCAAACGGTCAAAAATTTGAGATGCCGCTGGCATATAACAAAGCGGCGGATGAGCAATCCTGGCAGGATATGCAAGATTTGTTCAATCGCGTTTTTGCGGAATAAATGAGAGATCATATTCAAAAAATCCGGTGTCGGCACTTGCCTGCACCGGATTTTTTTTGCGCAGACATCAGAATTGATTTGCCCGAAACAGCCGCTATGGTTATCTTTGTTTTCTACAAAATATCTTCGAAATGTGCTCTTTAACATCAGATTTTCCACGAAATAACATATCTTTCAGGATATTAATCATATTTCTCGTAACCGCCGAAATACGGAGTTTTCGCATGGCGCATAAAATCAAATTGTTCAAAATATTTGCTGTATTTTTGTTGTTGCAATCCACAATCATAGCGCAGGATTTTCTCCTGCAGGGTTGGTATTGGGATTATCCCAAAACCACGGATAACAATCTGTGGGCGGACACACTGCGGCTGAAAGCGCAGGAACTGGCTGACGCCGGATTCACTCACGTTTGGCTGCCGCCGCTTTCCCGCGCAAGTTTCGGTAACAGCAGCAACGGATACGATCCGAAAGATTTGTTTGATTTGGGATTGCCGGCAGGTGGCGGCGCAACCGGTTTCGGTTCGGTGACGGATTTGCAAAACCTGATCGCGGAATTTAACGCTGTCGGCATCAAAGCGGTGGCGGATGTGGTTTACAACCACCGCGACGGCGGGAAACCGGAGAATAATCCTGCGGTCGAAGGCTGGATCGAAGGCATGACGGACACAAAAATCAATTCAGGTGACCAGCCGTTTCCATCAGATCGCTTTCGGATTGTGTTGCCGATTGGCGGTGCAACCGGTTATGGCAGCGGAACGTACTATTTTAAAATTCGCTCAAAATCGTTGCATTCAAATTTTCACAACTTTGGGTACAAACTGTATATTCAAACAAATAGAGTCGGTTACCGAAACTTGTCTGAGCTGAGTGAGGATGAATTTAACAATGGCGCATTCAATGGTGGTGGTGATTGCGGGCAAGGTAACAATGCTACAGAGTTAGGACGAGATATGCTAGCAACCATCGACAACGCCGGTTGCGGTATCGACGAATTCGCCCTCACCGTAACCACAGATGATTTTTTTGCGGCAGGTGATACACTCTTTATTTTCCTGAACAACACCGGCGGCAGCTATTCTGACCACACCGTGCATGGTCTCTGGTATGACAACGGTTCCTTCGGGCAGGATATTGTAAATTCACTGATTTATCAAACATATACCAATTTTTTCGGATTACCCAGTCAAATGGGCGGAATGAATTACCTGAATTTCAAACCGAATGGCAATTCTACCCAGCTTTCCGGCGATTTTGATTTTATGTGGTTTTTTTACGATTACGACCAAAATGTGCAGAATACCAAAGATGTGTTGTTCGACTGGAGCAAATGGCTGTGGACGGATAATGGCATCCGGGGATACCGGATGGATGCGGTGAAACATTTCGATTACGCTTTTGCCGGCGATTTGCTGGATTATTTGTATGACCAGGGCATCGCGCCGGATCTCGTTGTCGGCGAATTTTTTGATGGCAATCCCGGCACGTTAAAAAACTGGGTGGACGTCGTCTCGGCGAATATGGATGCAGACACCAAAACGGCTATCACGCCGCGAATTTTTGATTTTTCCCTCCGCAGCAAACTTGAAGCCGCAGACGTTCCGGCAATTGATGTGCGGGAAGTTTTCACCAGCAGCATGGTGGATGCCGTTGGCGCCAGCGGATTTAATGTGGTTACGTTTGTCAACAATCACGATTTCCGGCACGGTGGCGAACCGGTGGAAAACGATCCGATTTTGAGTTATGCTTATATTCTCACGAACAACCAGATCGGTTTACCGACGGTATTTTACACGGATTACTACCATCGCGGCATCAAAGATGAAATTGACGAATTGATCAGCATTCACAAAGCGCATATTGCCGGCGCAACCCAGCGGGATTATTTGAGCAATAATGGCGGCTATTATCGCTATTATGACTCCGGATACGAAACCAATACACTTTTATATCAACTCTATGGAACACCTTCCGGTAAAGATGTAATGGTAGCCATCAATTTTGCCAACATTGCACTGCGCGTCACGCACGGCGTGAACACGTTTGAACTGCCCGTCGGTTCAAAACTGTTCGATTTAACCGGCAACGCCACCAGCAATTTTATGGAGGTGGACGGTAACTCTCGGGTTAGTTTCGAAATTCCCGCGAGGAGCTATACGGTTTGGCTGGAAACCGATGGCATCGAATCGACCCCGCCCACTGCCACAATCAGCGAATTTAGCGGCACAACCGCAAGCGGCACCATTTCTGATGGCGGCTCCGGCATCGTTTCCATCGAGGTGAAAACGCTGGAAGGCGCGACCATCACTATCGGCGGCAACGATTTTGCGCAAGGTCAGCGATTCAATACTTCGCCGGTGAGTTCCGTAAGCATTACTGCGACAAAAACCGGTACATCGCCAAAAGCACGATTGCTGATTACCGACGCTGCCGGGAACCAGCGTGTCTGGTTTGTGGATTTTCTGTGATCGATTAAACGAATATTTTCAATAGCTTATAAACAATACCAGGGTGGAGATTGAATGATGATACTCAACCGAAAACACATGCTGCAGACGCTCATTTTGGCCGGTTTACTGCTCTCAGGTTTTTTAAGTTGCGATAAAATCCCGTTGGATGTGATCCGCGATCAGGTTCGGGATCAGCGCGAACCTGTCAAAATTCTCAAAAAATTCGGTGTAAAAGTGAACGAGCAAACCGGCGAAATTGAAGTTTTTTACGGCGGTCGGCAAATTCCCATCCAAAAAGCCGGGATGAATTATGTTTCCAACACCATCATCAACAATCAGGTAACGCTGGCACAAATCCGTTACACGCCGCTCGGCTGCAACGATTTTGATACTGCGAACGGTAAAAATCTGCGTACGTTTGCGGTCGATTTCAGGAACACCAGTGGCAACACCTTTCAATATGTGGTGCCGACCAACGTTACCGGCAGCAATGTTTTTGGCATCAGCGGCAGCGTTAGTACAAATATCGCTCCGTCAACCGGTCCGTTGGATGTGTTCACAATTGCGTTTGTTCCGGCGCTGAAAACCTGCAATACGTTCAGTTTCTATTTCGATTTGTCCGACGGATTTACCGATTAAACGCGACGGCACGGAGTGAATCGTATGTTCAAATCGATCGGTAAATTGGTGATAGTTTTGGGTGTCTTTTCGATCATTTCAACTGTCGGGGTTTCGCAAAATCGCGAAATTCCACACCAAAATAACCAATTGGACCGGCAAATGTTGCCGCCGGATCGTCACATTTCCAACACCGCAATTATTAAATACGAAACGACTTTTGCCAACGAATCAGCACTCGCTGAGTGGACGATCATCAACCAGGATGGCAGTGCCAATGGCAGTGGAGCAACCGTTGGCAAATTTGTGACCGGACTGGTTTTCCCCGGTGGGGGATCGGTTGCACCGAAGGTGGCGGGCACATATTTTTGGGCGAGTAATTTTGATAATGCTAACGGCACCCTGATGGACGAATGGCTGATTTCCCCGCAATTGCCGGTGGTTTTACCGGGTGACACGCTGTCATTTTATGGCGGTGCGCCGGAAGTGCTGTTCAAAGATTCCATCGAAGTGCGGCTGGCAACCAGCGATCCGCAGGGCGGCACGGCAGCTTTCACACACAAGTTGGCGCGATACAAAATGGACGGTCCGCGCGGCAGTTGGACGGAATATCGCGTCCCGCTGGATTCGAGCATTTTTATTGGATCGAACATCTGGATTGCGTTGCGATACTGGCACACGAACGGCGGCGTATTTGGTAACAGCACGGACAATGTTTGGCTGGATCATGTGACGATCACCGGGAACAATCTGGTGTTCAGCCAAAATATTTCCGCCGGTTGGCGATTGGTCGGGCTTCCGGTAGCTGCCAGCGATTCATCGGTAAACACACTGTTTCCGAATCACACCAGCGGAACGCTATTCGGTTTCGACGGCGGCTATTTCAGCGAAACACACCTCACTCGTTTTGCGGGATACTGGCTTAATTTTCCCGGAGCGGAAACGGTTGAAATTACCGGCGCACCGTTTTCCGAATGCATCATTAACCTCGTTAACGGCTGGAATCTAATTTCCGGACCAACCTGCACAGTGCCGGTCAGCGCGATAGATGATCCGGATGGCATCATCATCTCCGGCACAATTTACGGCTATGAAAACGGCTATTTCAGCGCGGATTCGCTAAAAGCCGGGCAAGGCTATTGGGTGCGCACGCGCGGCGCCGGGCAGATCAGCATTAGTTGTGATTTTTAAAATGGAAATTTTGGGTTGGCATCAATGAAAATAAAAAACAGAAGGCGACCGTATCAGATCGCCTTTTGTTGTCCTCATCCGTGTGTCAGCAATCCTTCCCTGCGCAATATCTCAAGAAATTCTGCAACATAGTTTTTGGCATCTGCAATTTCATATTCCGATTCCAGCGCGTCACTGATGGTTTCCGGAGGGATTCCGGCTTGCAGATGCTGCCAGATTTTGCTCCCCGTTTCGTTGAGGGAGTAGTAGCGTTTGGTGTTCAGATGAAGCAAAACGCTTTCGTTTTCGTCCAACGTTGTGTGTATAATATTTGGATCAATCCGGTATTTTTGTGCGACAGCCATTGAACCTCCGTGTTATGTTTTTTATTTCAGCAAAATCATTTTGCGGGTTTGGTCGGCATTTTCAACTGAAAGTTGGTAGAAATACACGCCGTTAGCCACCGTCCGGCGTTGATCGTTCTGCCCGTTCCAGCGCACAGAATGTTCTCCGGCGGGCAAGGTTTTGTTCACTAAAGTCGCCACAATTTTTCCGTCGATATCGAATACCGTCAATTTAACACTTGCGGATTTCTCCAGCCGGAACGGAATGGTTGTGGACGGATTGAACGGGTTTGGATAATTTTGGTGCAGCTCAAACGTTTCCGCCACATTTTTTTCCGGTTGAATACCGGTGGAAGGGTTGTTCACCAAAATGATGTGATCGAGCCACACATTATCCGAATGTGCACCGGTTGCACCGCCGTTGCTATGCCAATACCGCAACGCAATCCAAACCGGCTGACCCCGCCACAGCGCGGAATCCAGCGGCACAGCGTATCGCGTCCAGTTGCCGAGTGGACCTGCCATTTTGTAACGACCTAATGAATGGACAAACGCAGAAATATTCCCCTGCGGATTTTCGGTTGCGAGGCGAACTTGCACAGAATCGTCGTATCCGCCGCCGATGGCACCGCCCCAAAAATAGAGCGTGTCGCCCGTTTCCAATGCCGGTAGTTGCGGCGAAACCAGCCATTCGTCGAGTAAATTGCCGTTGGCATTCGAAAAATTGCTCGCCCAAAAATAGGTGCCCGGCACTTGCGGTTTGATGCTGTCGCCGTTGCTGTAAATCAGATATGTGGTAAAGCCGCCAACGGAATTGTTGAAACTGCCGTCCGCGTTGATGATCGTCCATTGCTGCATTGCGGTGGAATCTGCAAAGCTTTCTTCAAATTTTATCTGTCCGGAAATGGCTTCCGGCGATGCGGGTATTTGGTATTCAGTCGGCGATAATTGACGCGATTGCAGGATTTCCCGTTCAGGCATGTGTTGTGCAAATCCGGGTGCACCGAAAATAGCACAAACCCAACAAATCACCAAATAGCGCAAAAAAACGATCACGGTTGAAATGTTCCTACAAAAGCGGTGGTCACATCCGGCAGCGATTCGTGCCGGCGAATTTCGGGTTTTACAAATGCCTTTTTTGCGGGCGATGGGTTGTTTTTGGTTCCATCCTGATTGAAAATTTGAGCCGCATTTTCCGCAGTAGTGTGAGCTTTCATCGATTGTCCTTATGTTCAGCAGTTACAGGATTTTAAATAAATGTATTCGAACAAGACTCCGGATTCCGGAAATCAGAAAAAAAATGGGACATTTTGAATTGAATTTGAAAAAAAGAAAAATGGAGTCCGTCGGATGTCAAAGGTCTTTGGTCGTTCAATTAACCTACAAAAATGTATTGGCAGTGTGAAATAGATCACGCGATTGCTATTTCAAAAAATTGACGACGGTCACATGCAAATATGTTATTTCACCGATTTGAGATCCTGAAATCCACTCCAAAAATTAACGATATTGTTTTTGCGAAACCTCCGGCAATAAAACGGATTTCAAATCCGGCACTTTTTGGTAATGGAGCAGGCAATGCGTGCAGATAAATTTATCTGCGGCATCCATTTTTCCGGCAGCGATGTGATGTATCTTTTCGGCGTTCACTTCGTTGATTTTCGTCATCAGTCGCAGGTGCGCTTCGTAAAAACTGACTTCGTTTAAATCAGCAACGATGTCGCTGTCTGTCAGTCCGCCGCGATAATTGGAAAGCACACAGCACGCGGACAAATAACCACGATGATCGATGTTGAATTCGCGCATCTGCAATTGTGCGCACTGGAAAAACGGCGATTCGTTGTGATGATCACCCGCGAGATACACCGGAAGCTGATACATCTGCTGCAACCGGGCGATTTCTGATTCCACCTGCCGGCGTTCGGCGATGTTCATTACCATATTTGCGGCGACGGCATCGGGTGTTGGCTGGCAATGGGCAAAACCCACAGCGGCACAACCCAATTGTGTCGCCAGCCGAACCATCGCTTCCATTTCGTCAACATTCGTTTTTGTGATAACCATGTTGATGTGAACCGGAATTCCGTTGATTTTATACAGCGAAATCGCTTCCATCAATTTGCGGAACGAGCCGCTCCGTTTGCGGATGGAATCGTGCGTTTCAGCAGTTGCGCCATCAATACTGAAATTGACAAAACCGATCGCCGATTTCACAGGACGCAACTGCTCAAACGTCTTTTGATATTGCCATGCATTGGTCACAAAAGAGAACGAATAGCCGAAATCCGCCACCAGTCGGGCGATTTCGCCAAATTTCGGGTGGATGGTCGGCTCGCCGCCGGTAAAAGAAACCAGGCTTACGCTGTGATACGCTTGCGATTCCCGCAGCACTTTTTCGATGATTTCCGGTGATAAATAATGCGTTAGCCCGCCTTCATGGCGAATGCAATGGATGCAGCTGAAATTACATAAATTGGTCAGTTCGAAAATAATTTTGATGGGCTGATATCGGGAAGAATCACCGCGTTGCGAAGTGTTGCCGTTGTTCATGAACCTACCTGCTGTTGCTCATTTAAGGCCATTTCAGACAGTAGTTTACGCGAGACATCCGCTGGCGAAAGCAGCACATCTTTTCCGGCGATAAACCGGTAGCAACGCGATTGCTGCACCAGATTTTTGAGCAAATCCATGTGCGCAGGCGTTTGAACCGTGTCGTATGCATTGAGCGAGCTTTGCCGCAATAAGTGATACAGCGCATCCGATTTATTGATTGGTACCAACTGGCTTTCCGGCTGATCGACAATTTTGGGGAACAGCAGCAATTGCGGGGTCGATTCCTCTGAGACAGGAAATCCGTTAATCCGTTGCGGATCGACCGATGTTTTGGCATCGTTCAGGTGAAGTTTGGTTTTGGCGAAATGCGCCAGCACGTCCGGAAAAACCAGCAATTTCCGCCGGAGCGGATGCGCCACAATCTGCTGCAACGGGTTGTATCGCAGCAAAATGGAATCGTCTGAAACCGATTGCCAACCCTGCGAAAGCAGCGCCAACACCAGCGTCGATTTACCGCAACCGCTTTCGCCAATTACCATGCATGCCCGGTTTCCGGTGGTGACACAGCCGGCATGCAGCGCAAAAACATTGTGATGGCGCAGCAGCGACATCAGCGCCAGCAGCAGCAAATCCTGATAAACGATGGTTTCCGTTTGTGCGCCGTTTGCAAGCACATTTCCTTCGATGGTGTTTTCCTGCAAATTGACAAAGAATAGCGCATCCGGGTGATAAATGAAAATCTGATTGGCAAATCGCCAGATATCGATATCGTCAAAACGGGCATCCGGAAACGTTTCGGACGGAGGTTTTATGGGTGTAAGTTGTGAATTTATAAGAATTTGCAACGGCACACTGCAACCTGTCGGAAGTACAATTGGGAGCCCCAATGCATCGATAATCGACCGGAACTTTCCGAGAATTTCGGATGAATCAGCCGAGATACGAATTGAAAAATTTAGCAGTTGGAAATATTTTTCGGAATTCAGCTCAACACTCCAATGTTGTTTCATATGCGAAAAATCCGTTTTCCCGCGAAAAAGTCGGAGAAGAAAATACGTTAGCTGAAAAATTTTAGTGTGAATCGCGTCACGAAATGGCAGGTTAAAAAAAACGCGCGCTCAAAAAAGAACGCGCGTTGAAAAAATACTATCGGTAAAGGGGATCAGCGCATCGCCAGCTTTTTGCCGATTGATTTTGGCAGCGCATCGTGATGCATCAGTATCGAAATGGTTTTGGCGCGAACATACGATTCTGACATATACACATAACCCTCGTGCCCGCGGTCTTTGGTTCCCCAGGAATTTTTGGTGATGTAATATTTGGTCCCGTTCTGATCTTTTGTGATACCGGTGATATGCATCAAATGGTCGTCGGTGGTTGCGTAATTTTCGAAATATTCCTGCCGCAAAGCCTGGGTCACATCTTTTTCCGGCGATGGCGCGTCGAACAACGATTTTTGCTCTTTTTCGGTCATATCGCTCCAGTCGATCAGCGGCAAAATGGCAATGCCTTTTTTATTGTTGAATGTTTTTTCGCTGACATCGCCATCCCATCCGACGGTGTAACCGTTTTCCAGCGCGTTGTCCATCGCTTCCATCAGCTCATCCAGCGGCACGTTGAAATAGAGATTGTTTGCCCAGTTGTCGGGAATTTCTACGGCAAATTTGCTGTAAAACGGGTGATGTGAAAAAGAGGTAAGCTCAATATAATCAGTAGTTTTAAAGCCCAGTTCAGCCGCGAAGGATTTGGGTGTGTAGGTTTTTCCGCGATAGTCGAATGTTTCCGGAATTTCACCGAGATATGCATCCAGCACCGCTGCAACCGCTTTTTTCCATACCTTGCTCAGCTGTTTGCCTTTGTTCGCCACAATCGCGTCCAGCATGCTGTTCAACACCGCATCCATTTCCTGATGATTGTGTTCGGAGTAGCCCGCCAGTTTGCCGTTATACACCGCTTCCGGCACAACGCCGTATTCTGCGGCGATACGCATCATATCGCCGGAAAGGCTGCCTGCCCCAAGCTGTGCGCTACCGTGGCGCTGGACATAATTCAGTGCTTTCTGCGGATAAATATTGCGAACAACAAACATTTCGGACAAATCGTGTTCGCCTTTGCCCATGCGCAACAGCTCCGATTCCAGAAAAGAGCTGGTTGCAAAACTCCAGCAGGTGCCGGTTTTGGATTGGTTTTTGATGGGCGTCGCATCCAGATGGGTTGCGGTGGTGAAAACGAATCCGGCAGAATCAGCCTGTGCAGCCAATTGTGACAACGGAATGCCGAGCAGCGCAATTATCACCGCAATGAATGTACGAAAATTTTTGACGGACATATGTTGACTCCTTTTTAGTTCAGTGAAATATCAGGAAATCAATTTAAGCCAATCTGTTAAAATGGAAAATCAAAAATTTGGATTTTTGGGCATAAAAAAACGCCTTCCGGTTGCGAAAGGCGTTCTGAAAACCACATCTGTTCAAATGTAATTACGACGGTTGTTTGGCAACCCACTGCATGCACCAGCCATCCGGATTGATGGGGCCTTTGATAATCTGGCAACCACCACAGGTTGCGCCATCTTTGGGTTCCACATACAATGCGCAATTGTGACACCATTTTTCAGCTTCTTTGGATTGGGAAGTATACTGGAACGTTCCGCGCATATTTACTTCTGCCTCGGTTAATCCCGACAAATCGCCACAGGGGTCTTCTGCCGGAGCGGCCTGCGCTGCGGGTGCCGGTTCTGGTTTTGCTGCCGGTTTGGATGCAGTTTCATTTCCACCACCACCGCACGAATTTAACAGGCTTCCTGCGCCTAAAACACCAATACCAAATAATCCCAGACGCTGTAAAAATTCTTTACGAGTCAACTTGTCCATAGCGTCTATACTCCTTTTGTTGATGGGTCTGATTTAGAATTAAAAAGCACGATTGCTTTATTATTTCGATGTAAATGACTATCTGAAAAAATCAATAATCATTCTTAAATAAGAATTATTACTGCAAATATAGGCGATCGGGCAATTAATGTCAACGGCAAGTTGCGGATTTCACAAAAAAGAACGGTTAGGAATTAGGGGTTGGAATCAGTGATAAATGGCTGATTTCCGGGCGGCAGTTGATGCGAATACCCCGCACATTTCCGATGCCCCGGGTGATGTGCAGCCAGCGATTTTCCCAGCGATGCAACCCTTCGACAAACCGTTTGTCCCGCACCGGCGCAAACGGTGCACCGATCAGCGGAAAGCGGATTTGCCCACCGTGAGTATGTCCGCAGAGCAGCAAATCCCATTCAAACGGCTGGATGTGCGTTTTGGTATCCGGATTATGCGAGAGCACAATTTTGGGTGCGGAATGGCTTTCCGGCGACAACTGTGCAAAAGCTTTTGGCGGATCAATTTCACCTGCCCACCAGTCAGATAATCCGATAAAAAACAATTGGTTATCGTTGAGGATTTTGGAGTTGTGCGCGTTTTCCAACACCGTAATTCCGGCGTTGTTGAGCACATTCCTCACCGGTTCCGGTGTTGCATATCCGCCCCGCCGGATTGCCCACTTGCCGCCATCGTGATTGCCGAAGCAGGCAAAAACCGGTGCAGCATCGCTCAGTTTTCGCAGAATCCGGCTGTATTCCCGTTCATTGGAAATATAGGTGGAAGTGAAATCGCCGGTGATGCAAACAACGTCCGGTTGTTGTGCCAGCACCATCTCAATCGCGCTTTCCAGATAAGACAGCAAAACAACCAGCGAATAGTGCAAATCGGAAATATGCAACAATTGAACCGGACGGCTGATGTGCGGTAACGGCACTTCGCGCCGGGTGATCTCGATCCAGCGCGGCTCAACCAGCGTACTGTATCCGGTTGCGCTAACGCCTGTGGCGAAAATGCTCGTCAAAAATTGTCTACGGGAAATGGATTTCATTGGGCGGCGGTTTCCGGTGTTAATACTGCGGTTATAAGTTCAGTCCATTCAATGATATATCGCGTTTTTCTTTTGCGGTTTATCTTCAAAGAATATACAGCTATCCCTAAAAAATGTTCGAAAAACAGCGTATTTTTTTCAAAAATTTATTGCGGCACGCTCGACGAAAACGTCGCAATTTGGCACAGCTTTCCGAAAGTTAACAATTTTAACGTAGCTAAGTTCAATAAAAACAATGCTTGCATTTTCACACCCCATTTGGTCGAGCCTTCGCCGCGCAGTTTGCCATTTTTTTACACCCATCGAAAAAACACTCAAGCTCATGTAAAACAATAGTTTAATGGCTTTTTTACGTGGCTTCGACAAATTTGGCATCCGTTTTGATTCATTGACCAGCAACGGAAAAACGATCAAAAAAGGAGATCAACAATGAAAAAGATATTGAAATGGACCGGGATTGGATTGGGTAGTTTGCTGGCGCTGGTGCTCATTGCTGCGGCGGTTTTGTACGCAATTGGCTCATCAAAATTTAATAAATCGCACCAAATAAATGTTGAAACCATCGCTATTCCCACGGACTCGGCTGCCGTTGCCAGAGGCGAGCATCTGGTGATGACAATGGGTTGTGTGGAATGCCACGGCAACAACCTCGCCGGTAATTTATTTATCGATGAAGCGCCGATGGGTAAAATTTCTGCATCGAACCTCACGAGTGGCGCTGGCGGCATTGGCAACAGTTATTCGGACGCGGATTGGGTGCGCGCCATTCGCCACGGCGTAAAGCGCAACGGTCAGGCGATTGTGATTATGCCCTCCAATTTTTATCTGGAAATGAACGCGAAAGAACTGGGCGATTTGATCGCATACCTGAAACAGACGCCGCCGGTGGATAATGTTTTGCCCGAACGGGAAATGGGTCCCATCGCGCGGCTCATCAGCGGGCTGTCCGATGAATTGCTGCCGGCAAATACCATCGATCATTCTGTTGCCATTCCCAAAGAAATTCAGCCGGAAGTAACGGCGGTATACGGTGAATATAAAGCTATCATTTGCCGCGCCTGTCACGGTGAAAATCTCGCAGGCGGATTGGTTCACGGCCCGCCCGGAACGCCGGCGTCCAAAAATATCACGCCGGATGCGGAAAGCGGCATCGGTAAATGGAGCGAGGCAGATTTTTTCAGTGCGGTTCGCGATGGCGTGCGTCCCAACGGAGAAGAAATCAATCCGGCAATGCCGCGTTGGGTGGGTAATATGACGGATGATGAATTGCGGGCGATTTGGCTGTATTTGCAAAGCGTGCCGCCGGTGTACACGGATTTGGCGAAACAATAAATTTGGCAATCGCAAATTTAATTAAAACAAAGGATTAGTGATGAAACTGTTTGTTATCGATTGTAAAGCGAAAATACTATTTTTCTGTTCCGGAATGGTCTTTTTGATAACAGCCGCATTTGCACAGGTACCTGGAATTCCCGGAAATATAGCCTATTTCAAATATCAAACCGAGCTGCATATCACGGAAGCGGATGGCAGCGACGATCACGTGATCTGGACAAACCCGGTGCCATTCTCGCCCTTTTTGTCCGGGATTATCGATTGGCGACCGGACGGACAGGAGCTGGCATTCAACAGCGGTCACGAGTTGATGAGCTCGGTGTATTTCAATGATATCTGGGCGATCAAACCGGACGGCAGCGACTTGCGACGAGTGACCAACGCACCGAAACAATCAGATTTATTCAATATGCCCAAAGGCAGTGTGATGGTAACGGTTTCAAATTCCGTACTCAATACCAGCAACATCTTTTTTCTTTACATTGACGGTGCGGATTCTGCCTATCAATTTGTCCTGAATCCCGGATTTCAGGTGGATATCACTCTGGCAAATGTTTCCGATTTTGGCAATGTTCAACAGCGGATTGTGGTGTTTAATGCATCCAAAGCCTGGCTGCACGCATCCGGTGTGGATGTGCAGGCCGGGCAAAATGTTGCAGCTTCGGCGTCCGTAAACATAACGGCAACCGGTGGTGTCTATTTTTCCGGTGAAAATCCGCAATGGCGCCACGATGGCTCCCAAATTGCCTACATTTTGGGTGGCAGCATTCCGCAGGTGATCGATGCGAACCCGCCGCTGTTGAGCGTCGGCGGCGATCTTTTCCCGCCGAATTATGTTTATGTCAGCCAATGGGACTGGTCGCCGGTTTCCGACGATTTTTTGGCAAAAGATTTTTTTGGCTCCGGCATCTGGAAAATAGATGGAGGATCCTATGCCACAACCCAACTGGTTCCGGCGGATACCGGTGATATTTACCGTCTGGAATGGATGCGCGACGGCTCCGGGTTTGTGTTCAGCATGTCCAATTCGCTGAATACGTATTCGAATATTTTTCACTATCGTTTTAGCGATGGACAGGTTACACAACTCACTGATTTTACAGATGTTTACGCCACAGATCCGACCGTTTCGCCGGATGGTCAATGGATTGCATTCACCAAAGAAATTCCCGGGGATACCGTTAAATTGGAAATTTGGGTGCAAAAAATGGACGGCAGCGAAGCCTGGCGACTGGCTACGGACGCGGCTTTCCCTGCGTGGGGTCCGGCGATTACTACAGGCATGGGCGAAACGGCGCCCGTAGGGCTGCCGGAAAAATTTGCGTTGGAACAAAACTATCCGAACCCCTTTAACCCGTCCACAACGATTGCGTTTTCACTGGTGGAGAATGCGATGGTTATTTTGAAAATTTACAATAGTTTAGGTGAGACTGTTCGCACATTGGCAGCCGGGAATTTTTCTGCGGGCACACATACTGTTAACTGGGACACTCGTGACGATGGCGGGAAACGGTCAGCGCAGGCGTTTACATTTACACCCTGCAAAGCGGCGAGCAGCGCATCAGCCGGAAAATGTTGTTGGTGAAGTGAGCGAGGTCTGTCGGTTATTCGGAAACGCCGGGAGTTTTTTATATTTCCGGCGTTTTTACTTACTAAAAAACAACGCGTTAAACAAGCTGACTTCCCCGGCGAAAAGGGTCAGTTTCAGCGCCATTCGGGTGAGCATAAATAGCTGTTGCATCAAAAATAAAATGGTAATGGTAATTGTACCAGGATCGCTCAGCCAGTTGGAAAAGGGGTTGTAAAACAGCAGCAAAATGATGCCGATCAGCCACACCGCAAACGTCAGTGTGATGGTGCGCCGCAAATTGCCAAAAACAAACCCAAAGCTGCGCGAAAGCGCCACCCGTGTGCTGCGTTCGCCGGTTTGCACAATGTAAATCCGGGCGTAATCGAACAGCAGATAGCACAACACAATTCCCAAAAATCGCAGCAACAGCCGCAGCCAGGAGCCCCAATACAGCACCGATTCGTAAGCGTCATCCCCAAAAATGAGATCCTGCAACCCGCTGAGTCCCGCGGTAGGCGCAACCACCAGCAGCAAAAATACCGGAATCATCCATAAAAATAACCGCAGAAATCGCCCGAAATTATTGGCGGCGCTGCCCCAAAAATTGATCGGTGCATATTGGGTGTGGTGCACAAAAATGTGAAACGCACCGCCGGAGAGAAACAAGCTGCCCACCCAATAAATAATCCCGGCGACGACAAATGTGCTCATCAAAATATCGCTGAGTGCGGAATTGTTGCTAAAAAATTCGATCAGAAAATGCGGGTCCAGCTTACCCGCCAGCGATCCGCCCATCAGGCTGCTGCCGATAAAATCTTTCAGCGTGCCGCGCCACGGAATGGTCAGCAGCACACCTGCCAGCAGGTTGAATAAATAATAAATGAGCAGCACCCGCCGGTGTCGCCACATTTGCCGTAAGCCTGTCCGTAAAAACGCGAATACCATTAATGTTCTCTGTTATTGTGCAAAAATTGTCATCAGGTTGAGCAATTCCGGCTGATCCAGCAAAAACTGCATCCAGAACAGCCAGCGTGCAGAAAGCTTGTTCGCACCGCTGTTGTGCGGTTCGATTGCCCGGCTGTTGTTTGTAAAATTGACGTCCATTACCAAATGGTGATCGGGATCGACCGTTGCGGAAACAATTTCGGCAGATTTGATATAGCTGAATTTCTGCCAATCTGCTTCCCCGTCCCAATTTTCCCGGATGGTTTCGCCGTCGGAAAAAACCACTTCGATGGTTACCGGAAAAATAAAATCGCCGAGCCGGCGCACGGTAAAACCGCTCTCAAACAGTTCGGCGACGGTGGTATCTGCATCGCCGGAATCTGCGACAGCCACGTTTGCGGTATCCACCGGTGCGGTTGCCGTCGGAAAATCGTAATCAAAACCCATGTTGCTGCGGTGTCGCCGGGTGAATATCCGCTCGATGCTGTAATCCATTATCCGGGTGGTGTACAGCGCCTGATCAAAAAACGGCTGCAGGTTTTTGCCGCTGATTTCGTTGACGATATCCACAAAATCCTGCGATTTCGGATGCCGGAATTTCCAGCGCTCAAAATAGGTTCGCAGAATGTTCCGCATAACGTCTTCGCCGAGCATGTTATGTAATGACTGAAGATAAAGCCCGGGTTTCTGATACGAATTGATTGTGTAGCTGCCGCCGGAAGCATACTGCCAACTGTTTTTTACAATGGGATCGTTGTCCGGAACGAGCAGAAACTGTAATCGTGAAAAATGTTCATCGCTGATTTGCACATCGAGATAATCCACAAAATTGCTGCGCGGACCATACAAATGATTCATTATTTGCAGCTCGGTGTAGGTGTTGATGCCTTCATCCAGCCAACTTTCCTCAAACTCGTTGCTGGCAACCATTCCCTGCCAGTAATTATGTCCGAATTCGTGGATGATCACCAACTCGGGCAACCGGATGCCCTCGGGCATGCCGTAATGCGTGCCCACTGTGAACAGCGTCGGATATTCCATGCCGTCCACCGCGCTCGCGCCGCGTCGCGGATCCACCACGGTGATGTTGGGATACGGGTAATCGCCATACCAGTTCTGGAATGTTTCCACAGCGGATTTTGCGGCTTCGATGTGCCGCGCGCCCTGCGAAACGTGATCTTTCTGGATGAGCGCCCGAATTTCCACATCTTGCGCCGTGCCTTTGAATTCCACAAATTCCGGGCTGGCGGTCCATGCGAAATCGTGAACGTCCTCCGCGTGATAAAAATAGGTGATCGTCCCATTTTCATTTTCAGCCGGAGTGCCGACTTGCACGCCGGTTGCGCCGAGCAAATAGCCGGAGGGCACCGTCATCCAGACATTGTATTCGCCGAAATCAGCAAAAAATTCGCTATGATAATGAAATTGATGACAGTTCCAGCCGTTTTCCGTCCAAACACCGATTTTCGGAAACCACTGTGCAACGAAATAAAATTCATCGAGCGCACCGGTTCTGTCAGCCGGCGGATCGGGCAATTTCACCAGAAAATCGAAAAACAGCGATATCGTTTCGCCGGGCAAAACCGGACGCGGCAGGGTTACGCTGAGCACGGTTTTATCTTCGGTGTGTTCGGGAATATCGGGCTGGATAAATTGCATCGTTGCGGTGACATCCAATCCCGGCAGCGCGTTCAGCGGGCGCTCGGCCAGCCGTTGCAGCAGTTGCCGGTCAGTGGCGGATTTGGGGGAGGGGAGCATCGCAATTTTATTGATATCGATATAGCCCCAGCCAGACTCGTTTTCCGTGTCGGGTAACCGCCGCCCTTTTTCGATCATAAACGTCGATTCGCTGTTGCGAAATGCGTTCATATATAAATGAAAGCGCAGTTCCTGCACGGTTGTCCTGCCGGGGTTTGTCCACGTAAGTATTTGTTTTCCCGTAAGTTGATCGGTTTCGGTATCCAGATCGGCAATGATATCGTAATTGGCAATGCGCTGGCTCAACGGCGGGTTGAACAATACCGGCGGGTTTGCCGGCTGCCCGAATAATTGAAAAATGCTCCCCGAAAACAACCAAAAAAGGGAAGCAAAAAAGGTGCGGTTTCGCAAAATGATTCTCCGTTATCCCCAAATGTTGGCCAAAAAATACGCAATTCGGGCAATCTTTGCAAGTGCCGTTGAATTAGAGTTGAGGGATCGTGCCAATATCCTAAGTCTGTTGCAGAATTGGTGGAAACGTGTTAATTTTCAAATTCAACATCGCAACAACGGAGGAGAAAAACATGCGACTGTATTGGAGACAGAGACATTTTCAACCGGCTTGGGCTGCAAAATGGATGACGATTGCAGCTACGATGCTATTTTTATTGGGATGGAATGCAGTAATGGCAGAAGAAATGTTCAAACCCGAAGATTTATTGCGCATGAAAAGCGTGCGCACCGCGGAAATCAGCCCTGACGGGCAATGGATTGCCTACACCGTCAGCGTGCCGCGCGAACCCGGTGACGCGCCCGGCGGTGCATATGACGAACTGTATGTGGCGTCCACCGCAACCGGCGAAAGCCGCCCGTTTATCGTTGGCAAAGTGGATGTGCTGAAACCGCAATGGCACCCGTCCGGAAAAGGCATTTCCTTTTTGATGCGCCGCGATGGCAAAACCACCCAGGTCTGGCAAATTCCGCTGAACGGTGGCGAAGCGCAGCAAATCACCGATTCGCCGACCAGCGTGGAAGAGTATCGCTGGCAGGAAAACGGCAAAGTGCTCGGCTATATTGCCGAAACTTCCGCAACCGCGCGGGAAAAAGCCCTCAAATCCGCGGGCTATGATTTTGTTTTTTATGAAGAAGAGTGGAAATTCCAGAACATTTATCTGGTGGATGTGGATGAAAACGGCACCGCCGGCGAACCGCGCCAGATCACCAAAAACATCAACGTGTGGGACTTTGAATTCGCGCCGGACGGCAAAACCATCGCAGCGTCGATGTCGCCGAAAAATTTGATCGACCATCGCTACGCTTTCCGCAAAATTTATCTCACCGATGTTAACGGCAGCGCCCCGAAATTGTTTGTGGATAATCCCGGCAAACTGGGCAATTATGTGTTCAGCCCGGACAGTAAACATCTGGCGTATGCCGCGGCAGTCAGCCAGAAAGACCACGCCGTAAGCCAGGCGTTTGTAAAACCGCTCGCCGGCGGCGACAGCAAAAACCTGACGCCGACAAACTTCCGCGGACACGCCGAATGGGTGGGCTGGAAAGATAACAGCACACTCTATTTCCGGTCGAATGAAGGTGTGGAAACCACCCTTAGCGAAATCAAAATCAGCGCGGCAAACGGCGATTCGCGCACGGTTGTGCTCAATTCCGCAACCACCGGCGTGATTTTCAACGATCCCTCGATGAGCAGCAAAGGCATGGCGTTTGTCGGTGAATCGCCGGAATTTCCCGGTGAAGTTTTTTACGTTGCTGCCAAACAATCGAAAATGAAGCGGCTGACCACCCAAAATCCCTGGCTGGCGGAACGCACCCTCGGCAAACAGGTTGCCATCCGCTTTAACGCCCGCGACGGGTTGGAAGTGGAAGGCTTGCTGATGTATCCGGTCGGTTACGAAGCCGGGAAATCGTATCCGTTGTCCGTTCAGGTGCACGGCGGACCGGAATCCAACTACTCCAACGGCTGGATCAGCCGATACGCCAATCCCGGTCAGGTGATGACAAATATGGGTTATGTGGTGTATTATCCCAACTATCGCGCAAGCACCGGCTACGGCGTCGAGTTTGCCGCTTACGGCTACGGCGATGCGGCAGGCAAGGAATTTGATGATATCGCCGATGCGATCGATCATCTTGTAAATATTGGACTTGCAGACAAAAATCGTGTCGGGCTGGGCGGCGGATCGTATGGCGGATTCGCCTCCGCGTGGTTCGCAACCTATTACACCGAAAAAGTGCGTGCGGTGTGCATGTTCGTAGGCATCAGTGACCTGATCAGCAAACGCGGCACCACCGATATTCCCTACGAAGAGTTGTTCGTGCACTCCGGCAAAAAACTGGAAGACATGTGGCAGCAAAGTCTGGAACGCAGCCCGATTTATCATGCGCACAAAAGCAAAACTGCCACGCTCATTTTTGGCGGAACTGACGATACCCGCGTTCACCCGTCGCAAAGCCAAGAGCTGTATCGCCGCATGAAAATGAACGATCACCCGGCGGTTCGGCTGGTGCAATATCCCGGCGAACGCCACGGCAACGCCAAACAAACCGGGCAGATCGATGTGCTTTATCGCATTCTGGATTGGTATAATTGGTATGTCCGCGACCTGAAACCGCTGGGCGGTGCGATGCCGCCGCTGGATATCAGCGATAAATATGGCATTAAATTGCCGGAATAAAATTGATCGGGGCGAGCTGCGGTTCGCCCCGTTTTTTATTGGAATGAATCGATGAAAAAATCCTTAAAATTTTTATTTCCGGTAATCATTTTATTGTTGGCCGGCTGCGCAAAAACGGAACCGGATGCCCGGCAAATTGTCGATGCAGCGATTGCAGCACACGGCGGTGACGGCTATGCCAACGCCACAATCGATTTCGATTTTCGTGGAAGACATTACCAATCTGTGCGCAACGGCGGCGAATTTCGCTATTCACGCGCGTTTGCGGATTCCACCGGCGAAGTGCTGGATGTGCTTGATAATTCAGGATTTACACGGTCTGTAAATGGTGAAATAATCGCGCTCAGCGCGACAGATTCCAGCCGTTTTGCCAACGCGCTGAACTCGGTGATTTATTTCGCGCTGCTGCCGTTTCCGCTGCAGGATGCTGCGGTTCAGCCGAAAAAACTGGCGGACGAAACCATCAACGGACAACCGTATCACACAATTGAGGTGACATTTCAACAATCGGGCGGCGGCAAGGATTTTGAAGATGTGTTTATCTACTGGTTTCATCGCGAGCGCAACACGATGGATTATCTGGCATACAAATTTTACACGGACGGCGGCGGCATCCGCTTTCGCGAGGCATTCAATTCGCGGGTGGTTGGCGGCATTCGTATCGCAGATTTTCACAATTTCAAACCGCAAAATTCCGATTTGCCGGTGCAGGAAACCGCAGCCGCATTTCAAAAAAATGAGCTGACCAAATTATCCGAAATCGTGCTGGAAAATTTGTCCGTTTCAAAAAATTAATCCAATTATGATTTTAAGGCGCTTCGTGAAGCGCCTCTACGTTTTCCTTAATCCTTTAACCTATATCCTAAAAATTATGAACTGTCCAAACTGCCAAAAACCACCAATGACATTCCGCCAATTTGCCATGCGGCTGGTGCCGGTAAAAGCGATTTGCCAACACTGCGAAACAAAGTTGCAAGGTGATTTTTTCATCAAAACCGCATATTACGGCGCGCTGATTTTTGCCGTTTTGTTCGGTTTGCGCATCATGAATTTAAAGGAAATGTTGGGATGGGATTACAGCACGGTTGTGCTGGCGGTTGTCGGATTTGTGGTGGGCACCGTGCTGATCATCGGCGGATTCGCCTGGAAATTTGGCAACTACCAAAAAGATGACGGCTAAAATACCGGGCGTCCACCGGCGGTTTTGGTCAATTTCAAATCCCGCAACATGCTTTCTTTCACCCGGATTTCCAATCGATAATAGCTGAAATTTTTGCCCGGTGACCACGTGAAATCGAGTTGCCAGCAGTGTAAATCCCTGGAAATATTGAAGTTCTGGGTGATGATTTCCCGCTCTTTTATGTTGATCCGATTGCTGTAGCGTATTTGCCAGCCTTTGGTAATTTGCAATTGCCCGTTCATACTTGTATCAAATCTGCGGGTGATGCTCCTGTCATTTTCCGCATACGAAAAACTGAAATTCATACCGATACGCCAGGGAATATCCAGCGGTTCAAAATCCTGATAGCGCGGATCGCCGGGCAATCGCTGGTTGCCGTAAATGTCGGGGGTATTGATTGCCGCCAGCGAATCTGCATCTGCATCTGCATCTGCATCGGCTGACTTGTCCCCTTTTTGCGGCGGCGTGATGTTGAGCTGGTATGTCACCGATGTGCGCCAGTCCAGCAAATGCGGCAGCGAAAAACCGTCTGCCCACACAAAATCATTCCGGCGACCCAAACCGTCGAAATCTTCTTTGTAAAAACTGTGGTTGGCGTTTGCGGTTATGTTCAAATTTTTCAACGGTTTGGATTGAAAAGATGTGGTGATGTTACTCCATTTTAGGCTGTCGCGGGCAAAATTATAGGATGTCCCAAAATTTACCCTGAACAAATCAATTTTCTTCTCTTCGCCATCGCGGATAATTTTCCCCTGAAAAAAGTTGTTGACGCTGATGTTCAAATTGCGCTGTTCGCCGCCACCCGGTGTGCCGCCGAATGCGTTGTTGGCAAATTTATCGCGTTTCGCGACCAGATTACCATTGCCGTCGCGCACTTCCTGAAAATAGCCAAATGCTTCGTCTGTGTAATCCGGCGCATAGCTGAACCCGATGCTCGGGTCCATTTTGTGGCGAACCACTTTCATCGGCGAAAACGGGATTTCGAACAGCCCGTACATCGTGGTGCTTACATTCGCGCCGATGCCCGTCATCAAATGCCGCGCCTGAAATCCGCTGACTGTATCGATTTTTGTGGTTTTGGTGGAATCGTCGTACGTGTATTTGAGATAGTCTGGCACCCACAATTCCTCAAACCCGATGCTGGGCGCAAAGTTGAAATATTTCAATACTTTAGTGGAAAAAGACGGGCGAATTAAATGTTGCCAGCCGGATCGATTGGTGCGGTTAAAACCGGTGCGATTGTCCAAAGTATCGCGGATTGCCGTTCGGCTGACCGAGTTGCGCAAATTGCTCGAATAGGTGTAGCGAATGTTGTGATACCAGCTTTTTTCGCTGCCACTACTGTTGAACAGGTATTTGGACGGCTGGCTGTACGACAGATCCGGAAAGGTGTAATCGAGCTGCTCGGTTTGCAGATTTTCGGTTCTCCGGAAATTCATTGACAACGATCGCGAACCCGGCAAAATCTTGCGAACGCTGACGTTAGTGGTCAGGGTTTGGTTGGTGCGCTGCTCAAAATCGGAGTAATTCTGCAAAAAACTTTTGCTGCTGACAAACCGCCCGTTGCCATTGATGGTAAGGGTTTGCCCGATTTTTTGATTGTGGTTAAACGCCACCTGCCATGCTTTGGTGCTGGCACCGGTTGACAAATCCTTCGGTTGATAGGTGCCGTTAATTTTGCCCGTCATATCGTAACGTCTTTTGTAATTCAGCTCGCCGGAAAACAGGAACCCACGGCGTTCGTAATACGAATTGAGATAGGTAAAATCCCAATATTGGCTGGGCGCCCAATAATATCCGAATCGCTCCAGCGCCCGTCCGCCGGCGCTGGTTTCTGCGTAAGTCGGCAAAATGATGCCGGAACGCCGCCCGCGCTGGAGCGCGAAAATGGCAAATGGCACGCCGATAATCGGCACATCGGCGATATACAGCGTCACCGGTTTGGCGACCGCCACTTTTTTCAGCCGGACGCGCATTTGTTTGCTGCGGAAATAAAAATGGGGATGTTCCTCGTTATCGCAGGTGGTGAAATAACCGTCTTCGATGAGCAGCGTTTCCTGTCCGATTTTGCGAATATCCTCACCTTTGTAATATCCCGGCGACATTTCTGTGCGCCCTTCCAACACTTTTCCGCGATTGTTTTTGAAATCATATTCCAGTTGAACACCGCGAATCGGGTCTTCGCCTTTTTCGGTGAGCACCGGAAAATCGGTGAACACCGCGTTGCCCAGCGAATCCGTAGAATCCGCCACACCTTTGGCGAGCATCCGGTTGTGCTTCCAGTCGATATCGACCGATCCGGCGGTGAGCGTCGTATTTTGATATTCGATGCGCACTTTTCCGCGCAAATAAGTGGTCTGTTCGGGGATCGAAAAAGAGATGTCATCCGCCCAATATTTGACCGGACCTTCCACATTGCCGCGCCGTGCATCCGGTTTTGCTTTCAGCGAATCTGCGGGTTGGGTTTGGCGAGCCGTTGTGGAATCAACCGGTGCAATCGGCACCAGATCCTGGGCAATCGACGATGTCGAAATCACCAGCAACGCGAGCAGCCCTAACACCCATTTATGCACCAAACCTGATTGGGAAACCGGATTCAAACGAAAATCACCCATTTTTTAGCTTGCAATTTCACGATATTTGCAACATTTTTCTGCCTGTAAAAAGCCAAAATTAAACTGAGTAACTTAAGATACCAACCAAAATTAAAGGAAGTTTCCGGGAATCGGGATATTGTGAAAATAGGTGTAATTTGCGAAAATAAATCCGGTAGCAAATCCGGATGTTTATCCTTTACCCTTCACCTTTTTTGTCCTTTCCGATCCCCAAAAAACTTGAGCACATGTCCTATATTTACGGCAGAAATCCGGTGCTGGAAGCGCTCAGCCAACCCGGCACCATTCAAAAAATTTATATTCAGCACGGCAGCCAGCCCGGCAAAGTGAGCCAGATTTACAGCATCGCCCGGAAAAATTCGATTGCTATTGTGAATGCCGATCCCGGCAAACTGCGCCAGATGGTTGGCGATGTGAATCATCAGGGAATTGTTGCGCTGATCGCTCCGGTGCAAGTGTTTGATTTATTGGAACTTGACTTGCCCGTAACCGCTGTTGCGCCGATGTGCCTGGTCATCGCCGATCGCATTCAGGACCCGCACAATATGGGCGCAATTATCCGCAGCGCGGAAATTTTTGGCGCGAACGGCGTCATTTTTTCCACCCGCGAAAACGTGCCGATCACCGAAGTAGTGGTGAAAGCATCCGCCGGCGCTGCGCTGCATTGCCCGCTGTATCGCGCGGATAACCTCGTGAAAGCGGCGCAATGGCTCAAAGAAAATAACGTGTGGATTTACGGCACCGCCGTCGACGCCGGCGATACGCTTTGGGATGTCGATTTCCGGCGGCATTGCGCCATCGTCGTTGGCAGCGAGGAAAAAGGGATTCGTACGCTGCTGGAAAAACAGTGCGATCAAACCTTCCGCATTCCGCAAATCGGCAAAACGCAATCGCTGAACGCATCGGTTGCAGCCGGCGTTGTGCTCGCGGAAATGGTCCGGCAAAGGTCACAATCATAAATTCAATAAGTTCTTAATTTATTATTCTATTGAAGGTGCTACTAGATAATGAAAGACTATTATGATATACATACATGGACTGAGAAACCAAACAAGTTCTTTAAATACATTTCAAATAAAGATAAATCAAAAATCAAATTAGAATGGCAATCTCCTTTAAATATTGATACAGTTAAAATTTTTGCTCTTTTGAAAGATACTATTTCTCAAAAACCAAACGGCTTTTACTCTTTTGTTCAGCAAGGTTTACCTCTTGACAATATAATATGGTGGGATTATATCTAGAGTCAGATAAAGGTTTTATTCATATTTGGCGCACAGCATCCGTTTTAGAAGCAATGTACCATTTTGAGGATGGCAATTTTGATTTAAATAAGTTTTTACATTCCAACATTAATAAATACAGTAAAAATATAAACGATACAATCTCAAAATTTGAAAACATACAGTTTATATTAATCACTATCGTAGTTATAAAGATTGTGTTGAGTTTCTGTGGAAAGAGATTGAAACTCTAAATCTCACTCCTCCACTCAGCCCTGAAAGACATGTAATCGATGAAGCTATTTACAATCCTTATAAAGATAATATTAAGCGTTTCATTGACAACAGTGTTAAATTCCACACCCTTGGCAAATCTCTTGTTCTCAATGCTGCGTTTCAGATAGAATCATTTTGAACTTAGTTATTCGCTTAGGGGCATCTCCGAGACTTAAAGAATACCCGACGTACTAAAAACATCTGAACTCATCCTTCAACGATAGGCTGAAAAACCTCAAATTCTACTCGGAAATTCTAAATAATGATATCGATCTGGAAAACAATGCAATTAAGCAAACCAAAGAGCTTATGACACTACGAAATAAATATAGCATTTTGACGAAAGTTCTGTTTATAATAAAATAGGAGAAGTATTTTTGACGGTGACTATCCATTGCATCCAATAGCTGAAGAAACACCTGCAGTTGACTTAATAATAAAAATTTTTCATCGACCTGATTTTAATACAGTCAAAAAATTGTACGAAACATCCAAAGAATTCAACGATTATATTCAAAATTTATTTGTTCCTGAGTTTAAGGAATCAATTATTTATTTGGTTGGGAACAATCCAATTGGTTACAATGAAACTAGAAAAGTTTACTCAGCAATATATAATCAACTTGCTGTTGATTTTTATATACCCTTTAGTGAAGAACAAAAACAATAAAGTGAAGTAGGGAAATAAGAAGAATGGTTTCAACAAGATGATGCATATTTAAAAATATGTTTTGTCAACTAACTAAGGAATTGAAATTAATGTATTTAAAGGAATTTGAACGACTGGTAAACATCATGACGCGATTGCGCAAGGAGTGCCCGTGGGATCGCGCCCAAACGCCGGAAACGCTCCGGCAATATATTCTCGAAGAGGCGTACGAAACCATCGAAGCGATTGATGCGCAAAACTGGGACGAGCTGCGAAAAGAGCTGGGCGATTTGTTGCTGCAAATCGTTTTTCAGGCTGAAATAGCGCAGGAAAACGGTCGGTTCGAGCTGTCGCAAGTGATTGAAAATATTAACAATAAGTTGGTCGAACGCCATCCGCATGTTTTCGGCGATGTAAAAGTGCGCAACGCCGCAGATGTCGCCACAAATTGGGAACAAATTAAGGTAAAAAGCGAGAATCGCACATCCATTTTGCAGGGTGTGCCCAAACAGCTTTCCGCATTATTGCGGGCGCAGCGGCTGCAGGATAAAGCTTCGCAAGTCGGTTTCGATTGGGATAATTCCGCCGATGTGCTGGCAAAAATCCGCGAAGAAATTGACGAAATTGAAGCCACCGAAACGCCGGAAGAATTGGAAGATGAACTGGGCGATCTGCTGTTTGCGCTGGTAAATTACTGCCGTTTTCGAAAAGTGAGCGCGGAAGATGCGCTGCGCAGCACCACCAATAAATTTGTGACCCGCTTTCAATATATCGAATCGCAGTTGGCGGCAAAAGGCGTTAAGCCCGCCGATGCCACGCTGGATGAAATGGAAGCGCTTTGGCAAGCCGCCAAGTCGCTGAAATAACTGAACTTAGTGAAATTAATTATGTTGGAAAACCTGGTCAATTTTTCGCTGATTTTTTCGATCAGCTGCAATGTGATGTTGCTCTGGCTGCTGTTCCGGCAAAAAGAGCGACTGCCCATTTTGCAACTGACATCGCTGTTTGCGGTGCTGCTGATGATCGATCAGTTGCTGGTTTTGCTGCTGCTGAACCGCGTTTTCCCGGAATTCCAGACGGTGCTCAGCCGGGGACATCTCGCGTTGACATTTGCCATTTTGGGCGGCGCGCACGATTTGTCATCGCGATTTACAACCGCCAAATCGCTGCCAGCCTGGCGTCGCCGGGAATTTTTACTCGGGGTTATTGCTGCTGTTTTTGCGTTGCTGAGCCTCAGCGGTGTGTTGCCGGAACAATCCGGTTCGGCTATTTTGCCGGTTTCGGAAGTAATTGTTGCGTTGCTAACTATTTATTTTATAACGGTTTCCGGATTTGTTTTTTGGGAAATTCGCCGACGGTTCCAACGGGCGCGCGATCCGGTTACCCGTGTCCAGATCGAACGGATTTTATTCGGCTTGCTGCCGTTGGGCATTTTTATGATGGCCGGTTTTTTTGTGATTCCGTTGCTCAGCTTCGGACACATTTTTTTCTTTTCTACCGCAATGCCAATTATGCTGTTGCTGCTCATCAGTCTGGTGCGGTTTCAGTTGCTGGAAGTTGAGCAAAAACAGGAGCTTGTCATCCCTGTTTTTCTGTTTTCTTCGTTGCTGGTCGGGTTGTTTTTTCTGCAACAGCATCCCATTCGATCCATATTGATTATCGCCTCGGCAATTCCCTTTATTTTGACCGCAACAGCTGTCGGGCATTTGATGATTGAATATTTGCAACGGCTGTTCCAAACCGCGCCGGTGGGACATGAGGAAGTGTTCGATCAAAATGTCGAAAATTTTTCCGACGATTTGGGAAAACTGGTTACCCAACAGCAGTTGTGGGCGTTTCTGGCTGAATTTTACAAAGAAAACCTGCATACGGATAACGTGGCGGTTTTGGTTGCAAAGGATGATATTACGCCATTTGAAATATCACACATCGAAGGTTTTTCCCCGGAATCCATTGAACAATTGATTCAGCCCGGCAGGTCGCTGGTGATTGACCGGTTGGAGCACGAACGTCAAATTATCGTTCGTTCCGAGCTGCCGCTGGATACTGCGCTGAATAAAGTGCTCGGCGATGCGGGTGTGCTGCTGACGATCCCGATGTTGGCAAAAGCGGAGCTGATCGGATTCATTTTTGTGGGCGGATTTTCGGACAACGCGCTGCCGCCGGTATCCCGGCGAAATTTGCGGGTTTTCCGGATGATCAGCGCGCAGGCTGCGGTTGCGCTGGAAAAAATTCGCACACTGGAAAGCATGTTTCAGGCCCAAAAAATGGCCGGATTGGGCATGTTTGCATCGCAACTTGCGCACGATTTCCGCTCGTTCATCACGCTAACGCGTATGCAAATGAAGAAAAATCCCAATCCACGATTGGAAAAACACGCCATTTACATGGAAAAAATGGTCAACGATTTGTTGAATTACGCCCGACCGCAGGAGCTTTCCCAAAAACATGTGGATATCAATCAGGTCATCGAAATGAGCCTGGATATGGTTGATATTCCCGAACATATCACCGTTGAAAAAAATTTCGATCGGAATTTGCCAAAGTTGATGCTGGACGTTGGGCAGTTGCGGCGCGTGTTCACCAATTTGTTCGAGAACAGCGTTCGCGCCATGCGCGTGAATACGGCGGGACGGATTAAAATTACCACCAAACCGTTGCGCTCCATTTCCCGGCGACACCCGAATCCCTGGGTGCATGTGGAAATTCTCGATGACGGCGTGGGCATCGAAAATGAATATCTCGAGCGCATTTTCGACCCGTTTTTTACCACGCGGAAAGACGAGGGCGGCAGCGGTTTCGGGCTGGCGATCGTGAAGCAGATCATCAACCGGCACAACGGACACATCGATGCCACCAGCCGTTTGGGACGTGGCACTGTGTTCAATATCCGGCTGCCGTTTCAGCCGGAATCCGGCAACGGGCAGGTGACCGCGGATGAATCCCCGATTAATAAACCCTCCGAAATTTCCGGTGACGGATAAAATATCCGTTAATTGTTTACAAATATTAATTCCGCATATTTTACTATAATCCACGAATACATTACTTAAGCTTGCTTCGACGATTATTTCCCCCCAAAAAGTATTGTTAGAAAAAGACTTTTTACTCCTGATTAATCTTTGGAGTTTTTGGTATTGTTTTTTTTAATTCCATTCGATAATATTTTCATGAGAAAAATAGTGCAACACCTTAAAGAGCACCCGGAAATTTTTTTTATCTAGAATTGTGGAGAATCTAAAATGAAGCGCGAGTTAATTGCCGATCTGCTACTTTGTTTTATTCTTTTAATTTTTAGCGGACAGCTTGTTCGGACAAACAGCCGAGTTGCAATGGGAACACGTGTACGGCTCCGGGCAATTTGGGAATACTCCGCTAACGCCAATTGATTATCAGGCAGATTCAAACGGAAATATTTATATACTTTCGCGAGCAGAAAACCCGAATGGGGTTTTGGTTATTCTCGTTTCTAAATTCAATTCGGGGGGTGCTCAAATATGGCAAAAATTTATTGAAGTTGAACCAAACACAGTTCATACTTTAAAAGGAATGGCGTTCGATGCAGATCAAAATGTGTTGATTTTCGGCTCTGTCCAGCTCTATCCAACACAATCAGAATCGGACATACCTTTTCTAATCAGGTTAAATCCGGCAGGCGAAATAACCGACCGAAAATTATTTGCGGATATTATCCAGTCATTAGCGCTGAGCACATTGAAATTTGTTGTTGATTCACAGAACAATATTTTTTTGATGAAACTTGCTCAAAGCGGCACTGCTTTCGAAAGTGAAATTATCATCAAAAAGCTATCGGCTGATTTTACGGAGATCGATTCCATTGTGATTAACGATAGCCAGGCTTTTCTGGATTGTTCACTTCAGCTGGATTCTGATGAAAATATCATTTTAAATTATTTTCTACCCGGCTATTCCCAACCTGATCCGGATCATCTTAAAACCACCAAAATCAGCAATAATCTTGAAATTCTATGGTCGAATCTTGATGAAATTGCCTTGTCAGGTTTTGATAGTGTTATTGATTCGGAGAATTCAATTTACACGATTACAACAGACTTAAATCCGGATAGCAGCATGACCGGCGGTGGAATCTCAATCGGCAAACTTACGGCTGATGGGGTGTATTCGAACGTCGGATTTTACCCGGAAATTGTTGTCCGACAGAAGCCGCAAATAGAACTGGGCAACGAAGGTGGATTATTTATTGGTGCGTTAGCCAGCAATCTCGCAACATCCGAAATTATTGGTTTCCTTAAAAAAATTGCGCCAAATGGCGATGTTGAATGGAATTATCAATTCGTGATCGAAGATGCAGCAGGTTTGCTCCATTTCATCGTTGATGCAAACAATAACACTTATCTTGGTGTAACTCATGATTCTTCCAATATAATTTCCCGGGAATTGCATAAAATTGATGCAAACGGATCGCGCGAATGGAAATTGTCTGTCGATCGCCCGGATGGCATCGGTCTTGTAAATGTCTCAAAAAAATTGATTTTAACACCGGATGGGTTAATACACGAATGTTCAATTTTCCCGGCAATAAATGTCACTGACGCGAATAATTACATCAAAACATTCGACAGCAGCGGGAATGTCATTTGGGAAGCATTCGAAGATGTGCGAGTATCCAGCGATTTCGGGGAAAAACTGTTGCGATTATCCAACGGGCAGTTTGTTGCCGGTGGCATTTCGAAACGGGAAAAAGGGCTGTATGAAGACATATTGATAAATAAAGTCGATACCAACGGACAATTGCTGTGGCAATATATAGAGCAGGCGGATAGTTCCGAAAAATTAAACCTGATCGATTTCGAAACAGACGATGACGGAAATATTTATATTGCAGTCATCGAAGACTACTTCAATAATCTGTTTTCGATAACAAAGCTAAACAATAGCGGACAAGTGATTTGGCATCAAAAATATCCGGGATTCTCCGGCACCGCCACAATTTTTACCGATATGGTAATTGCACCCAATGGTTCAATATATTTATGCGGCTACACAGAAACGAGTTCAGATGTTGATTTTATTACAGTTAGCATTGCCGCCAATGGAACTGAAAACTGGGTGCGCTATTTCGACAGTAACAGCGGAACTTTAAAAAATGACTATGCTCAAAAAATACTGTTTCTGGAAACCGGCCGAATTATCGTTACGGGGTTTACAAAATACCAAAATCTTGATCATTTAATTTCAACAATCGCGTATGACACAAACGGGACTTTACAATGGGATGAGCTTTATAATTTTCCGGGCGACACCAGATTCGACAACATCCGGTTATCAAACGATTTGGAAAATAATATCTACGTCAGTGCTTATCCAGATGGTAATTATAATGATCGGAAAGACGCATTTGTGTTAAAATATGCGGCCGGTTTTCAGCCCGGCGATTCGATAAGCTGGGTGTTTCCGGAGGTTGATTATGGCGCTTCACCGGAATTCACGATAAGAGATTTGAAAATTTTTGATAACAAAATATTTATAACCGGAAAGGTTGGACGGGAATGTTATCTGGAAGCCATTGATAGTTTGGGCAACAGAATCTGGAAAACAACCGTACCGGAAGTTCGTGAAGGGCTGAATATTGGATTTGATAATTTGGGAAATATGGTGGTACTCGGCGATGCGCCTTCAACCAGGCTTTTGGTTTTTGCCCAAAATGGCACATTGCTTGAGGTGATAGATCCTGAATTTTATGAGGAATTTAACGTTTTTAGTTTTCCACCAGTTGGATTGGTTGTTCAGGATTCGCTGATAACAGCGTTGTCAAACCGGGGATTTGGTGCTTCCCCGCAATCGTATATGAATGTGTATCGATATCGGCTGAATGGATTGGCGGACCCGCCAAATCTGAACCTGTCGATATTTGCCAATCCGGCAAATAACAGATTTGTGGATCTGGTATTAACCACCGACAGGGAATTATCCGAGCAGCCATTCGGAAATGTGGCATTTGCCGGTGATACCAATCAGGTTACGCTGCAAGCATTGGATGAGCCGGAACGGGTATTCAGCGGCGCTTTTGAATTTGCGATGAAGGGCGTGCATGTAATATCCGTCGGTGGGACGGCAATAAATGGCGTCGAAAATATGGTGACACGAACAGTGAATATCCAATACGCGATCCCCGAATTGCCAATGGTGTTACCGACCCCGGACAATGCGGTAGTGTTCGAAATCCCCGGAAAAACCATCGAAGCTGAACAATTATTTTTTGCCGAAAGCCGGTTGGAAAACGATGGTTATATCGCCAGAACTTCGCTAACACCGACTATCGCAACAAATGCGACGCTGAAAATTTATCCAAAAAAGCTAACTTTTTCGGATGCAAAAACATTTGAAATTATGCGTAATGAATCCGGTGAATGGGTTTCGACCGGCGTTCGTTTCGAAAGTGATGATGCATTGGTTCAGCTTTCAGAATTTGCCGGCAATGAAATAAAAATCGTTGCCAAAAAGAATTTGAATGACCTCGAAGCCAGTGTCAGCAACGGATTTGAGCTTTTCCAGAATTATCCCAATCCGTTTAATCCAACAACGAATATCAGTTTTTCTCTGCCGCAAGCAACCGATGTTTCCATTCGTATTTTTGACCTGCAGGGGCGGCTCATCCGCGAATATAACGTTGCCGGAAATTCCGCCGGGATGTATAAAATTCAGTGGGACGGCAAAAACAACCACGCCCGGAATGTGGGCAGTGGTTTCTATTTTTACCAGCTTTCTTCGGAAAACACAACGCTGGTTCGAAAAATGCTTTTGATCAAATAGCAACGGGAATATGAATCATGAAAAAATTTGTTTTATTATTCAGTATGTTGATCATTTTTTGGGGAATTGTGGGATGTTCCGGTAAAAATCCGGTAAAGCCGCCCGAAGAAAAAAGTTATGCAGAATTTGTCGAAGACGGTTGGAACGCTTTCCAGGCAAAGGATTATGATGCCGCAATTGCGCATTTTCTGGATGCACGGGATAAAGCAAACCAGATTGAGGCAATCGCAGGCTTGGGGTGGTGTTATCTGGTAAAAGGGAATCTTGCAAATGCCAATTCTGTTTTGAACGAAGGCTTGAGCATGTCCGGCAACCGCGAGGAAATCTTCTCCGGGTTGGCGTTCACGCGAAACGGGATGAAAAATTTTACGGTATCCAACCAATTTGCGGATTCGTTGTTGAGCGCCAAGCCTAATTGGTCATTTTCCAATGGTTTACCGCTGACAGTTTTATCTGTTTACACCCTGAAATCGATCAATTATTTTTTGCTTGGGAATTTCACGGATAGTTTGATTTGGATCCAAAAAGTTGACGGATCGTTCAATCCGGATATCAGCACCACCGAAGGGATGACTACCTTGGCTCAAAAAATTGAATCGGAATCATTTGTGTTAACCGGAATTTTTGCACAATAAACAATTGAAAATAATAAAATTATGAAAATAACCGACATCCCCGGCATCGAAGTCGGGCACAGCACGCACGACACGGAAGCAACCGGCTGCACCATGATTTTGTGCCGCGAAGGCGCAATCGCCGGTGTGGATGTGCGCGGTTCCGCACCCGGCACCCGCGAAACGGAATTGCTTCGCCCCACATTTATGGTGCGTAAAATTCATGGCATTATGCTCAGCGGCGGCAGCGCATTCGGATTGCGAACGGCAGATGGCGCCATGCAGTGGTGTGCGGAAAACGCGATCGGATACGACGCTCGCGGAATTATCGTACCGATTATTCCCGCAGCGATTATTTTCGATTTAACGAATGAACGCAACACTGATTTTCCCAGCGTTCAAATGGGCTACGATGCATGTGCCAATGCCGGGAAAAATTTTGCAGAAGGGCAGACCGGCGTTGGGCGTGGCGCGATGGTCGGGAAAATTATGGGACGAGAATTTGCGATGAACGGCGGCGTCGCCAGTGCTGCGACGGAGTTACCCGGCGGTATTCGTGTCGGTGCGATTGCCGTGGCGAACGCACTCGGCGATGTGATCGATCCGGCAAACGGGCAAATTGTCGCCGGTGTGCGAAATCCCGATGGCAGCGGTTTTGCCAACACGCTGCACACAGTGATTCGCGGCGGTTTCCCGACGGAAGCGGACGGTACAAACACTACGCTTGCGGTTGTGGCAACCAACGCGAAATTCACAAAAGAAGAAATCAACAAAATAGCCCAGATGGCCCAAAACGGCATCGCCCGTTCTACGCGTCCGGCGCACACGATGCACGATGGCGACGTGGTTTTTGCCCTCAGCACCGGCGAATTAGCAGCGGATGTGAGCATCGTTGGCGAAGTTGCCGCGCAAATGGTTGCGGCGGCAATTGTGCGTGCTGTTCAGTTGGGGAATAAAATCGGTGAGTGAATAAAACGGTTTGTAAATATCTGTAATTTATAGATTTAGTGATCGTGTGAGTGGTCCGCAGCGGGGCAGTGGGTATGCAATTTCCAGTTTCGCCAGTGGGCGGTGACAATAAAAATCGCGCCGATTGGCAGGATGATGAACTCGTATTCATGGTGAAAAATTAATTTGCTCAGGAAAATAATGCCGATACCAATCGTAAACAGCACAAACGGCAACAGCTTGCGGTGTGCGTGACGATAGCCGTGGCTCAACGCCCAAATTCCCACAACAAATGCCAGTGCGATCATAAAAAATTCAAATTCATGTGACCACAAAAAACCGAGCCCGACAGCGCTCATCAACGGCAAAATTACCGGCACCAGCGCACAATGAATAGCGCACAGCAGGGATGCCGAAATTCCCAATTTATCCAAATTATAACGATCCGCAATTTTCAAAACGAATGTTCCCACAGGTTAATGCCCTCGATTAAATGTAAACGATCTTACGTCTGTTTTTGCAACAGGGTTGCAAATATAGTTTTTCTAAAGTGAAATTGCAACAAAGTTGCAAAAAAAGTTGGATATTCGTTTTTCGCTTGCCTAATCACAAAACAGTGGATAAAATTTACTGTTAAATAAAATTCAATCGTTTCCGGTTGAAGCTGATTTCTGGATCAAACATGTGGCTGATAAAATGAATGCACTGACCGTAAAAACCTTGCGAACCCATCAGATTCGCCCGACCGAAAAACGACTGGCGATTTTAAGCGCATTTCAACAGAATAATTATGCGATGAGCCACGCGGATTTGGAGCGGGAATTGGGGGTGAATTGTGACAGGGTTACGATTTACAGAACGTTGGAAACATTTGAAACTAATGGACTTATCCACAAAATCGTTGATGATTCTCCGGTGACAAAATATGCACTCTGCCATCCGGAGGATTGCTCTGCACATCAGCACAACGATCAGCATTTGCATTTCCAGTGCCGCCGTTGCGGACACACATTTTGCCTCCCGCTGATCAAAATTCCGGAAGTGGATTTACCGGAAGGCTATCAGCTGGATTCGCTGTCGATGGTTGCGGAAGGGTTGTGCAAACCCTGCGCAGCGCTCGCCAACAGCTGATGTTTATTTCGAAATCAACAGCACTACCGACCGTTCACCAACCGTATAAATTTTTTGATTTTGCAAAATTTCTTCTTTCCCGATGGGTAAAATATCCTCCGGGGATACCAAACTGGTGTCCATCGCGCGGTGCCATTCGCGCCCGCTTCGGGTGCCGGGCAGCTCAAAGCTGAGCGAATCCCAATAGGAATTGGCGATGAGATACATATCAAAATCCGCGGGATTGCTGTGCAAATGCATGCCCAGCGAACGTGATCCGGCGGACCAATCCGGCTGGTTCAATCGCGTACCGTGCCAAGTGATCAAGGGCGAAGCGGCACCGTGGGCGCGATCGTAACTGGCGCGGCGCAGGTTCGGGTGCTCTTTTCGGATGTGAATCAGCTGTTGAAAAAAACGCAATAAATCGCCGGAATCGCGGTTGCGTTGCCAATCCATCCAACCGATTTCGTTGTCCTGGCAATAGGCGTTGTTGTTCCCGTGCTGGGTTCGCCCGAGTTCGTCGCCAGCGAGCATCATTGGCACGCCGTGGGAAAGCATCAGCAGCGCGGCCATATTTTTCATCTGCCTCAGGCGCAAATTGCTGATGGCGTCATCATCCGTTGGTCCTTCTGTGCCGCAATTCCAACTGTAATTGTCGTTCGTTCCGTCGCGATTGTTTTCGCCGTTGGCGAGATTGTGTTTGTCGTTGTAAGTCACCAAATCGCGCAAGGTAAATCCGTCGTGACTGGTGATAAAATTGATGCTGTGAAACGGTTCGCGCCCGTCATCTTCATATAAATCTTCGCTGCCGGCCAGCCGTGCGGCCAGCGCGGGAACCATCCCGGCGTCACTTTTCACAAAACGGCGGATGTCATCGCGATATTTGCCGTTCCACTCCGCCCATCGTCCCCATGCGGGAAATTCGCCAACCTGATACAATCCGGCGGCATCCCACGCTTCGGCGATGAGTTTGGTATTTGCCAAAATCGGATCGCCCGCGATGCGCTCGATCAGCGGCGGGTTTGCCAGCACGCTTCCATCCTGCCCGCGTCCCAAAATGGATGCAAGATCGAACCGGAAACCATCAACATGCATTTCGGTCACCCAATAGTGCAGGCAATCGATAATCAGATCGCGCACCACCGGATGGTTGCAGTTCATCGTATTTCCGCAGCCGGAATAGTTGTGATATTCTCCGGTAACCGGATCGATGATGTAATAAATCCCGTTGTCCAATCCCCGGAAATTGTAGGTTGGCCCATCTGCCTGACCTTCGGCGGTGTGGTTGAAAACAATATCGAGAATAACTTCGATGCCCGCTTCGTGCAGCGCTTTTACCATTTCTTTAAATTCGCGAACCGGTCCGTCATTTTGGTTGTCGTGCGCGTACGAGGCTTTCGGCGCGAAAAACCCGATCGAATTATATCCCCAAAAATTGAGCAGCCGCTGCCCGGTTTGGGGATTGTAGCGATCGCCTTCGCCCTCTTCAAATTCGTTGATGGGCAACAGTTCCACTGCGGTAATGCCCAATTTTTTCAGATACGGGATTTTCTCGATTACCCCGCGAAAAGTGCCGGGATGTTGCGCTCCGGCGCTGTGGTGCTGGGTGAATCCGCGAACGTGCATTTCGTAAATCACCGAATCCGCCAACGGCGTGTTCAGCGGTTGATCAAATCCCCAATCGAAGCCGTCGTCATCTACCACCAGGCAGCGCCGGGTGTTTTTTTGCGAAACCACTTTTTGTCCGCGCCGGTTGTGCAACTGCCCCCATTGCGGCGATCCGGAAAACGCTTTCGCGTACGGGTCCAGCAACACAATCGCCGGGTTAAAATAATGGATGTGCGGCGCCGTATTCGGCTGGCGATCCATCCGGTAGGCATAGCGGATGCCCGGATCGATACCGCGAATAAAAATATGCCAGACATCGCCGGTTTTGTTGTATCGCGGGTCCAGCCGCAGCTCGATGAGCGGATCGTGTTCACCCTGCGTATACAGCACCAATTGAACGGACGTGGCATGTTTGGAGAAAACGGAAAAATTAATTCCGTCGCGTTTGATGGACACACCCAACGGCAGCGGCGCACCGCGGGAAACGTCAAAATTATCGTTGATTACCTTAAATAAACGGCTCTGGATATCGTGAGTCGTCGGCATTTCTTCCCCTGTTGTTGTCGATTGCTGAAGTGGGGAATATACGGTTTTTTGATCAAATAAATCCATTTTAGATAAACTTTGCTATGTATGTGAATAGGTTGCGCTGCCCAATTTTTGCTGGCAGAATTGGATGATTTGCTGAATTTGGGGCAGCTCCGCCGGATTGGCGTTCGGATGTCCGGAAATTGCCTGAAAACCGTCCAGCGCGTCCGCGAAGTTGCCGGTGTAAATGAGCGCCAGCGAACCGCTGTACAGCCCGATCAAATTGTCCGGGCTGATTGCCAAACATTCGCCGGCGAATGCCGCAGCGTTGCGATAATCATTTTTTGCCAGCGCAATTTGGGACAATTTGGCGAACAGTTTTTCCCGGATTTCCGACGGTAGCGCATTGCCGTTTTCCAGAGCGATTTGCAGATGTTTTTCGGCAGATTGAAAATCGCCCGTATCTTTGTAGCTCGATCCTAAGTGATAGTTTAAATACGCATTTAGCGGATCAGATTTTACGGCACTTTCCAACAATTGAATGTTTCGTTGCAGCCGGTTTTGCCCACCCTGAACATCCGTTTGGGCGTAGCCGTGATGTAAAATAGTCACGTCAGCGGTTTCGATGTTGCCGCCGTTTCGCTCGATCGCCGGACGAATTTGTTCGTGAATGCGCCCTTCGTAGCGAAATTCCGGGCGATTGCGGAACAGCCGCGTCAGATAAAATTCCTGAATTTGCATCAAATCGCCGGCCGGCATCCGGTTGCGCACCGGTAACCGGAACGCATCTGCGTTGGTTTCGCTTAATTGCTGCCGCAATGGTTGGGCAATTTCGTTCGGATTCAGCAATTCTTCATCAGCATCCAGCACCAAAATCCATTGCCCGTTTGCGCGGGAAATGGCCGCATTTTTGGCTGCGGAAAAATCATCCTGCCACGGTTCGGTGAATAATTTTGCACCCGCATTTTTGGCGATATCCTGCGTTCCGTCGCTCGATCCGGTGTCCACAACAATCATTTCATCCACCAGATTTTTGACGCTGCCGAGGCAACGCGGTAAATTTGCAGCTTCATTTTTAACAATCATGCAGAGCGAGATTAAAATATTATTTTTGCTCATTTTAAAGTCCTTTTTCTAAACACTTATTTTTCCGGAAACGTAGAATTCCGGAAAAATCTTCAATCAAAATATGGTTGCGTTCAAAAAGATCATCGGCATCGCACCGGAATAGTTGACACATTCCCTTTTGCATTTGGGGGCAAAATTTGTTATGATTCAGGCTATCTTTTCACTTGAAATTGCAAAAGGGGACATTGCAAATGAGCGTGGTTTTGGTAACAGGTTCCGGCGGTTTGATCGGGTCGGAATCGGTGAAGTTTTTCCACGAGTTAGGTTTTTCGGTTGTCGGGATTGACAACGATATGCGAAAATTCTTTTTTGGCGACGAAGCCTCCACCCGTTGGAATGTTGAGCGACTCAAATCGAATCTCAAAAATTACACCCATTTTGATGCGGATATCCGCGATGAAACAGCGATTGGCGACATTTTCAACAAATATCGCAGCGATCTTAAATTGATCATTCACACCGCCGCGCAGCCGTCGCACGATTGGGCAGCGCAGGACCCGTTCACGGATTTCACGGTGAACGCCAACGGCACGTTGAATTTGCTGGAACACACCCGCCAAATCGTGCCGGATGCCGTTTTCATTTTCTGTTCCACCAACAAAGTTTATGGCGATACACCCAATCGCCTGCCGTTGGTGGAGCTGGAAAAACGTTGGGAAATCGCTGAGAATCACCCGTATTTTTCCGGCATTACAGAAGATATGAGCATTGACCAGACCAAACACTCGCTGTTTGGCGCATCGAAAGTGGCGGCGGATGTGCTGGTGCAGGAATACGGTCGCTATTTCGATATGAAAACCGCTATTTTCCGGGGCGGTTGCCTCACCGGACCGAGCCATTCCGGCACGCAGTTGCACGGTTTTTTGGCATATTTAATGAAATGCACGATGACCGGACAGCCATACACGGTGTTCGGTTACAAAGGCAAACAGGTGCGCGATAACATTCACAGCTACGATTTGGTGAATGCGTTTTATCATTTTTACCAGTCGCCGCGTGTGGCGGAAGTTTACAACGTTGGCGGCAGTCGCCACAGCAATTGCTCCATGCTGGAAGCTATCGATTTGTGCCAGAAAATTACCGGTCGCGAACTGAACTGGACATATAGCGAAACCAACCGCATCGGCGATCACATTTGGTGGGTCGGCAGCGTGCAAAAATTCCGCAGCCACTTTCCAGATTGGGATTTCAAATATAATGTTGACGGCATTTTGCAGGAAATGTATGCGGAAAACCGCGGTCGCTGGCAGTAAGTTGATTCGCTATTGACAGCAAAAAGTCTGACTTTCAGTAAAAATACACCTATATTCAAAGTGTTATTAAATATGAGGTTGTGTTATGAAAAAAATTGTAGATGTGAAAGTAAAAAAACATTTTGTCATTTGGTTGAAATATGCGGACGGTGTGTCCGGCGAAATTGACTTGAGCAGCTACGCCAAAAAAGGCGTATTCAACATTTGGGATGATACCGCCGTTTTTGAAAATGTCTCTATCGGTGAATTTGGTGAATTACGCTGGACAGATGAAGTAGAGCTTTGTGCGGATGCGCTTTACCTGAAATTAACCGGCCAGAAACCGGAAGATTTGTTTAAACAGTTATCAAAAGAGTCGGTAAATGCCTGAAATCAGCCGCTTTTATGGCATTATTATTCGGATGTATTTTGACGATCATGCACCACCACATTTTCACGCATATTATGGTGAACATGAAGCCTTAATTGATCTGAATACACTTGCTGTTTTATACGGCAAATTGCCTGCCCGTGCGTTGGGGCTGACCGTTGAATGGGCGAATCTGAACCAGGCAGCTTTGCTGAATGCCTGGGAGAAAGCCAAAAATCTGGAAGATCCTGGCAAGATCGATCCGCTGGTTTAATTTATATCATTAGTATTAAGTTGAACAATAACAATAGTTTGAAGTTGAAAATATCACTCGTAATCCCGGCATATAACGAAGAAGGCTCCATCCGTGCGACGGTGAAAGACATCGTTTCGCGATTGAACGCGGAGCAAATTCCGCATGAAGTTTTGGTGGTGAACGATAACAGCAAAGATGACACCGAATCCGTGTTGCAACTGCTTTCGCGGGAATTTCCGACCTGCCGATACATAAACAACTCGCCGCCCAACGGCATCGGTCTGGCGATCAAAAGAGGGCTGGAAAATTACAGCGGCGACGCCGTTGCCATCGTGATGGCAGATGGCTCCGACGCGCCGGAAGATATCGTGCAATACTACCGCGAATTGCAAAAAGGTGTTGACTGTGTGTTTGGCTCGCGGTTTATCAAAGGCGGAAAAGTGATCGATTACCCGCGTCACAAAATGGTGCTGAATCGCCTGGCGAATTGGTTTATCGAAGTGCTGTTCGGCATCCGGTTTAATGATACCACTAACGCTTTCAAAGCCTATCGCCGGGAAACGATTGACGGCATTCGCCCGATTTTGTCCTATCATTTTAACATCACCGTGGAGTTGCCGCTGAAAGCAATCGTGCGCGGTTACAATTACAGCGTCGTGCCGATCAGTTGGAAAAATCGCGCTCACGGCGTTTCCAAATTGAAAATAAAGGAAATGGGCAGCCGTTACCTGTTCATGATTTTGTATATTTGGCTGGAAAAATCGCTCGCTCGCGGCGATTACAAAAAGCGTCCGGAAACCACCTCGCTCGAAGTCGGTAAGTAGAATATTCGTTGTTAAATAAATATAATTTGTCGAAACGGAAGCGTTTGGTTTTAAGCACAAAACTAACAGCCGCACCCTAATTTTTTAATATCAGGCTTGGGATAATTGCATGAAAACGAAATCCATCAATAAAGTTTTGGTCGCTAATCGCGGCGAAATAGCCGTTCGGGTGATGAACGCCTGCCGGGAAATGGGCATCACCTCGGTTGCCGTTTATTCGGAAGCGGATGCCAAAGCCAAGCACGTGATTATTGCGGACGAATCCGTGCTGATCGGTCCGCCGCCGGCGCTGGAAAGCTATCTGAACATCGAAAAAATTGTTGAAACTGCCAAATCTACCGGCTGCGATGCGGTGCATCCGGGATATGGATTTCTTTCGGAAAATGCCACTTTTGCCCGCGCCTGCCGCGATGCCGGATTGATATTTATCGGCCCTTCCGCAGAAGCGATGGAAGCCGTCGGCGACAAACTGACCGCCCGCCAAACCATGATTGCCGCAAAAATTCCGGTAACGCCGGGTGTGGAAATCGAGGGGGAATCCATCGACTGGATTCGTGAAAAAGCAGCCGATATCGGTTTCCCGGTGATGATCAAAGCATCCGCCGGTGGCGGCGGAAAAGGCATGCGGGTTGTGCACGATGCGGATTCGCTGCCGGATGCTATCGAATCGAGCCGCCGTGAGGCAAAATCCGCCTTCGGCAACGATACGGTTTATATGGAAAAATTCATCGAAAAACCGCGTCACGTGGAATTTCAGGTGTTGGCGGATACGCACGGAAATGTGGTGCATCTGTTCGAACGGGAATGCTCCATCCAGCGGCGGCACCAAAAAATTATCGAAGAAACGCCATCGCCCGCGCTGGACGAAAAGCTTCGCCAAAAAATGGGCGAAACCGCCTGCCGCGTGATGACGGCTGTGAATTACACCAACGCCGGGACAGTCGAGTTTTTACTCGACGAAAACCTCAATTTTTATTTTTTGGAAGTAAATGCGCGTATTCAGGTGGAGCATCCGGTCACGGAAATGGTGACCGGCATCGATCTCGTAAAACAGCAAATTAGGGTTGCCGCCGGCGAAAAATTGCCGTTTTCGCAAACGGATTTGCGCCAAACCGGGCATGCCATCGAGTGCCGGATTTACGCCGAAGATCCGGAGAATAATTTTTTCCCGTCCATCGGCAAACTGCTGTTTCTGAAAGAACCCGCGGGCCCGGGCATTCGGGTCGATTCCGGCGTTTACAGCGGCGTGGACGTTTCTCACTTTTACGATCCCATCCTCTCCAAGCTCATTGTTCATGCGGAAAACCGCACGCTCGCCATCGAAAAAATGCAAACCGCGTTGTCCGATTACGTTGTTTTGGGCGTGAAAACCGGCATCCCGTTTATGAAAGCGGTTTTGGCTCATCCCGCTTTTGTGTCCGGCGATGTAGATACCGGCTTCATCGCGAAGCATTTGCCCCAATGGAAAAACGCTGTTGATGACGATACCGTTCTGCTCGCCGCGACGGTTGCTGCATTGGCGGATCAGCCCAAAAAACAGGATGTTATGAATGGATTTGGCGCATCCCGACCGGCTTCTCCGTGGCAATTGCTGGGCGATTGGTCGTTGTTCCGCTAATGAATAATTTTTCTCCAAAATGAATTAAATTTTAATAAAAATATCCGATAGTGTATAAATTAAGAAAAAACACGATTTGGGATAGGCTTTTTTGCACCCTTTAAAAAACAGGATTGCAAAATCGCTATGTAGATCACACGCGAAAAGTGACACAAATCATAGCTTATCCCTCGCATCGTGCTTTTCCAGACAGGTGGTTCTATGCAACAAAAACAGTTTCGTTTTAACGGCGAAAATTTTCCCGTAAAAATTATTGAGCAAACGAACGGGCAAGTTTCAGCAGTAGTGAAAGATGCAACGCTGGATTTGCAATTTGAGAAAATCGATGCGAATACCTTCTCTATCATCCGGAACGGGCGACGCCAAACGGCGCATTTCGCCAGCGACAAAGACAGCGTGTTTATCGCAATCGACGGCAAAACCTATATTTTTGAACGCGGCGAAGCAAACCGCCCCGGATTTGCCGCCGGAGACAGCGGAGATGGTGCAACAGCAAACGAAATTTCCGCACCGATGCCCGGTAAAATTCTCAAAATGCTGGTGAAAACCGGCGATGATGTGCGGCAAAATCAGACACTGTTTATCGTGGAAGCAATGAAAATGGAAAATGATGTTAAATCGCCGAGAGACGGAAAAATCAGCGAGATTTTGCATCAGGAAAACGACCTGGTTTCTGTGGGGGATGTGATTGTGGCGCTCCAACCCGTGGAAGCCAATTAAGGCATTCGAAATCCGACATTTTTTAAAGGAAACAAAATGAAGCGATTGTATTCACTTTTAGTGATTTTTTGCATGCTATTCGGCATATCCGGCAGCTTGCAGGCACAGTTACCGGATGTAACGGTCGATCTTAGCCTGATCAATCCGGAAGCCATTATTTTTACCGCCGGTGATCTGGATTTGACAAATTCCGGTGATATCCCCCCGTTTTTTAACCTAACCGTAACATCCAATACCGAAAGCACTTTACGCATAAAATTGGAATTGCGGGTGCTGGCAAATGGGGTTCAAATTGTTCGCGGTGAATCGAATGAAATTGACTTACCGCCGGGCATTGTTATTGTCACAAATAGCCAATTATTAAGTATGGGTGTTCCGCTGGTGAATGGCCAAACCCTGGAATTGGATATTGATGATAACGATATCGATTATAATGCGGTTGATAATCTGGAAGAAGCCATTTTGAATACCGGCTTTTTACCTGCCGGACAATATGATTTTTTGATGAGTGCAATTCTCGTCAGCGACGGTAGCGTCATTGGTGATGATAACCCGGATCATACCTTGTTCATCAGCAACCCGACATCCATCGAGCAACAGTTTCCGGGACGTTCTGTTTCCGAAAGCATTATTGAAGAAATCAACACGATTTTTCCGTATTTTCAATGGTATGCAGATGCGGTTCCCGGTAGTGTTACCTTCAACTTTTATGTGTACGAAAAGCAGCCGGAAGATTTTAATATTCAGGATGTGCTCAGCCACCAACCGATTTTACATATTCAAAATTATCAAAACAGTTTCATCCAATATCCCACAGACACAAACCCGGTGTTGAGCTCCGGGCAGGTTGTAGGTCCCGTGCGCTTGCTGGAAAACGGCAAAACCTATTACTGGCAAGTGGAATCGGTGATTCCAACCGCGACGAACAACATTGTTCTGCAAAGCGATATTTTCCGGTTCAAAGTAGCGGATGATGTGCAGGGCATCAATTATTCCCCGCAGATTGTCACGTTTTTGCGGCAGATTTTGGGACCGGATTACGAAGGCGCGTTGCAATCGCTGTTGGAAAATGGATTTGAGCCAAATGGCACCATTACAATGGATGGCAGCACCGTCGAAATCAACCAATTGTTGCTGCTGATTTCCCAATTTCAATCGGGCAAATTGAAATTGAAAAAAGTAGAAGTTTACTAAAAATTATTGAAAATCAACGTCTTCGCAGTATGCGGATAACATTACGGATTGAGTGAGACAAACAAATGAGAGAACAATCAATTTATCAACGTGCGTTGGGTTTGCTGGGCATTTGGCTGCTCATTGGGCTGTTTCCGCTGTTCGCGGCGGAAAAAATCGCTGTCATCGTGAAAATGAAGGGCGATGTCCGGGTGACTCCGAAAAGCAGTTTCAAAAGTGCTGCTGCCAAAAAAGGGCAAATTTTGCAGGACGGCGACAAGCTGGAAACCAGCGCAGATGCATTCTGCGCCATCAAATTTCTGGATGATAAAAGCCTGATGCGCATTCGCGAAAACTCGGTGTGCACCATCGAAGGGAAGCGCGACGGTGGCTCAATCACGAAAAACATTTTCTCTGAAGTCGGGTCGTTTTTCTTCAGCTTATTCCAGCAGCCCAAAAATTTCACGGTGACGACACCGACATCTGTAGCATCGGTGAAGGGCACGCAATTTTGGGTTTTGCAGCGCCTCCAATCCGGCGAAACTCGCTACATCACCACAGACGGAACGGTTGAAGTGAGCAATCAGGCCGGAAAAGTATTGGTTCGGAAAGGGCAAACCGCCGTGGTTTTATCGCGATCCAGCATGCCGGAAGTACGTTTGACGCGAACCGGCGATATCCCGCCGGACCTCAGCGGCGGCGCCGGCGCGATCCGTCAGCTGGAATTTGAATTTACCGATGAAAGTGGGCAAAAAAGAGTGATGAGAATGCAAATAGAAGGTCAGGAATGATATGAAGCGACTATCCTGGAAATGGCTTTTGATTATGGGTTGCCTGCTATCGCTGCAAGTGTTGGCACGCGGGCGGGTGCAAATTGATTTTACCGGACAGCCATATCTCGATGAAAAATTACGGCTGCAGGTCGAAATTGAGGTTGGCAGAACCGGCTACCTGCCGCTGCGCGAAGTGCGCATCCACTACCGGAATTATGGCGAAAATAACTTTCGCTCACAGGTGATGCTGCCGGAAGGCTTGCGCTATCTTGCCAGCGTCGATTTATCCGACCAAACCGGGCAAATGGTAGAATATTTCCTTTCAGTGGAATATGCGGACGGCGCTTTCCAGTTTTATCCGGAAGACGGCCCGGAAAGCGAATTGATGCAAATCGCCGTGAATCAGGATTTCGATTCGGGTGACGGCATTGTGGTAATCACGCCGGAACCGGGCGAAATTATTTACGCGGATGAATTTTTGCTCACCGCATCTTTTTTTGGACTGAGCAGCCAGATCGATCATGAACGCACCAAAGTTTTTCTCGATAGTTACGATGTGTCGCGATCGGAATTTTTGCAAAAATTTGATGATTTTATCTCGTTTGCGCCGCGCCGGATTCCACCCGGTTCCCACACCTTGCGGGTGGAATTATACAGCTTTTCCGGTCGATTGCTGACCCAAAAAGAATGGCAATTTTCCGCAACACCGCGCAAAGGTCCCGCGCCAAAAACCAGCAATTTTGATGTTACCGGTAATTTTTTCGCGGAAACCCGAAACGAAAATCTGGTGGATGGCACCCAAAAACGCGAATACAACAAAACCGGATTGCGCATCGAAGCCGGCACCGAGCAATACACCTTCGGCGGACGGATTTATCTCTCCAATCAGGAAGATAGCCGTTTGCAGCCGGTAAATCGCTACAGCGGATTTGCCCAAACCAACTTTTGGAACGAACGCTTTTTGCGGTTGAACGCCGGTGACACCTATCCGCAGCTCAACCAGTTTTTGCTGAATAATATTTTTATTCGCGGATTTCACGGGCAGCTATATTTGAAATTTATCAATTTTGATTTTACAACCGGGCAAACCGTTCGCGGTATCGAAGGCGATTCCGTTGCTGTAACGACAATTGTTCCCGGCACTTTTGAGCGCGAAGTTACGGGGATGCGCCTGAGTTTCGGCACCCGGAAAAGCTTCCAGTTTGGGATCACTACCACCAAAGGAAAAGACGATCCCAACTCCATCAAATATGGTAACAAACCGGAAGAAACCGCTGCCGGTGGGTTGGATGTATTTCTGGCAACGCCCAACCGCAAATTTATTGTGGAAGGCAGTTTCAACGCCAGTTCTTACAACCCGAACATACTCGATGGCGAAAGTATTTCATATGATACGCTGCAGGCGCTCGGTACCGATATCGACAGAAAATTGTATGATTTCGTAACCGGATTTATCACGGTTAACGAAAATCTGGTGGTTTTGCCCTCGTTCGCCTATCACGGAACGGTGCGGCTGAACGTAGCGAACAACAATCTCGCCGTAACCTACAAACGGGTGGATAGCCAGTTTCGTAGCCTCGGCCAGCCGTTTTTGCTGCGCGATACTAAAGGCATCAGCATTACAGATAATATTCGCATGTTCCAGAATCAGCTGTTCCTGAACTTGCGGTATCAGGATTACGAAAACAATCTCGGCAATGTGAAACCGGCGACAACCGATAATCGCACGATGTCTTTCAACGTGTCGTATTTCCCGTTGCAGAATTTTCCGTCACTGACATTTGGCTACAGTAACTACAAACGAAACAATGGTTTAGATGCAAGCAGCTCGCTGGCTTTGGCGGAAGATAATTCCACAAATACCATCCAGTTTTCAACTAGCTACGGCTTTTTGTTTACTGGTTTGCGCCACAATTTTACCCTGAATGTGCTCAATTACAACCGCACCGACGAAACAGCTTCCGGGTTGGATAACCTTTCCAATACATTTTCATTTTTGCTGCAAACCCGTTACGCCATCCCGCTGAAAAGCCGGTTGGAATTCAATTTCCAACAGAACGAAAATACAGCGGCAAATGTGAACAGCAGCGAGCTTTCGCTGAATTCGTTTGGCGGCGGGCTGGAATATACGTTTAACGGCGTGTTCGATCCGCAGGGTGATTTGGTGTTGGCGCTCAACGGGCGTTACGGTTTGGTAAATACGGATATCTCAACACTGGACCCCACAGATCCGACAGGAGCCAGCTTTATCAACAATAATTTTGATTACAACCGTTCGTTCGTGAACGCACGGATTATCTTTTCGCTGCCCGATTTTGGTCGGCTCTCACTCAATGGCGATTGGATCAGCTATTCCGGTGATCGCGATTTCCGCGATTATCTGCTGACCGCACGTTACGATATCAATCTGTAATTGAAAAACGGCGGCTAAGCATTTGCTAATATTTGCTTTAGCCGCTTTCTGTCAACTGTTATTTGGCACTTTGGTCTATGAAGAAAAGCACCGTCGTTATCCTGATTGCCGTTGCCGCATTTGTGCTGTCGCTTTTTTTTAGCAAAGCCACACCTGCGCTCGAATCGTTGGAATTTACCACGTTAGACTGGCGATTTTTGCTTCGCGGCAAACAGCCGGTAACGGATTCCCCGGTTGTGCTGGTTACGATCGATGATGAATCGTTTGAAGCATTGCCGGATCGCTGGCCCTGGCCGCGTTGGTATTACGCACGCGCCATCGAAAACCTCACCAAAGCCGGTGCCCGTGTGATCGGCATCGACGTCATTCTGGATCGTCCGGATACCCAAAATGCCAAAAGTGATTCGCTGCTCGCGGAACAGTTGCAGCTTTCCGGTCGCGTTGTATTAGCCCACAAATTGGAGCGACACAGCCGCCAAAATACCTATGCATATCTTGTTGATCCCATCGACATTCTCAAAAATGCCGCAAATGACCGGCTTGGACTTGTTTCTGTAGAAACAGATCCCGACGGTATTTATCGCCGGTATCCGGTTGTTCAGCGGTATCAGGACAATTGGCTGACCTCTTTTTCACTGGAATTGATCCGCAAATACCGCGATTACAGCCAGGATTTGACCCCGGAAATCAGCGCCAAAGGTCTTGATTTCGGTGATTTTATGGTTCCATTTTACGATGCCGCAACCATTTTGATCAACTTTGCCGGACCGCGCGCGTCTTTTCCGCAATACTCATTTGCATCGGTAATTGATGATGAGCGGTTGGATTTGGGTGAGGAATACGACCTCAATTATTTTAACGAAACGTTATTGCCGGAAGGCGTATTCAACAACAAAATTGTGATCATCGGTTCCACGGTTGCGGAACTGCACGATAATTTTCCCACCCCGTTTTTGAACGCGGACGGACAATCCGCGGAAACGCCCGGTGCCGAAATTTTGGCAAATGCGGTAAACACCATTTTGTCCCAACAATATTATCAAAAAGTTTCGCCACTGCTGACATTGCTGTTGGTGCTATTGCTGATTGCCGTAATTACTGCACTCAGTTTGCGCTTTTCGGCGATCAAATCTGCAATTGCCGCCGGTGCGATAGTTGTCGTTTACATTACCGCCGTTTTTCTGCTGTTTGTGAAAATGCAGGTGGTGATGGAGATGGTTTTTCCGGTATTTGCACTTGCGCTAACTTTTGGCAGTGTAACGGTTTACAGCTATTATGTGGAACAGCGGGAGCGCCGGCGGGTGACTGATGCATTCGGTCACTACGTTTCGCCAAAATTGGTGAAGGAACTGGAGCGAAACCCTGAAAAACTGGTGCTCGGCGGCGAAGAACGGGTGATCACCGTGATGTTTACGGACATCGCCAATTTTACGACCATCGCCGAAACGCTCGGACACCGCGAACTGGTGCGGCTGCTCAATGATTACCTCACCGAAATGTCCGAGATTGTGCTAAAATTGGACGGCACAATTGACAAATATATTGGCGATGCGATTATGGCGGAATTTGGCGCGCCGCTTCACTACCCGGATCATGCCACAAAAGGCTGCCTTGCCGCGCTGGAAATGCAAAAACGATTGAAAGAATTATCCCACGAGTGGTTGCGCACCGGACGCCCGACAGTCGCCACGCGCATCGGCATCAGCACCGGAACGATGATTGTGGGGAATATGGGATCGCCCAAAAAATTCAACTACACGGTCATCGGCGATGAAGTGAACCTCGCTGCGCGGTTGGAAAGCGCGAACAAAACATTCGGCACCGGCATTATGATCAGCGAGGCAACCTACCATTTTGTGAAAGATATGATGATCACGCGCCCGCTCGACCGGTTGATTGTGAAAGGCAAAAGCAAACCCGTCAACGTTTACGAATTGATTGCCAAAAAAGGCGACAAACTACCAAATTTGCTGGAAAGCATTTTGCCGCTGTATCACCACGGCATTCGATATTACGAGGAGCGCGAGTGGGAAAACGCCGAATCCGCGTTTCGCAAATGCCTGCGCCTCATGCCCGATGACGGCCCATCCAGCCTGTATCTCAAACGCGTGCAGGAATTTGCCAAAAATCCCCCGCCGCCAAACTGGAACCGCGTGTACCAGATGACCACCAAATAGCCGATTGCGCTGGCATTTCGGCTACTTCCGTTGTATCTTACCTTCCAAAAAACAATGTGTTAGCAATAAAAAAACTGAATATGAAAACCGTCGTTTTGTCGAAGATTTTCCCGATTTTGTGTTGCCTGATGTTGTCCGGCATTTTATCCGCACAGGATGCAACTTCCGCTCGATCAGAGTTGCAACAGCTGCGGTCAGAAATTTCCGATCTGGAAAGCAAGCTGAAATCGGCATCCAGCAAGCTGCAAAATGAGATGGAAAATCTCAAAAATTTTGATCAGCAAGTGAGTTTGACGACCAAAGCCTTACGCCTGCTGCGCAATGAAATTCGCCAGAGTGAACGGGAACTGGTCGTGCTAAACACCCAAATTGATTCGCTGAACGGACAAATCCGACGGCTGCAAGGGTTGCTCCGCGAGCAGGTGGTTTTCGCCTACAAATACCAGCGTGATCGCGAATGGGACTGGTTGCTCGGATCGGAAAATTTTAATCAGGCGGTGGTGCGCTATCGCTATTTTCAGTCGGTTTCGGATAACGGACAACGCATGTTCGAACGGTTGAAAACGAAACAGGCGGAGCTGGAAACCCTGCAATCCGCACGGGTAACCGCGTTGGAATCCCAAAAACAAATGGCCAACGAAAAAGCGGCAGAGCAAAAAGCGTTGGAAAAAAAGCGGGTTTCCCGGCAGGCGTTGGTGGATAAAATTTCCCGGAACACAAAATTATATGAGCAGGCGATTGTCACCAAAAAAGAAAGCGCCTCGCGGTTGCAAAATTTGATTGCATCATTGCAGCGCGAACGCGACGGCAGCAGCGCGCCAACGGAAATTCGCCCGGAAATTGACTGGAGCCGCGTAAAAGGTAATTTTGCCGGTCAGCGCAAAAAATTGAATTGGCCGGTTGAAGGGAAAATCGTGCACCCGTTTGGCAATTATAAAAATCCCCGGTTGAAAACCGTTTTGGTGAACAACGGCATCGATATTCAGGCGAAAAAAGGTGCAGAAGTGCGCTGCGTTTTTTCCGGCGTTGTGAGCACAATTACCTACATCAGCGGTTTTGGCAATACGATCATTGTTGATCACAACAACGGGTATTACACGGTTTACGCACATTTGGATGAGGTGCTGGTCAACAAATTTCAGGTGGTGGATGCCGGAACAATTCTCGGTACTGTGGGCGACACCGGCTCGCTGGAAGGCGCCAAACTACACTTTGAGATTTACGGAAACAACCAGCCGCAAAACCCCACGCTTTGGCTTAACAAATAAATAAACATTACGGATTTACAGCAATTCCCCAATAATTGAATGTTGCGGGTTTCCAACCGGGTAAATACATTGTATCCATTTTAGCTATGGTAAATCCTGCATTTTCAATAATTTGTGGCACCTGGCGATTGAGGTTGCATCCCCCGCTGAAAATTTTCCAAACCGGATTCAACCTGTTTTGCCAACGTCGGACGCTCGCATCCGGAGCGATGCCGTGCTCGCAAAACAGCAGTTTGCCGCCGGATTTCAGCACACGGCGGGCTTCTGCCAACGCTGTGTCAACCGCAGGAATGGTGCACAACGAGAAGGTGACAACGATGGTATCGACGCTACGATTCCCCAACGGCACATCTTCCGCACCGTTTTCGAGATAGTCCAATTTTGCCGGAAATTCCCGAACCGCATTTTCAGCAAGCGACCACATTTCGCGGGATGGCTCCAGCGCCCACAACCGTTTGATTTTGGCGGGATCGTAAAACGCCAGATTCCTGCCGGAGCCGAAACCGATTTCCAGCACATTACCTTCGGCAAGCGGTACAATTTTTTTGCGCTGTTTCATCACCGGACCGATGCCGCAAGTGTGATGAACAACTTTCGGTAAAATGTATTTTTCGTAAAGATTCATGATCTTTTTTGACTGTTTTTTGTGGTGACCAAGCTGGATTTTAACGACTTATCAAATGTTGCAGAAAAGGTTTTTATTCATTTTGTCACTCCCGCGAAGGCGGGAATCTCCTGCCCGAAAATAAAATCATCCTCAAAACCGGTCAATCACCGTGATGCCGGTGCCGCTGAACGAATCCATTTGGGTGAGTGCAATTGCTGCTTCGGTGAGCGAGATGGTTTTGCCGATCAACCGTTCCGGCTGCAATTTTCCGGCGGCGATCATCGCCAGCAACGTCGGGTATTTGTGCGCCTGCAACCCGTGGCTGCCCACAATTTCCAACTCGTTGGCAATCACTGTGTCCATCGGGATTTTTGGATGACGGTGATCGCCGGTCATCAATCCAACCTGCACATGTTTGCCGCGCTTTCGCAAATTGGCGATAGAATTGAAACAGGTTGTCGCGCTGCCCAGCGCATCGATGGACACATGCGTCCCGCCATCGCTGATTTCCCGAATTTGCCCGACCACATCCGGCGAAGTTGCTGCGTTCACTGTGGCAATCGCGCCGATGTTTTTCGCGAATTCCAATTTTTCATCGGAAATATCGACTGCGATGACATTCGCGCCGAGTGCGTTGGCAATCATGATCGCCGAAAGCCCGACGCCGCCGCAACCGTGCACTGCCACCCACTCTCCGCCGGAAACCCGACCCTGCGCAACGACTGCGCGAAACGATGTCACAAAACGGCAGCCGAGACTGGCGGCAGTCACGACATTCATCTCATCCGGCAAGCGAACGAGGTTGACATCGGCATAATCGATCGCCACAAATTCCGCAAACGACCCCCAATGGGTGAATCCCGGCTGAAACTGGTGATCGCAAATCTGGTGATTGCCGGAAACGCACTGCGGGCAACTGCCGCATCCACCCACAAAGGGAACGGTTACGCGATCGCCGATGCGCCAGCGCGTCACATTTTTTCCGGTTGCGACGATTTCGCCGGCCAATTCGTGTCCCGGCACATGCGGCAACCGGATGTCCGGATCGTGCCCCATCCAGCCGTGCCAATCGCTGCGGCACAGTCCGCTGGCTTTCACCGAAATAACCACGCCGCTCGGCGATGGCGCTGGATCGGGCAGATTTTGCAGTGAAACCGGCCCGCCAAATGTTTCGTAATATAACGCTTTCATGCGGATTCCTATTGTCAATATTGCCACGAAAAATAGCGGGATTCCCATCCGGAAGCAAGGTGCCTTTTGTCAAAATTGGCGTTGCCATGCGGGATTTTTTGCAAAACAGTTCTTTGCTGACTATATTGAAAGCGGCCAATTTAAACAGGATATAAAATGTCTAAGCTTGTGAATATAATGATTTTAGCCAAAATGATTTTATTGGTGCCAATGTTGACGTTTTCGCAAACGGTGGCGATCGATATCAATGATTTCGCCTGGCTGCGGGGCGACTGGCAGCGCGAATCGTCAAAAAGCATCACCAAAGAATCGTGGCGTCGGGTCAGTGAAACGGCGCTCGAAGGTAGCAGTTCGCGGGTGTCCAAAGCCAGCGGCGAAACGATTTTCGGCGAATCGCTGTTGCTGACGAAAATGGGCGGCGATATTTTTTACATCGCTAAAGTGGCGGAAAATGCGCTGCCGATCCCGTTCAAATTGGTCAATTTTTCGGAAACCGAAGCGGTTTTCGAAAATCCGGCACACGATTTTCCACAACGGATTCGCTATCGCCGCGATGGCGAAAACGCGTTCACGGCAATCGTCGAAAAAATCGAAACATCGGCGGAAATGCAGCAACGCATCGAATTTTCGTTCGAAAAAATCAATCCACAAACTTTTCCCGAAAAGGAGCAATCCATGAAAAAAGCAACCGGCATCGGCGGCATATTTTTTAAATGTGAATCACCCGAAAAAATGCGTGAGTGGTACGCCGAACATCTCGGATTGGTGACCAACGAATACGGCTCGATGTTTGAGTTCCGCACTGCTGAAAATCCCGACAAGATCGCTTATTTGCAGTGGAGCCCGTTTTCGCAAAACACCAAATATTTTGAGCCATCCCAAAAGCAATTTATGATCAATTACCGGGTGGAAAATATCGAAAAATTGGTGGAGGAACTGCGCGCCGCCGGTGTGGAAATTTGCGATGAAATTGAGACATTCGATTACGGCAAATTTGTGCACATTATGGATCCGGAAGGCAATAAACTAGAATTGTGGGAGCCGGTTGATGACGCGTTCACCGAACAGAATGAGAGCGAATCATCGGATTGATTTTTTTGTAATTACGACTGTAGAAATTCCACCATCTGGTGGCCGGAAATTTGCGCCAACCCTATTTGACCAGCGCTTTTTTGATCGACTTGATGAGCGCTGGTCCCTCATAAATAAATCCGGTGTACAGCTGCACCAACGATGCGCCGGCTTCCAGCTTTTCGAGCGCATCTGCGGCGGAGTGGATGCCGCCAACACCGATGATCGGGAACGCGCCGCCGGATTTCCGGTGCAGATAGCGAATTACTTCGGTGGAGCGTTCGCGCAGCGGTTTTCCGCTCAATCCGCCCGCACCGATTTCTGAAATTTTGCCTGCCGGCGTTTGCAGATTTTCTCTGGAAATAGTTGTGTTTGTTGCAATTACACCGTCAATTTTTACGGTTTTCACGATGTCGATGATGTCGTCCAACTGCGAATCGCTCAAATCCGGCGCAATTTTTAGCAGCACCGGTTTTGCCGGCGATTTTTGGTGATTCAACGATTGGATGCGCTGCAACAAAGCGGTTAGCGGCTCTTTATCCTGCAGCGCCCGCAAATTTGGCGTGTTCGGCGAACTGACGTTGACCACAAAATAATCCACACACGGATACAGGATTTCGAAACATTTTTCATAATCCGCAATGGCATCATCGTTGGGCGTAACTTTGTTTTTGCCGATGTTTCCGCCGATCAGCACATGCCGTTTGTTCATTCGCAACCGCAGGGCGATGGCAGACATGCCGTCGTTGTTGAACCCCATTCGATTGATGATGGCGTTATCCGCGCGCACCCGGAACAGGCGTGGCTGCGGATTTCCCGGTTGCGGTTGTGGCGTCACCGTTCCGATCTCCACAAACCCGAATCCCAAATCACCCAATTGGCGATACAGCTCCGCATTTTTGTCGAAACCGGCAGCCAACCCCACCGGATTTTTGAACGTGAGCCCGAACAATTTGCGTTCCAGCGACGGGTGCTCGAATCGATACACCCATTTCAAAATGGTGCTGACAAACGGCAGCCGCAGCAAAATAAACGTAACATTGTGCGCAATTTCCGGCGAGAGTAAAAAAAGCAGTGGTCTGATGAGCGATTTATACATGTTTTTCAAAGGATAAAGGATAACGGATAATTATTTAATGTCGGGGACGCGGCATTGACGCGCCCGAATTTAGCGACTTTCTTTCTGGATATCATTCAGCAAGGCTTGCTGGCTTTCCAGATTTTCTTTTAATTTTTGGCGAATTTTACGGCTGTTTGCCAGCGTGCTGTCAATATTTTGCGAAGCCAGCGAAAATTCCTGCGTTTGCATTTCACCATCCAACGATCGGGTGCGTTGATCGAGAACCTCACCGGTGGTTTGCAGCGCTGCTTCCATCTGCGTCAGCAGCGAATCCGCAGCCATGGTATCTTGTTGCATTTGCTCAATTTGTCGCTTCCATTTGATGAAGCCAAAATCGGCCTCCACAAATCCGGCGCGAGTGAGGATGCTGTTGAATCCTTCCGGAAAAATCAGCAGCAAAATCAGGCAGATGACCAAAATAACTTCCCGCAGCGAAGTGAAGATATCTTTAAGAACGGCGACGTTCTGTTTCAGCCAATCCAGCAAATTTCCCATTTTTTACACCTCTATTTTTTGTGTGGTGATTCAGTTTTCTCAACTTTTTCCAATGCGGAAATGGTGGCAGCAACCGTGCCATATGCCGGCGCCAGAAACCAGCCGATCAGCGGAATTGCCAGCAGCAGCATAAATCCGCTGCCAACGCCCAAAATTCTCCCGCGATGAAGTTTCGCGAAATGGACGCTTTGTTTCACGGAAAAACGTTTGCGTTCCAGCACGCAATCCATCAATCCGAAGCCGCCGTAATAGGCTTGGATCATCAAAATGAGCGCTGTCGAGACCACCGCGCCGATGACCGGAACGAATACCAGCGGCCAAACGATCGCAGTTAAAACGAGCGTAAACAACAAGTTGCGTAGATTTATTGTGATGCCGCGTCCCAAATCCTGCAGCGTTCGGGCAATGGAAAATCCTTCGGCGGATTGATGCCCGAGCAGCACTTCCGTTTTTTCGGAGAGATGCCCCAAAATCGGCGCCAAAAACGCCAGCGTGATGTGTTTATACGTCATAAACGCCAACAGCACCAGCAAAATCCACAGCAGAACCATTGCGATTGCGCGGGTTGCATCGCCGCGAAGCGATTCCGGCAGCGCATATTGAACGAGCGTGTTCGCCCAATTATCAAAATAAACGCCACCAAACCAGATAATCGCAATCACCACCGCGATGCTCAGGATGCCCGGAATAACCAGAAATCGCCACAATCGATGGCGGATGATCACCCGGTGAGCATTGCCGTACGACCGCAATCCGCGAAAAAATTCCGCAATCATGCCGGCCATCCGACGAAATGTTGTGTCATTTGATTCAGCATCACCAAAATTACGGAATTATTTTCAATAAAAAAGGCCGAATCGGTGATTTCAGGGCAGGTAAAGTGAATTGTTCAATATACTTCTGAAAAAAAAGTTCAGGAAAAAAATCCCGTTTTCCGATGATAGTACCATTGAATTGAAAGTAAAAGGGATTGAAATATGGATGCAACCATTCAAAAAAAGGACTCGCTGAACGTTGCTGATTTTATGACGCGCAATGTTTTCCAAATTGAAATGGACACAACGGTTTGGGAAATGAGCCAGATTTTTCAGGAACACAATTTTCATCATTTGGTGGTGATGGAAGAGGAAGCGTTGGTTGGCATCATTTCGGACCGCGATGTGTTGCGTTCGGTCAGTCCGTTTATCCAAACATTTTCCGAACAGCGCCGCGACCGCGACACATTAAACCGGAAAGCGCATCAAATAATGACGCGCCATCCGGTAACAATCGTTGAATCTGAATCGTTGTTTACCGCAGGTCAAACCATGCTCAACCGGCGGGTTTCCTGTTTGCCGGTTGTGGATGCGCACGGAAAACTCTGCGGCATCATCACTTCAAAAGATGTTATTCAAGCCTTTGTGCATCAACACAATCCATAATTAACGCGTACGAACAAACTCGATACGGCGATTCCGGGCGCGCCCGTCTTTGGTATTATTCGGTGCGATCGGGTTTGCGGGACCAAAGCCTTTGGCAACCAAACGTGCCGGATCAATGCCGCGGGAAATCAAATATCGCCGCACGGACTCCGCCCGTTTTTGCGATAAAGTGATGTTTGTATTGTAGTTACCTGTGTTGTCCGTATAGCCGTGAATTTCCACATCCATATCCGGATACGAAACGAGCGTTTGATACGCTTTTTCGAGAATGACTTCCGATTGCGGCGAAATATTTGCGCTGCCGGTTGCGAACAAAATGCCGTCCAGCACTACTTTATCGCCCACTTTTCCGACCTTCAGCAGATCGTCATCTTCGCCATCCAGCGGATTGGTTTTGCGTTTTACTTCCGTGAAATCGTCAACGCCGCCATTGTCTGTATCCACACTCAACGGATCAGTATTGTGCGAAAGTAACTCGTCGCCGTCTGTCAAACCGTCGCCGTCGGTATCGGGATTTAATGGATCGGTATTGCTATTGTTAACTTCCTCTTTATCGCTCAACCGGTCGTTATCGGTGTCCGGTTTGGTGGGATCGGTGCGGTATTTGGTAATTTCCGTTCCGTCTTCCAATCCGTCTTTGTCCGAATCTTTGTCATTTGGATTGCTGCGATACACCATCACTTCTTCGCGGTCGTTCACGCCGTCGCCATCGCTGTCTGTTTCCAGCGGATTGGTTTTGAACGTGAACACTTCTTCGGCGTCGCTCAGCCCGTCTTTATCGGTATCGCGATCACGCGGATCGGTGGAGTATACACGGACTTCCTGCATATCGTTCAGCCCGTCGTTGTCCGTATCGATGCGCAGCGGATGGGTGCGATATTGCATAAATTCTTCGCCGTCGTTCAGCCCGTCGGTATCGCTGTCCGCGATATTGGGATTTGTGCCGAGTTTTCGCTCTTCGCGATCGCTCAGCCCGTCTTTATCTTTGTCCATCGTTCCGGTTTGCAGTTTGATGGTCAATCCTGCACGGCCGTTGAAATAACCGTCATTTTTGTTGATATTCACCAAATTCAGGTCATCCGTGTTTGTGAAATTATAGCCACCGGCTACATCGATGGAAACGTAATCCGACAGCCCGATCTGAAAACCGCCCCCAACCGGTGCAACGAGTTTCCACTTTTGATTTTCCGCAGTTGCGGAAGCGCTCGGCGGTGCGTCCGTAACATCGTAATACAGTCCGCCAATGCCGCCATAAACATACGGACTGAAAACATTCCCGGAAACCAGCCGCACCAGCAGGCTGTAATCAGCGCTATAAATTGTGGTTTCGTACGGTTCGTTGGCGTCTTTCTTCAATTTCCCCAAAAAATTTCCGGTAACCTGACCTTCAATCCGGTCAAAAATGGCGTGGCGCAAAAACACGCTGCCATAAGGATTGATCCGGTCATCTCGTCCAAATTCTGTATCGCCCAGTAAAACACCCCCACCAAAACCCACGGAAAAACTTTCCGTTTTTAGTTGCGCAGAAATTACGGTTGAAATTACCAGCAATAAGATTCCGGCAATCATTAAATTAAAACGGGGCATAAAATCCTCCTAAGGGTTTAAATGGTGCTAAGTTTAGCATTTACAACAAGTAAATTATTTTCAAGCCCGTAATCAAATAATCTTTTGTCTTAAAAAAGTTGACATTCCTCAATTTTACCCAAAAACCCGCACGTATATTGTATATAAATTAAGCGAAACGCGATATTTTTTAAATTTTTTCGTCTGAAATTAACAGATCTCTACAGATTAAAGTAAGTATTATTTGTATTTAACGAGGCAATTGGCGAAACTTGCCGGGTAAATGTATTGTTGAGTTTTACATGCAGTGTAAACTTTTTGCACAAAATCCCGAATATTATGAACAGCCAAAAAGCACGGTGCCCTAAAAAAAGGACCGGGAACTCGAAAAAACGTTGTGTTGTTGAAGATGATAAAAAACGGATCTCAGAATAATGGCAGAGGTAGCACGGGCTTAGCTTAAGCATTTTGGAGCTGATTCCATCAATTTATCATGAAGACCGGGTTCAGACATTTTGTTGTGGTTATTGCACTGGGATTTGGTGTTGTTTTGACCAACGCTTGCCAAACCAGTCCGGTGCCCGTTGAGTCGCTGGTTGCAGAGCAAGACAGCCTGATGAGCATCATCGAGCAAAAAATCGAGAGTAAACAACAACAACAGGCAGAGCTGGAGAAATTCCGGAAACGCCAGTTGCCCCGCAATTTTTCCGAACAACTCAAAAAATATTTCCCGATAATCCGCAAATATACTGCCCGTTACAAACTGGATTGGCGACTCACCATTGCCCAGATTCTCAAAGAATCCTATTTTAAAGAGAACGCCATGAGCAACGTTGGTGCAATGGGTTTGATGCAAATTATGCCCCGAACCGCGCGGGAAATTACCAGCGAAATAGATATCGCCTACATCACTAAAGACCCGCATGAGAACATTACCGCGGGCATTTATTATATGTATAAGCAGCTCAAAAATTTTCCGCGGGCAGATCCCGACAACCGTATTATGTTGGCGCTTGCCGCATACAACGCCGGTATTGCCAGGGTTTACGATGCACAGGATATTGCCCGTGTGCGCCAGTTAGACCCGAATACATGGGCTGCGGTAAAAGAATGCCTACCGTTACTCACCGATGAACACTGGAAATTGCATCTGGAAGTTTGGGAGCTTGGGCATCCTACTTTTGGCTATTTTTACGGCTACGAAGAAACGATCGATTATGTGGACGACATCATGAAAAAATATGACGCTTTCCGCAAAATGTATCGCAATGACGTTGAACACCTCTCCATTGAAGAGCTTAGCGCATCCATGTAAAATGCTGCGTTTTTGCATTTCCCCCTCCAAAAATGAAATCCATAAAAATTTTGCATAACCCGCATGATTTTGTAAATTTGTGAGCTTTGCCGGAACCTGAGAGCGCATTTTGCGGTTTGCAATCCGGAATAAGTTTAGTGTTATCAAAAAAGGAAAAATGATTGATGAAAAAATGGTTACTGGTGGCAATTTTAGCTGTGGTTATGGTGTGCACAGCGCAGGCGCAAGAAAATTATACGCAATTCAAATCGCAAATTAATGGCTATTACCATAACATCGTTGATTCGGATGTGCAAAACTTCAGTTGCCTGATCACCTCTGCGGCATATATCGATTTTATCGATGATCATGCGGATAGCAGTTTCTACTATCCCCTGAAAATTACCTGGCTATCGGACGGAAGCAGCTATTATGCGTTGCAACCCTTTCCGGCTTTGCCAGATTCCATTCAGCGGAAAATGTTTGCGCAGGCGCAGGCGCTCAAAAATTTGTGGAGCTATATTTTCCCCGATCTCAACAAATTTGTGTTTTACGAACCGCTGCACGAAGTTCCAGACAATGCAACACTCACAACCTTTGGCGATACCATCGGTGTCGCGTTTCGCATCGAGGAAAAAGCGCGCGAAGTTAAATCTAAACAAACCTTTACCAAAGGTGGTATGCTGGGTAGAGTGATCTGGTTTTTCAACGAGCGCAAGGAAGTTTATTACCCCACTTATAAAGAAGTGAACAAAAAATGGCTTTGTCTGGGGTGGGACGGGCAGGTGTTAACCAACAATGAAGTATCCAGCGGATTGCGCACCAAAATTATTTATTTCCGGCAGAATGAGCGATTTTTACCGGAGCAAATTAATTTGTTTGTCCAAACCCGCACCGAAAGCGGTGACATCCAAACAATCCCACGCGTGCTTTTTTTGAAGGATTATGAATTTAACCAGAATGTGCAAGTGATTACCGCAAAGGGCGATTCTGCGGCGGCAGCGCAAGAGCAGCCATAAATTTAGTTTCGTGAGAACGGGTTCAGCCGTGGTTGGTGGTAAACCATCACCTGCGGCGCAGGAAAAAAGCGCGCCCGGTTCCGTTGCCAATGCAGTGGGCTATCGAATTCTCCCCATGACAGTCGTGCAAAAACCCAAAAAGCAGCAAGTTTCAGGCGCATCGCTATTTCCTCTGTTTATTTCCTCAATCTATTTAACAAAGATAATTGCAATTTCGCGGTAACGCAAAAATCGAACAAAAATGATGCAGAAATTACAAAAAATAGCCGTTTTGGGCATTGTTTGGCTGATCATTTTGATTGGCGGCTGTGAAAAACCTGCGCATGATCCACAGATTTTTCAGCGCTGGCAAAGCGTTTTACCCGCACCGGCTGTGCCGATTTCGATCGAATTGAGCATCCGGCAATCCGGCGACGGACAGCTTTCCGCAAACATTAGTATTCCCGAAGAAAATATCGACAATTTACCGGTGACGCAAATTCACCGGGACGGCGATCAGTTGTCGCTGGCAGTGCCGGAACTGGCGCTCTTTTTCAACGGACTTTTAGGCGAAGCCGATGCGTTTATCACCGGCGATGCCGTTCGCGGTCGCCAGCGGTTGCCGTTGGTGCTTAACAAACAATCGGGCGAAACCGGGATGACCGGCGACTGGCGCGGAACGCTGCGTTTTCCGGGAAAATTGTTGCATCTGACTGTCGAGTTGAGCCACAATTGGTCGGGTGAAATAACTGGAAAATTTTTCAGTCCGGAGTTGAATGCCCAAAATGTGCCGTTGGACGAAGTTAAAATGACTGATTCGGAAATTGAATTTTCATCCCGATTGCTGGATGGAGAATTTTCCGGTAAGTTCAATAAAAACAAAAACATGTTTGATGGCAATTGGCGTTGGCAGCGCGCCGAAATTTCAAATAAAATTGTTTTTGAACCGGTGCCGCCGCTCGATTCGCTGACGTGGCAATTGCCCGAATCGTTGAATGACGGTTGGGAAATTGCCGCGCCGGAATCGACCGCATTGAAAATTGCGCTCATCGATTCGCTGCTTTCTGCGCTGCGCCGCAACGAATTTCCTGATGTGAACAGCCTGCTCGTCGCACATCGCGGGAAGCTGGTTGTGGAAATTTACCCTGAAATTTCCCGGCGCGGGATGCTCCGCAATCTCGATAACGCAACACTCGGCATCACTGCGTTGCTGTGCGGCATCGCCATCGAAAAGGGATATTTATTCGGTGTCGACCAGCCGGTTTTTCCACTGCTGCGCGAATATGCGGCCATCGAAAATTCCGATCCCCAAAAATCGCAAATTACGATAAAACAGCTACTTACGATGACCAGTGGATTGGGCTGTAACGATTGGTCGCGTACGGCGCTGGCAACGGAAGATAAATTGCTACGCGGCCGGAATTGGGTAAAATTGATGCTGGATTTACCCACCGCATTTCCACCCGGCGAGGCGTGGTCTTTCTGCGCCGGAAATGGCGCTGTTTTGGGCGCAGTGCTGGAAAACGCAACCCGGACCAGGCTTGAGCATTTTGCCCTGCGGAATTTGTTCGAACCGCTCGGCATCGACGAATTGTCGTGGGGCGTTTCGCCGGAAGGGCGGGCGTATGGCGGCGGCATGCTGATGCTCACCACCCGCGCGATGGGCAAAATCGGGCAGTTGGTGCTGGAAAACGGTCGTCGCAACGAACTGCAAATTGTGCCGGAAAACTGGATTTCCCAAATGTGCGCACCGCAGGCGGAAGCATGGGGCGAAAATGCACCCGCTCCAAATTACGGTTACGGCTGGTGGCAAACAGAAATTGCCGGTGTTCGCACTGTTTTTGCGATGGGAAAAGGTGGGCAATACATTGTTACTGTACCGGATGCGGAACTGGTTGCCGTATTTACCAGTGGCGATGCAAAACCGGTGTTCGATCCCAAACCGTTGGAAATTCTGGAAAAATATTTGATTCCTGCGTGTCCGTAATCGGACAGGTGCTGTTTCCCGCCGAACATTTTTGATAAAAAAACTCCTCCAAAAATCATTTAAATTCAATAAAAACAACGATGGCACGTTTGTTGATTAAGTCGTGGTTGAACTAATGTGTAAATCGCGCATCTTTCAAAAACGGTTTTTCTGAGAGGTTGTATCATGTTGAAGAATTATCTCAAAATTGCATTTCGCAGTTTGCTGAAACAAAAAATATACACATTTATTAACGTGTTGGGATTGTCCATCGGGATTGCTTGCTGCATTTTCATTTTTTTATTTGTGCAGGAGGAGTGGTCGCACGATGCCTTTCACGCGAATGCGGACAATTTGTACCGGCTGGTGATCGCTCAAAAAGACGACAGCGGCGAAATCTATCGGAACACGCTTTTCCCGCACACGTTTCCCCAAACGATACATGAATCGGTGCCTGGGGTTGTTGCTGCCAGCGGTTTTGTCAAATCGCGAACGTGGATTTCGTATGGAGCCGATTTGTCATTTCAGCAGCATTTTGGGCAGGTTGAAAAAGATTTTCTGAACATGTTCAGTTTTCCGCTGATCGCCGGTGATCCCGCAACTGCATTGTCGCAACCGGATGCGGTTGTGATTTCAAAAGAGGTCGCGGATAAATTTTTCCCGGAAATTAACGGCGATTATCCGGGTTTGCTCGGCCATGTATTGCGTTTTCATGGCAGTGAGGCAAAAGATTACACCGTTACCGGCGTGATGGAAAATGTGACGTCGTTATCATCACTGCAATTTGATATGCTGACGCCGTTGGACAATGTGAAGCTGTATGGCAAAAATAACAACGATATGGGCGAAACCACGATTTATCTGCAATTGAAACCCGGCACAAATCTTGAAAATATGGAAACATCGCTATCCGCGTTGATTGATGCGAACCTCGGTGCCCGGATTGCGGAAACCAACGATGAACTGGAACCGGCACGCTACCGGGAATTTTTCTCGCTACATTTGCAACCGCTCACGGATGTTTATCTCGATCAATCGGTCAACAGCAATTACACGGAATTCAGCAAACCGATCTATTCCTACATTTTATCGGCGATTGCATTTCTGGTGCTGTTTATCGCCTGCATCAATTTTACGACGTTGTCGATCGGGCGTTCCACTACCCGCGCGATGGAAGTTGGCGTTCGCAAAGCGTTGGGCGCGTATCGCCAACAGTTGATGCTCCAGTTTTGGGGCGAAGCCCTGTTGCTCACTGCGCTGGCATTGGTTTTGGGAATCGGCGTTGCCGAATTGCTGCTGCCCGTTTTCAACGCAATGTCGCAGAAGTCTTTGTCTTTATTCAATTTAGAAAACCTGAATTCGATTGGAATATTGTTCGGTATTTTGATTGTCACCGGATTAATGGCCGGCAGCTATCCGGCAATTATTTTATCGCGATTTTCACCGGTTGCTGTATTCAAAGGGGATTTGAGCGTTGGCGGTCGCAACCGTTTCACCCGGGGAATGGTGCTGGTTCAATACGTGCTGTCGGTTAGCCTGATCATCATTACACTGGTGATTGTTCAGCAACTGGATTTTATGCGCCATAAAGATACCGGTTTCGCGACGGATGCCGTTGTGGTTGTCGATATGCCGCACGAAAATACGGATAATGTGTACGAACTCTACAAACAGCAAATTTTAAAAAATGATAACATCGTGACCGCAACCGGCAGCGATCGTGCGTTCACTTCCGGCAAATCCATGCGCGGAACAAAAAACGACAAGGGCGAGTGGGTGGTTGTCCGGCTTATCCGGGTGGATGAAGATTATCTCAAAACGCTGGATATCGATCTGCTGGCAGGGCGCAATATTTCTTCGGAAATGGCAACCGATGCCACACTGGCGGTGCTCGTAAACGAAGCATATGTGAAAAAACTTAACTGGACAAACGAACAGGCGCTCGGTCAGCAACTGCTCGATTTGGATGACAATCAGGAACCGCCGGTGATTGTGGGTGTGGTGCGCGATTTTCACATCGATTCGATGCATCGCGAAATTGAGCCGCTGGTGTTGCACAACAACCCGGATTATCACCGAATGTACCGGGTGCTGGCGCGCATACGCCCATCAGAGATGCCCCAAACTGTTGATTTTCTGAAAGATACGTGGGAAACGTTGGTGCCGGATCAGCCCTTCAAATACGCTTTTTTGGATGAAGAATTAGACAAACAATACAAAAGTGAAGAGCAATGGAGCCAGATTATCGGCTACGCTTCCTTTTTTGCGATTCTCATTTCCTGTTTGGGATTGCTCGGATTGGCTGCGCTGGCCGTTACCCGTCGCACCAAAGAAATCGGGATTCGCAAAGTGCTCGGCGCATCTGCACCGAATATAATTTCGCTGATTGCCCGCGAATTTTTGATTTTGGTAGCCATCGCCAATCTGATCGCATGGCCGCTGTCGTACGGTATTGCCAGCCAATGGTTGCAAAATTTTGCCTACCGGATCGATCTTTCGGTTTGGGTGTTTGTTGCCGCAGGCGTACTGGTGGTTTTGGTTGCGTTGTTCACGGTCAGTTCGCAGGCGATTCGCGCGGCGTTCACCAATCCGGTAAAATCGCTGCGATACGAATAATCCAATCGGGTGAAACCGAAACACACACATTTTAAATACTGGAAATCCGGCATGTTAAAAAATTATCTGAAAATTGCGTTGCGCAATTTGAGCAAACAGAAATTGTATTCGCTGATAAATGTGATCGGGCTGGCGGTGGGGTTGGCGTGCTGCCTGCTGATCATGTTGTTCATTCGCAACGAGCTGAATTTCGACAAATTCCACGAAAATGCAGACCGGATTTACCGTGTGATAATCCGCACCGAAGAAAGCGAAGGCATCGAAACTGTGGTGCTCAACCCGTTTCCGCTGGCTGAGGCGCTAAAAACCGATCACCCGGAAATCGGCGATATTTGCAGCATTTTGTATCCCGGCAATTTTCTGGTAACCCACGGTGAAAACAAGTTTTTCGAAGAACGGATAATGTTTGCTAAGCCCAATGTTTTCAAAGTGTTCACATTCCCCTTGTTACAGGGTGATCCGCAAACTGCGTTGCAGGAACCGAACACAATGGTTTTGACGCAACAGATGGCCACCAAATATTTCGGCGCTGAAAATCCTATCGGAAAAACGCTGCGGCTGGATAATGCGGTCGATTTTTTGATCACCGGCATCGTATCCGAAGCGCCGTTGCAATCGCATATTCAATACGATTTCATCGCTTCGCACCATTCCGATATCCAGTCGCTGCTGGGTTGGGACCCGACCTATCAGTGGGGCGCATATATCGGGAATTACAATTATGTGCTGATTCCCGAAGGCACAAATGTGACGCAGCTTTCCGCGAACATCGCCGGATTGATGGACAAATACACCGACGATTCCCAATTGCGCAAACGCGAAGTTTTGCTGCAGCCAATGCTGGATATTCATTTGAAATCGAATTTCGATGGCGAAATGGATGGCAGCACGCCGATGTATTTGTTGTGGCTGCTCGGCGGCATCGGGTTGTTGATTTTGGGCATCGCCTGCATCAATTTTATGAATCTGGCGACCGCTCGTTCCGCCGGACGCGCCAAAGAAGTGGGGATGCGCAAAACCCTCGGCGCGATGCGCGGACAGCTTATTACGCAATTTATCGGCGAAGCCCTGCTGTTGACAACCCTGGCGTTGATTATCGCGTTCGGGCTGACAGAATTATTTTTACCGCTGTTTGAGAAACTGGCCGGAAAAGAAATTCCGTTCGACTGGTTGGCAAATTGGGATGTGCTCGGCGGATTTTTGCTGCTCAGCCTGTTCACGGGGTTGGTTGCCGGTGCGTATCCGGCGTTTTATTTATCCGCATTTCAGCCGGTGCTGGTGCTGAAAGGGTTGAAAAAAATCCAGAATAAGGCTGGCGGAGCGTTGTTTTTGCGGAAAATTTTGGTGGTGCTGCAATTTTCGCTGACGATCGTGTTGATTATCGCAACGATGGTGATCAACGGGCAACTTCGCTACATGCAAAATGCCGAGCTCGGTTTCAAAAAATCTGCGAAAATTGTATTGCCCATCCAAACCGACGAAGCCCGGAAAGATTACCAATCGCTGAAAGCCGAAGTGATGCAATATTCCGGAATCACCGGCGTTACTGCCGCGTTCAAACCGCCGTTGGGCGGGTTTAATTTTGGCACCAGCGCATACCCCGAAGGGCGGGAATCGTCAAAACGATTTAACATCAGCCTCTATTTGATTGATGAAGATTATCTCGAACAGTTCGGTTTGCAACTGGTTGCCGGACGTGCGCTTGATGGAAATTTACCCATCGAAGAACGCGCAGAAATTCTAATCAACGAAACAACGCTTCACAAATGGGGAATTTTTGATCCGCAGGAAGCGCTTGGTAAAATGTTACCCATCGGGATGAACAGCATTACCGGCGAAGTGGTTGGCGTGGTGAAGGATTTTCACAATCAATCGCTTCAACAGCCGATTTCACCGATTCTTTTTGGCTATTGGCCAAACCATTTTTACCGGGTTACCGTTGCGGTTCAGCCGGATAAAATTGACGAATCGCTGGCGCACCTCAAAAAAGTGTGGGCGGAGTTTATGCCGGCATTTCCATTCGAATACAAATTTCTGGATGATGAAATTGCCAAATTTTATGAAAAAGAACAGCAAGCGCGGGAAATGATGGGCGTATTTTCCGGGCTGGCAATATTTATCGCATGCCTCGGTTTGTTTGGTTTAGCAGCGTTTACCGCAGAGCAGCGCACCAAAGAAATCGGGATTCGCAAGGTGCTTGGGGCTTCGGTTGGAAGTATTATTTCGTTATTGTCGCAGGATTTTCTTAAGCTGGTGATTGTGGCTTTTCTTTTCGCAACGCCGGTCGCATGGTTTACGATGAACAACTGGCTGCAGGATTTTGCATATCGGTTCAATTTGTCGCTGTGGATTTTTGTTGGTGCCGGGCTTTTGGTGTTGCTCATCGCACTGTTCACGGTCAGTTTCCAGTCTGTTCGGGCGGCAATTGCCAATCCGGTAAAATCGTTGCGATACGAATAATTTTTTGCTGATCCCCCGTATTTTGCGGAATCCCGGACAGCGGTGTTTTTTTTCGCACGGGATTCCGCAATTTTGTTGCAAAAATTACCTTTTTTTCGATCGATTTCCCGGGCACTCCCTCAAAATATTGATCGACAGACCCAAATCCTTCCCGACAGTTTTCCTTTATTAGAAATGCCGGAATGTTTATTCAGGTTTTACATTGCGGTTCAAAATCTTTATATTCATCTGATTCTGAGAGTTCTATATTTTTCGTAATCGCAAGAAACAATCGTTTGTTGCAGGTGTTAAACATATCGAAAAAATAGAATGAGGTTTTTGAACGATGTTTTATTTATTGTGCCGGAATCGCGTTGCTGATTTTGCGAAATGGAAAAAGGTTTTTGATTCCAATCAGGGTGAGCACCGTGGTGCAGGGCTTTATTTGGTCCATTTTTGGCGGGAATTGGATGACCCGAACAATATTTTTTACGTGTTTCAGGTTAGCAACATCAGCGCTGCGAAAGCATTTATCAACGCCCCGGAAGGGAAAAAAGCTGACAAAACCGCGGGTGTCATCGATAGTGAAGTTCATTTTCTTGAAAATAATATCAGCAATTTTTAAAAGATATTTTTCCCTCCCGGATAGCCTGTCGCTCGCAATCGTTGGGTTTTTTTGAGATCTGTGAATTGCCGTTCATCCGTTGAAAAAATAAATTTTATGAATCCCGGAAACGAATGTTACGTAAAGAAAAATCTTGATATTTTTATAAAAATAGTGCGGGCGAATGTCCGTCATCGTATCAACATCGAATGGAGGCGTTATGAATTTCAGACAAAATGCTGCATCGCTAATTGTTCTGGCGATGCTAATGCTGTTGGGTGCAACGGCCGTTGCACAGGATACAGCATTGAAAATTGATTACCAGAAATACAAGCTGGACAATGGTTTGGAGGTGATTTTACACGAAGATCGCTCCGACCCGATTACCGCTGTGGCAATCCTTTTCCACGTTGGCTCCAACCGCGAAGAAGTGGGACGCACCGGTTTTGCCCACCTGTTTGAACACATGTTATTTCAGGAATCGCAACACGTTGGGCAGGATCAGTTCTTCCGCAAAATTCAGGGTGCCGGTGGTACGCTGAACGGCGGAACATGGGAAGACGGCACCATTTATTACGAAGTAGTGCCCAAAAATGCGCTGGAAATGGTGCTCTGGCTGGAATCTGACCGGATGGGTTTTCTGCTGCCGACGGTAACGATGGAAGCATTTCAAAATCAGCAGAACGTTGTTCAAAACGAAAAACGCCAGCGGGTGGATAACGTGCCATATGGCCACACCAATTATGTGATCCACAAATTGATGTATCCCGAACAGCATCCGTATAACTGGCAGGTGATCGGTTCGTTCGAAGATTTGCAGAACGCAACCATTGAAGACATCCACAATTTTTACAAAAATGGTATGGGCTGAACAACGCTACGCTGGTTATCGCCGGAGATTTTGACGAAGCCCAAACCAAAGCATGGGTGCAAAAATATTTTGGTGAGCTGAAAGCCAGCCCGGCAGTTGCCGAACCAAAGGCAATGCCGGTATCGCTGACGGAAACCAAACGCGCGTTTCATGAAGATAATTTTGCACAATCGCCGGAAATGAACATGGTTTTCCCGACGGCGCCGCAATTCAAAAAAGATTCGTACGCGCTGGATTTATTGGGCGATCTGCTGTCTCAGGGCAAAAAAGCGCCGCTCTACAAAGTGCTGGTCGAAGAAAAACAGCTTGCGCCGGATGTTTCCGCACGGCAAAACAGCAGCGAAATTGCCGGTGATTTCCGCATCCGCGTTCGCGCGTTCCCCACTTCCGATCTGGATGATGTGGAAAAAGCCGTGAAAGAAGCGTTCACGCGTTTCGAAACGGAAAAATTCACCGAAGATGATCTCGCCCGTATCAAAGCCCGCACCGAAACCAATTTTTACAACGGCATCAACAGCGTGTTTACAAAAGCGTTTCAGTTGGCATATTATAACGAATACGCCGGTTCACCGGATTTCATTACCAACGATATCCAAAATACGCTGGATGTAACCTCCGCTGATATTTGGGCGGTTTACAACAAATATCTGAAAGATAAACCGTACGTGATCACCAGTTTTGTGCCGGCAGGAAAACCGGAACTTACTGCGGAAAATTCCGAGCGTTTTCCGGTTGTAGAGGAAAAAATTGAGGAAGAATCCGCCGATGCGACGACCGAAACTGCATCGATGGCATCCGATTTTGTGGTGGAAAAAATGCCCACCGCATTTGATCGCACCGTTGAACCTGCCAAAGGTCCCGCACCGGAAATTACCATTCCGGCAGTTTGGGAGCACAGCTACAAAAACGGGCTGAAAGTGTATGGCATCGAAAACAGCGAGTTGCCATTGGTAGAATTTTCGATGACGCTGAAAGGCGGCACATTGCTGGATGATTTGAACAAAATGGGTGTTGCCAACCTCGTTAGCGATGTGATGATGGAAGGCACCAAAAACAAAACCCCGCAGGAACTGGAAGAAGCCATCGAAAAACTGGGTGCGAGCATCCGCATCAGCACCGGTCGCGAATCGATTACGTTTACCGTCAATTCGCTGGCATCCAAATTTGACCAGGTTTTTGCGCTATTTCAGGAAATGTTGCTGGAACCGCGTTGGGATGAAAAAGAATTTGCCCGCATCAAACAGGAAACCATCGAAGGCATTCAGCGCAACAGCGTTAACCCATCGGCAGTTGCCGGACGGGTGTTCCGCCGGTTGGTTTACGGCAACGATAATGTGCTGGGTCGCCCGGTCACCGGCGATGTCGAAGATGTCGAAAACATTACCATCGCCGATCTGAAAGCCTATTACAGCAATTATTTCTCGCCGTCCGTTGCCAATGTTTGCATCGCCGGAGCGCTCGGCCAAAAAGATGCGGTTAAACATTTCGAAAAACTGGCTAAAAAATGGCAGAAAAAAGAAGTGAAATTCCCGGAATTCCCGGCACCGCAAATGACGGAAAAAACACAGCTGTATTTTGTGGATATTCCCAACGCAAAACAATCGCAGGTTTTTGCCGGACATTTGGGTTTGGCGGAAACCGATGCCGATTATCATGCGGCAAGCGTGATGAATTATCGTCTCGGCGGCAGCTTTAACGGCATATTAAACATGATTTTACGTGAAGAAAAAGGCTACACTTACGGTGCGCGTTCCTTCTTCACCGGATCAATAAATCCGGGATTTTTCCTGGCATCATCGGGTGTAAAATCCAACGTGACGCTGGAATCTGCCCAAATCGTGAAAGAAGAAATCGGGAAATATCTCGACGGCATTTCTGAAGAAGACCTGATGTTTACCAAAGATGCGTTGATCCAATCCAACACCCGCCGTTTGGAAACGCTGGATGCACAGCGCAGCATGCTGGAAGATATCGCCATGTATGGTAAACCGGTAGATTTTATCAAAAAAGAAGCACAGGTTACCCGAAACATGACCACCGAGCAGCATCAGATGTTGGCGAAAAAATACATTCACCCGGACAAAATGGTTTACCTGATTGTCGGCGATGCCGCAACACAGGCACCCCGGATGACGGAGCTTGGTATCGGTGAACCAGTTATGCTGGACACAAAAGGCAATACTATTGAATCTGAATAACCTAACCGATTGGGGTATTGCGCTCCGCAAAATCGAACAATTGCTGAACGAGTATTTGCTGAAAACAGAAGATTGGCGCCGGAATTTCCGGCGCCTTTTTTTTGCCCGTCAGTATTGCATCAACCGGAAATTCTTATTGATTTTGCCACAATCTAATAGTTATATAGCAGTTGCAGGTAATTCCAAGAATGATGGATTTTATTTTGGATTATCATTATATTCAAATTGATTCACGGAACATTTTCATATTGGACAGAGGGTGTGATTGTTTTATTCTCGCATGTTTAATTGTAAAATTTACATTCAGTTATCCAATTAATTTGCCGACTTTAGCCAAATGAAATAAACATCAGAAGTACCAACATTCACTGCAACTTAGCGAGGGCAATTAAATGAGCAACGATTATTTTGACAAACTTTCGGAGAAGATTATTGCCAACAATACTGTTGACAAAAATCTGTTTACGGAGCTGGATGTAAAACGGGGGCTGCGAAATGCGGACGGTTCCGGAGTTCTTGCCGGTTTGACAAAGCTTTCGAGTGTGGTCGGCTCAAAAAAGATTGATGGCAAACTACAGCCGGTTGAAGGCAGTTTGTCTTACAGGGGCATTAATATTGTAGATATCGTAAAAGGATTACAGGCAGAAAAACGCCACGGCTTTAGCGAAATTACCTACCTGATGTTGTTGGGCGAGCTACCTACACCGGATCAATTAAAAGAATTCGAAAGCCATCTGTATAGCGAAATGGCTTTATCCCGAAGGTTTATTTCCACCAACATTTTGCAATTCACCAGCGCCAGTGTCATGAATATGCTGCAGAAAGGCGTGCTCACGCTGTATGCGCTGGATGAAAATCCGGATGATACCTCTGTATCGAATATTTTGCGCCAGAGCATCAGCCTCACTGCAAAATTCCCGGCGCTGATTGCATATTCCTATGTGGCGATGCGCAACAAATTCCACAACGATCCGCTGTTCATCAACATGCCGAAAGAAGGCTATGATATTGCCCAAAACTTTTTGCACATGCTGCGCCCGGATGGCCATTTCACCGATCTGGAAGCAGAATTGCTGGACCTGGCTTTAATTCTCCACGCTGAACACGGCGGAGGAAACAACTCCTCGTTCACCAGTCACGTTGTTTCCTCAAGCCAGTCAGACAGCTATTCCACCATTGCTGCGGCAATCGGTTCGCTGAAAGGCCCGTTGCATGGCGCTGCCAACTCCCAGGTTATGTCTATGATGGACAACATTAAAGAAAACGTGAAAAACTGGGCAGATAAAGATGAAGTTTCGGCATATGTGACCAAAATTATCCGCAAAGAAGCCTACAATAAAACAGGGCTGATTTACGGAATGGGGCACGCCGTTTACACCAAATCCGATCCGCGCGCAATCGTATTAAAAGAAAAAGCCCGCGAATTGGCAAAAGTGAAAAACCGCGAAGACGAATTGCAAATGTATTTGCACATCGAAGAAGTAACGCCGCAGATTTTCGCAGACGTAAAAGGCTCAACCAAAGTCATTTCGCCAAACGTCGATTTCTTCTCCGGATTTGTGTATGACATGCTCGGTTTCGATCCTGCAATTTATACGCCGATGTTCGCAATGGCCCGGGTTGTTGGCTGGTCTGCTCACCGAATCGATGAACTCATCAATGGCGGACGCATCATTCGCCCGGGCTACCGGAGTGTTGCCGAAGCTAAAGACTACATCTCAATAACGAAGCGATAAACTGTTTAATAACAATGTTTTGGCGGTGGTGAAAAATGTTTCGCCACCGCCGTTTTTTCGGTTGTAATATCGGCAATTGGAGTGTATTTTTTGCATTGACGCGAAAAAGACAAAGCCATGGAAATTCAGAAAATACTTGTCCCGGTCGATTTTAGCGAATTTTCCCGGAAGTCCGTCGAAGCTGCCCGGAAAATAGCGCGCCGGTTCGGCGCGTCAGTCACACTGATCCATATCATTGTCACCCCGCATGGTACCATTGGCGACAACCGAAAAAAAAATGTGCTGGAAAAGCAAAATGCTTTTATTCGCCAGCAATTTCAGGTACAATACGGCGATAAGTTAGAAAAAGAAATACAGGACGTTTCCTTTATTCTGATAACCGGTGTTTCGCCTGTCGATTCCCTACAGGAATATTTGCAGGATCACCCGCACGATCTTGTGGTGATGGGCACTCACGGTCAAACCGGATTCCGGTTTTTTGTGCAGGGCAGCGTTGTCGAAAAAATGATACGTTTTTCTTCAGTGCCGATTTTAACCATCCCACATGCCTTGCATAACATTCGTTTCAAACGGATTTTAGCGCCGCTGGATTTTTCGGTACATTCCCAAAAAGCGCTGGAATACACGGTTTCATTCGCAAAACATCACAACGCAAAAATTGTTTTTATGCATGTCATCGAGCAGGAAAATTATCCTTCATTCAGTTCTGCCGAAGAAGAATCTATATTTGAAATCGAACCTTCACTTCAACAATCCATTGTTGAAAATCTTCGCGAATTTGTTGCAGACACCGTCGATGAAAGCTACATTGAAGACTTTGTTGTAACCGAAGGCGTGGTTCATAGAGAAATTGTAAATTACTGCAAATCTTTCGATGTGATGATTATTTCCACTCACGGATTAACCGGACTGGAATATATTCAGATTGGCGGAACTGCGGAAAAAGTGGTTCGTTGGGCAAGTTGCCCGGTTTTGGTTGTCAAACGCGACGAACATTGATGTCACGCGACGTAATTGTATAATTACCTGTAATTATTGATTTTCGCCCTCAAATTATTCGGTTTCGGCAGCGAAAAACCGTCCGGAACCCATGCGCAATGCATACAGTAAAAGGACTTCATAAACCCAATACAATTGGCAACAAATGGAAAACGCTAACGAGAACATTGGCTCACAATCGAGCGCACGTAACAAAATTGTAGACATTCTGACCCGGGTTGATACCCGCCAATCTTACACCGACAAACTGTTGGATCGCGAAATTAACAGCTACAGCGATGAAGATCGTGCGTTGATTACCGAAGTGGTGAACGGCGTGTTGCGCTGGCGATTCCGGCTGGACTGGAATTTGAACCAGCTGTATGTCGGCGAATACGACAACCTGATTCCCGATGTAAAAAACAACCTGCGGGCTTCGATTTACCAACTGATTTATCTGGATCGCATTCCGGCGTACGCCATTTTGAATGAAGCGGTGGAAATTGCCAAAAGCAAATACAACCAGAAAACCGCCAATCTGGTGAACGCTATTTTGCGCAATTTTTTGCGTCAGCAGAAAAAACTGGAATATCAGGAAATGCAGCTTGGCTATATCGAACGGCTTTGCGTAACGCTGTCGCATCCGGCCTGGCTTATCCAGCGTTGGGTTGAACAATGGGGCGTGGATGATACGATGGCGCTCTGCGAAGCGAATAACGCCCGCCCGCGAATTGCCATCCGCATCAACCATTTGCTGCTAACCGATGAAAATGCGCTGTTTGCGGAGATGGAAGAAAAGGGTGTGACATACGAGCGCAATACCGATTTCCCGGAGTTTATCTGGATCGATGATTTTTCGGAATTCCGTAAACTGGATTATTTGCGCAATGGACAGGTTGCTGTGCAGGATGTGAGCACCGGCATTCCCGTTCGGCTGCTCCGCCCGCAACCAGGCGAACGGGTTTTGGATATGTGCGCCGCACCCGGCGGCAAAAGTGCGTATATCAGCGAGTTCATGCAAAATCAGGGATTGCTGGTTGATCTGGAAAAACACGCACCGCGCGCCAAAGCATTAAAAGATAATCTGGAGCGGTTGGGCGTAACCGTCGCGGAAGTGATCAACGGGGACGGATTGAGCCTGCCGTTGAACATCAAATTTGATAAAATTTTGCTGGATGCGCCCTGCTCCGGTTTCGGGGTGATCAACAAACGAGTGGATCTGAAATGGAAGCGCGTGCCGGAAGATATTGAAAATATGCACAAATTACAGCTCAGCCTGCTCGCTGCCGCTGCCGCTGCGCTGGCAGATAACGGTGTGATCGTTTACAGCACCTGCACTATCGAAAAGCGCGAAAATGAGGACACAGTGGACGAATTTCTGGCCGCCCACCCGGAATTTGTGAAAGAAGATTTGCGGAAAGATGTGCCGCAACATTATTTGTGGGATCGCTATTCCGTGCGCACGTTTCCGCATCGCCACCAAACGGATGGATCGTTTGCCGTGCGGTTGCGTAAAAAAGGAAATGCTGCAAGCTAAGATTTTATGGGAGTTACATTTTGAGCGATTGGATTTCAATCAACAAAGATGCCGGACACGTTGCCCGGGAAAAGCAAAAAGCGAAGGATTTAAAACGGAGCCAGTGGTGGAAACGCCAAATTGCCGATGGCAAATGCCATTATTGTGGCAATATTGTTCCGCCGGAAGAAATGACGATGGATCACATTGTGCCGGTTTCCCGCGGCGGCCGATCGGTGAAAGGGAATGTGGTCCCCTGCTGTAAATCCTGCAATAATGAAAAAAATCACCTCACACCTGCAGAAATTATCCTCAGGAAATTGGCAGAAGAGAAAAAAAATACGGATGAAAATCCGGAGTAAATTACTCCGCATCTAACTGCGCGAGCAAGATTTCCAGTTCTTCGTGGGCAACTTCCCACGCTGCCAATGCCTCATCCAATAATTGTTTAACCTCGGCATATCTCTTTTGCAACGCGGCTGTTTTGGCACCGTCTGAGTAGGTGGACGGATCGCCGAGCGCGGTTTCGATATCCGCTTTTTCTTTTTTTTTTTATTCGATATTGCTCTCACATTCATCCACATTTTGCTGCAACTTTTTGCGCTCTTTGCTGATGGCCTGCCGGGCTTCAGCTTCGCGGCGCTTTTGCTCTTTGGATTTGTAAACGCCTGAATCCGCTGCGCTTACCGATTGGGATTGCTTTTGGGGAATCGCCGATGGTAGTGTGTGACTTTTGCGCTTTTCCAGATAATCCGAATATTTCCCCTCAAATTGGCGCAACCCGCCATCCTTCAATTCGATCACTTTGGTAACCATGCTATCCAGAAAATAACGGTCGTGGGAAATGAGCAGCAATGTGCCGTCGTACGCGCTGAGCGCCTTTTCCAGCGCTGCCTGCGATGCGATATCGAGGTGGTTGGTCGGTTCGTCCATGATTAAAAAATTGACCGGCGAGAGCAGGATTTTCGCCAGCGAAACCCGCGCTTTTTCACCGCCGGAAAGCACGTGAATCGGTTTGTCCACTGTGTCGCCGCTGAACTGGAAAACGCCGAGTATGTCGCGCAATTTCGGGCGATGTGCATCCGCAACCGTTGCCTCAACTTCCTCAAAAACAGTGGCGTTCAGATTGAGCGTGTCCACCTGATGCTGGGCGTAATAACCCATTTGCACCCTTTCGCCGATGTGCACTTTTCCTTTTTGCGGTTGGAATTGCTGAAAAATCAGCCGGGTAAGGGTGGTTTTTCCCGCGCCGTTAACGCCCACCAGCGCCACTTTTTCGCCGCGATACAGGCTGAGATTTACATCCCGCAACACCCAGTCATCAGTATATTTGAACCACAAATTGTTCATATGCAGCACATCTTTATAGCTGTGGGTTTCCACCCGGATGTTGAACGAAATGGTCGACGGCGGCTCCGGCAGCTCGATGGTTTCCATTTTTTCGAGCATTTTTACTCGGCTTTGCACCTGTGCCGCTTTTGTGGCTTTGTATCGGAAACGGTCAACAAATCGCTGGATGCGCTCCCGTTCTTCTTTTTGTTCCTCATATTTTTTGATCAGCAGCGCTTCGCGTTCGGCTTTTTTTGTCTCATATTGTTGATAATTTCCGGGATAAATCACCAGTTTTCCCTGCTCCAGCGAGGCAATTTCATCCGCGATGCGATCGATAAAAAAGCGATCGTGCGAAACCGTGATGATGCTGCCGGGAAATTGTTTGAGATAGCCTTCCAGCCATTCCAGCGATTCGAGATCGAGGTGGTTGGTCGGTTCGTCCAGCAGCAGCAAATCCGGCTGTTGCAGCAGCAATCGCGCGAGATACACCCGCATCCGCCAGCCACCGCTGAAATCTCCCAACGGGCGATGAAAATCGCTTTCGGCAAAACCCAATCCTGCCAAAATCGATTTGGCGTCCGACTCCAGCCGGTAACCGCCCAAATGCCGGAATTGCTCTTCGATGATGCTCAGTTTGTTCATCACCTGTTCGGTATTTTTGGGATTTGCCGCCAGTTCGCTGTGCAGCCGGTCGATTTCCGTTTGCATTGCCAGCAATTTTTGATGCCCTTTGATGACGCCTTCGAGAATGTCGTTCATCGCCAGCGAAATTTCTTCCTGCGGTAAATAACCGATCTGGTATTCGTTTGGCTTGACCATCTCGCCGTCATCTGCGCGGAGCACACCGCTGATGATACGCAATAACGTGGTTTTGCCGGTGCCGTTCGGTCCGATCAGCGCAATATGCCGCCCCGGATTGATAATCCAGTTAATGTCCCGCAGCAGTTCGCGCCCGCCAATAATGTATTTCAGAGATTTTATTTGTAACATTTTTTCATTTGGAAAAAGGATAATAGATAAAGATAAATCCAATTAATATTGCGAAACAGCCGGTAAAAATAAGCCCAAAACGGTCAAAATGCAACAGCCAGCAAACGATGCCGGCTGATAAATCCGGCGTTTTCAATTGCTTTTCGGGATGCGAAATTATCGGTTTCGGTTGAACAAATTGGGATACGCTTTCGTTGATAACACTTTGATTTTAATAATGTTAACACATATCGCCCGACGCCGCGATTGCGATATTCCGGATCGACAATCATCCCCAAATCTGCATATTTTGGCTGCGACGCGCTTTTGCGCAATTCGCCGGTGGCGATGAGTTTTTCATTATCGAACAAAAAATAGAGCTGTTTTTTGCGGATCAGATTATCCACAAACGCCCGGAACGAGGTTTTTACGGACAGGCTTTTCTGGAAAAACCGCTCGGTTTTTATCTCCTCTCCCGGAACTGCCTGCCGGAATTCCAGCTTCCCAAATCCGTTGATTTCCGGTTTAATTTTCTGGTAATCTTCAAATAAATAGGCAATCACGCTGACGTGGTGCTGGCGTTCCATACTCAACGATAACAACAGCGAATCGCCGGTGCTGACCACGGCGCTATCGAACAAATTCATTGCCAGCAAATGATCGAAAATGGCATTCGCATGTGCCCAAAATCGTTTAAACAGGTTGAACACCAGCAGGCTGCGGTTCGCATCCACACAAAAATATCCGGCGATTTCCGTTCCGAAATTCATTTGCCATTGGTTGGCATTGGAAATATACGCGGTTTCCCACATGCCGTCCAGCGGTGTGGTCAACTGGCGATAATATTCCTTTGCCAAACCTTTGAAAAATTTGGATTTATCGATTGCTGTTATTGTAATCATCGATGGTGACAGATTTATTTGTGGTTTAATATTTCATCCAGATTATCGGGAATGCTGATGGTAAAAACGGTGCCTTTGCCAACCTCGCTTTCAACGCGAATGCTGCCCCGGTGGTCTTCTGTGATGATGCGATAAACAATGGATAAGCCCAATCCGGTGCCGACGCCCACCCCTTTGGTGGTGAAGCCGGGATCAAAAATTTTGGGTAAATTTTTAGCGGGAATACCGCTGCCCGAATCGCTGATTTTGATGAACACTTGCCCGTTTTCGTGCCAGGTTTTGATGGTCACCGTGCCGTCGCCGGAAATGGCTTGTTTCGCGTTCATCACCAGATTCAAAACCACCTGGTTGAGTTTGCTCGGGTAAAATGAAATTGGTGGAACATCGCCAAATTCTTTCACAACGGTGATGTGGTGTTTTATCTCATGCCGGATCAGTTGCAGCGTGTCTTCGATACCTTCGTGAATATCGGCTTCTTTTAGTTCCGCTTCATCCAACCGGGCAAAGCGCCGCAGTTGTTTCACGATATTTGTGACGCGATCCGTGCCGTTCCCGATGATTTTCTGTGCATCATCAATCAATTTTACGATGCGGCTTATCGCGCTGTTTTCAAACAAGTTAGGTGATTCCTTTTCGATCAGCACTTTCAGCTTTTCCATCGCACGGGTTTGGGTGTCGTGCATGCTGCTGATCGCCCCGACGGGCGTGTTAATTTCGTGAGCCACGCCCGCAGCCAGCATGCCCAGCGTTGCCATTTTTTCGGTTTGGATCAATTGTGTCTGGGTTTCCCGCAGATGACGATTGGCGGTTTCCAGCTCCGCCGTGCGTTCTTTTACCCGTTGCTCCAATTGCTCGTGGGCGCGTTTGAGCGCTTTTTCCGATTGCTTTCGTTCGGTGATATCCCGCACGATCGAAATCACCTCATCTTCGCCGCTTTTGACAATCCGCGCCTCAAAATAATGGGTGTGGTCGCCGTGTGGCATATCGTATTCCAATAATTGCCATTCGTTGCTGGCGATGGTTTCGTGAATTTTGCGAAACGCCAATTCCAGATGTTTCGGCGGCATCGTGTCCCGCAGGTTTTTGCCGATGACCGCTTCCGGGGGAATCGCCAAATCGCTGTCCTTCGGCGCATGATAGTCCAGATATGTGCCATCTTTTTGCATCCGGAACATCAGATCGGGAATGGCATTCAGCAATGCGCTGTTGCGCTCCTCGCTTTTTTGCAGGCTGTGGTTGGCGGCTTCGAGCGCTGCGGTGCGTTCTTTTACGCGAAGTTCCAATATATCATGCGCATGTTGCAGCGCCTCTTGTGCCCGTTTTCTTTCGGTAATATCCCGCGAAATACCTACCCTGTAAATCAGTTTGCCATCATCGTTATAAATCGGGAATCCGCTTAATTCTATGATAACTTCTTTACCAGATTTGTTGATAAATCGAATCTCTTTCCGGATGCCCGGTGTCTCCGTCGGGCGACTGTGGAGGATGCTGGCTACCACGTCTTCGCCAATAAAAATGCCCGGGCTTTTGCCCTGCATTTCCTCCGGCGTGAAGCCAAACAAATTTGTAACTGCCGGGTTAACGTGCGCAATGGTATTGTTTGCACTGATGATCGAAATCGGGTCGTTGGAGTTGTCAAAAATTTTGCGGTAAAGCAGCAGGTTTTCTTCAGCCCTTTTGCGAGCAGTGATATCGCGGATATTCGCGAGAATTACCTGCCGGTTGTTGTACGGGATTTTTTGCAGAAAAACTTCCACTGTGAAAGTTGTTTGATCTCCCGGACGCCGCGCAATCCATTCGAAAAATTGCGGTTTTCCGTCCATTACTTCCTTCCACAGCTCGTACAGCTTTTCCTGTGTGGTTTCTTTTTGGGAATTAAATGAGGGAACGGACATTTGCAGCGCTTCTTCCCGGCTGACGCCGTAAAGCCACAACATTTTGTCGTTTACGTCGATCACTTTGCCAAATTCATCGTGAATAATAATCGCATCGTACGATGCGTTGAAAATCGTTCGCAGCGCTTCTTCGGATTGGCGCAACGCATTTTCGACAGATTTCCGTTCGGTAAAATCTTCCGATACGCCGCAAATTCGCACCACTTCGCCATCTTCATTGTGGATGGGAAACGCACGTTCACGAATCCAGCGCACTTCTCCATTCGGTTTGATGATGCGGTATTCCTCATCAAATTCACCGGTAATTTGCTTTAGCATTGCTGTGTTAATTCGCTGGCGATCATCCGGGTGAATAATGTTCAATAGTGCGCCGAGGTGCTCCATCATCGCGTTGCGATCCAATCCGGTGATGCTCTCATACGCCGGGCTCAAATATAGCGGTTTGCCGCTTTTTACATCGTAAATCCAGAAAACTTCGCGGATGTTTTCGGTAAGTTGCCGGAATCGCTCCTCACTTTCAATCAACGCTTCTTCCGCGCGTCGCCGAACGTCAATGTCATACAATCCACCGATAATAACTTCTTCGCCATCCAGTTCGGTAACCACCAGCGAAAAACTCATCCACGCACTGCTGCCATCGGCTTTGCGAATCAATACTTCGTGATTTTGCAACTGTTTGTTTTCTTGTATTTTACGAACCACATCGATACGATCCGATTCGTTGGCGTAAAAGTTCAGCGTTTTCATGCCAATTGCCTCGTGCGGCTCCCTGCCCACCAGATCGGCGAGCGGTTTATTGGCATACAAAATTTCACCATCACTCAATCGACTCACGATAAATGGCAATGGAGAGGCATCCACAATGGCATGTAACATGGCGTTTGCCTGCCGTAATTCGGTGACATCCATAAACGTGTAAATACGGCAGCGCTTCCCTTCGCCAAATGGTTCGGGATAGGTCAAAAATGGCACAATCATTCGGGTAACCGGGTGCGACAGGCTGAAAACATGTCGCTGAAAATCAGAAAGCCGCGCCAGTTGGGCAAACTCCTCCGGTTTGAGCATCTGGTCCGGCTGCTCAATTGTTTTTTTGAATGCATCGAAATGGTTAAACGTTGGGGCAATTGTGTTCAGAAAATCATCAAACCGGCAATTGTCGACAGACTCATTTTTGATGCCGAAATATTGCAACACGCGTTTGTTGTATGCGATGATTTTGTCCGATTCATTGACCATAATTATCGCCGTTGGCGAGATGTCCAAAATCGCTTGAAGATTTTCACGGCTTCGGGAATAATCGCGGAGTACGCTGTTCAACTCTGCATTTTTGGCTTCCAGTTTTTCCTGCATCTCGAGCATGGCAATATTGCCCATCGCCAGCGAATACGTTTTGCGCTCCAGCTCCCGGATTACCTCATTCTCCGTCGTATTACCGTCTTCATTTTCTGATTTGGATATTTTGAGTGCATTTTTCAAAACCGCCGGCAATCGGTCGGGCAATTCAGCAGATAAAATTACATCACTGGCGCCGGCTTTCATTGCTGCGACTGTTTGGGGAATATCGGGTTCATCCATAAAGACAACAATTGGTACCGGACGATTCAATTTTCGAAACATGCGAATAAAACTTACGCCGTCGATGCGCGGTAAGTTCAGTTTTATCAATATGATATCTGTTAGGCTGTTTTCGAGATGAGCCAATGCATCGCGGCTGGATTCTATCAACAGCGGATCGAAATTTGAGCCATCCAATAATTGTCGCCAATCGTATTCACGGCTGGCGGTGTCATCAATGATAAGCAGTTGTATTCGATATTCCATTTAAATGACCCGGCGTTGGTTTTTTTTCTGACATATGAATGTACGGTACTTGAGGATTTTAATCAACGGTCGCCATAAGTAGCTCCCAAAAACACCGCGCATCAGCAGGTTTTACGGAAAGTTTAGCGTCGGGTTCACAATAATCCAGAGAAAGTGATTCCCCAACTTATTGAAAATAATGGGGTTGGAAACACCAAAAAAATAGTATACGAAAAATCACTATTTTTGCATTTTTTGCTTGACAAAGTAGGTTGGAAATAGTATTATACGAGTGAACGAAAATACACTAAAAAATTGGTTCGTTGATCAATGTAAGAATGCTCGCATTTAAATCCAACTCAAATTTTGGCAAATTTGAGTTGGATACACAATACATATTCATTTCAAATAAGTAAGGAGTACAAGTTATGAACGCCATTCAAATTATCGATACGCGCGAATTAGCCAACAGCGCGCTGTGCAGGGCAGAACAAACCGATCGCCCGGTTTCGCCGGATGATATCAAGGTTGTTTTAACCGGAAAGCAGTATTTGCGCTATTACACAGTCCGGTATCAGGGCGTGAATTTTTTACCTGCGAAAAACCAGTTACGGCGGGAAAACCCGGATGGTTTGGAAGGTTGACAAATGGAATAATTGTACGGTGCCGGAAGCACTCCCCACCGTTGTAGCACACTTTTATGATTGGAGGTTTTTTGTATGGATAAAAGATCAAAATTCAGGGACCTGATTAAATATCGGGCCGGTGCACTCTGTCTGATCGGGATTTTGACGGCGACATTTATGCACACCACAACGTTTATGAGCCAGTTTTTTTATGGCAGCTTAATTTTGGGCGGCATCGCCGCATTGGCAATTGATTCGGGTGTCGTCGCGATGTCCATTTTTAAAGATGAACTTATCCGCGACGGCGAATTAGCCTGGATGGTTCGTATCGTGACCAGCATGGTTTTGTTCGCATCCGGCGTTGCAAATATGTCGGAAGGATTCAAATCCGCTTATGGGATTCAGTTGACCTGGGATTCGCTAATGAGCCTCGATCCGCTGACATGGACCCAATGGGTTGCCGGAACCATCGTTTTCCCGATTTTGGCGTATGTGATGACCGATACCATCGGCACACGAAATTTGATGGAATTGCACCAGCAACAGCAAAATTCGCAACGGCGCGTCGAAAACGCCAGCGGAATTGTGCGATACGAACCGATGCCGCTTAACACCGGTGACAATCGCGCATTGCAAAAAGCGCGGCAGCAACGCAAACTTACCAAAAGCCAGCGCAAACAGATGGTGTTTGATCTCCACAAAAAAGAGCCGGAAATGAGCGTATCCGAAGTCGCGCAACGGGTTGGCGTTTCGCCGCAAACGGTGAAAGGCTATTACAAAGAAATGGGCGTCGATACGGAAAAAGAAACGCTGTTGAACAATTACAGCTCTAATTGATCAAGTTTGTAAATCGTTGTAAATCAGGAGATTGAGTGATGTTTGGCGTTATTCGCGGATTTAAAACGTATCTGGAAAAACAGCTGAGGTTGCCGGAGCCGGAAGTGGTTGAATATTTGGGATATGTGCCGATTTTTGTGGACCATCTCGAAGTGACGGATGTTCGGCAAATTACCGGCAACCGGGTGCAAAACGCATGGAAAAACCGTCGATGGGAATTAACCGAAGACGGTATAAAAGTTAACGAAGTTGCGGAAAACGGCTATCTCAAATCGTTCAAATCATTTTTGGAATATCTGGAAATGAACGAATTAATTTCGGAAACGGGGCTTTCGGAGATCATCCGGCTGACGGAAAAAAGAACCAACGGCATGCGCAAATTGTCTGCAACCGAGCTTCGCCAACTGAGAGAATACCTGGTATTTAATGTGAGTAACGATACCCAACGGCGGGAAACAGCCCTGGTGTTCTTTCTGTTGGCAACCGGTTGTTCGGCAACGGCTGCGCTATCGTTGAATGTTCATGAAAGCGGAAAAATTTTGCCGGTGATCGATGCCGGAAAATCGGGACATTTTTGTTGGGTTGAGGATGTCTGCCGGCTGAATTTTACGGATGCCTCGGGTGATGTGCAGGATATCGAAATTCCTCAGGAAGTATTGCATTTTCTCAATTTTTATCTGGAAAACCGCAAATATCAAAACCGGATTTTGTTTTTGAGCGATGCCCGCCGGAAAGGTCCTGGGCGGTTATCCGAACGCGCAGCCGAAACCATTGTTCACCGGGTACTGTCGGCTGCGGGCATTTCCTGCGAAAAAGGCAATGCCATCGAATTGCTGCGGATCAGCGCGGCACGACAGTCAGCCGTTGCTCCTGCCCGGAATCGTCGAATTTTAGTTTTGAGTGATAATCGAAGTGAAAAAACAGATCGCAGCGCGCAGCTAAAATTGCGCGTCGCCTGAAACAACTTACCCCATATCCCTTCCTAACTCCCTGAAGCAGCAGAAGGCAATCGCACGGAACGCGGTTGCCTTTTGTCTTTTTTTATTTATACAGCTCAATTTTGGCGAGCCGCCCGTCGAGCGGACCGTTGGCCAACGGCTTTTTCCAACTGGGTCGCAACCCCAAAGATTTGAGGTGCTCGCGTTCGCCAAAATACACAAATGCCGTTGATCCGGCGCAGCGCTGTTTCAGAAAATCACCAAATGTTTTGAAGAAATATTGCATGTCAGTATTCATTTCCAATCGTAAGCCGTACGGCGGATTGGTGACGATGGTTTTGCCGGATAACTCCGGAATATCCAGATAGTTACGCTGGGCAATTCTGATCCGTTCGCCGAAAGGCAGAACCGCCAAATTGGTTCGCGTGGCTTTCACGGCTTTGGCGGATTCATCGCTACCGGCGATGCAATTTTCTGCCGGTTCGCGCATTTGCGCATCTGCTTCTTTTTTGACGCGATCCCAAACTTCCTGCGAAAATTCCGGCAATATTTCAAATCCGAAACGCTTCCGGAAATAGCCCGCGGGCGTTCGAGAAATGTGCATCAGCGCTTCCGAAAGCAATGTTCCGCTGCCGCACATCGGATCGAACAGCTGGCGTTCGCCGTTCCATTCGCTCAACCGGATGATGGCTGCAGCCAAGGTTTCCTGCATTGGCGCCAAAATACTTTCGCGACGATAACCGCGTTTGTGCAGCGGTCCGTTGGATGTATCGATGCCAATGGTTCCCTGATCCTGATCGATGTGCAAATTGATCCAAACGGTCGGATTTTTGGTGTCCACATTCGGGCGTTTGCCCAATTTATTGGTAAATCGATCGGCGATGCCATCTTTCACCCGCAGCGCAGCGAACAGCGAATGGTTGATCGGCGAGTTGGAAACGTTCGCGTAAACCGCAAAAGTATCATCCACCGAGAAAAAATCTTCCCACGCCATGGATTTCGCTTTTTTGTAAATCTGGTCGGTGTGGCGGCACTGAAATCCTTCCAGCGGCGCAATCACCCGGCTGAGCAGTCGCGAGCAATAGTTGATCCGGTAAAGCGTTTCAAAATCCGCTGTAAAAAATAATCCGCGATAGCGTTCGGAAATATCCGACGCGCCGAGCTCCGCCAATTCTTCGGCAGCCAGCGCTTCAATTCCGCCGGCAACTTGTGCAAAAAACCGTTGATTTTGTTGATACGAATAATCCATTACATTTTCTACTTTTGTGAGATGAACTGTTGAATTGCGGCAAAAACGGCATCGAACATCGGTTCGGTGAGCTTGCCGGTAAAGGTGTTTTGCTGGCTGGGATGATACGAGCTGAACAGCCGCAATCTGGCGGATAAATCCGTGATTTCGCCGTGCCCGAATGCGGGACGCGGTTTGGGAATCTCGATGCCGGTATCGGATAATTGCTGCAATGTGTATCGCTGCGACAGTTGCCCGAGACACAGTATCGCACCGGGTTTGGCGGTTTCCTGCCATAATTTTATAAAATGGGAAATCTCTGCTTTTAAAAACCGGCTGCAATTGTTGAATTCTTCAGGTGTCGGTTTGTTTGCCGGCGGTGCACAGCGGCACAATGCGGAAATGTAACAATTGCGCAAATTCAATCCGTCATTACGGGAAACAGATTCAGGTTGACTGGCAAAACCGGTTTTATGCAACGCGCGATACAGCCAGTCTCCACTGCGGTCGCCGGTGAACATCCGCCCGGTACGATTCGCACCGTGGGCAGCGGGAGCAAGCCCGACAATCAGCAATTGTGCCTGCGGATCACCAAATCCGGGAACGGGTTTTCCCCAATAATCCGAATCGGCAAATCGCCGGGTTTTCTCGCGGGCAACCTGTTCACGCCATGCCACCAACCGTTGGCAATTACGGCAGCCAATTACTTCATTATTAGTAGATTCGATGGTCATTTTCAATCAAAAGGGTTTCGGATTCGGTAGTTCTGTCGAATCCATTTAGTTTTTTGTCGGCAAAAAATGTCGAACAATATCAATGATGCACAGGAAAAGCCATATTTCCAAACGGAAAATGTGTCTGTTCCGTTGGCATTATAATTGAAGTTTAGCAATCAACCACCGTTGTGAAAGGAAGTATTAATTGTTAATACGGCTAATGATTTTTCTGACCTTGTGTAATCTGTCTTCCGGGTGCTCGGTTATTTTGTCGCTTGCTGCGCATACTCAAAATCGGTTGAATGCCATTCCACAAGATGCAAACAGCAACCTGCTCAATCGTTATCTCGAAGATGGCAAAGCTGTGGAAGTTGAAACCCAAACCAGAGAACATTTTTACGGTAAATTTGTCGGTACATATGAAATGACACCTGCTGAATATCGAAATTATTGCCGCTCTTTTTTTTCGAAAACCGGATTGCGCAACCTCCCTCTGCCCGGCGATACCGTCGAAATATTTACCCGAAAGCAACATTTGATCGGGGTGATCGATCGCTTTACCAGTAACCGGGTGTTTATAAATGAATTGGCCCGATCGGATGAAACATCAATTCCGATTAACGATATCGTGAATGTGTTTCAAACGAATGGACGGCGATACGAATTTTCAGGAATTTTGGCATTTGACAGAAAATATATGTTACCACAAACCGAAGTCTGGATTGTTGCTTGTGAATCTAAAAATAATGAAGTTGATCGTCGTTCTCTGCCGATCAACGAGATACGTTCAGTTCATTTAACCCATCAAACAAATGTCCAAAAATTATTCTTCTTAGGTTTAGTATTTGATATTCCTATTGGTTTAATAGTGTTAACATTTAGGAACTCATCGAATTGGGATTAATTGTTCGAATTTCAATGTGGGATTAAAGTGAAATATTGTGCGGCACATTTCAGCATTATGTTATGTGGATTGATATTCTTTTCCGGCTGCGCGTTGCGGATAAATATTCCACGAGATAATTTTAAACCGGAGCGAATTAATCCGCAGATCAACCACTGTCCTGATGTCGTTTTTGTTACCGAATCGTTCGATACAATTCGAACATCCGACGCGCTTGCGGTTGAAAGAACGATCTATTTCAACATCGCAACGGATGAGCAACAGCAAATATCCATTGATAGTTTGCGCGAAATTCATCTGTCCGATCGCAAAGTAGGGCGAAATTCAGGTATTGCTTTGGGAATATTGGTTGGCGGATTGACAGGCGTGCTGATGGTTTCATCCGGTGCTGATAATGCCACAGCATCTGACGTTGCGACTTTGCCGGATTTTACTCCAGCTTTTGCTGCCTTTGGGGGAATGATCGTGGGCGGAGTGATTGGCGCCGGATTCGGACAGAATCAACACACGAAAATAATATTTCAATTTTCGGATGATAAATTTATTGAATCCAAAGTATTGAAAGCCATAAAACAATTCTTCAGCGATCCCCATAAATAAATAGAGTGAAGCAGCTACAATACGCGCACATTTATCGCGCGGTCGCCCTTCATTTCCCGTTTTAAATCAAACCCGACATCAAGTCCCTCACGTAAATGTGTATTCCGCGATTTGGGATGGATATCGCGAACGGAGAAATAAACCTCATCATCTTCCTCTGTCGTTATAAAGCCGAATCCCTTCACCAAATCGACCATTTTAATGGTTCCTTTTTCCATTTTTGCCTCCATTTTATCGTCTAATTTATTTTTTGAGATGAATAATTGTAATTTTGTCGTAATGCATTTGCAACTGAAAAATTTTCTTTCTATATTTGGAGTCGCATTAAAACCCGAGTTAAACAGCTTTTTGAAGATAAAAACAGACGCTTTTTCGATCCGGAAAAAATTTTTTTGCTATTGCATTTGGATTTTGGCTGATTATATTTAGCGGCTGTTTGAAATGCTGGTGTAGCTCAGTTGGTAGAGCAGCTGATTTGTAATCAGCCGGTCGGGGGTTCGAGTCCCTTCACCAGCTCACAGCGGCTCCGATATTGTTGTAATTAATACTCGGGGAGGTAGCGAAGCGGTCAAACGCAACAGACTGTAAATCTGTCGGCTCAGGCCTTCGGTGGTTCGAATCCGCCCCTCCCCACGCTAAAAGCTTTAGCTCGGCTTTATAGAAAAATGAGTTATGGGCGAGGAGTTGTTTTTTTAGAGGAAAGGTTTTTACATACGCGGGAGTAGCTCAGTTGGTAGAGCATCAGCCTTCCAAGCTGAGGGTCGCGGGTTCGAGTCTCGTCTCCCGCTCAGCGGGAAGCGCCTTGTTTTGAAGTTGCAAGGAGCTTCCTCTCTTTTTTCAAGCCCACGTAGCTCAGTAGGTAGAGCACATCCTTGGTAAGGATGAGGTCACCGGTTCAAATCCGGTCGTGGGCTCTACTTATTTATCCGGAAAAATATTTAGTTTAATTATTGAGAATAAATTCATTGATCAGTTTCTACAATTTCTAACAGTCGGAGGATTCTCTAATGGCTAAAGAAAAATTTAACAGAAGTAAACCCCACGTTAACGTGGGAACAATCGGGCACGTTGACCATGGTAAAACAACGTTGACCGCAGCAATCACTCAGCACCTTTCCAATAAAGGTCTGGCTAAAGCGCGTTCGTTCGATTCGATTGATAATGCTCCCGAAGAACGCGAGCGCGGTATTACGATTGCAACAGCTCACGTAGAATATGAGTCTGACAATCGTCACTATGCACACGTGGATTGCCCTGGTCACGCGGACTACATTAAAAATATGATTACTGGTGCCGCTCAGATGGACGGTGCGATTTTGGTAGTTAGTGCTGCTGATGGCCCGATGCCGCAAACTCGTGAGCACATCTTGTTGGCTCGTCAGGTAAACGTGCCATATATCGTTGTGTTTCTTAACAAAGTCGATCAGGTTGATGATGAAGAATTGCTCGACCTCGTTGAGTTGGAAGTTCGTGAGCTACTGAGTAGCTATGAATTCCCCGGCGATGATATACCGGTAGTTCGTGGAAGCGCTTTGAATGCTCTTAGTAATCCTGGGGATCAGGCTGCAAACGCGTGTATCCAAGAGCTGGTTGAAGCTGTTGACAGCTATATTCCGACACCGGAACGCGATATTGATAAGCCTTTCCTGATGCCAATCGAAGATGTTTTCAGTATTACCGGTCGTGGCACCGTGGGTACTGGTCGTATCGAACGTGGTATTGTTAAGGTTGGCGATGAAATTGCGTTGATCGGTTTGGATCGCGATCGCAAAACCACCATCACTGGCGTTGAAATGTTCCGGAAGCTTCTCGATCAGGGTCAGGCTGGCGACAACGTAGGTTTGTTGATGCGTGGTGTTTCGAAAGAAGAACTTGAGCGAGGAATGGTTGCTGCAAAGCCGGGCTCCATTACGCCGCATACAAAATTTAAAGCTGAAGTTTATGTGTTGAAAAAAGAAGAAGGTGGTCGTCACACACCGTTCTTTGCTAACTATCGTCCGCAATTTTACTTCCGTACAACGGACGTAACCGGTGCAGTTGAGTTGGCTGAAGGCACTGAAATGATTATGCCTGGTGACAATACCCAAATGACGGTTGAGCTGCAAAAGCCCATCGCAATGGAAAAAGAATTGCGTTTTGCAATTCGTGAAGGCGGTCGGACCGTTGGTGCTGGCGTTGTAACCGAAATTATTAAGTAATCAGGTTTTCCGATGCCTGTATAGCAGAATTTGAGGCATGTTTAATGCGTGTTAAAATTACACTTGAGTGTACGGTTTGTAAAAGCCGTAATTATGTGGAAGATAAAAACAAGCAAAAACATCCCAATCGTGTTGAGCGAAAAAAATTCTGCAAAGTTTGCAATATGCAAACCATGCATAAGGAAACACGCTAAGTTTCAGACAGGCTTGTAGCTCAATTGGCTAGAGCACCGGTCTCCAAAACCGGGGGTTGGGGGTTCGAGTCCCTCCAGGCCTGCATAGTTTGTCATGGTTTTGTGATTTTAGTTTTTACAAGATGAAGTCTGTTAAACTGAAATAAACAGTAAAGTTTACGAGTGAAGTATGAGCGAAAAAATAAAGCAGTTTTACGAAGATGTCATTCGAGAATTGAAGAAAGTAAGCTGGCCTGACAAAGACCAAATTATCAGTTCTTCTTTTGTTGTAGTTGTAATAACGGTCGTTTTTACAACCTTTATCTACGCTGCAGATATGCTGATATCTTCGCTGGTAAATTTACTTTATTAGGTAAAGAAGGAAATATAAGCTGTGGAAAAGAAGTGGTACACACTGCGCGTAATTTCCGGACAGGAAAGCAAAGTTAAGGCGCATTTGGAAAATGCAATCCAATTTCAGGCTATGGAAGAGCAATTTGGAAAAGTTGTTGTACCATCTGAACCAGTGTTGGAAATGCGAAATGGTAAAAAGCGCCTGAAAAACAAAGTTTTCTTTCCGGGTTATATTCTGATCGAATTAAATTACAACACTCGTACCGCTCACCTTGTACAGGAAACGCCGGGAGTCATCGGTTTTGTTGGTCCTAAAAACAATCCGGAAGTCGTTCGCGAGTCTGAAATTGAAGCTGTGCTCCGGAAAGTTGAACGTCAGGAAAGCGAAGTAGAAAAGGTGGAAGTGCCATTTCGTGTGGGAGATCTCATTCGTGTAATGGATGGTCCATTTGCTGATTTTACCGGTGTGGTCGAAGAAATCAACGAAGAGAAGAAAAAGCTCAAGGTTTCGGTTAGTATTTTCGGACGCCCGACCCCTGTTGAGCTGGATTTCCTGCAAGTGCATTTGGAACAATAATATAGTGAGATAATTCGATGGCAAAGAAAATTGTTGGTCAAATCAAACTCCAGATTCCTGCCGGAAAGGCGAATCCGTCGCCGCCAGTAGGTCCTGCCTTGGGTCAGCAGGGTGTAAATATTATGGAGTTCTGTAAGCAGTTTAATGCAAAAACCCAAGATAGTTTGGGATATATCATCCCGGTTGTGATAACCGTATACGCTGACCGTTCATTCAGCTATATTACGAAAACACCGCCGGCTGCAACGCTACTGCTCAAAGCTTTGAAAATTGAAAAAGGCTCTGCTGTGCCGAATCGGGATAAAGTTGCGAAAATCAAGTATAGTCAGTTAAAAGAAATTGCAGAATTGAAAATGCCTGACTTGAATGCGATGACTGTTGATGCCGCAATAAATATCATTGCAGGAACAGCGCGGAGCATGGGAATCGACGTTGTTGATTAAGCTGGTAGAGGAATTCCATGAAGAAAAGAAGTAGACGTTATAACGAACTTTTTAAGTTCATTGAAAAAAGAGAATACAGTCTGAACGAGGCGATAGAGCTGATCAAAAAAACAGCAAATGCCAAGTTTGATGAAACTGTAGAATTATCCGTTCGCCTGGGTGTTGACCCTCGTCATGCTGATCAAGTTGTGCGGGGAACCGTTTCGCTGCCTCACGGATTAGGTAAAGAGGTTCGCGTATTGGTAATCGCAAAAGGCGAAAAAGAGGATGATGCTAAAAACGCAGGTGCAGACTACGTTGGGTATGATGAGTATCTCGAAAAGATCCAACAAGGATGGGTTGATTTCGATGTGCTGATTGCAACGCCGGATGCCATGCGCGATTTAGGAAAACTGGGTAAGGTTCTTGGTCCGCGCGGATTAATGCCTAACCCAAAAAGTGGAACGGTTACAATGGATATCGGAACCACTGTTAAAGAGGTGAAAGCCGGTAAGATCGACTTTCGGGTTGATAAAAAAGGCACCGTGCACACAGGTATTGGCAAAGCATCTTTTGACGCCGATAAATTGCGAGATAATGTGAAAATGTTGATGCAAACGATTATCCGGTTGCGTCCTTCAACGGCAAAAGGCGCCTATCTCAAAAGTATTTGCATTTCAAATACGATGGGACCTGGTATCCGGTTGATTACAAATCCCGTAGAATTTCAGGACTAATCTGAATCGGGAGTTTTAATTCTGACCCTGCGGGGTAATTGTTTAAACAGTTTTGAATTTCAAGCGTAAAAAGGTATTGTAAAATGCCCACACCACAAAAAGAAACGATCGTACAGGACATGGCCGACAAGTTTGGTCGGGCAAGTTCTTTTATTATGACAGATTTTACAGGTGTAGACGCAAATACAATTGTTGAAATCCGCAAAAAGTTTTTTGAGTCGGATATTGACTATCGTGTTGTAAAAAATACCCTGGCAAAAATCTCACTCGAAAAATCCGGAATCGAAGGTTTGGAAGATTACCTGAAAGGCGTGAACGCATACGCCATCAGCTATGATGATCCAACCCTCCCCATCAAAGTGATGGATGGATTTAAAAAGCAGTTGGGCGATAAAATGCCGATTAAAGCTGCTTATTTTGAAGGACAGGTCATCGAAAGCTCAAGAGTTGCTTCGTTGTCCAGTCTACCGAGCAAACAGGAATTGATCGGTAAATTTGCCGGAATGATCATCTCGCCGATGGGCAAACTGGCTTCAACATTGAACGCAAATATGCAAAATGTCGTTGGCGTTTTAAACGCTTTGAAAGAAAAGAAAGAAAATTAATAAAGCGTATCATCGATATTTGTTAACGTATCCATAACGGAGGTATCCTCGAAATGGCTGATATTACTCGTGCCGATGTAATTGAGTATCTTAAAAGCGCTACCATGCTGGAAATATCCGACTTGGTGAAGGAAGTGGAAGAAACCTTTGGTGTTACTGCTGCTGCCGCACCGATGATGATGCCGGGCATGCCTGTTGCAGGTGCTGCTGCGGAAGCTGCTGAAGAAAAAACCGAATTTGATGTGGTGCTGAAAGAAATCGGTTCCCAGAAAATTCAGGTGATTAAAGTGGTTCGCGCGATCACCGGTTTAGGCTTGAAAGAAGCCAAAGACCTGGTTGAAGGTGCTCCCAAAGCAGTAAAGGAAGCTGTGCCACAAGCCGAAGCTGACGACCTGAAAAAACAACTGGAAGAAGTAGGCGCTACTGTGGAAGTTAAATAGTGGTTTACCGCTATTCTCTTCCAAACTGTTTAAAATACCCGGATGCAAAGTGGTTTTAACTACTTTGCTATCCGTGTTTGTAGTGAAATTGCCTGTAAGAACCCTGTAACATAGTCAAGAGGTGTCTCTTTGAAGAACGGAAGCTTGATCGAGCGTCATACTTTCTCAAAAATTCCCTCTATTGCTACCTATCCTGACCTTTTGGACGTGCAAACACGTTCCTTTAAAGAATTTTTGCAGGAAGATAAAGCGCCCGACGAAAGAGCAAACAAGGGCTTGCAAGAGGTATTCCTCAACATCTTTCCCGTTGTTGACAGTCGAGAGAATTTCATTCTTGATTTCGTGGAATATTATATTGACAAGCCGAAGTACTCCGTAAAGGAGTGTCGGGAGAGAGGATTGACGTACGCAGCTCCACTTAAAGCGAAGTTGCGGCTATCAATAAAAGACCCAACCGGTGAAACCGAAGATTATACAGATACCATCGAGCAAGATGTGTATTTGGGTAATATGCCCTACATGACCGGGCGGGGGACCTTCATCATAAATGGTGCAGAGCGGGTTATTGTTAACCAGTTACATCGTGCACCAGGTGTGTTTTTTGATGAAAGTATTCACCCGAACGGTACTAAAATATTCTCTGCCCGGATCATCCCGTTTCGGGGCAGCTGGGTAGAATTCATGACCGACGTAAACGATTGTTTACACGTTTATATCGATCGTAAAAAGAAATTTTATGTAACAGCATTTCTGCGTGCGCTGGGTTTTCAGGGCGATGATGATTTGCTGAGCCTGTTTGAATTGGTTGAAGAAGTAACCCTTGCCGATACAGATACGCTATCATTGGTTGGACGAAAAATTGTTGGTGATGTTGTTAACGAAAAATCCGGTGAAGTGCTGCTGGAAACAGGTGCATTGCTGGATGAAGAAAACGTTGAAGCATTGAAAGCTGCCAAAATAAAAAAACTTATTTTGCAAACGCCCAACGATCCCTCGATGCCGAACATCATTCTCAATACTTTAGCGAAAGATCCGGCAAAAAATGAAGAGCAAGCGCTGCGGTTAATTTATGAATTGTTGCGATCCGGTGAACCGCCAGATCTCGATACCGCCCGCGATTTGTTGAAAAAAATGTTCTTCAATCCCAAGCGATATGAACTTGGCGCAGTTGGACGATATCGATTAAACAAAAAACTGGGACTGGATATCGATTACGATAATACGGTTCTCTTCCCGGAAGATTTTGTTGAAATCGTTAAATACCTGATTGATTTGCGGGAAGGCAAGCGCAGCACAGACGATATTGACCACCTTGGCAATCGCCGGGTAAAAACCGTCGGTGAGCAGCTGGCAGCCCAGTTTAATCTGGGTTTAACCCGTATGGCCAGAACGATAAAAGAACGGATGAACCTTGGCGATGCGGAAACGATTACGCCACAGGAACTGGTGAACGCACGTGCCATTACCTCTGTGATCAATACATTTTTCGGTACATCACAGCTTTCCCAGTTCATGGATCAAACCAACCCCTTAGCAGAACTGACCCACAAACGCCGGATGAGTGCGTTAGGACCGGGCGGGTTAACCCGCGAAAGAGCTGGTTTTGAGGTTCGCGATATTCACTATACGCACTACGGACGCCTGTGTCCGATTGAAACGCCGGAAGGACCGAATATCGGTTTGATTTCGTCGTTAAGTGTGCTTGCGCGTGTTAACGATTTCGGATTTATCGAAACGCCGTATCGCAAAGTGAAGGGTGGAAAAGTTGCCGATGAGATCGAATACCTTTCTGCTGATGACGAAGAACGCGTAACGATCGCTCAGTTCAATGCACCGATTGATGTTAAAACCGGTAATTTTGAAAATGATCTGGTGAAAGTACGTAAACGCGGTGACTTTGTGATGACATCGCCGGATGATGTGCAATATATTGACGTTGCATCGAACCAGATTCTATCCGCATCTGCATCACTTGTGCCATTTGTGGAGCACGATGATGCTAACCGTGCGTTGATGGGCTCGAACATGCAGCGTCAGGCTGTTCCGATTATTCGACCGGAAACGCCGATTGTTGGAACCGGTGTTGAGGAGCAAATCGCCAAAGATTCCGGTGCAATGATTCTTGCAGATGTTGACGGTGTTGTGGAGAAGGTTGATTCTAACAAAATCATCATCCGGGTGGATGTTGGAGCCGTGGATGAACCTCGCCAAATTCTTACCGGTGAAGCACAACGGGTTGAATACGAACTAATGAAATTTGTTCGTACAAACCAAAGCACCTGTATTAATCAGAACGTGTTGGTTTCCGAAGGGCAGCCCGTTAAAAAAGGCGATGTGCTGGCAGATGGTCCGGCAACAGACCGCGGTCAGCTTGCTTTGGGACGAAACGTTTTGGTCGCGTTTATGCCGTGGAATGGTTACAACTTTGAAGATGCGATTGTGATTTCCGAACGAATGGTTTCGGAAGATTTATACACATCCATTCATGTTGAAGAGCTGGAAATCCAGGTTCGCGATACCAAACGCGGTGAAGAAGAACTGACGCGGGAAATTCCCAATGTCAGTGAAGAAGCAACCAAAAATCTTGACGAAAACGGCATCATCCGCACCGGCGCAGAAGTTAAAGCCGGTGATATTCTGGTTGGTAAAGTAACGCCCAAAGGCGAAACCGAACCGACGCCAGAAGAAAAACTGCTGAAGGCAATCTTTGGTAGTAAAGCGGGGGATGTAAAAGATGCATCGCTGAAAATGCCGGCAGGCGCAGAAGGCGTTGTTATCGATACCAAACTGTTTTCGCGAAAGAAAAAAGACCCCAAAACCAAAAAAGATGACAAGAAAAAGCTCGAGATTCTCGAAAACGAAACAGACGAGAAAATTGATGCTATTCGTAATCGTCTAATCGACTATTTAGTGAATACTTTCGGGAGTACCCCTTCCAAAGGGATAATGACCCGTCCGGGTAAAACGTTGGTTAAACCCGGTAGTAAAATAACAGCCGGAACATTCGATACAATCGAACTGGATCTGGTTGACTATCTTACGCCGTGGTTCGATGACGACGAGAAAAATACCCGCATTCGCCAGATGTTTACTGAATACAAAAACCTGATGCGCGATATCGATAACGATTTGCGTACCGAAAAACACAAAATCATGGTCGGCGATGAATTGCCGCCCGGAATTGTGCAATTGGCAAAGGTTTATGTCGCTCAGAAACGGAAATTAAAAGTAGGCGATAAAATGGCTGGTCGACACGGGAACAAGGGTGTTATTGCACGTATTGTACCTGCTGAAGATATGCCGTTTTTACCCGATGGACAACCAGTTGATATTGTTTTAAATCCGCTGGGCGTACCATCACGGATGAACCTTGGACAGATATTTGAAACTACCCTTGGATGGGCCGGACGTTTGCTGGACAAATTTTATGCAACACCAGTGTTCGACGGTGCAACATACGACGAAGTGCTCGGCGAGTTGCGCAAAGCGGGACTACCCGAAAGCGGGAAAACAACCCTGTTCGACGGACAATCTGGCGAAAAATTCCAGCAGCAAGTTACCGTGGGTCAGATTTACATGATCAAACTTTCCCACATGGTGGATGATAAAATCCACGCCCGGTCTATCGGACCCTACTCGCTCATTACCCAGCAGCCGCTGGGTGGTAAAGCTCAGTTCGGTGGGCAGCGTTTTGGTGAAATGGAAGTGTGGGCATTGGAAGCATACGGCGCCGCGCACACGCTTCAGGAAGTCCTCACTTACAAGAGTGATGATGTTCACGGACGCACAAAGGTGTATGAATCAATTGTCAAAGGCGACAACCTGCCGGAACCGGGCAGACCCGAATCTTTCAACGTTTTGGTGAAAGAATTGCAAGGGCTCGGTTTAGATGTAAAAGCAGAATAACGGTACGATGTAGGCACCCGTCATTGCGGGTGCCGCTTTTGCTTTGTCAAAACGTCGAAACCTACAAAATGGTAAAGGAGTGAGTTTGGAAACCTATCCCAACAAAGGCCATATATCGAAAATCTCCATTGGATTGGCATCACCCAATTCTATTTTGGAAAAAAGTTTTGGGGAAGTCACCAAACCGGAGACGATTAACTACCGCTCGTTCAAGCCGGAAAAAGACGGTTTGTTCTGTGAAAAAATCTTCGGACCGGTAAAAGATTGGGAATGCCATTGCGGGAAATACAAACGCATACGTTACAAAGGCATCATTTGTGATCGATGCGGCGTTGAAGTAACCACAAAAAGTGTTCGCCGGGAACGGATGGGGCATATCAGCCTCGCGGTACCAATCGTGCATATCTGGTATTTTCGTTCAACACCGACCAAAATTGGTTATTTGTTGAACATTGCACCAAAACATTTGGAAAAAATCATTTATTATGAAGCATATGTTGTTGTTCAGCCGGGAAATTCCGGGTTGAAAACCGGCGACATATTGCTCGAAGAAGATTACAACAAGGTTCTGGATAACTTGACTTCAGATGATTTGAGTTTGCCGGATGATCATCCGGACAAATTTATCGCGAAAATGGGCGGTGACGCAATTCGCGAAATGCTCAAACGTCTCGAAGTCGACCCGCTTTCCGATGAACTGCGCCATATCCTCAAAACGGAAAAATCGCAGCAAAAGAAACAGGACGCACTCAAGCGTCTAAAAGTTGTGGAAGCGTTCCGTACCCGTGAAAACGGTGAATTCAAAAATAAACCGGAATGGATGGTGCTCGATGTTGTGCCGGTCATTCCGCCGGAACTGCGTCCGCTGGTGCCGTTGGAAGGCGGTCGTTTCGCAACTAGCGACTTGAACGATTTATATCGCCGGGTAATTATCCGGAACAATCGATTGAAAAAATTAATGGATATCAAAGCGCCGGAAGTGATTTTGCGTAACGAAAAACGCATGCTTCAGGAAGCTGTGGATGCATTGTTCGACAATACCAAACGCACTACCGCTGTTCGCAGCGACGGCAACCGCCCGCTCAAATCACTTTCCGATATGTTGCGCGGCAAGCAAGGCCGTTTCCGGTTGAACCTGCTCGGTAAACGGGTAGATTATTCCGGTCGTTCGGTTGTGGTGGTCGGACCGAAATTGCATTTATACGAATGCGGTTTACCGAAAGAAATGGCGGTTGAATTATTCAAACCGTTTATCATTCGTAAATTGCAGGATCGAAAAATTGTTAAAACGGTGAAAAGTGCCAAACGATTTGTGGACAAACGTGATGCCGTGGTGTTCGAAATTCTGGAAGATATTGTGAAAGACCACCCGGTGTTGCTGAACCGCGCACCTACGCTTCACCGACTCGGTATTCAGGCTTTCCAGCCTGTGTTGATCGAAGGTAAAGCGTTGCAAATTCACCCGCTGGTATGTTCCGCATTTAACGCCGACTTTGACGGTGACCAGATGGCAGTTCACTTGCCGCTGAGCTACGAAGCACAGATGGAAGCACGATTACTGATGCTTGCATCCCACAATATTCTGTCGCCGGCAAGTGGTCGTCCGTTGGCTACTCCTTCGCAGGATATGGTGCTGGGTTGCTACTTTATCACCAAAGAACGTGACGGAGTGGCGGGAGAAGGAATGGTCTTCTCCAATCCGAACGAAGTGATGATCGCGTTCGATTCCGGAAAAGCACATTTGCATGCCAAAATCAAGGTTCGCTGGCATGGAGAAATTGTTTCCACAACCGTGGGACGCGTTATCTTCAACAGCATCGTTCCCGACGAAGTTGGTTTTGTAAATGAAGTGATGACCAAAAAAGCGCTCGAAAAGCTGGTTGGTAAAGTGATGCTGAGTATTGGTAATCTGGGAACTGTAGAGTTCTTGGACAACCTGAAAGGTCTCGGATTCCGTTATTCAACAATGGCGGGAACGAGTATCGGTCTGGATGACGTTGTTATCCCCGATAGCAAGCCGGCATTTATCGATAAAGCGTATGAAGAAGTTCGCATGTTGGAAGAACAATACCATATGGGGTTCATTACCGACGGCGAACGTTACAACAAAGTAATTGACATTTGGACCCGTGTAACCGACCAGGTTTCCAGTGATTTGTTCAAATTATTGCAGGATCACCGGGACGGTTTCAACTCGTTGTATATGATGTCGCACTCCGGTGCACGCGGTAGTCGCGAACAAATTCGCCAGCTTGCCGGTATGCGGGGATTGATGGCTAAGCCACAAAAAACATTGACCGGTCAAACGGGTGAAATTATTGAAAACCCGATTACGGCAAACTTCTTCGAAGGTTTGTCTGTGCAGGAATACTTTATTTCTACCCACGGTGCGCGAAAAGGTTTGGCAGATACAGCGCTAAAAACAGCAGATGCCGGTTATCTGACCCGTCGATTGGTCGACGTTGCGCAGGATGTAATGATCAGCGAAATCGACTGCGGAACCATTCTCGGAATCGAAACCAGCCCGATCAAAGAAGGTGAAAAAATCATTGAGCCGTTATCTGACCGTGTGTTGGGACGATTCGCGACAGACGATGTTTACGATCCGATTAGTGGTGAACTGTTGGTTGAAGCCGGGCAGGTAATTGATGAAGAAATCGCCTTAAAAATCGATAACTCTGCAATTGAAAAAATTACCATCCGTTCAGTACTAACCTGTGAAACTGCTCGCGGTGTTTGCACAATGTGCTACGGACGAAACCTGGCTAGTGGTCGTATGGTAGATATCGGTGAGGCAGTAGGTGTTATGGCTGCTCAAAGTATCGGCGAGCCGGGAACGCAGTTAACCTTGCGTACTTTCCACATCGGTGGTACTGCCGGTCGTATTGCGGCGCAGTCCGAAGTGGTATCCCGTTTCGAAGGCAAGATCAAATACGAAGAGCTTCGGACACTTGTGACAACAGAAGAAGTTGACGGTGAAATTGAAACCTACGATATCTGCGTTGGTCGTAACGGAAAAATCCATATCGTGGACAGCAAAGATCGCTCGTTGACAAACTTTACCGTGCCATATGGCGCCAAAGTGATGGTCAAAGATGAACAGGTTGTGAAACGTGGCAGCACTTTGTTTGAGTGGGATCCATATTCATCTGTAATCTTGACCGAACGTGGTGGCCGTTTGCGCTATGTTGACCTTGTGGATAATGTAACAACACGCGAAGAATTGGATGAGCAAACCCTGCAGAAACAACGGGTTGTTATCGAATCTCGAAACAAAAACCTCAGCCCGCACATCTCTGTTGTGGATGAGGATGGTAAAGAGATCGCCAACTATATTCTCCCGGTAAAAGCCCACATTCTCGGTAACGATGGCATCGAAGTGAAACCCGGCCAAATTCTGGCAAAAATTCCGCGAGAAATTGGAAAAACCCGGGACATTACCGGTGGTTTGCCCAGGGTTGCAGAGTTGTTCGAAGCCCGGAAACCCAAAGAGCAGGCGGTGGTTAGCGAAATTGATGGTGTCATTCGTTTTGGACCAATCAAACGTGGTATTCGCGAAATTATCGTCGAAGGTCAGCTGGAAAAGAAAAAGTATAATGTTTCTTACAGTATGCACGTGTTGGTTCACAACGGTGATTATGTTCGCGCCGGTGAAATGTTGACCGACGGTGCCATATCGCCGCAGGACATTCTTCAAATTCTTGGACCCAATAAAGTTCAGGAATATTTGGTGAATGAAATTCAGGAAGTGTATCGATTGCAGGGTGTAGGCATCAATGACAAACATATTGAAATCATTGTGCGTCAAATGATGCAGCGCGTACGCGTTATCGACTCTGGCGATACCCGCTTTCTCGAAGGCGATAGTGTCAATAAATTTGTATTCAAGGAAGAAAACGAAAAAATTCGTAACAAAGTCATTATTACTGAACCCGGTGATTCACGTTTCAAACTCCGCCAACGCGTAGATCGTGTAAAATTTGAATACACCAATCGCCAACTGGAAAAAAGCGAGAAAAAACTTGCCGAATGCCGTCCTGCTGAGCCTGCAACCGGTGAACCGGTGTTGTTGGGCATCACTCAGGCATCGTTAACAACGGATAGCTTTATCTCCGCAGCATCGTTCCAGGAAACAACCCGTGTGTTGACCGATGCAGCAATTTCCGGAAAAGTGGATTATCTCTATGGCTTGAAGGAAAACGTGATTGTTGGTAATCTGGTACCTGCCGGAACCGGATTGAAGAAGTTCAAACACTTGCACGTGGAATACAAGGAAGAAACCGACCAGGAAGAAACCGTACCCGAGGAACTGCCGGCTGAATAGCGGTAAGCCTTTTTCTCCTGGTGAACCATTTGAATGGATGTAACGCTGCTTTCCTCCATTTGAGAGGCTTGCAGCGTTACCGTGTAATTGGTGACGTAAAATATTGAAGAATCGTATTTTACAAATACGAAAAACATTGCTGGTGTTTTTAATCTATCGGCGAAACGAGACATAACGCGATAAAGTATTTTCGAACTGTCGAAATCACTTTGTTTAGATGTTACTCTCCGAATTATTCCTGCCAATAGTGTAAAAAACCACCATCAATCGTTGTAAAGCCTGGGCACTTTGATGTCTTGCATCGGGCTGAATATTGTTTAGATATAACAAAAGTAATCAACAAAATTATTTTTTGTTATTGACAATTCAGGGCCCCGGATATAAATTGTGAGTCTGTGTCTTTTAAGGAACCTTTAGGAGGAAATTGTGCCGACAATTAATCAGTTAATTCGGTCTGGACGCGAAAAAGTTGAAAAGAAAAACAAAGCTCCGGCGTTAAGTAGTTGCCCGCAAAGACGTGGCGTATGTACACGTGTTTATACAACAACACCTAAAAAGCCAAACTCGGCGCTGCGTAAAGTTGCCCGTGTTCGCCTGACCAATAGCATTGAAGTAACTGCCTATATTCCAGGTGAAGGTCATAACTTGCAAGAGCACTCCATTGTGTTAATCCGCGGTGGTCGTGTAAAGGACTTGCCGGGTGTTCGTTACCACATTATTCGTGGAACATTGGATACAGGTGGTGTAAAAGATCGTAGGCAAAGCCGTTCCAAATACGGTGCTAAACGACCCAAAAGTTAAGAAACTGATTGAGGACAAATAATGAGACGTAGAAAGGCGCCAGAGCGTCAGGTATTGCCCGACCCGAAATATCATAGTGAGCTTGTAAGCAAATTTATCAACGGCCTGATGTTGGACGGTGGGCGAAGCAAAGCCGAAAAAATATTTTACGGTGCCATGGATATTGTTGAGCAGAAGTTGAAAAAAGATCCTCTGGAAGTTTTTCGCAAAGCCATGGATAATGTTATGCCAATGTTGGAAGTTCGCTCACGACGTGTCGGTGGTGCAACCTATCAGGTTCCCGTTGAAGTTCGTGACAAACGCCGACGCTCTTTAGCTATTCGCTGGTTGGTCGGGTTTTCCCGTAAGCGCTCCGAAAGCACAATGGCGCAGCGCTTGGCAAATGAATTTATGGCTGCATATCGTGGGGAAGGCTCTTCTGTGAAAAAACGCGAAGACACCCACAAGATGGCTGAAGCAAACAAGGCTTTTGCTCACTTCCGCTGGTAGAAGAATCATTATCGACAGCATGGATTGCGAGTAGTGCAAGCAGGTTTACCACCGGTTGCATTAGATTTTTTCGGCCTTTTTATTGAGCCTTTTATTATGTATAGTGTGCACGATTTATTATGACCGTCAAGTTTTTAACATCTTAAGGATTAGAATTTTAAAAATGGCTATTAAGTACTCTTTAGAAAATACGCGAAATATTGGCATTATGGCTCACATAGATGCCGGTAAAACAACCACAACAGAACGTATCCTGTACTATACCGGTGTTTTGCACCGCATGGGCGAAGTTCATGAAGGTTCAGCAACAATGGACTGGATGGAGCAGGAAAAAGAACGTGGCATTACCATTACATCAGCTGCAACAACTTGCTTTTGGAAAGAAACCCGCATCAATATTATAGACACGCCCGGTCACGTTGACTTTACAGCAGAAGTTGAGCGATCGCTTCGTGTTTTGGATGGTGCCGTTGCTTTGTTTTGTGCTGTTGGTGGTGTTGAGCCGCAATCAGAAACGGTTTGGCGCCAGGCGGATAAATATGGTGTTCCGCGTATTGCATTTGTAAATAAAATGGACCGCGTAGGTGCAGATTTTTATAATGTGCTTGAAATGATGAAATTGCGTCTGGGTGCAAATCCGCTTCCGTTACACATTCCGATTGGCGATGGTGACATGTTCACCGGACTGATTGATCTTGTTGGTATGAAAGCGGTATTGTTTGATGAAAGCTCGCTCGGTATGCAAATTATCGAACAAGAAATCCCACGTGATTTGTTAGATAAAGCCAATGAATATCGTACAAAGTTGCTTGAAAACGCAGCTGAAGTTGATGAAGAATTGATGATCAAATATCTGGACGGTGAAGAGCTGACCGATGTTGAGGTTCGTCGAGCCATTCGCAAAGGTGTATTGGAAAATCATTTTATTCCGGTGCTTCTGGGCTCTGCGTTCAAAAACAAAGGTGTTCAGCGACTGCTGGATGCTGTTGTCGAATATTTACCATCCCCAAATGACGTACCTGCCATCAAAGGATATGAGCCCCGTACAGAAGAAGTAATTGAACGCCATCCGTCAGAAAATGAACCTTTTTCTGCGTTGGCATTTAAGATCATGACCGATCCGTATGTCGGTAAATTAACCTATTTTAGAGTTTATAGCGGATCTGCAAAAGCCGGTGATACGGTTTACAATACAACGTCGGACAATAAAGAACGTCTGGGGCGTTTGTTGAGAATGCACGCCAACACTCGCGAAGATATAACTGAATTAAAAGCAGGCGATATTGTTGCAGCCGTAGGATTGAAAAATACCCGTACTGGAAATACGCTTTGCGATGTCAACAAGCAAATTGTACTCGAATCGATGGTTTTTCCTGAGCCGGTTATTCAAGTGTCAATCGAGCCCAAAACAAAAGCGGATTCCGATAAATTATCTCAAGCGCTAGCTAAACTTTCTGACGAAGATCCAACATTCCGAGTTTCTACAGATGAAGAAACAGGTCAAACGTTGATTAGCGGCATGGGTGAATTGCACCTGGAAATTATTGTAGACCGCTTACTTCGTGAATTTAAAGTTGATGCACGTGTTGGCCAGCCGCAGGTTGCATACCGTGAAACCATTCTTCAGGCAGCGAAAGCTGAAGGCAAATTTGTCCGGCAGAGTGGTGGGCGTGGTCAGTATGGTCATGTTAATATTGAAGTATTCCCGAATGAAAAAGGTAAGGGCTTTGAGTTCGAAGATAACATTGTCGGTGGTGCAATTCCGCGTGAATTTATTAACCCCGTCAAACAAGGTATTGAAGAAGCCCTTAAAAATGGTATATTAGCCGGCTATCCTGTTGTAGATGTAAAGGTAAGCCTTTATGATGGTTCTTATCACGATGTGGATTCCAGTGAAATGGCGTTTAAAATTGCCGGATCAATGGGGATTAAAAATGCACTTCGTGTTGCCAAATCTGTGTTGTTGGAACCCATTATGGAAGTAGAAGTTGTCGTTCCGGAAGAATATCTCGGCGATGTAATCGGCGATTTAAACTCCCGGCGTGGCAAAGTCAGCGGTATTCTGCCTCGCAAAGATGCTCAGGTTGTTGAAGCTTTTGTTCCGCTTTCCGAAATGTTCGGATATGCAACCCGGCTTCGTTCTTTAACGCAAGGACGTGCAGTATATTCAATGCAGTTTGATCACTATGAACAACTGCCGCAGAGTTTCGCTGAGAAAATTATGGAAAAACGTGTTGGAACCAAGTAAGTAAAGAAAGGATTTGCAGTGCCAGGTCAAAGCATTCGAATCAAACTGAAAGCCTACGATCATCATCTGATTGATAAGTCGGCAGACAAAATTATCACGACGGCAAAAACAACCGGCGCCTTGATTTCCGGCCCGATTCCATTGCCGACGAGACGCAGTTTGTTTACGGTATTGCGTTCGCCACACGTGGATAAAAAATCGCGCGAGCAGTTTGAAGTGCGTGTCCACAAACGGTTGATCGACATTCACAATGCCACTAACAAAACCATCGATCAGTTAATGAAGTTGGAACTGCCAGCTGGTGTTGATATAGAAATTAAAACCTGAGCGACGCTGCAAGTCGTGTGGTTCTGTTTCGTTTCAGCGAGATACTGTTCAGCGGTATCATTAACAGCGAATTGAATAGCGCTTTGCGCAAATAACCATGAGTGTATTAGTGGAGATTAAAATGAACGCTTTACTTGGAAAAAAAATAGGCATGTCCAGAATTTTCGACGCCAGCGGAAATGCAATTCCCGTTACCGTTGTAAAGGCTGGTCCTTGCTATGTTACCCAGGTGAAAACGGTTGAAAATGACGGCTATCGGGCGGTACAATTGGGTTTTGGCGAGAAAAAAGAAAAAAATACTGCCAAGCCTCAAATGGGTGTGTTCAATAAAGCAGGTGTGCCGGCTTTGAGCAAACTCAAAGAATTTAAACTGTTGACCGATACGGAATTGAAAGCCGGAGACCAGTTAAACGTCGACCTTTTTAAAGAAGGTGATAAAATTACTGTTGTTGGCAAAAGTAAAGGACGTGGATTTGCCGGTGTTATGCGCCGCCACAATTTTTCCGGTGCGCAAATTACCCACGGTCAATCGGACCGTCAGCGTGCGCCCGGTTCATTGGGACAAAGTTCTTACCCTTCCAAAGTTTTTAAAGGAATTCGTATGGGCGGCAGAATGGGTAATGATAATGTAAAAGTCGCCGGTTTAAGAATTGTGAAAGTGGATGCGGAAAACAATTTGTTGTTCATTTCAGGTGCTGTTCCCGGATCCCGTAATAGCTATGTAGAAATTCATAAAAAAAACTGATATAAACGAGTGTTGCTATGGAACTGACAGTATATCGCATCGATGGTACCAAAACAAGTGAGACGGTCACGCTCAATCCGGAGATATTCGAAATTGAGCCGAACGATCATGTGGTCTATCTTGATGTAAAAGCTTATCTGGCAAATCAACGTCAGGGAACGCACCAGTCCAAAGGTCGTTCATTTGTGAGCGGCGGTGGAAAAAAACCTTTTAAACAAAAAGGTACCGGTCGTGCCCGTCAGGGAACGATTCGTGCACCACACATGGTTGGCGGTGGTCGCGCGCATGGCCCTCAGCCCCGTGATTATAGCCAAACCCTACCTAAAAAAGTAAAAAAATTGGCACGTCGTTCAGTATTGGCTTACAAAGCTAAAGAATCTAAGATCGTTGTGGTTGAAGATTTTGAATTTGACGGACCGAAGACAAAAAAAGTAATTGAGATGTTGAATAAACTGGGTGTTACTGATCGCAAAGTGTTGATTTTGACCGGAAATTACGATCAAAATTTCTATCGATCTGCCAGAAATATTCCTTACAAATCGGTTTTAACTGCACCCCAGTTTTCCACTTATGACGTGCTGAATGCGAATACTCTGGTATTGCAAAAAGGTGCAGTCAACATTATCAATGAGGTATTGGGCTAATGAAAGATAACAGAACTATCATCATCGAGCCGGTGTTGACCGAAAAAGCAGTACGGATTCGCGAAGATAAAAATCAGTATGTTTTCCGGGTCGATTCGTCGGCAAACAAAATTGAGCTTAAAAAAGCCATCGCAAAGCGCTTTAATGTTACTGTTGAAAGCTTGCGTGTGGTTAACGTAAAAGGGAAAATGCGCCAGCGGATGGTTCGTGGCGGACGGGTCACCGGATTCACTTCCAAATACAAAAAAGCATATGTGACATTGGCTGAAGGTGATCACCTGGATTTTCTGGATAACGTATAAACGGGCAGTTGGAGAATTGATATGGCTTTAAAAAAATACAAACCCATGACCTCTGCGTTGCGTTTTCGCATCGATTTGACAAAAGATGTTATTACTAAAGATAAGCCGGAGCGTTCGCTAACTGAAACATTGCACAAAACCGGTGGGCGTAATAATCTTGGACGCGTAACAGCATGGCAGCGTGGTGGTGGTCACAAAAGACTTTACAGGATCATCGATTTTAAGCGCAACAAACGCGATATTGAAGCAAAAGTAGCTGCAATTGAATACGATCCAAATCGTAGTGCCAATATTGCATTGTTGCATTATGTGGACGGCGAAAAACGTTACATCATTGCACCGGACGGTTTAACAGTTGGTGATACGGTGATGGCTGGAGCTTCTGCAGATGTCAAAGTTGGTAATGCACTACCACTGGAAAAAATTCCTTTGGGTATGACCATTCACAACATCGAAATGATCCCCGGAAAAGGTGGGCAAATTGCTCGTAGCGCCGGTGCAGGTGTTCAGTTGATGGCAAAAGAAGGTAACTACGCGTTGCTGAAAATGCCCTCTGGCGAAATTCGTAAAGTCCGTAAAGAATGTTATGCAACCTTAGGTACAGTAGGAAATACGGATCACTTTAACGTTTCTTTAGGAAAAGCCGGACGTACCCGTTGGTTGGGACGTCGACCAAGCGTTCGGGGTGTTGTGATGAACCCTGTTGACCACCCGATGGGTGGCGGTGAAGGTCGGACCTCGGGTGGGCGCCATCCTTGTTCACCGTGGGGGCAGTTATCCAAAGGTTTGAAAACCCGTAAGAAGCGTAAAAAATCCAGCGCGTTAATCGTCAAACGTCGTAAATAAAGGAAGTAATCATGTCAAGATCGCTGAAAAAAGGCCCTTTTATTGACCAGAAATTATACCAAAAAGTAGACGATTTGAATGGTAGCGGTCAAAAGAAAGTTGTGAAAACCTGGGCTCGTCGTTCAACTGTACCGCCTGAATTTGTTGGGCATACAATTGCAGTACACAACGGCATCAAATTTATTCCGGTTTATGTGACGGAAAATATGGTTGGGCATAAGCTTGGTGAATTTGCCCCGACCCGTACCTACCGCGGTCATGCGGGTAGTAAAAATGAAAAGAAATCGAAAGTTCGTTAACCTTTTTCAATCGTGAGGTCTGTTGATGAAAGCTGTAGCCAGACAACGATACGCGCGTCTCTCACCATTAAAAGTGAGACAAGTGACACGTCTGATCAAAGATAAAAATGTGGAAGATGCTTTGAGCATCCTGCACTTTACGCCGAAGCGCGCCGCTAAAACGGTTGAAAATGTATTGCGCTCTGCAGTGGCAAATTTTCAAAACCAGGAAGAGGCCGGCGGTGTTAATCCGGATAAAATTTTCGTGAAAAGTGTAACGGTAGATGGTGGACCGATGTGGAAGCGTTTTCGTCCCATGTCAATGGGGCGTGTTGGTCGTATCCGCCGCCGCACTTCTCATATTACAATTGTTGTTGAAGATCGCTAAAAAAGTATAGTTTCGGAGGTTACGTTTTGGGTCAAAAAACGAATCCAGTTGGCTACCGTCTGGGCTTTATCAAAACTTGGAACTCCCAGTGGTTTGATGAAAAAAACTTCGCTGAAAAGCTGAATGAAGATTTGTTGATTCGTAAATACATTTTCAAACGCATTTCAGATGGTGCTATTTCGAAAGTTGGTATCGAACGCACTGCACGGCGCGTGTTGATTACGATAAACACAGCTCGTCCCGGTGTTGTGATCGGGAAAAAAGGTGCTGAAGTCGATAAGTTGAAAGAAGAGCTGAAGAAATTGGTCAACAAAGATATTCAGATCAACATCAACGAAGTGAAGCATCCGGAGCTAGACGCCTTTTTGGTCGGGCAAAACATTGCTCGCCAATTGGAAGGGAAAGTATCTTTCCGACGTGCGATGAAACGCGCCATTACTTCCTCTATGCGCCTCGGTGCAGAAGGAATTAAAATACAGTGCTCCGGCCGTCTCGGCGGTGCGGAAATGGCACGGACAGAAAACTATAAAGAAGGTCGGATTCCCCTGCACACACTCCGCGCCAATATTGATTATGCAACCTCTACTGCCAACACAACTTATGGTTGTATCGGTGTAAAAGTGTGGTTGTATCACGGTGAAGTGATCGGGACCAATTCGTAAGAGGAGACGTTTGTCATGTTAATGCCCAAAAAAGTTAAACATAGACGTGTAATGCGTGGCCGCAGAGCGGGGAATGCAACCCGTGGTGCAAGTGTATCGTTCGGACAATTTGGATTAAAAGCTTTAGACGCCGGCTGGATTACCAGTCGCCAAATTGAAGCTGCCCGTGTTGCGATGACACGCTACATCAAACGGGGTGGTAAGGTTTGGATTCGAATTTTCCCGGATAAGCCCATAACCAAAAAACCCGCAGAAACACGGATGGGTAAAGGTAAAGGTTCCCCGGAATATTGGGTAGCGGTTGTAAAGCCCGGACGCGTAATGTTTGAACTTGCCGGTGTTTCTGAAGAAATTGCCAAAGAAGCAATGCGCCTGGCTTCGCACAAACTGCCCATCAAAACCAAGTTTGTAACGCGTAAAGAAGCGGGAGAATAAAAATGAACACTGCGGAAATAAAAGCTTTACCTGAAGCGGATATCAAACAACATCTGGACGATTTGATGGATGAACTTGCGAATCTCCGCATTCAGAAAGCGACGCATCAATTGACAAATCCAAGCCGGATCCGCGAAGTGAAACGTGAAATTGCGCGTGCCAAAACCATCATGCGCGAAATAGAATTAGGTATTGTCAAAACAAAAGAATCCTAACCGAAGTGAATGGTGTGAAATGGAAAGAGGTATTCGTAAAACCCGTGTGGGATTTGTAGTTAGCGACAAAATGGATAAAACCGTTGTCGTAGCTGTTGAGCGTTACGTTCGACACCCACTCTATAAAAAGTTCGTCAGGCAAACCAAGAAGTTCAAAGCGCACGACGATACCAATACCTGCGATATTGGTGATAAAGTAAAAATTATGGAAACTCGTCCTCTGAGCAAAACGAAACGCTGGCGGGTTGTAGAAATTGTTGAAAAAGTGAAATAACAGCTTAACCTTTGGAGTTGTCATCATGGTTCAGGAACAAACCCGTTTGAGTGTCGCGGACAACTCAGGCGCGAAAAAAGTGATGTGTATTCGCGTGTTGGGGGGCTCAGGCAAGAAAAGTGCTACGGTAGGCGATATCATCGTGGTGTCTGTAAAAAGCGCCATCCCGAATGCGCCGGTCAAAAAAGGACAAGTATCAAGAGCGGTAATCGTACGCACCAAAAAGGAAGTTCGCCGCGCCGACGGTTCCTATATTCGCTTCGATGAAAACGCAGCCGTGTTGCTTGATGCGCAGGGTGAACCGCGCGGAACCCGTATTTTTGGTCCCGTTGCGCGTGAACTGCGCGATAAAGCTTTTATGAAAATTGTGTCATTAGCGCCAGAAGTGATTTAATTAAAGGGTTGTAAACGATGAAAAAAATTAAGAAAAATGATTCTGTGATGATCATCGCCGGCAATGATCGCGGGAAAACCGGAAAAGTATTAAAGGTGTTTCCTGAAAACGAGCGCATTATTGTTGAAGGCGTGAATATGCATAAGCGTCACCGTAAACCGACGCAGCAAATGCCCCAGGGCGGTATATTGAGTATCGAAGCCCCCATCCATATTTCCAACGTGAAATTGGTTGCGCCAAAAAGTGCTGTAGCAACACGGGTTGGGTTTAAAATTTTAAAAGATGGCAGCAAAGTCCGGGTTTGCAAACACCCGGATGCAAATGGTGAAGAAGTAGCCTAAAACGATTAAAGCAGGTTTGTAGAAATGAGCTATACACCCCGTTTAAAAAAGAAGTATACGGAAGAAATTGTGCCCATGCTGTTCAAAAAGTTTGGGTATAAAAACATCATGCAGGTACCGAAGCTTCAAAAAATTACCATGAATATGGGCGTTGGCGAAGCCGTTCAGGATAGCAAAATTCTGGAACGTGCGGTAGAGGACCTTACCGTAATTGCCGGTCAAAAACCGGCTTTGACTACGGCGAAACATTCCATCTCGAACTTTAAACTTCGGGAAGGTATGAAAATAGGTTGCAAAGTGACCCTGCGTGGCGATCGGATGTACGAATTCCTCGATCGTTTTATCAATTTTGCAACACCGCGTATTCGAGATTTTCGCGGTTTGCCAGACAAACTCGACGGTCGCGGAAACTTCACAGTTGGTGTTCGTGAGCAGATTGTATTTCCTGAAGTTAACGTCGATAAAATTGATAAAATCCGTGGTTTGAACATCACTTTCGTATCAAACGTAGATTCAGATGAAGAAGCATACGAGCTTCTGAAAGCGTTTGGAATGCCGTTCAAGAAATAATGTTGAAGGAGAAGTAGGTTTGGCTAAGAAAGCGCTCATCGCAAAAGCGAAACGGAAACAAAAATTTAAAGTCCGAGAATACAACCGGTGCCAGCGTTGCGGACGTCCGCGTGCGTACTATCGCAAATTTGGTATTTGCCGCATTTGTCTTCGTGAATTGGCAAATAAAGGCGAAATTCCGGGTGTTACCAAAGCAAGCTGGTAAAACGTTAGGAGAGATTGTAATATGTCCATGACTGATCCGATTGCCGATTTTCTGACACGGATTCGCAATGCCATTCAGGCAAAGCATCGTACCGTTGATATTCCGGCGTCGAACATGAAAAAACGCATGGCGGAAATTCTGTTTGAGCACAAATTTATTCGTAATTTTATCATCATTGATGATGGCAAACAGGGTATCATCCGCGTCTTTTTGAAATACGTCGCCCCATCCGGTGAACCTGTTATACACGAATTAAAACGTGTGAGCAAGCCCGGACGCCGTTATTACGTTGGGGTAGAGCAATTGCCACGTGTTAAAAACAATGTTGGTATTGCAATATTGAGTACATCCAGGGGTGTTATTACAGAACGTCAGGCACGCCGTGAAGGTGTGGGTGGCGAAGTGCTTTGCACAGTCTGGTAGTTTGCGCATTTTGGTGTTGAATTATCGACGCAAATATCGGTTGTGTAAAATGCCCTTTTTGGTATGTTTGTAAGTAATATTAAAATTTGATAGTTATTTTATTTAGGAAGAGGTGAACCGGTGTCTCGTATAGGAAAATTACCGATCGAAATTCCCGGCGGTGTAGAGATCAAAGTTGATGGTGGTTTGGTAAGTGTAAAAGGACCCAAAGGCAAACTGTCCCGTCAGATTAATCCTGATATGATATTTGAACAGGAAGATAATACGCTTACTGTATCCCGCCCAACGAACGAACGAAAACATCGTGCACTGCATGGATTAACCCGCACATTAGTCAATAATATGGTTGTGGGTGTAACCCAAGGGTATACCCGTACGCTATTAATTGAAGGCGTGGGTTATCGTGCAGAGAAAAAAGGGAATGGCCTGGTTTTGAGCTTGGGATATTCACATCAGATTTACTTTTATTCGCCAGATGGCGTCGAAATCAATGTCCCTCAGCCGACCCGAATTGAGGTGAGTGGTATAGATAAAGAAACTGTCGGGCAAGTTGCTGCAAAAATCCGCTCTTTCCGCAAGCCGGAACCGTATAAAGGTAAGGGTATCCGTTACGACAACGAAACAGTCCGTCGTAAAGCTGGTAAAACTGGGAAATAATTGAGAAGGTAGTTGGTATCATGGCTAAAAAAGTACGTAAAAAGTCAAAAATGTTTGGCACCGCAGAGCGGCCGCGTCTGGTAATTTCCCGAAGCATTCGTCACATCTATGGACAAATTGTTGACGATACTGCCCAAAAAACAATCTTAGGCGCTTCGGAAATAAGCAAAGAGCTCAAGGATGAATTGAAAGATGTAAAAACAAGAATTGAAACCAGTAAACGTGTCGGCGCTTTTATCGCAAAAAAGGCCAAGGAAAATGGGATTGAAACAGTAATTTTTGATCGCAACGGTCTGAAATATCATGGTCGCGTAAAAGCATTGGCCGAGGGCGCGCGTGAAGGCGGCTTGAAGTTCTAAAACGAGTGAGGAAATCGTGAGAGACAGAATTAACGCACACGAATTGGATTTGAAAGAAAAGGTTGTTCACATCAACCGTGTTGCTAAAGTTGTAAAAGGTGGTCGTCGCTTTAGCTTTAGTGCAATTGTTGTCGTTGGCGATGGCAATGGCCATGTTGGTATTGGTTTGGGTAAAGCAGGCGAAGTTGTAAATGCAATTTCCAAAGCTACCGAACGGGCTAAAAAGGATGTCATGCGCGTTAACCTGATTAATGGCACACTTCCTTACGAAGTATATGGCAAGTATGGCGCAGGTAAAGTGTTGTTGAAGCCTGCATCTGCTGGTACTGGTGTTATTGCAGGCGGTCCGGTTCGGGCAATTTGCGAAATGGTTGGTATCCACAATATTTTAACCAAAATTATGGGATCTTCGAATCCGCATAGTGTGGTCAAAGCAACGATTGTTGCATTACAAAAATTACAAGATCCGGCGAATATTGCCCGCAAGCGCGGAATGTCGCTGAAAGAGTTGTACACCCTGTAAACGGTTGAGTAGAGATCATGGCTAAAAAAACTAAAGAAAAACAATTGAAAATCACACAGGTGCGCAGTATCATCGGGCAAAAAGGTACGCACAAAAAAACCATTGAAGCTTTGGGTTTGAAGCGTATTCGCCACGAGGTAATTCAAAAAGACACGCCACAAATTCGTGGAATGGTCTTCAAAGTAAAGCATCTGGTTTCCGTAGAAGAAATTTGATTAATAACGTTTGAGGAAGTGCAATGGATCTCGGTTCTTTAAAAAAAGCAGAAGGCGCAACCCATAGCAGAAAAAGAATTGGTCGCGGAGAAGGCTCGGGCCAAGGTGTTATGGCAGGACGTGGTCATAAAGGTCAAAAAGCTCGTTCTGGATCAAAAAGACGCGCCTGGTTCGAAGGTGGACAAATGCCGATTCAGCGGCGTCTGCCCAAATTCGGCTTTTACAATCATAACAAAAAAGTATATCAGGTTGTGAACCTGAGTGATTTGGAAAAAGTAAGTGAAACTGCCGAAATCACACCGGAAACGTTACAACAAAACGGTTTGGTCAAACGTTTGGATGTGCCGGTGAAGGTCCTGGGAAATGGGGAGGTCAGCAAAAAACTGAATATTCAAGCCCATGCGTTTAGTAAAACCGCCCGGGAAAAAATTGAAAAGGCAGGAGGCAGCGTTACAGAATTATGATCGAAACGTTCCGTAACATACTGAAAATTGATGACCTGCGTAAACGTATTTTCTTTACTTTTGCGATTTTGGGTCTGGCTAGAATTGGTACACACATTGTTACGCCCGGAATTGATACTGCAGCGTTGCAGGAAATTTGGCAAAGCGCCAAAGGTACCCTTTTCGGGCTATACGACTTGTTCGCCGGTGGTGCTTTCAGTAAAGCTGCAGTGTTTGGACTGGGTATCATGCCTTACATCAGTGCGTCGATCATTTTCCAATTATTAGGTGCTGTTTGGCCTACCATTCAGCGGTTGCAGCAATCTGGTGAAGATGGCAGAAAAAAAATAACCCAATACACGCGCTATGCAACCTTACTACTTTCTGGAATGCAGGCATTTGGTGTTGCCGTTTGGTTGGAAAGCCAAGGCGTTGTGTTGGATCCAGGGTTTGGTTTTAAACTGTTAACAATGATATCGATGGCTTCCGGAACAATGTTGTTGATGTGGATGGGTGAGCAAATTGACGAACGAGGTATTGGCAACGGTATTTCACTGCTGATTACTGTCGGCATTATTGCATCTTTACCAAGTGCAATCCGTCAGGAGTGGATCGAATTCATGAACGACAACCGGAACCTGTTGGTAGAAGTTTTGCTGCTGGGTATCGGATTTGGTATTATTGCCTTTGTCGTGCTCATCACTCAAGGGCAACGTAAAATTCCCGTTCAATATGCAAAACGTGTTGTCGGCAGAAAAGTTTATGGTGGTGTAAATACCCAGTTACCGTTGCGGATAAATACTGCAGGTGTTATGCCAATTATTTTTGCCCAGGCAATTATGTTTATTCCGCAAACGCTTTTTTCACTCTTTCCGGAAAGTGATGTAATGAACTCTATTTCCGGATTGTTTGCCTTCGATTCGGTGTTTTATTGGTTTATATATGCCGTACTGATCATCTTTTTCACCTATTTCTACACGGCTATTATTCTCAACCCGGTTGAAGTTGCAGACAACCTGAAAAAGCAAGGTGGCTTTGTTCCCGGTGTTCGCCCCGGTAAAAAGACTGCTGAGTATCTCGAAAATATTCTCACCCGTGTAACACTGCCAGGTGCGCTTGCCTTAGCTTTTGTGGCTATCATACCTTACATCTTGTATCGATTTATGGGTGTTTCTTTTGCCTATGCATCTTTCTTTGGTGGAACCGGGTTATTGATCATTGTTCAGGTAACGCTTGATTTTATCCAACAAGTTGAATCGCACCTTTATATGCGACATTATGAAGGATTCAGCCGCAGTGGGCGTATTCGCGGCAGAAAATAATATCTTGTGATTACGATTAAGAATGAAAAAGAAATCGAGCGTATGCGAGTCAGCGCAGGAATTGTTGCTGAAACGCTCGAAATGCTGGCAGATTTCATCTGCCCCGGAAAATCGACAAAAGATATTGACAACGCGGTAGAAAAATATATATTTTCGCGCGGTGCTTATCCGGCTTTTAAAGGATTGTATGGTTTTCCGGCAAGTGCATGTATCTCGATAGATGAAGAAGTTGTTCACGGAATCCCATCAACCAAACGGTTGTTGAAAGAAGGTATGACAGTAACCGTTGATGTTGGTGTGCGCTACAAAGGCTATTATGGGGATGCGGCTTTTACTTATCCCGTTGGGAGTATCACTGGTGATAAACAAAAGTTGATGCTCGTAACATGGGAAAGTTTGTTTAAGGGATTAGAAAAAGCGCATTCGGGAAACCGATTAGGTGATTTATCCGCCGCAATTCAACAGCATGCAGAAATGCATGGTTATGGTGTTGTTCGGGAGTTGGTTGGCCACGGGATCGGAAAAAAGATGCACGAAGATCCTCAGGTCCCAAACTACGGAACTGCAGGAAAAGGGATGTTGCTAAAACAAGGAATGACAATAGCCGTTGAGCCCATGATAAATATGGGTACAAAAAATGTGCGGATTTTAGATGACAAATGGACTTACGTAACTAATGATGGAAAACCCTCTGCGCATTATGAACATACAATTCTTATTCGTGATGGCGAGCCGGAAATATTGACAAATCATTCATTAAATCCGGAACAGTTTTTTTAAGCATTTTTAAACAAAAAGTAGTTTATGGCAAAAGAGCAACCGATTTCAGTAGATGGAATAATCAAAGAAACGTTGCCTAACGCCACTTTTAGAGTGGAATTAGAAAGCGGTTTGGAAGTATTAGCACATGTATCCGGTAAAATGCGTATGCACTTTATTCGTATATTGCCCGGAGATAAAGTAAAGTTAGAACTCTCGCCATACGATTTAACCCGTGGGCGAATAACCTATCGATACAAATAAGAATTTTTCGAGGTTTTCAAATGAAAGTTCAAGCTTCAGTAAAAAAACGTTGCGAAAATTGCAAAATTATCCGACGAAAAGGTGTTGTTCGTGTAATCTGCAAGAAAAATCCGCGGCACAAACAACGTCAAGGTTAATTTTTTAGATAGGGATTAGACTTAATTGTTGATAATTAAGCATCCCTGTAAATTCGCCAATAATAACACGTTCCGAAAAAAACGTATATTACCGCATTATTCAGGAGGCTATTTTGGCACGTATTTCAGGTGTTGATTTACCGAAAAGCAAACCCTTAAACATTGGGCTTACCTATATTTTCGGTATTGGTCGCACGACAGCTCAGAAAATATGTGATGAGACAGGTATCGACCCTTCGACTCGCGTCAACGATCTGACAGATGACCATGTGAGAAAGATTCGCGAATACATTCTGCAATATATTAAAGTAGAAGGTACGCTTAAATCCGAAATTAACATGAACATCAAACGATTGATTGATATTGGTTGTTATCGTGGTTCCCGCCATAAAATGGGCTTGCCTGCCCGTGGACAGCGGACCTCAACCAATGCGCGAACCCGAAAAGGTCGCCGTCGTGCTGTGATGAAGAAAAAGAAATAATATCAGATAGACTCTATTTTCAGGAGGTTATACCTTGGCTAGAAGAGGCCGTACAGTACGTAAAAAGAAAGATCAGGTTGATCCGCTAGGTGTTGCACACATCAAAGCAAGTTTCAACAACACCAATATTACATTGACCGATCAAACTGGTAATGTGATTTCGTGGGCAACTGCCGGAAGAATGGGCTTTAAAGGATCGCGTAAAAATACGCCATATGCATCCCAGATGGCCGCAGAAAATGCTGCAAAAGAAGCTATGGATTTGGGATTGCGTAAAGTTGATGTGGAAGTAAAAGGACCGGGTGGTGGTCGTGAAGCTGCAATTCGTTCGCTGCAGGCTGCCGGTTTGGAAATTCTTTCCATTAAGGATATTACGCCGATTCCGCACAACGGTTGTCGTCCGCCCAAAAAACGCCGCGTATAAGGCGATTGTGTTCGCGCACGTTAAGCTGTTGTTTTAAATCGAATTAAATATTCTTGAAAAGCCATAAACCTGGTTGGGAGTATGTATGAACTGGATGAATTTATTGATGCCGGAAAAGGTCGAATTAGATGAAACAAACTATTCTACCAATTACGGCAGATTTGTTGTACAGCCATTAGAACGTGGATTTGGTGTCACGCTTGGCAATTTGTTTCGCCGTGTGCTGTTGTCATCTATTCAGGGTGCGGCAATCACTGCTATCCGTATTGATGGTGTTCAGCATGAGTTTGCAACCATTCCGGGCGTTAAGGAAGATTTAACCCACATTATTCTGAACCTTAAAGAAGTCCGTATTAAGTTGTTGAATAAACGCCCTGATAAAGTTACGTTAAACTTGAGCGGACCCTGTGATCTGAAAGCCGGTGATCTGGAAAAATACACAACAGATTTTGAAGTGTTAAATCCTGACCTGCACATTGCGACTTTGAACGAAGAAGCAAACCTTGATATCGAAATCCGAGTGGGCAAAGGTAGAGGATATGTACCGGCTGAAGAAAATAAGCCACTGGAAGCGTCGATTGGTTTGATTCCGATTGATTCGATTTTTTCACCGATCAGCAAAGTTCGTTTTGATGTTGAAAACGTACGCGTTGGTCAGCGGACAGATTATGAAAAATTGGTTTTGGAAATCGAAACGGATGGCAGTATCACTCCGGATGATGCTTTAACGTTTGCCGGTAAAATTGTAAAAGATCACGTTCAGTTGTTTATCAATTTCGATTTTGAGCCTGAAGAAGAAGAAACTCAGGAAATCGACGAAGAAGTTCTGCGCATCAAAAAGCTGTTGAAAATGAATGTGGATGAACTGGAATTGTCTGTTCGTTCGCACAACTGCCTGAAGAATGCGAACATCAAAACTATTGGCGATCTGGTTCGTTTGGATGAATCAGAACTGCTGAAATTCCGGAATTTCGGACGCAAGTCGCTCCAGGAAATCCAGGAAATTCTGGATAAAAAGAGCCTCTACTTTGGAATGGATGTAGATAAATATCTCAAGGGCGACGACTAATTCTTTTAATGATAGTGGAGTATTGAAATGCGACATCGTAATACTGTAAAAAAGATGGGCAGAACGCCAAGCCACCGCGCTGCGACATTACGTAACCTGGCATCTGCACTTATCGAACATAAGCAAATTCGCACAACGCTTTCCAAAGCCAAAGCTGCCCAGGGATATATCGATCGTTTGATTGGTTATGGAAAAGGCAATTCGGTTCATGACCGTCGCCTTGCTTTTAAATTGTTGCAAAGCCGTGATTTGGTAAAAACGTTGTTTGATGATATCGCGCCGACATTTACGACACGTAACGGTGGTTACACCCGTATCGTTAAGTTGGGAATGCGTCGCGGTGATGGTGCGCCTTTGGCTGTATTGCAACTGGTTGGTTTTGAGCCGTTCAAATTTGGCGAAGAAACTGAAGCTGCAAAACCGGCGGCGAAAAAGAGCAAGCCTAAAGCCGCTAAAGCAGCCGCAGCAACAGCTGCTGTGGAATCAGCGACTGAAACAGAAAAGCCGAAAGCAACAAAATCCAAAGCCAAAAAAGCTGAAAAGAAAGAAGTTGAAGTCGAGGAACCCGTTGAAGAGGCAGTCGAAGCAGCAGAAGAAGTTGCCGCAGACGTTGCTGAAGCCGCACCGGAAGCGGAAAAAACCGATGAGCCGGCAGCTGATGAAGCTGAAAAGAAAGATGATGATAGTGAAAAAAAATAGCTTGATCTTTGATTGATCAAGCCTGATTTTCTGGATTTTTTAGCGGAACCGATGTTTTGGTTCCGCTTTTTTTTTGGTAAAATTGTTGTGGTTTCTCCAATCGTAAATCATTAAAATTTATGAATCTGTGCAATTGTTTGTTAATAATGGGGTTTTAAAAAGTGTTAAAAGCGCTCTGGCAAATGATAAATAGTGTGAAATTTTGGCTGGTAATATCGGGCATCATCCATTTTTCTGTATTTGCTAATGCAGATGTCGAAGTCCGTGCGCTGTGGGTTATCCGGCATCAAATGAAAACCCCCCAAAGTATCGATAGCGTGCTTAAATTTGCAGCTGCGAACCAAATCACAGATCTGTTTGTGCAGGTTCGTGGTCGGGGTGATGCATATTATCACAGCCGTTTTGAACCGAAAGCCGAAGAAATCCCCGAAAATTTTGATCCGCTCGGATATTTGTTGATCAAAGCCAATCGAAAAAAAATCCGGATTCATGCATGGGTGAACATGTTTTACATATGGAGCAGCGAAAAAAAACCGGTTTCACCTGAACATTTAATAAACCGGAAACCGGAATGGCTGATTTATCCATCAAAATACGACCCTGCCTTGCCCGACAGCAACTGGAACGGTCGCAGGAATGAGGAAGGGCTTTATCTTGCGCCGTTGATTGAAGATGTGCAAATTCATTTGCTAAATGTTGTCGATGACATTTTATCGCAGTATGAACTGGATGGTTTACATCTGGATTATATTCGGTTTCCGGGATACGGATTTGATTTTGATCCGTATGTTCGCGATAAATTTAAGGAAAGGTATGTGATCGACCCTGCAGAGTTTCGCAATACGCCGGAATCATTTTCGGCGAATTATGGAGCCGTTGGCTATGACATTTTTTTTAGCCGTTGGGGAAAGTTTTTGCGAGACGGTCTTTCAGAATTTATCGAAAAACTGGCAAAACAAACGCGTGAGCGTCATCCGGAAGTGATTATTTCTGCAGCAGTTAAGCCGGATTTGCGGCGGGCACATTGGTATTATTATCAGGATTGGGATCGCTGGTTAAATGAGGGGTGGCTGGATTGGGCTGTGCCAATGAATTACGCAAAATCTCAATCCGATTTTGAAACGCGAATGGACCAGATGCTCGAAAAAGTGCCGGCAGAAAAAGTTGTGATGGGCACAGCGTTGTATAACCAACCGTGGTCATCCGTCAAACAAAAGTGGCAAACGATACAAAACAAACGCGACAAAAATGAAGCTTTAAAAGGCGTTGCCCTGTTTTCTTACGACCAAATTTCGGAGAGTGGCGCGCTGCAAAAAGCGTATACAGAGGTGTTTATCCACAGGAGGACCCGATAATGAAACGCGAAATTCATGCGCCGCATGGCAGCAAATTGAGTTGCAAAGGCTGGCATCAGGAAGCCGCTTTGCGAATGTTGATGAACAATCTTGATCCCGATGTGGCGGAAGAACCGGACAAGCTGATCGTTTACGGCGGTTCCGGTCGCGCAGCCAGAAACTGGGAAGCATTCGATGCGATTGTTAAATCGCTTCGCGAACTGGAAAATGACGAAACGCTGCTGGTGCAAAGCGGCAAACCGGTGGGCATTTTCCGGACCCACCCGTATTCGCCGCGCGTGCTCATTGCCAATTCCAATCTGGTTGCGAATTGGGCAACCTGGGAGCACTTCCGCGAATTGGAAAAAAAAGGGTTGATGATGTATGGGCAAATGACTGCCGGAAGCTGGATTTACATCGGCACGCAGGGCATTTTGCAGGGCACATACGAAACTTTTGCGGAAATCGCCCGGAAGCGTCACAACGGCAGCCTCGCCGGAACGCTGACACTCACCGCCGGACTCGGCGGAATGGGCGGCGCCCAACCGTTGGCGGTAACGATGAACAACGGTGTGGTGATTGTGGTCGAAGTGGATGATCACCGCATTCAGCGACGGCTGGAAACGCGCTATCTGGACGAAATGGCAACCGATTTTGACACTGCGATGCAAATGGCGCAATCGGCGATGGCAGCCAAAAAACCGCTGTCGATCGGTTTGCACGGGAATGCGGCGGATGTGTTTGCTGAGTTCGTAAAGCGTGGAATAGTGCCGGATATCGTTACTGATCAAACATCCGCACACGATGAATTAAACGGATATGTGCCAAACGGAATCCGTTACGCAGAAGCGTTGGAATTGCGGAACAGCAATCCCAAACAATACATCGACCTGTCGATGAAAGCGATGGCAGCACACTGCCAGGCAATGCTCGATCTGCAAAAAATGGGCGCAGAAACCTTCGATTACGGCAACAACTTGCGCGGACAAGCCATCAAAGCCGGCGTGAAAAACGCGTTCGACTATCCGGGTTTTGTGCCGGCATACATCCGAAATTTGTTTTGTGTGGGGAAAGGTCCGTTCCGGTGGGCGGCACTTTCGGGCGATCCCGAAGATATTTATCGCACCGACGCGTTGGTGAAAGAATTATTTCCCGAAGATAAAGCGTTGCTGCGCTGGATTGATATGGCGCAGAAAAAAGTGAAATTCCAGGGGTTGCCATCGCGGATTTGCTGGCTCGGCTACGGTGAGCGCGCCAAATTGGGTCTGGCAATGAACGAGTTGGTGCGCACCGGTGAAGTGAAAGCGCCGATCGTGATTGGTCGGGATCACCTTGATTGCGGTTCGGTGGCATCGCCCAACCGCGAAACCGAAGCGATGAAAGACGGCAGCGACGCAGTTGCCGATTGGGCGTTGTTGAACGGAATGCTCAATGTCGCATCCGGCGCATCGTGGGTGTCCATGCATCATGGTGGCGGTGTGGGCATCGGTTATTCGCAACATTCCGGCGTGGTGATGGTTGCAGATGGCACGGAAGACACCGCAAAACGCATCGACCGGGTGCTCACCAACGATCCCGGCACCGGCGTTATGCGACATGCGGACGCAGGTTACGACGAAGCAATCGCCTGTGCTAACGAAAAAGGCGTCAACATTCCCATGCTTTCTGCAAATTCATCAACACCTCAAAAGGTCAGTTGACGATTGTTTTAAAGCAGCCGGAATGATATATTATTTTGGCTGCTATCGCCGAAATAAACGCGACAAAGGTGTAAAATGAAGAATCTTGAACAGCATTTCGATAAATTCCGCAACAATATTATTGGAAATAATTTTGTGCACGATTTCCCCGGTGGGAAAATGCCCATCATTTATGCGGATTGGGCAGCCAGCGGGCGGCTCTACGCACCCATCGAAAATTATATTTCCAATAAATTGGGTCCGTATGTGGCAAATACGCACACAGAAACCACGCTCACCGGAACGGTGATGACCGATGCCTATCATCAGGCACAGAAAATTTTCAAAAAACATGTGAACGCATCGCCGGATGATCTGCTGTTATTTGTCGGTTCCGGTATGACGGCGGCAATCAATAAGTTCCAGCGGATATTGGGTTTACGCGTTCCCGAGCGATACAAAAATCAGGTGAAACTGAGTGGCAACGAACGTCCGCTGGTGATTATCACCCACATGGAGCATCACTCGAACCAGACAACCTGGGTTGAGTGCATGATGGATGTTAAAATTTTGCAGCGCTGCAGCAACGGACTGCCCGATCTCGATCATCTGCGGGATATTTTGAAAGCGGAAAAAGATCGCCAGTTGATCATCGGATCGTTCACTGCCTGCTCGAACGTTACCGGCATCGTGACGCCATATCACGAAATGGCGGAGATTATGCACGAGTTCGGCGGCTACTGTTTTGTCGATTTTTCCGCATCTGCGCCGTATGTGCCCATCAACATGCACCCGGAAAAAGAAACGCAAACGCTGGATGCCATTTTCTTTTCACCGCACAAATTTTTGGGCGGACCCGGCTCCTCCGGCGTGATTATTTTCCACAAATCGCTGTATAAAAACACGGTGCCGGATCATCCCGGTGGCGGCACTGTGCTGTGGACAAATCCGTGGGGTGAACATCATTTTTTTGAAGATATCGAAGTGCGGGAAGATGGCGGCACGCCCGGATTTTTGCAGGGCATCAAAGGCGCGCTTTCTATTCGCTTGAAAGATGAAATGGGCGTTGCGAATATTTTGGAACGCGAACACGAACTGACCAACCGGCTGATGGATCACCTCGAACGGATTCCCGGTATTGCCATTTTGGAGCGCGAACAGCGCAATCGGGTGGGATTTGTATCGATGTATGTGCCGGGATTGCATCACAATTTGATGGTGCGACTGCTCAACGACCGATTTGGTATCCAGACACGCGGCGGTTGCTCCTGTGCCGGAACCTACGGCCATGTGCTGCTGAACATCGATTATCACGAATCACAACGCATTACCCAAAAAATCGATCTCGGCGATTTGAGCGAAAAACCCGGCTGGGTGCGCATTTCGCTGCACCCGACGATGACGGAATCTGAGGTCGATACTATTGCAGATGCCGTTTCAGAAGTTGTCAAAAATTATAAAAATTGGGATTACGATTACAAATTCAACTGCAAAACCGGGGATTTTGAGCCGGGAAACCGTAAACCGTTTATCATTAATCTGTCAGAAACTATTATGGCGTAAATAAAAAGGGCGGATTCTACATCCGCCCAAATAAAAAATTAATCATTTATTTTCACAATATTTTACCGCAATTCCCGCATATTTTCTTCCACCAGCGAAAGTTGCTGCTCCAACTCTGCAAGCTGTTCGCGGCTTTGCTGCACCACGTTTGCCGGCGCTTTGCTGACAAAGCTATCGTTGGATAACTTGCCTTTTAACCCGCCGATGCGTTTAACCAGATTTTCTTTTTGCTTTTCGAGTCGCTCCAATTCCTTTTCAGGATCGAGCACACCGTCCACATAAATTTCCATTTCACCCAAAACAGCGACAGCTGCAAGTTTCGGCTTTTCTGCGTTTGCATCGATTGCGAGCGAGGCCAACCCGGACATTTCCCGAATGTGGTAGGTCATATGCTGGAGTGCAACAGCATCTTCGCCCGTGGCTTTGATGGCAGCATCCAGCCGGTTTTGGTGGGGAACGGTGTATTTATTGCGCAAATCGCGGATGCGCCGAACTGCTTCCTGCATCAGCGAAAACTCATTTTCCAACGCAGCGTTTTGGCGCTCGGGGCGAACCGCCGGCCATTCGGCAACTTGCAACACATCCACAACCGGCAATGCCGCATCGATGCCGCGTTGCGGGGCGCGTTCGTTGAGATTCTCCCAAATTGCTTCGGTGATAAACGGCATGAACGGGTGATACAATCGCAACACCTGATCGAGCACCGTTGCCAGCACCTGCCGCGCCACGAATCCGCTCTGCTCATCTTTCATGCGCGGTTTGATGAGTTCCAGATACCAATCGCAAAATTCGCCCCAAAAAAAGTCGCGCGCCGTGTTGATTGCCGCCGAGGGATTGTATTTTTCCAGATGCGATTGCACTTCCGCAACGGTTTTGGAGAGCCGCGAGAGCAGCCAGCGATCTTCCAACGCCAAATCGTTTTCGGTCAGCGGGCGGAATTCCTGCCGGTTGAGGTTCATCATCGCGAAGCGGGCGGCGTTCCACAATTTGTTGCAGAAATTTTTGCCGATTTCGAACCGGTCGCTGATAATTTTTGCGGAAGGAATATCCGGCATCGTGCCCAGCACGTCGAATTCTTTCCCGGTTTCCGGGTCGATGTAGGTGAAAATGCTGCGCCCGTGTTTCGCTTCCGCAAGTTCTACTTTGTTGCCGGTAAACGGCGAAATCGCCTGCACGGGCAAACGGATATCCTGCGTGCCGGTTTGCATATCGGACAGCACGTAGCGCATCGCATCCGTGCCATACATATCGATAATGTCCACCGGATCGATGCCGTTGCCTTTGGATTTGCTCATGCGTTCGCCTTTGCCATCCATAATATTGGCGTGCAAAAAGCAATCGGTGAACGGCACATCGCCGAGGTTGTAGAGTCCGGCAATTACCATCCGCGCCACCCACAATGTGATAATATCGCGCCCGGTAACGAGGCATGATCCGGGATAATAATAATCCAGCGAATTCGGGTTGCTGTTGAGATCGGTCTGTCCGGTTTCTGTTTTTGCATCTTCCGGGTTCGGCCAGCCGAGGGTGCTGTGCGGCCACAACGCGCTGGAAAACCAGGTGTCCAGCACATCCGGGTCTTCTGCTAACCCCAATGTTTCCAGTGATTTGGCAAATGTGCTTTCGTTGCTCAAATAGCGCGGGCACGCCTGCACTTCCAGCGGTGTTTCTGCCGGGAAAGCAGCCAATTTTGCCCGGGCTTCTGCCAGCGAAAAGGTGTGATCGTGCTCATCCGCAATCCAGACGTGTAGCTCCTCGCCGGAAAGTTTGTCCAGTTCATCGAGCACCGGCGCCAGATTTTCCGGCAAAAATTGCCCGTGCCAAATGGGAATGCGATGCCCCCACCACAACTGGCGGCTGATGCACCAATCGCGTTTTTCCGCCAGCCAGTTGTAAAAGGTGTTGCGATAACGCACCGGGTCCGGGTGAAAAGTGAGGTTGCGTCCGCTTGGCGATTGGTAGTTGGGATCGACAACATCCATCGCAGCCTGCGCGAGCCCGGGTGCGGAAAATTCCTTTTCCGTGCCGCGACCGAGCACCACGCCGCCAGCCACATCGCCCATGCGGATAAACCACTGTTTGGACAAATACGGCTCGATGGGCGTTTTGGAGCGATCGGAATGCCCGACCTCAATTTCGCGATCTTCCACTTTGGCGAGCAATCCCTGCGCATCGAGATCGGCGACTACCTTTTTGCGGGCGTCGAACCGGTCGATGCCTTTGTAACTTCCGGCATTATGATTCAGCGTGCCGTCGGGATTCAAAATATTGATGATATCAATTTCATTTTGGTGACGTTGCCAAACGGCGTAATCGTTCGGGTCGTGTCCTGGTGTGATTTTCACACAGCCGGAGCCGAGTTCGGGCTTCGCCCATTCATCAACGATGAGCGGGATTTCCCGGTTTTGCAACGGCAGCAGCACTTTTCTGCCATTCTGCGCCATATTTTTTAACGCTTCCAACTGCGCCAGATGTGTTGATTTACGATTTTCCAGTCGCTCTATTTCCGCTTCGATTTGCGGTTTGTCTTTTGCAGATGCGCCTTCCAGCCGCTCTTTGGCTTTGGCGATGAGCGAATTGAGTTGTCCGGCGGGATCGGGATGCACGGCAACGGCGGTATCACCCAGCATGGTTTCCGGTCGCGTGGTTGCGACAATCACATGATCCGGTTCGCCCGGCTGCGGATCGACAATCGGATAGCGCAAATGCCAGAAATGCCCGTCCACGGTTTTGTGCTCAATTTCGTCATCGGCAACGGAAGTTTGCAGGGCGCAATCCCAGTTTACCAATCGGTAGCCGCGAAAAATCAGTCCGTCTTTGAACAGCCGGAAAAACCATTCGCGAACCGCAGCGGCACACACCGGGTCCATTGTAAATCGCTGGCGATCCCAATCGCAACTGCAGCCCATTGCCTGCTGCTGCCGGATGATGCGCGCCTGATATTGGTCTTTCCATTCGAAAATGCGCTGCACCAGCGCATCGCGCCCGATATCGTGACGGGTTTTTCCCTCGAGTTCGAACAAGCGTTTTTCCACAACCGCCTGTGTGGCAATTCCGGCGTGATCGGTTCCCGGCTGCCAAAGGGTGTTGTCGCCCATCATCCGGTGCCAGCGAACGAGCAAATCCTGCATCACGTTGTCCATCGCGTGACCCATGTGCAACGCGCCGGTAACGTTTGGCAGGGGCATCATTACCACATAGCGATTTTCGCGCTCGTCCGGCTGCGCCGCCCAGGCTTTGGTGCGGTTCCATTTATCGGTAATTCGCTGTTCAAAATCTTTCGGATCGTAAACGGAGGGAATTTCTTTCATCGACATAAAACGCCTCAACAGGTTGTTTTGCAATGCTTTAGCGCATCGCTATTTATCAGTTTTGCTATCGTTTTTAATTTGATACTAAAGTCGGTAAATTTAAACGCTTAAGGGTGATAAATAAACTGTTTTTTGAATCTGGTGAACAGGTTCTACGAAAACGTAAATGAGGAGGAAATCAATATGAGTAAAACATTTGTTATCACCGGTGCATCCGCCGGATTGGGAAAAGCGATGGCGCTGCAAGCCGCAACATACGGCGCAAAAGTAGCGCTGTTGGCACGCCGTGCGGAAAAACTGGCAGCCGTTGCCGATGAAATTCGCGAAGCCGGCGGAGAGGCGTTGGCGGTTCCCACAGATATCAGCGATGCGAATCAGGTTGTGCAAGCTTTTCGGACGGTGCACCAAAAATGGCATAAAATAGATGTGCTGGTCAACAATGCCGGTGTTATCAATCCGATTGCACCGATACACGATTTTGATGAAAACGAATTGGATAAGTTGCTGAAAATTAACGTTTTCGGAAGCTTTTTAGCAATGCGCGAAGCGTTGATAATTATGCGACATCAGCAGGATGGAACGATTGTGAATATCACCAGCGGTGCGGCGTACAAGCCGTACGAAGGGTGGGGCGCATACGGCAGCAGCAAAGCCGCAATGGACATGATGACTCGCATCGCCGCAGCGGAAAATGCTGAAAAGAACATCTGTATTTTTGCCATCGCTCCGGGTGTTTTTGCCAGCAACATGCAGGATACCATCCGGCAAACGCCGGCGGAGAAATTTCCGCCATTGCAAAAATTTATCGAGTTGCATGAAAAAGGGTATTTATCCGATCCCGCGGATGTGGGCAGCCTGATCGCACAGGTTGGGCTGAACGCCTGGCCGGAGCTCAACGGAAAAGTGCTGGATATCCGCGATGTGGATTTTCAAAATGAGATCAAATTGAACGGATTAATTATCCCGGGTGCACTTGCGGTATAATTTAGCCTGGAACTATCATGTAAAAAAAGCTGCCAATATAGGCAGCTTTTTTAATTGCTGGTTAATGACAAATTTTAATGAATTGTCAAAGAAGCAAATTGCATTAATATGCAAAGTGTCTAATCGTCTAATAAGTAATCTTTATCTCCCGGTTTCTTGCCATCGATGGTTAGCACTTTTACCGATTCGTCCACATCCTTTAAATCCATAAAACCAATGGCGCCAACATTACTTGCAATTGCGGATTTAATTTCCGCACCGCTCGAATAATCCTCCGGAGGTTTTACTTCTGTTGCGCCGGTAATTTTTTTACTGATCCATAATTTTGCAATTTTTTTGGATGATTTTCCGGTTACTTTGTGATAAAAATCCTCTTTCAGGCTGTCCAGCGCCATCAAATGAAGCTCAATGTGTTCTTCTAATTTTGACAAGTTTCCCAGAAACAAATGCTTTAGATCTTTCTGACTGATATCTGTTATTGCACTCTTCGGATTTACAACCACAACGGTTTGGGCAAATAACGATGAAACACAGCAACCAGTTAGTAAAAGTATGTAGAATACAAATTTATAATTTTTCATTTCTTATCTCCTGATCAATTCAATTAACGTTTTCAGAATGCTACCGCAACAGAAGTCACGAATCTTTCATAGCCATCAATAGCCTTATTCTGAAAGCGATTGAGCTGAACTTCGCCTTTCAAATAAACACGTGGCGTTACAGAGATATTTAACCCTGCTACGATTGTATTCATTGCATCATCATCTACATTCGTGTTTGGGTCAAATACTTCATAGCGGAAAAATGGCGTGTACATATCCAGAATTGTGTATGCTGTCTGAGCATAATATCCCAAAATATCCACATAATTTCCGGTCGGTGTCATTTGGGCGTTAACCGTTTCCTGCTTTGCCATAACACCTTCTAATTCAATCAGAAATTCATATTGGGTGAATGCCATATCCAACGAAAGTGCAGATTGGCGGGTATCCATTGCGTTACCGTTTTTTTCGTTGTAATAGGATGAGCCAATCGTAAATCCTGTGATGCCGGGAGATAGCCTAACCATACCTCCCACAGCTTTGTTGGTGTTGTTATCTTGTTTTGCGGGTTTTGGCCCGCTTCCGTTGCTCGCAAAAACATGATACTCGCCGGACCAGCTATCCGTAATAAAAATTCCCAAAACCTGAATACCTGTCGCAAATTTACCATAAAGTCTTTGGCTGTTTCCTAACGGATTCGCGTGCTCGCCATATACTGCATTTGGAAGAAAACTGGAAAGGAAAGTAGGTGTTGCATCGTGTTTTAAGTTGTATAAACCAAAAGGAGTTAACATTTTTCCAAATTTAAAACGCAGAGCATCTGTGTATTTATATTCCAGCCAGGCACGTTCCATCGCCACCAAGCCAGAGCCTTCGCCATCTTCAATTTCCACACCGTGTTCCCATTCAATTTCTGAAAATATGCGGAACCGTTCATCTAATTGAAAAGTGGTAATTACATTAAAATGGTGCTGGTCAAATGTCCATATTTTTCCTTTGGCATCTCTGTTGTTAACTTCTGCCTCGAGATCAAAATATCCATATATAGACATTCTGGAATCTTGTGCAGAAAGCACCATTGAAAACATCAACCCAATCAAAAGAATGAGCGTTTTTTTCATCTTGAAATCCTTTCCTGAAAATAGATATCCGAAAATTACTATCGATAAATAAGCGTTTGGATGGTTTTAAATTTAATTGGTTTGCCTTTGTAGGTACCGGGTTGGTAACGATAATTTGTTAATGTTTCGATACTGAGCGTGTTTAGCCACTCGAAGCTGGATGGTTCAATAAGTTCAACAGATTCCACTATTCCCGATTCGTTGACCAAACAAATCGCTCGGACTTCTGTGAATCCTTGAATATCCCAAACTTTAGTATTACGCGGTTTGGCTTTTTTGATTAACCGAACCGGCTGATCCAGCAACGAATCGCTCACAACTGTCAGCGGTTGAAAATCGGTTGAATTTGATGGTGTTGGGTTTGGCAATAGTTGCGTTGCGGGTTTCGATGAGGGGACTGAACCACCGGAATTTATGGCAGTTGGTCTATTTGCATTATTTGCCGATGGAGTGTTCTCTGAAACTTTATCTGACGGTAATGGTTGTGTCCGGTTCGCGATTGTTGGTGATGAACTGGTGCCAGTTTGATTTGCGGATATCGCCGGTTCTTTTTCAACCGGCGTTTCTGGGGTTATCGCAATTTTGGAGTCATCGGAATCTTGTTGAGCCTTCAGATTGTTAAATGATTTCCGGTTTTCAACCGCCCGTTTTTCTGCAATAAGCAACGCTTTGGTTTCATCTATTTTGTATAAAATTTCCGGATCATTGGGTGAGATAATCAGGTAATTTTCATAAAACTCAATTGCAGAATTATATCGCCCGGAACGCTGGGCACGATCACCGGTGGATGCATAAAACCGTTTGATTTCTTCCAGCATTTCAATGGCTTGAGCGTTATTGGGGTCAATTTGCAATATTTTGAGGATTGTTGAGAAGGCGTTGTCATCCTCTGGTACCAAATATCGCTGCATTTCAAATGATTTTTTAGCCCTGGAAAGCAAGTCGGAAAGCTGGCTGTTTATGGCCGTTTTCTGCTCAACAATTGTCAGATGCCCAATCCTGATGTCATCTGCTTTTTGGTTCGCCAATTGTGCCAATGGGCTTTTTGGGTGTTCATTTGCTAGTTTGCTAAATGCTTGAAAAGCCTGAAGATACTGCTGATCATTATACAGTTGATTTGCATGAACAAAAAGCGCATTTGCCTTGGCTTCAATTTCTGCAATGTCTTTTTGTGATTGATTTTTCCAGACCAGCCAAAGAACAACGGCAACAACCAGAATTCCTGCAAGACTGTATAGCAGTGGTAACGTGCGGCTTTTGGGGGAATGGGATTTGATTGGTGTTGATCTGTTAAAAACAGATGTCGGTGCAGCTGTTGATGGGGTCGGTTTTACGGCTGGTGAACCGCCTTCCTGTATCGAAAATCCTCTGTTTTGCTGCCGTAATGGCGATTGGCGAGGTAGCTTTTCATCTGCTCCCGGTTGGGTTTGTTGAGCATTCAATGGTGTGCCACATTGAATGCAAAGTGTGTTTTGAAAATTATTTGCTACACCACAAACAGCACATCTGACCATATAACATTCCTGTTAGAATTCGTTAATATTTAGACTTAAAAATTCCATTTTGGATTCAGTTGAGAAAAAAGCCTTGCGGTAAAAAAATTATAGTAACAATAAATTGTTTTCGAGAACAACGGGATGATTTTATTTGCCGCAACAGCAAGTGTTTATACATCTATTTGGGTAAAAAAATAATGGCTAATGAACCACTCAGGATAAATAAAGGAACCGGGTGCATGTTTTCATGTGCTCAAGCGCAACAAAAGAAAGGTACAAAAAAAAACCGGGAGCGATAATACTCCCGGTTTTGGTCTTTAACTTGCCTGAGGAGGCTTTGGGGGTTGTTTATTCTCTTGGTAACACAAAGTCGATAATTTGCCGGCGCCCGTCACGTTTGATTTGCAGTAACACTGCATCACCCGGCTCAATTTCTTTGATCGCTGCGGCAAATTCACCGGTGTTGGTGATGCGGCTGCGATTGATTCGCATGATCAAATCTCCGCGTTCCAATCCGGCGCGTTCAGCAACGCCACCCTGCGCAATTCCCTGAATAATCACGCCGTAATCGCTGTCGCTCAATCCGTATTCGGATCGCAGCGAATTGGTGAGATCCTGCACGGTCAAACCGAGGTCTTCTATCTCATTGGAATTACTGGAATTACCGGCTACCAACTCATCCGGAAATTCACCAAGTTCCACTTTCACGGATTTTTCTTTTCCGTCCCGCAACAGTTTCAAGGTCACTTTGTCGCCGGGATTTTTGGAGCCGATAACCGAGCTCAATTCTGTTGGTGATTTTACGGTGTTGTCATCAACACCCAGAATAATATCACCCGGCTCAACGCCATCTTTTTCGGCTGGGCTGTTTTTTTCGATAGAACGGATCAACACGCCATCGTCATTTTTCATATTATACATTTCGGCAACTTCTTTGCTGACGGGGCCAATTTGCACACCCAGCCATCCGCGGGAAACTTTACCGTCTTCCAAAATATCCTGCATCACATCTTTGGCGAGATTTGAGGAAATCGCGAATCCGATGCCGGAATTTTGTCCGGTTCGGCTGGCGATTGCCGTATTGATTCCCACCAATTCGCCGCGCAAATTAACTAATGCACCACCGCTGTTTCCGGGATTAATGGCTGCGTCTGTCTGAAGAAAATCCTGAACGCCGGTTAATCCACTAACCTGACGCCCTTTTGCGCTGATAATTCCTGATGTTACAGTGTGATTATATTCCGGGCTGAGCGGCGAACCGACAGCCAAAACCCATTCGCCAACCCGAAGATTATCGGAATTGCCGATGGGAACGATCGGTAAATTATCCGCATCGATCTGGATTACCGCGATATCGCTGCGGGGATCGGTGCCTGTAACTTTTCCGGGGAATTCGCGACCGTCCATCAACTGAACGATGATGTCATCCGCATCGCGGATCACGTGATTGTTGGTGAGGATAACCCCGTTGGACTGAACAATCACACCGGAGCCGAGCCCCTGCGATTTGAATTCGCGCTCACGGTCGCCCTGCGGTCCAAAAAAATCTTCAAAAAACGAAGGCATTCTGGGCACGCGCTGGCGAACCGTTGTTTCTGTTGAAATGGTTACAACCGCAGGGTTAACACTTTCGGCAACATCTGCAAATGCGTTGCTGAGTGCGTAAACCATGTTCAAATTACTGTTGGTGCTTTGATTGGGTTGTCCGGAATTTTCGCCGGTTTTGGGCGGATTCGGTGAATCTGCATTACTAATGTTCGGGATGCCAAATCCGGCTGCCAAAATCAAACCCACAATAATTCCTGCAAAAACCAACGTTGCGCTAAACAAACTGGATTTGTGCTGTGACATAAGTTAACCTCTTGATTATTTTACCTTTATTAAACTCAGTTATTTCGGCAAGATGACGATTTGCATCGTTGCCCATATTTTTGTTTTCGTGAATTATAAACGCTATTGATGAAATGAAGTTTCTCAACTAAAAAAAGTTTACCCAAAATTTACAATTGGCGCTGATTTTTTTTGGGAGAAAAGTGGCGGGAATAAACGAAGAATATCGCGACATACGAAAAAAAGGGCGAGCCGTTTGCCCGCCCTTTTCAATTTGAATTTGCGATTAAAGCAGCTCGGCAATGGATTGGTTGGCGCGAATCAGTTTCATTCCGGCATCGGCGAAGCGCTGATAGGCAGCGTTGGCATCATCGGTAAAATCGACCACATCGGGAATGCAAACTGCGGAGGAACAATCGTCCAGCAGATAAATTTTTTCCACAAACGCGGGATTTTCTTCTTTGATGCTGGCCAGCAAATCAGAGATTGTCCACGCGACGCAGTGGCTTTTTGCCTGTCCGGCGATAATCACGGCATCGTAAGCGAGCAGCTTTTTGAGCAACGCATCATTTTTTCCGACCATCAACCGTCCGTTGGCATCGTGGGTAACTTCCGGATTAATTGCGGAATAATGTTCGGTTAACGGATGACTGCCTTTGATCTGAATATCCGGCTGGCTGTTGCGGGCGATGCCGTGAAAAAATATGGCTTCCTCAAACGCCGGAACCAGCGCATGCCCGATTCCGCCGAGCATTGCATGATACGGCCAAATCATCAGCTGATATTTGCTGTTGCGCTCTAACCGTTGGGTGTAGTAAAGCAGGTGTTTTTCCATAAAATTTGTGGAATAGCCGAGTTGTTTTGCCAAATCTGCATTAAAACGCCATTTGCCTTTGGTGATATCGGTGGAAGAAATCATCGTTAACGGTGCGGGATGATTGCCTTTTTCATCCACAAAAAAGAAGCTGTGGAAAATTTGCATGGCCTGGTGGGTGTCCATTGTGGGAATAATTTGGGTAATGAACGGCAGATTTTGGTAAATAAATTTGCACAACCGCCGGGTATCGTCTACCGCGCCTTTGCCGCTGCGGCCGCCCACAAACAGTTCGTGACCGGGAATGCAAAAGGTGTTTTGCATATCGATAACGAGCATGCACACCTTCTTTTTATCCGAAATCGCTGGTGAAATTTTATGTTCGCGCTGCCATTCTCGGGCTGCGCCGGCAATTTGCTCATATTCAACCTTCCAGATTTTGCTAACATTTTTTGGTTTAAAATGTGGTGGAACGGGCAAAGTATGTTGCATCGGAAAGCTCCTGTTTTGTTGATTTGCATTCGTCAATCGGGACTAATGTAAGATAACTCCGGCAGAAATTAAAGATCAACCTAAAAAGATGGAACAGGTTTGTTCAAAAAAAAAGAAACTGTTTGGAATACATGGTTTCGTGTTTTAATTATAAAACCTGTCAAATCTTCATCAATATATGAAGTTTTGGCGCAACTAACTCAAAATAACCCATTTATTCTCTGAATCCGGGAATATGTTATGAAACTAACTTCCGCTTTTAACAGCCCGGTGTTGCAATCTTTTGCAATCCCGTATGTGTTGAATCGCTGTAAGCTAAAAAATGCGCGAAACGGATTAATGAATTGCATGATCTGTTTTGCCCAAAAAATTCTGGTTGTTACCGTTTTCCTGCTACTTTTAGTCCTCATACAAGAACCCGGTCTGGCGCAACAAACCGGTGATCTTGAAGCTCCCCAATTTGTGACTCCCACTGAAAACATCGTTAATGCCGGATACATACGGATTCGCTGGATGGCCATCCCTTCGGATAACCAAAACGAAACGGTTGAATACGAACTCCAACAATCCACCGAAAAAGATTTCGGGAATTTTCGCGTGAAATACAAAGGTGTTGACCTGGCATCTTATGTTTCCGGTTTGCCAAACGGGACGTTTTACTACCGCATTAAAGCCATCGATACCGCAACAGGCAACGAAAGTTTGTGGTCTGCGCCAATTAAAGTTGATGTTGTCCACCATTCCCTGACGCTGGCGTTTTGGCTGATGGGAATCGGCAGTATCGTGTTTTTCGCGACTGCCGGCGTAATCTGGCACGGCACACGTTCGGCTGCAAACGAGCAATAATTCCACTTTTTTTAATTTGAACCGAAGCCACATCGAAAATAAAAGGAGGCTGTAGTGGCTCACCAAACGGCAATTCTTTCCCAGAATGTGGGATGGGTTTTACTGGCTATTTTAAGCATTTTCTGGATTGCCCTGGGCATTTATTGGGGCAAAAAAGCCAAGGATATGGAAGGTTTTATGCTGGCAGGGCGCAACGTCGGTTTGGCTTTGGGCGCTGCAACCGCAATGGCAACCTGGGTTACCTCCAACACAACAATGCTGGCGCCGCAATTTGCACTGCAGTTGGGTGTTTGGGGAATGCTGGCATATTCTACGGCTTCGTTCGGGCTGTTTATGTTTGCACCGCTGGCAAAACGCATTAAAGGATTGATGCCAACCGGCTACACCAGCGGCGATTTTATCCGGCTGCGATACGGCAAACGCGCCTGGTTGCTGTTTCTCATCATTTCTATTTTTTATGGTGTAACCTGGATGATCAGCATGGGCATGGCCGGCGGTATCTTGATGAACGCAATTACAGGAATTCCATATGTTTACGGTATGTCTGTAATTCTGCTGGTTTGTGTTATTTACACGCTGTTTGGCGGATTGTATGCGGTTATCGGAACAGATTTTATCCAAAGCCTGATCATTTTGATCGGAATTGTTGCTGTTGGTGCGGGCATTTTAATGAACACGGATATGACCCAGGTGCACACCGATTTACAAAAAGACAGTCCCATGCTCATCAATATTTTATTGCCTGCGGCGATTATGGCATTTTTTAACAACCTGCTGTTTGGTGTCGGCGAAATTTTTCACAGCAACGTGTGGTGGAGCCGGGTCTTTGCGATGCGGGCGGATGTGGGACAGAAAGCATATTTGCTGGGCGGATTATTTTGGTTGCCTGTGCCGGTTGCCGCCGGATATTTTGCACTTTCCAGCGGCACTTTGGGCATCAACATCACAAGCCCGGATATGGTTGGCCCGCTCATCGCTTCGCAATTGCTGGGTGAAATCGGTTCGGTGATTGTTTTTGTGGTGCTGTTTTGCTCGCTGGCGTCCAGTATCGATAGTTTGTTGGCAGCGACTTCGGATCTGGTAACGGAAGACATCTACAAAAAATGGCTCCGTCCGGATACCAGCCCGGAAAAGCTCCGAAAAATGTCCGCATGGATTATTGTGTTTATCGGCGTGCTCACCTGGCTGATCTGTTTGCCGCGCGTCGGCACGCTGGCGGATGTCCTGTTTTTTGCCGGTCCCATGGTTGGCAGCACCATTTGGCCGATCGTTACCGGATTATACTGGCGAAAAGCCAGTGCAACAGGTGCATTTTGGGGAATGTTGCTGGGCTCGTTGTGTGGTCTGGTTTCGTATTTCGAGCTTGGCTGGTACACATCTTCGCTGATCGGTGCGGCTGTTTCGATGATTGTGGTCATTATCGCCAGAGTCGTTTCGAAAACGTCGTTCGATTGGAAGGATTTAAATGAAGCGTCAAATCACTAAAAATAATGAGGTTAAGATGTTTTTCTCAGAAATTTTCCTGACTTGGTGTGTTCACCTTGCGTTATGGCTCACCGGGGTTTCGGCGCTCACTTTAATCGGATTAATAATCCGCGATTACCTTAAAAAGGAGATCTGGTAATGGAAAAATTTAGTCAAACAGATATTGATGTAAAAGAAATTAACCCTCTGGAATCCGAAGGGTTATATCCAAATCCGGAAGAACTGATTTCCGACGACAAAATTCACCTGAGTATTTTGGAACACCTGATCGGGCAATCCGTGCTTTCGGTTCAACAATTTGATAAAAACATGGTGATGGAGCTGTGCAAATTTGCGGCGCTTTTGGAAGCAACGGAAATTTCCAGCAGTCATCCGCTGGACGGAAAGCTGATCATCACTGCGTTTTTTGAAGCGAGCACCCGCACCCGCTTATCGTTCGAAAGCGCTGTGTTGCGGCTCGATGGCAAAATTATCAGCATTCCCGACGGCAAAGTTACCGGCACAGCCAAAGGCGAATCGTTGGCGGATATTGGCGAAATGTTCAACGCATACGGCGATCTGGTCATTATGCGGCACACGGAAACCAGTTCCATTCACGAAATTTCCGAAAAATTGCGTCTGCCGCTGATCAATGCCGGAAACGGCACCGGCGAACACCCCACTCAGGCGCTGGCGGATTGGTACGCTATTTTAAAATGGCGCCCGGATTTGAAGCAACCGCGCATCAAACCGGAAAACAAAATACATCTCGGTATTTTGGGAACGCCGGGCAGCATGCGTGCTGTGAAAAGTTTTCTGCTGATGTCGCTGTTGTTCAAAGATTGCATCGAGCAAATTTCCATTATTTCTGAAATGGCCGATCCGCTCGGCTACGATGCCCGAAACGAGCTGGAAACGGTGGGTGTACCGTTCAAGATCACCAATAATATCAACACGGTAATTTCGGATCTGGATGTGATTTATATGAACTCAATCGCGTTTTTGGGCGACAGCTACAAAACGCTGGATTCGCGATATAAATTACACGAAAACAGTCGCTTAAAGAAAAATGCAGTTGTGCTGCACCCGCTCGCACGGCTGGATGAACTGAGCCCTACGCTGGACGGCACGCACCATAATCTGTATTTTACGCAGGCACACGGTGCGGTTTTTGTGCGGCAGGCGTTGCTCATTTCTATTTTGAACTGTTTCGACCGGCTGCCGAAAAATATTCCGGTAGTGAAGTAAAACAATCAGAGCATTCATTTTTAGCATGGAGGAAACGCATGTGCGGTATTGCCGGATATTGGCAACTCACAGGAAACCCGGATAATCTTGCCCCGAACGCCAAACGGATGGTAAAAGCCATTCGCCACCGCGGCCCGGATGGTGAGGGATATCATATTGATTCAAACAATGGGTTGGCGATGGGTCACGCCCGGCTGTCCATTATCGGACTGGATTCGGGTGATCAACCCATCACCACCGCAGAAAAAGACCTGGTTTTAACCGTCAACGGCGAATTTTACGATTACAAACGCATTCGCACATCGCTGGTGCTGGATGGCGCGCGGTTTTCCACAAAATCCGACAGCGAGATTGCCATGCATTTGTATCGCAAACACGATCTGGATTTTGTGCACCATTTGCGCGGCGAATTTGCCGTCGCATTGTTCGATAAACAGAAACAGCGTCTCATTTTAGCCCGGGACAGATTTGGGATAAAACCGCTGTTTTACCATCGCCAGAACGGAAAAATATTCTACGGTTCAGAAATTAAAGCAATGTTCGCGCACCCGGAAGTACCGCGGGCATTTGATAATCAGGCTGTTTTGCACCAGCTAATGCACACGATGGTGCCCGGCAGCAGCGCATTTAAAGATGTTTACGCCATTCAACCGGGGCATATGTTGGTCATCAGCAAACGCGGCAACGGTTTTGATGTGAAAGAAATTTGCTATTGGGATGTCAATTTCCCACGGGCGAATGAGCGCGATCAATCCCGGTCGACACCCGATCACATCGAAAATGTGCAGCGGCAACTCACCGAAGCTGTCCGGCTGCGGCTGGAAGCGGATGTGCCGGTAGGCTGCTATCTTTCCGGCGGCATCGACAGTTGTTCGATGTTGGGATTGGCGGCGAACATGCAGCAATCGCATGTGAAAGCGTTTACCATCAGTTTCGATAATGCGGCGTATGACGAATCCGCCATCGCCCGGCAAATGGCGGAACGGGTGGAAGCTGATCAGGAAATGCTCAACCTCACCGCCGACGATTTATACGGCGACAATTTTCTGAAAACCGCATTTCATGCCGAACGCACATTTTACAACACGCTGGGCGTGGCAAAATGGTGCATGAGCAAACGCGTTCGCGAATGCGGCTACAAAGTGGTGGTCACCGGCGAAGGCTCGGACGAATTGTTCGGCGGCTATCCGGCGTTCAAACGCGACATGTTCCGGCACGGATTGAAAGATCTGCCGGAATCGCAAGTGGCGGAATATCGTGCGAAAATGGATGCCAGCAATAAAGTATTCAGCGGTGCCATTCTCGCGGAAAAAGATGTTTCCCACCCGGATTTTGAGGCGCTGTGCGGATTTACGCCATCGTGGATACAGCCGTGGATGCTAACGTTAAATCTCGCGCGGCCATTGCTGCACGATGATTTGCTGCACGATTTGCGGGATTACGATCCCATTTCCGCCATCGTTGCAAAGCTGGATCGCCGGCAAATTGAACATCGCCACGTGCTGGACATTGCCCAATATACCTGGATAAAAACCATGCTGGAATGCCAGATTTTGAACTGGGGCGGCGACCGGGTGGATATGGCAAACGCGATGGAATCGCGCCCTGCGTTTCTGGATCATCACGTTGCGGAAGCAGCGCGGGATATTCCGCCACATTTGCGTATCAACGGCGATGTGGAAAAATGGGTGCTTCGCGAAGCCATGCGCAATATTTTGCCGGAAGTGCTTTACAAACGCGAAAAATTTGCGTTCATGGCACCGCCCGGACACACCGAAGAGAAAAAACGCAAGGCATTGCAACAACTGCTGGACCGGTTTATGAACGAAGACAGCATCCGCAATGCCGGGCTGTTTGATGTGAAGCGGTTAAAGCAATTTATTACGGACTATCACAGCGATACCGATGCCACATCGCTGGTGCGCAAGGATGCGCTGGTGAATCATTTGTTGGTATTGCATGTCTTGCACAAACAATTTATCAAACAAGAAACCGTTTATTAAAATATTCGACTCCTGAATAAACAAAAAGCCCCGTAGTGGTTAGCTGCGGGGCTTTTTTATTTGTGGAGACGCCGGGAGTCGAACCCGGGTCCGAAAAGGAGATTGCCAGTGCGTCTACATGCTTAGCCGAACGGTTGAGTTTTGCGCATCGCGGGCAGTCCGGCGAGCCTTCGTTACGCTAGCCCGGATTATACGATCATCAACGCCCGGGCGGCATTAATGAAAGACCCATCAGAGTCGGCGTTCATCCACTTCCCGGATGGGTGCGAGTCGTGGTGAACGGGCTTTAACGCTTAATTAAAATTAAGCAGCCATTGCATAATCATAGTCGGCATTTAAACCGATTTTTCCCACTAATTTCGGGGTAGTGAGGATCCCGGCATGCAGCCCCAACCTTCGTCGCAATTCGTCGAAGCCGTTTCGTCCCCGTTATCAAAGATCTGTTTTTATTACAAGCCGGGAAAGTTAAAGTTCCGCAATCCTAAAAACAAGCCGGTTTTTTCATTCTGAAAATCGGTTTTTGTATTTCACAATCGTTGGTGAAAAACGTATATTTCGGTTCGTATTTACACAGGGCTGCAATTTGCAATCCTGCTGTTTTGCGCATCGCGACGTTGTCTTTTTATCACGGAATACTCAAATTCTAACACTCGGCCGAACAGGAGATGTCTATGAGAAACTGCATCGGTATACGCAGGGAAAACAAATACTTAACGGAAAAACGCGCACCGCTTTCACCCTATCAGGTGATGAAATTGATCAATCTTCATGGTTTACACGTTGTGGTTGAACCATCCGATACCCGCATTTTTTCCAACGATGAATACGAAAAAGTAGGCGCGGAAATTTCCGAAGATTTATCCAATTGCAACATCGTTTTCGGAATCAAGGAAATCCCGGTTGAGAGCCTCGAAGAAAAAATGGCTTACTGTTTTTTCTCGCACACCATCAAAGGGCAGCCGTATAACATGCCCATGCTCAAAAAAATTCTCGATCAAAACTGCACCTTGCTGGATTATGAGCTGGTAACCGACCAACGGGATAAACGGGTGATTTTCTTCGGCAATTTTGCCGGATACGCCGGGATCATCAACTCGATGTGGGCTTTGGGTAAACGTCTGCAAACTGAAGGCGTGCATACACCGTTCGCGAATCTGCAGCAGACCTGCCGATACGAAAGCCTGGATGAAGCCAAACGCGCCGTTGGTGAAGTCGGGGAGCGCATCAAACGGGATGGCTTGCCGGATTCGATGGTGCCGTTTGTGTGCGGTTTCACCGGCTACGGACAGGTTTCCAAAGGCGCACAGGATATGTACGAACTCCTGCCATCGCAAACGTTGACGCCCGAAGAACTGCCGGAATTTTTTGAAAAAGGCGATTTTTCCCGTTACACGGTTTACAAAGTGGTGTTCAAAGAAGAGCATATGTTTGCACCAAAACCGTATCAGGGACGCGAAAAACGATTTAATTTGCGGGAATATTTCAGCAATCCGGAGCGGTATTTCGGGACTTTCCACAATTATGTGCCATACCTGACCATGGTTATCAACGGCATTTACTGGACGCCGAAATGCCCGAAACTGATCACCAAAGAATATCTCAAAGAATTGTATCAGCAGAGCGAAAACGTCCGGTTGAAGGTGATTGGCGATATTTCCTGCGACATCGACGGATCGATCGAAATGACCGTGAAAGCGACCAGTTCGGACAATCCGGTTTATGTGTTCGACCCGGAAACCGAAACCGTGCAAGATGGTTTCGAAGGGCGTGGTCCGGTAGTGATGGCTGTGGACAAACTGCCAGCGGAACTGCCCCGGGAATCATCGGAATACTTTGGCGGCTCGCTGATGCCTTTTGTGCCGGAACTTGCCGATGCAGACTTTTTTACCCAATGGGATCGTATTCGCATGCCCCGCGAATTCCGTAAAGCGATGATTGTCCATCGCGGGAAATTAACCCGTAGTTTCAACCATTTGCAGCAATCATTACCCAAAGAATGATCAAAATGAAAATACGTATCTACAGAAAAAACAAAGACATACCGTTGCCGGAACGCCAAACTGCGCGTTCCGCAGGGCTGGATGTTTACGCCGCCGAACGCAAAGAATTGTTCCCCGGAAAAGTGGAAGTAATCGCCACCGGACTGGTGATTGCCGCACCACCGGGATTTTTCTATAAAGTGCATATCCGCAGCGGTTTGGCAGTGAAAAACGGCATTTGCCTCGCCAACGATGTGGGCATTATCGATGAGGATTATTGCGGTCCGCAAGATGAGCTGAAAATTGCATTGGTGCGACTTTACAATCCCAACGATCCGCAGAAAGATGTACCGTTTGTGATCGAACGCGGCACGCGCATCGCGCAGATCATTTTTGAACGCAATGCGTTGCCGGAAGTGGAGTGGGAAGAAATGGATTCGCCCGATTTCGCCGGGAAAACCCGCGGCGGGTTCGGTTCCACGGGCATCGCCTGATTTTTTAACACCGAAAATTTGATGGTCATTCTGAACGAAGTGAAGAATCTGTACGATTGCATCGCTTGCGATTCAGTTGAATAGTGCAATCGTCACCGCGATATATAATTAAAAACTGCGTCCCGCGCCGCCGCCGCCGGAGCTTCCGCCGCCAAAACTGCCGCCGCTGAAACCACCGCCACCACCAAATCCGCCACTGCCAAAACCACCACTGCGCCCGGATGTCGGTCCGCCGACCCAAATGGTGGGTTTGGGCTGACGCACCCGTTTCGGAATCCGGCTTTGTTTGCGCTCCTGATGCCCGCAGCCCGGGAAAACGCATTTCTGTTCAATTTCCCGAGTGCCTTCGCGGGTATAACTTGGCTCTTGCAATACATAGGTTCGCAGCCGCAGCGTGCGGTGTTTGCATTTCGGGCAGTTGGAAAATCCGCCCATAAATTTGCGTTTTACGGTCACTGTCTGGCAGTCGTCGCAATGCCAAACGCGATAATCGATGCTGCCGATTTCTTCCTCAAACTGTTGGTCTGCCGAGAGATACGGTTTCTCCTGTTCTGGCGAAAGCAGCCGCATTTTTTGTTTGCAACTCGGGCAGCGCTCGATGCGTTTGCGGAGGATCACAAAAACGATCACCAACCCGATCGACAGCATCAGCAGCCACGGAAATAGTGAAAATTCGCGTGTTCGAGATGATTCCGCAAAACCACGCACATCGTCGGGATCGCGCATGAGGACTCGTGACATCTCCCGAACGCCATCCACCAAACCGCGCCCAAAATCGCCATCGCGGAAACGCGGTATCACAACATCATCCAAAATTTGCCCGACCCTGCCATCCGGCAAAACGCCCTCTGCGCCGTAACCGGTTTCTACCTCAATTCGCCGGTCGCCCATGGACAACAGCACCAAAACGCCGTTATCGTTGCTGCCTTTGCCAACGCCCCACAAATTGAATAAATCCGTGGCAAATTCTTTTACCGATCGCCCGTCCGTTTGTCGAATGATGACCACCGCCATTTCAACGCTGGTTTGCGATTCCATTGTGGAAATTATGGCGTTAATTTGGCTGATTTCCTCTGCGGATAGCGTTCCGGTTAAATCCGTTACCCAATTATCCAGCGTGGCGCGCGGATTGGGCACCTGTTGCGGTATTTCTGCAAACAGCAAGCCGTTAAACAGAATAATTGCTATTTGTAGATAAAACAATAAGTTGTGGACTGAAATCGATCGATTTTTCAACATATCAGGCTTTCGGGGAATCCGTTTCGGGTGAAATGCTATCCAAATTCGATTGCATCAATTTGTCGATTTCGCGAATGGCGGTTTGCATCGCCGAAAAATAATCGCCGTTTTTGAGCTGCGGAACCACTACCGTATCCAGAATTTCACCGGATTCCGGATCGGAAATAATCGGTTCCCAGCCGTAGCCGACTTCGCTTTCCACCCTGCGATTTTCCTCCGCGAGCAAAATTGCGATGCCTTTGTGCCGGTCGTCGCCAATTTGCCAGCGGTTGAACAGCCAAAAAACATATTCGGACGCCTTCACCGGATCGGCGTTTTGTATTGTGATAATGACCAATTCTCCGGCATATTTTTGGGAAAATTCTATCAATTGTTCGGTCAATAATTGCTGTTCATCCTGCGAAAAAAGTCCGGCAAAATCGTTTACGCTGCCGTTTTGTTGCGGTGGTTTTGGCAGCAATTTGTCGAGATCGGCAATCGTAAAATGACATCCTTCGCAAGCTGGCACTTCATCGGTTACAATTAATCCACAGCGGGGGCATTTCATTTTTGGCGTTTTCTCCAGAGCATTTTATTTGTTTTCACAACAAAAAGTTAGCGCGAAAGCGGAATCTTTCAAACCAAAAAAAATCCCCGTATGATTGCCACACGGGGATTTTATGAATGGTTGAAACGTCAGATGCTCAGAAATTTTGTGCCAACGCCACAGACTCAACCTGGTTTTTATCCATCTCATATTGGGCAACATAAGCCAATACATGCCGTTGAACTACCGGATCTTTCTCAAATTTGGTGCTGCGTTTCAGGAAATACATTGCCCAGTTGCTGTTCATTTTGGAAATTGCAGCGAGTGCCAGCAATCGCACATTACGGTCTTTGTTGCTGCGAAAAACGTGAACCACATCAAACAACGCATCGCGAACATCCAGATTTTCGCCGTGGCGAATTACCAATTGCATTGCCGAGTGGCGCAATCCGGCGTTATCCGATTTCAGCGCATGCACTAGATTTTCGCTAAACAAATCCCAATTTACTGTGGCTTTGGTTTGGGCATTTGCAGTTGCGAAACCAAATACACATACACTTAACAACATTATCCAGGTTATTTTCGAAAAGATTTTCATGGTAAATCCCCTTTCATTTCTGAAAGATTCAGGTTTTACCTCCGCCTGAAATATACTACGGGAGCGTTTGAAAATAAGTTGCCGCCCTGTCGCATTTTTTTTGTAGAAAATTATAAAAGTGAAAAAATAAATCCATCGTAAAATGTGCATGCTGTGGTATAAGGATGGATCATCACCATAAAAAATTTTGAATTCCGGGCATTTTCCTTTAGATTTAAGTGATACAAATAAACATAAAACAGGAAGTTACCGCTTGATCGAACCTAAATCGATGCCAGCTACAACCCATCAATCGCTTTCCGGTGAAATGACGCAGGCGTATCTGCAGATTTTGCAGAAACATCACGATGCCTGTTTGCAAAGCTGGACAGCAGCTCATCGGAAAACACTGGATTTCTTCAATCAGCAACTGAATGTTGTGCTGAATTCAATTCGGGAGTTGAAAAATCCGGAAGATTTACGCCCGGTTTGGCGACTTTGGCAGGACTATTTTCGCCACATCCAACTTCATTTAAGCGAGCTGCATTATGCCGGCGATGTGCCGGTAGCGCAAATGCTGGAAAATTGGGATAAACGATTCGAAGAATGGCTGACCAATTATCCGCCGCAGGTGGATTTGCCGATTGAGCCAACGGACACCCAATTGGAAACGGGTGATGCCACAACCGTGCTGGTCTGGAAAAATGCTCGCCGTTTCCGGAATGTGTTCCGCAAAAAGACAGCGATTCGTCGCGTTCAACTGCACGATTTTGCAACATATTATCTGCAGCAAACTACCGAACAATTTTTGATGGATGAATGGGAACATTTTCTGCGATTTGCGGCACAGCAGCTTGCCGCCGCCCACCGGGTAATGCAGGAAACTACCCGGCTGTTTTTGTTGCTGGATAACGCGCAAACCGATTGGCAGCAGCATCCGGCGGAAATTCTGGAAAAATCGTTAGCTGCGGTTCAACCATATCAGGAATCGCTGGCAACGTTGCCGACGGAACTGGAAAAATTTGTTGAGCTTCGCAAACCTGTGCTGGATAAACATTGCGAACAAGTTTGTTCAACATTTACAAAATTGCTGGCGTTTGCGGGGAGTTTCGCACATCCGCACTATCACTATGGTGTACGGCGGCAGCAAAAACGCCGGCATTCGCTGGAGATTCATTACAATGCCCATCGTCCGGTGTGGGAACGCCACTTCGTCGCCGAAAAAGAGGACTGGATTGGCGATACCGCGCTGAAAGTTATTCAAATGGATGTTGGCCGCGCGTATTTGCTGACCATCGCCAGTTTGAGTGAAAAAGTGCAGAAACAGGTTTTCCCGCCGCTGAAAAATGCGGATGCTATTTTTGAAAAATCGATAAACCGTTTTGCCGAAATGGAACCCGGCAGTATTGTTCAATTGCGTAAACAAATGAATACCGAGCATTATGACCTTTTGCGCGAACTGCGCAAAACCGTTCTGCCGGAAACCACCGATGCATTTGTGAAGGCACAGTTTAATCAGGTGATCAGCCGTTATATTTATGAAGCGCAGCAAACCACGACAGATTTGCCCAAACACCAATCGATTTTCACCCGTCGCGATACGGAAAATATTCCACCGAAATCCGAAGTGGACGATATTCCGCTGCAGGAATTGTTTGAGCACAGCCTGCTTAGTTTGTTGCAAACAAAATGCAACAAATGCGACAAAAATATTCAGCAGCGATTCACAAAAATAGTGAATGGTGTAACCGAGCTGGACCAGGTGGTCGAGTTCAATTTAAAGGCGGCGCTGGATTCTCTGCAGGAGCAAGAAGAATCGGCGCTGGCGATACAGCATTTCAACGACGGATTAAAACGGGCGCGCGAACGGCTGCAAGGATATCAAAACGAAACAGTTCGGCTGGAAACGGAAACTTCCCGCGAACTGTTCGAAATTTCACACCAGTTTATCAGCAGTGTTCAGGAATTGTTGGATGATGAAAAATTACTCGAACTGAAAATTCAGTTGATGCGCGCCAAAGCGGAAGAAAAATTTCGCGAAAGCCGCCGTAAAGCATGGGAATTCATTAAATACGCACTGCCGCGAGCTTGGCAGCGTATCCGGAGTTTTGCCAAAGGTATTTATGAGCAATATTTGCGGATCGGGAAATTTACCGGGCTTGTGACCACTTCCACCGCAACGAAAGAGCAATTATTTCGCTTCCTCACCGAAACTCGCCAGCGTATTGCTGCATTGCCGTTTATCTATCAACGTTTGTTCGAAAACAAACCGCTGAACGATGAGCGACTGTTTGCCGGTCGCGAAAAGGAGATGGATATCCTGAAATCCGATTTGAAAGATTGGGATAGCGAACGGTTTATGTCCACCGTGATCATCGGAGAAAAAGGCGGTGGGCGCACAACCCTGCTTAATTTTGCAGAAAAAGAAATTTACAAATTGTATCCGATCAAAAAAATTGTGCTCGAAGAAACCGTGTACACCGAAGCCGCGTTTATGCCGCTTCTCCACAAGCTATTTCCGGATGTGCCCGGCGAAACGCTTTCCACTTTCGAAGCATCGCTGATAAAACTGGACCAGAAACAGGTCTGCATTGTTGAAAATATCCAAAACATGTTCCTGAAAACCGTGGATGGGTTTGACCTGATCCGCCGGTTTTTGCAACTGGTGGCGCACACGCAGGAGCATGTGTTTTGGGTGTTGAGCAGCACGCTGTATTGTTGGGAATATCTCGATAAAGTGATCAATATTTCCCAACAATTCCAACGTGTGCTGCTTCTGGACGGATTGAAACGTGAAGATATGGAAAGCATAATTTTGAAACGCCACCGGATTACCGGTTACGAATTGGCATTCGATGCACCGGAATCGATAAAAAATAATCGCCAGTTTCGCAAACTGGACTCCGACGATGCCCGACACCAGTTTTTGAAAGATCGCTTTTTTGAGCAATTGCAAGAGGTTTCCCAGGGCAATATTTCTGTGGCGATGTTGTATTGGCTGCGGGCGATCAACAAAATAGAAGATAACAAACTGGTGCTTTCTGCATCGGTGGAGTTTGATTATTCATTTATTTACCAGCTTTCCGGCATCGAGTTGTTCACGCTCGGCGCATTGTTGCAGCACGAAACGCTGAGCATTGCCGAACATGCCAGCGTTTTTCATCGCTCATTGGAAAGCAGCGACGCAGTGTTCAACGTGCTGCGGCGAAAAGGGATTCTTATTCCCGCACACGGCGATGATTTTCAGCTACACCCGTTTTTGTATCGCCCGACCGTTCGCGCGTTAAAAAGCAATAATATTTTGCACTAATCCGCAAAAGGGTAACCAAAGATGAAAACACTTTTTTATAGATTCCGTTACTGTTCCTTTCGGTGGATTGTTTGTCTGCTGCTGGTTGCCGGACTGGCAACTGCAATCGCACAGGAAACCGGAGCGGATAGCACAGCCGCACAATCCCGTTCGGTTGAACCCACACCGCAACCGCAACAATCCGTGCCCGAAAAGAACACGCCGCAACCGGAGAAACAGACGAATACGGATTCGTTAGCCGCCACAGCCGATTCGGTTCAAAAATCAGCAATCGATAGCGCAGCAAACGACAGCGCAACAGTTGCCTCAGATACATCCTCCGGCGATCCTACCGGCATTGTTGATGCCATCAAAAAAACGCAGCCCGATCCCCAATTCTCGCTGTCATTCGGGAAAATTTTCTGGTCGATCATCATTCTGCTCATCGCGCTTTACATCATCCGCTGGTTTACGCGATTGTTGGAGGCAATCGCCGAGCGTTGGCCAAATTTGCGATTGACCATTAAACGCTTGATTCCATCTATCCGGATTATTAGCTGGATTATCGTAATTTATGAAATTATTGTTGTTGTTTTAGCGCCGCCGATCGAAACGATTATTGCGTTTTCCGCATCTGCAGGAATTGCTATCGGCTTTGCTTCGCAAGATATTTTGAAGAATATTTTTGGCGGATTGATGATTTTGTTCGATCGCCCGTTTCAGGTTGGCGACAAAGTTGAAGCTGCCGGGCACTACGGCGAAGTAATGCAAATCGGACTGAGAACCGTGCGAATTGTTACACCGGACGACAATTTGGTATCAGTGCCCAACGGCGAAATTATGAATCAGGCGGTTTCCAACGCCAACGCCGGAGAATCGAATTGTCAGGTTGTTGCGGAGTTTTTTCTGCCGCCACAGATCGATCTGGAGCGCACCCGGGAAATAGCCTATCTTGCTGCTGCCACATCCCGGTATGTTTTTCTCAACAAACCCATCGTCGTGATTTTCAAAAATGAAATTCATGAAGGCAGGTCTCTCCTCAAAATGCGACTAAAAGCCTATGTGCTGGATATCCGATACGAATTTCCTTTCATGAGCGATATGACAGAAACCGTTTTGCGAGAGCTTTTGGCAAAGGAATTGGTGCGACCGGAGCAACTCAACTTTATCACAAGTGACCCGCATCACACCTAACGTTTTTGTCAAATTAAATCGTGACAATTAACGGTTTATGACTAATATTTTAACCGGAGGCGGCGATAATTTACTACTCAAACAACAATGGATGTTGGATTTGACGAGCTGCGAGGAGAGTTATAATGTCGGATATTTTGAAGCATTTAAAGGATTATTTGCGGACACGTCCGAGCAATGGCAACAAGCCAAAGCCGGGCAAAAAGGGTGCAGGTAAGGGTGGACAAAAATCGGGCAATTCGAAATAGCCGACCCCATTTCGCAAATACGCTGTAATTGTTTTGGACCGCGCTGTTGGTGTGGTAAAAATATTGATCCAGAAAAGAAGCGGTAGATGCAACCGCTTCTTTTCTGATAAGTTATTTGCTATGCCAAAAATATTAACGCATGTAAACCATACGTTTCGTTTGAGAAAACGAGGCTGTTTCCCCCCGAACTTGTAATCGATAAAAATAAATTCCGGAGCTGACAGCTTTGCCGTTTTCATCTGTTGCGTCCCAAACGATGCGGTATTGGCTTCCGGCAGTTTGCCGCTGATTGACGAGTGTGCGCACTTTTTTTCCGGTGATATCAAAAATATCCAACATAACTTCACCGGATTCTGGCAAATTGTATTCGATAGAAGTTGCTGGGTTGAACGGGTTCGGATAATTCTGCGCCAGTTGGAATTCGGATGGCAGATTTTGTGCCGGCGGATCATCCAATCCGGTTATGTTTGCGCCATCAAAATAGAAAATAAACAATCCGTAGGTGCGATCACTTGCCAGCACTTTCCCGGAATTGAAATAAGGAAACGCGCCCCAGTTGCCTTCGTAGTTGCTGCCAACCCCTGGATATGTATCGTAAGATGCCACTTCCAAAATATTTGAAGGATCGGAAATGTCGAGAATCCGTAACCCGTCCCAATAATGTGCGAGATATGCGTACTGCCCTTTGATATGCACGTTATGCGGTCTGCTGGTTGCTGTCGCAATGTAATCGTCCATTAATGTTGCGTTTTGGGGATCTTGCACATCCCACAATTTTACCGTTTTACCTGCCGGAACTTCCTCTGTGGTCATCAGATAATTGCCGTCGTCTGTTGCCCAGGCGTTGTGGGCATAACCGGATGAGGGTGTATTGAATCGCCCCAACAACGCCGGGATTGTCGGATCGCTGACATCCCAAATGCTGTAACTAAACTGCCATCCTTCGGACACATAAAGACGATCACCCGTTGCAAAAACATCGTGAACGCTGGGTGCGGAAATAGTGGTCAACTGAACCGGGTTTGCCGGGTCTGCTAAACTGATCACCCGAACTCCGCCACCACCCTGGGCGTATAAAATGGCGTTGTTTTCATCGATAAAAATATTGTGTGACGACGCAAACCCGCCACCGGTAAATGTATTCACCAATGATACACTGTTGGGCAAATCGGAAAGATCAATCACCTGCAGCCCATTTCCCGATGCATCGATAACAACATATGCATAGTGATCATACGTTTTAATATCTTTCCAGGTGCTGGTGTTAGACGGCACAAAACCGACCTCTACCGGATTTAGGGGATCGCTGATGTTCACAACGCTGGTGCCATTTAACACACCTAAAAATGCATATTCTTTGCCATCCGGTGCGGTGTAGCCCCAACAATCGTTGTAACCGATCGATGGATAAGGATCGAAATTGGACAAAAGTGTTAGGTTTATTTCGCCTTGTGCAAAAGCGAAGCCTGATAACAACATCAATAGAAACAGCTTGTTAAGCATGGTTTTCATTGGGTAAAACTCCTTTGTTGAATAGATCACGAATGCGTGAAAAGTTACAGGTAGGCGACCACTGAAATAATAGTCAGATAACCGGAAAGTTCCAAATAAAATGTTGCGATTTTTGATTCTGTAGATTCGTGGTTTGGAAAATGAAGTGTGCTTTTTTGTAACAAATAACGCTTAAAACATCGCCTTAATTGGTCGATAACGATAGTGAAACAGGATGTTTTAAAGAATTTGTTGCTCAGGGATGGAGATGATAAATACTTTTTCGATGTTGTATCATAATCCGGCGAAGTTGCTGGAGTATGTTCTGGAAAACTACTACCGCAAATCGGACGCTGCGGGCCAGGAAGCCCGCATTATGCAATTACTAAAGCAAGCCTCCGAGGTTCGCTGGCACGTTGCCCGCATCTATCACGATCCCCAACTTATCGAAATTTTGATTGATGATCCCTCCCCGATGGTTCGAAAAGCGGCGATGGACAATCCTTATTGGCTCATTTTGGGACAGTTTAAGCCATTGTTATCGCTGCCGGAAGCGGAAAAAATTCAATATATCGGTCGTGAAGGATTTTCAAGTATTCTGGTTTTTCTGGTTTATGAAACAAATCTGAAAGTGTTGAAAAGCGCATTCCTGAACCCGACTGTCAGCATTGCAATGTTGGAAATGATGCGGCGATATTTGATTCGTCGCGGAACAAAATCCGTTGATAACGATATTTTGCGGCTGATTCAACAGTCCATCAAATTAAAGCAACACTATCTTCGTCAAATTTCGGCGATTAATCGGGCTAAGGATAATCAGGATGTTGCGCATTGCATCGCCAATCTCACCCCGTTTTTGTTGGATGAAGATATGGTAATTGTTCAGACCGCAGTCAGTCATCTTGAAAGATTCCCGTATTCCGAAATTGCAGCTGCGTTAATTTCGCCGAGGTTGCTACAATTCATTAGTGCCCATCAATTATGGTGTGTGCTCGATGCTGTCCGGCGCCATTTTTGTTATGTAAAAGATGATTTCAAACCGGAACGGTTAGTTGAAATGAATGGATTTCCGCCGGTAGATCCGTTAAAAACACTCGTCCAAACCCGAAAATTGGAGCTATTGGAGCTTTGCCAATCCGATTTGAACAACCCGCACTATTTTTTCACCGTCGTTCAGGCACACACGGATGAAGATAAACAGGTGCGAAAAATGGTAACCGATATCATCAATGTTGATGAGTTGATCAGCCTGATTACCGATAACGCTTTCCCGGTTTTACGGGCGATGAAATCGTTGAATATTCTTAGCCAGCATCCATTTCCCAGCATTCGTAAACGGTTGGAAAGTGCGACAGTCCAACTCGCGTTGCGTTCCCAAAAGCGGTTGGAAGAAATGGAAACGACGATTAATGCCTGTCTGGATATCGTTTTTGATTTTGGTAAAGTCGTGTTATCCGGCAAAATTCAAAACGACGTAAATACATTAAAAGAGCTTAATTACATTTATGAATTGTTGGTGATGATTGTGAATTTTCCCGGCGAAACCGTAAAAAACGAAAATTTTGCCAAAGCAGAAGATCCCGAGTTATATAAAGAGCAGCATGATAAAGTGCATTCGTTGTGGAAAGCGACTATCGGGCAATATTTGGGGCGGTTGAAAGAGCTTGAAGAAGTGATACGCGATAAATGGGTTGTTCCGCTAATCACCGGGGGGAGACACCGCTCGCGGGAATATCAGGACTTTTCGCGAACGGTGCGACAGTTGGAATGGGATTATAAAAAAGCTGTGGGTTGCGAATTGGCAATCGCCTGCCGCAAATGCCAGAATCGCGCCTGCGCAAGTGAGCGATTTTTAGTTCAAATTGAATATTTGATCGGTGAGATTATCGAAAAGCTTTCGGGAAAATCGGAACACCCCCAAACTATAATAGCGAATGAAAATTTGAGTGCAGCGCCAGAGCCTTATTAACGCGACCGTGATTTAAAAATAATCGATTTGTGATTATCCGGATGGTAAAAACAAAACCCTTCATGAAATTCATAAAGGGTTTTGATAACTAAACATTAAAAAAGTTGATTTTTTCCGGTAATAAAAATCTACGCCGGATTAGTTGATGACAGATTTCAACTCTTTGCCGGCTTTAAACGCAGGCACTTTGCGAGCGGGAACTTCAACCGTTTCGCCGGTGCGAGGATTGCGGGCAGTCCGAGCCTGGCGCTCGGTAACACGGAAACTACCAAATCCGACGAGATTTACAGAACCACCATCTTTCAATTCATCAACAACTGCTTCAATAAAACCTGTAATAAAGCTATCGGTATCTTTCTTGGACAACCCTGTTTTTTCTGCTACTGCATCTACCAATGCTTTACGATTCATAATTACCTCCTGGTCTGTTCTACATTAAATGGTTCATTTAAAAGGAAGAGGATGAAACACCGAAGCATTTCATCCTTTTAGCGGGGGAGAAGAAATTTTTTTTAAGATTTCTGATCGGTTCCTGTTCCATTCCTGAATTGCCTAAAGGCATCGCTTTTTAACATACGATCGGCAACCTCGCTGATGATTTCGTCCTGATCGTAAAAATTTTCGGCAATACGTTGCCGGATGAGCTCAAGTCGCTCCGGAGTGAGATTGGACTTCATACCGTTTAACCTTTTTGCTTCGTCAGATAATACTAATTTGTCTTGATCCGGACGTTTTTCAGGCTCAACACTTTTTTTAGGCCCTGCTTTTTCGACACTAATTACATAGCCCAAATTATCAATGGTATTAATCTTCATGGCTTTTTTGTAACCTATTTTTAGATCACTTTGGATATTACGCGTTCCTGATTTACCTGGCTGCTATATCTTTTCAAAAATACCATGCCCTGTTGAAATTCATTCATTTGGTGAACCAGATCTTGTTTTTTATTATTTATAGTATCGAAGATTTCTGCATCCACTTTAGCTAATTTTTTGAACTCTTCGCGAATATTCCTGCGCAGTTTATCAATTTTGGCTGTTTCGGATGTATTATCGACACTTTCTGACTCAATTGCAAGGCTTTTTAAAGCTTGAATTTCCTCGAAATAGGGAACGCGTTGCCCGGTTAAATCCCTGAATGTTTGCCAATCATCAGCCTTTGCTGCAGCTAACATACCTGTTGTTAGCTCTAAAAGTTTCACAGACGATTCATTAATCCGTTCAAAATTTTGCAATCTGGAACGGTCAGGCTGATTAGAATTTGACATCCAGATTTCCTTTTTCATCCGAATTTTCCGTTTGCTGCATTTCCCGTGCAGCTTCGGATGCTTTTAATAATTCTTCCGGAGGAATTTTACGAACAACCTCATCTGTGACCGGGTCTTTAACCAGAACCAGCACTCGTTCGGTCTTTTCGTCAACTTCCAGCGAAATTTTCATGCCGGAGTTTTTTAATTTCTCCTGAACTTTCTGATTGAGCTCTGCCAGATCATCGTTTTGTTGATTCAAGCCTGTGGCGTTCGGATCCGCTTTTTCGGCTTCCTGAACTTTTTGAGCTCTTTCAACGAACTGTGCTTGCAACGGTGCGATATTTTTGGCAACATTCAAAGGTGTTTGTTGACTATCGTCGTTGGTTTTAGCTTTGCTTTGCTGCTGGCTCATTTGCAATGCAAATCCATTGTTCAATGCGGTAACTTCCATGATAACCCTCCTTTTGTAACTCGGTTAAGAATTTACCACTACGGCGCAAAGCGCCAATTGGCTGATTCCGGGTTATTCGCAATTGCTAATTTAATGCGATTTGAGCGGTATCAGCCATATAAAATACTATTTTATACGAGCGTTTCTATGATTCTCCTGTCAAAAACTAGACTGTGTCAGTGCAGTAATATAACTATACTGTGATTGATATTGTGCATACGCAGCTTGTAATTGAGCAAACTGGGTACGATAATAGTCCATTTTTTTGTCTACCGAGGATTCCATCAACTTTATCCGGCTGTTCATTGTCGTGATCTGGCTTTCCAGCACCTGTTTGCGACGCGTAATGATGCCTTCGCCATCGGTCATCCCGTCCAGCAGGGTTTCCAGTTTGCCGGAAATACCATCCGCAGCGTTGAAAATTTGTTCAACTTGCGAGATGTTGTTTTTGATTAAATCATCCAGCGAATCGGCATCGCTGATGCTGAGTTTGCCATTCCGGTCTGTGGTGATGCCCAATTCGCTGAGCAGCGATGGGTCGTCCACACCTAATCCGGTAATAGGCGTCGCGATGATTTGCCGAAGCTGGAATTTGAATGTGCTGATCGAGTAATCGCCACTAAATGCGGAGCGTTCATATGTTGTGGTGTTTACTGCGGTGTTGGTTTTTATAAAATCCAGCACCCCATTATACGCGTCGATAAATTCCTGAAGCTTCTCTTTGATTCCCTCAACGTCGTTTTCCGCGTTCACGGTGATGGGTGTTTCGCCAATTTCCTGCTGTTTTTTGAGGGAAATGGTGAGACCGGTTACCACATCTTCCAATGTGTTTGTGTTTGAGGTAACGGTAATGCCATCGATTGTGGCAATTGCATTCAATTCGGACGTATCGTAAACATATCCGCCGGTTGTGCCGTTGGCTGCAACGGAATCGTTAATGCCAATGGCGGAAAGCAATCCGCCGGAAGTATCCGACAGTGTCATTTCGTAATCGGCACCGGTTTCTGTGCTGGTGAAAACCATTCGGCTGGTGCTGCTGGAATCTTTGATGATAGATGCACGAATGCCTGCTCCGGTCGCATTGTTTACAGCGGAAGATACTTTACCCAACAGCGTTTCATTGTCTTCTGTGCCATCCAATAGAACGGAAACGGGTGTAGCGACGCCATTTACGGTGACGTCGAAATTGAATGTGCCGGCACCGAGCCCGGTGGCGATGTCTGTTCCGGTGTTTGTAAATTGACTGGAAACCACTTTATCTGCTTTTGCCAACTGGTTTACAAATACCGATGTGGAAGTGGCAACAGCGGTTGAAGTGGCTGTTACGGTCAGATAATCTTCATCTGAGCTGGATGCGGTTTTTTTTCCGAAAAACGAGGTGGTGCCGGAGTAGCTCAAATCCTTGCTCAACGTGCTCAAGGCGCTCAATTTGCTTTTGAGGTCGTTGAATAATTTGATCCGGTTATCGATGCCTGATTTACGGCTTTCTAATTGGCGAATCGGTTCTCTTTCGAGCGATCGATAACTTTCGAGCAGTAATTCTATATTTCCTGAACTGAAGCCGGAGACCATGATCAGCCGCCTTTCTGTTACCCTAATTTAAATGCTGTTGCCCACGTATCCCGTAATTCCTGGATAATTTCCAATGCTTCGTCATATTTTTCGCTATACAAACAATCCTGGCTGTAGCGATACAGCCTGAATAAGCCCATTGCTTCGTCGTGATAATCGAAGTTTAGCGCAGCAATTAATTCAGAGATCGCCAGGTTTGCTTTTTTGATATCTTTTTTCCGAATGCTGACAATTGTCAGATCGTATATTTTTAACGTTAATTCTTCCGGACTTGCACTGAGAATGCTGTTTTGATGATACTGATTAATTGCACGCCTGGCGCCCGGTTTTGCATACGCAAGAGCAGAATTCATGCTTTCTCCTGAGTTAAAAAATTAGCCTGCCAAATACCGTTAGTTAATGAATCCTGTGGTTATTGCTTTCAACCAAGAGAGTCTTCCGCCAAAACGAAAGACTCCCATTGGTGATCAAACTTAACCACCGAACAACTGCAGGATGTTCTGCGGCGCTGAATTCGCCTGAGTAAGCTGGATGGTTGCAGTTTGTTGCAAAATCTGCAGTTTGGTCAATTCCAACTGTTCTTTTGCGACATCCGCATCCATGATCCGGCTGGCTGCAGCATCGGTATTGGTCATGGCCACTTGAAGCGTCTGCTCTTTTACATCCAATCGCTGCATGTAGGAGCCTACTTTTTGCAACTCGATACTAATACTGCTGATGGCACTGTCAATGCTTGTGAGTGTTGTCGTCAACGCAGTTCCCTGCAACGATGCTGATGTAAGGCTGTTCAAGCTAAAATCAGCTGAATCGATTGTTGCAGAGAGACTGATCGTCATCGTGTCGCCACCATCTGCGCCTGTCTGGAACAGCTTGCTGGTGAAGCTGGCATTCAACAGGTTGGTACCGTTGAATTTGGTTTCACTGATTGCATCATCAATTTCGTTCAGCATATCCTGCAATTGCGTAACCACTGCTGCCAATTCTTCGCTGCCGTAGGAGCCGTTACCGGCTTGAATGACTTTCTCTTTCATGCCTACAAACAGATCGTTGATACTCTGAAGTCCGCCTTCAGCGACAGAAAGGATATTCTTCGCTTCGCCGACGTTGTTCAAAGCCGCGCTCAAAGAACGGGAACGGGCGACCAATTTTTGTGAAATAGTGTAACCGGCAGGATCGTCTGCTGCGGAATTGATGCGCTTACCAGAAGCAAGACGCAGTTGGTGCGTACCGATTTTGCTGTTCAACGTATTCAACGCATTTAAAGCATTTAACGCGCCAACATTGGTGTTAATCCGAGAGCCAGAATAAAAGGCCATTAGATATACCTCCTTGTATGAATGTTTTTAACCATCTCGAGCTTCCGTGCCCGATTTTGTCTGAGAATCATAATCGCCATCTACAGTATTTGCTTTAGTGTTTTTCTGAATTTTTATAATACTTTTTGTTGATTTTCCCGCTAAAAACATTTTTAAAACACGCGATAGATGGGTTATGGTTCTAAATTACTTAATACCGAATTTTCGTAAAGTAATGATTATTATGGTGATGCCGTATTAAAAAGCCGCCCTGCAAAAGGGCGGCTATGGTTTACAGCCATCAAAAAAATTAACCGAACAATTGCAGCACGCTCTGTGGCGAAGAGTTCGCTTGAGCCAGCTGGATGGTCGATGTTTGTTGCAGAATTTGCAGTTTCGTCAAGTTCAACTGCTCTTTCGCAACGTCGGCATCCATAATCCGGCTTGCGGCTGCATCGGTGTTGGTGATGGAGCTCATCAACGTCGATTCTTTCACATCCAAACGAGAGGTCAACGATCCCACAACCTGAAGTTCGCCACTGACGCGGTTGATTGCGCTGTCCAGGCTGTTCAGGGTTGCGGTCAGGTTGGTACTGTTGAATGTTGCAGACGTAATGGAGCTCAAATTGAAGTCTGCAGAATCGATAGTTGCGGACAAGCTGACCGTCATAGAATCGCCACCATCAGCGCCGGTTTGGAAGATCTTGCTGGTGAACTGGTTGTTCAGCAAGGATGTTCCGTTGAATTTGGTTTCGGAAATGATGTCGTCGATTTCGTTCAGGCTGTCTTTGACCTGTGTGACAATCGCGTTCAATTCTTCGCTGCCGTAGGAACCATTGGCTGCCTGGATGGCTTTTTCCTTAATGCCAACCAACAGGTTGTTGATTTCCTGCAGACCGCCTTCAGCTACCGACAAAATATTCTTCAGCTCGCCCACGTTGTTCAACGCAGCCGAAAGGCTTTTGGAGCGTGCTTCGAGTTTTTTACCGATGGTGTAGCCTGCGGGGTCGTCTGCGGCAGAATTGACGCGTTTGCCAGAAGCAAGACGCATTTGAACAGAACCAATTTGTGAGTTGATTTTACTCATCGCGTTAAATGCATTCAACGCGCCCACATTGGTGTTAATCCGAGAACCAGAATAAAAAGCCATAATAACCTCCTTGTTTAAATGACTTTTCGAGAATCCCTTCTCAATCAATGCAGCTCATATTTTTAGGTTTTCGGGGTTGCTGCATCTACCCCTGGGGAAGTCTTTTTCCTTACATCTGATATCGACATCGTTAGAAAACCCTTTAGCAAAATGTCATAACTTTATAGATAATTTATTTTTATAAAATAAAACTGTTTACTACAGAACAGGTCTGTAGTATCATATTTCTGTGTTGATGTCACGATAAATTAAACTATTACAGGATTTGAAAGCTTGGAGGGAAAAGCGGAAGAGAGTAAAAACAAAAAGCCGCCCGTTGCCGGGCGGCTTGATTCGATTGAAATCAGAATCGGGATTATCCGAACAACTGCAGGACGCTCTGCGGAGCAGAGTTCGCTTGAGCCAGCTGGATGGTCGAAGTTTGTTGCAGAATTTGCAGTTTCGTCAAGTTCAACTGCTCTTTCGCAACGTCGGCATCCATAATCCGGCTTGCGGCTGCATCGGTGTTGGTGATGGAGCTCATCAACGTCGATTCTTTCACATCCAAACGAGAGGTCAACGATCCCACAACCTGAAGTTCGCCACTGACGCGGTTGATTGCGCTGTCCAGGCTGTTCAGGGTTGCGGTCAGGTTGGTGCTGTTGAACGAGGCAGACGTAATGGAGCTCAAGCTAAAGTCTGCTGAATCGATAGTTGCGGACAGGCTAACTGTCATTGTGTCGCCACCATCAGCGCCGGTTTGGAAGATCTTGCTGGTGAACTGGTTGTTCAGCAAGGATGTTCCGTTGAATTTGGTTTCGGAAATGATGTCGTCGATTTCGTTCAGGCTGTCTTTGACCTGTGTGACAATCGCGTTCAATTCTTCGCTGCCGTAGGAACCATTGGCTGCCTGGATGGCTTTTTCCTTAATGCCAACCAACAGGTTGTTGATTTCCTGCAGACCGCCTTCAGCTACCGACATGATATTCTTCAGCTCGCCCACGTTGTTCAACGCAGCCGAAAGGCTTTTGGAGCGTGCTTCGAGTTTTTTACCGATGGTGTAGCCTGCGGGGTCGTCTGCGGCAGAATTGACGCGTTTGCCAGAAGCAAGACGCATTTGAACAGAACCAATTTGTGAGTTGATTTTACTCATCGCGTTAAATGCATTCAACGCGCCCACATTGGTGTTAATCCGAGAACCAGAATAAAAAGCCATAATAACCTCCTTGTTATTAGATTGAGAATCCCTTCTCATAGCGGTAGCTTATGTAATTGTTAAGCTTATGACGCTACCAAATCACTCGCTTTATTTTTTGAGCCACATCCCTTTGGCTCTTTCTTAATCTTCGTATGTTATTTTTTGCACTTTAATTCTTTTTCAATAATTATTTTTTGCTTGATGCAGAATTAGCAGTTTCGTTTGCAGCTATCATAAAACGTGTTGCCATTTCTGTATTTCCTGTTTTCATGTGCAAGCCAGCAAGCCTGCGAAGTGCCAGTTCCCGCTTTTCCGGGAAATTTCCGGCGATATATTCAAAGCAATCGATGGCCTGTTGATACTTTTGTTGTTTGATCAACGTAACGGCAAGATTGTGGTGAATTTCAAACGTTTCCGGCGATTTTTCGATAGCGCGGTTAAACCACATTTCCGCATTTTCGAACGCCTGGTTTTCCAGATAAAAATTTCCGCGATAATAGGCGAACACGCCTTCATCCGGGAAATAATCAGTTGCAAATTGAATCAATTGATGAAAATCGATGGTTATCTCGCCATTCAACGCCGGTTGCAACAGGCTTTGGGTGGCTGCTAACGGATCGTCAAACTGCGCTATTTTTGGAATTATCGCATTGAGTGTTGCCGTAATGGTTTGCTGTTGCCCGGTTTGGCTAGCGGCATAAATCAAACGCTGTAACGCATTAGAGCGATAATTTGGTGCAGATTCGAAATAGTTAATATAGTGCGGAATGCAGATATCAAAATGTTCAAGATGAAAGTGATATGTTGCCTGCCTTTGGTAAATCAAATGCGGCAGGATCACTTTATCCACACTGACATCGGAAAATGGATTATCTGCATACTGCCAGTAACTTTCCAGCGCAGCAATAGCCTGCTGGTAATTTTCCTGGAGTGCATAACATTCTGAAAGTAAAAAATAGCCCAATCGCTGCGACGGTGCCAACTGCAAAGCCTTCTGAATTTTTTCGATGGCTTCATACAGCAGCTTGTTTGTGTAATCGTCGTTTGCTAAAATCAGGATAATTGTTGCTTCCAGTCCTTCACTTAATCCCTTTATTTCCAAAGCTTTGTGGAGTTGTTCTTTTCCGTTTTTTATCTCGCCGGCAATAATGAGCGTTTGCCCCAACTGAAACCGCGCATAGGCATTTTGGGGCTCATCCGCCACTTGCTCTTTCAGCGATTCCAGATTTCTTTTAACTTTTGCAACCATTTCATCCTGAGTCAGGTTGTAGCCAAGATGTTCAATTTCGACATCCAGCAGTCCGAACTGCCCGTTTATTTGGCGGATGGCAGGTGTAATTTGTTCGTGAATGCGACCGGTAAAATAAACGCCCGGTTTGCGGCGGAACAAACGCGGATAAGCCTGCACATGTGGCATGCTTCCCAACATTTCGCCAACCTCGCTGCTGACGCGAACGTAAAATGCATCAATATTCGTGGATGAAATGGCTTGTTTTACGAGTGGGTGAAATGGCGGATGCAGACGTTCATCTGCATCCAGATACAAAATCCAGGGTTGTGTGGCGTGTTTTAATCCGTAATTGCGGGCTTTGGCAAAATCGCCTTCCCATTCAATTTCGAAAAGGCGTGCGCCATGTGTTTTGGCGATTTCAATCGTCCGGTCCGTTGACCCGGTATCGACAATGACAATTTCAGAAACCAAATCCGCAACGCTGCGCAAGCAATCTTCCAGAAACCGCTCTTCGTTTTTTACGATCATGCACAGCGAAACAGGTGCGTGCCCCGAAGTGCCGGTCAATTTATTTGCTTTGTGACCAGCTTTTTTTTTGGAACGTTTTTTCGACATTTCACTAGCCAAGCAAATGTGCCGATACGACACTGCTTTTTTGTTTGGCAGCAGATTCCGGTTCGTCAGATAATAGCGCTGAAAATACATTATTCAACGAGGCACGAATCGACTCTGTATCCGCCTCTAGTACGATAGAAATTTCGTCAACAGTCAGCCGTTCGTAAAAATAAAGCCCTGCAATCAGCCGGTCTTCTACGCTGATCTGATGCAACGATGCTGCTGTTAGTTCTGCTTCTGCCTGTTTAACGATGTGGTGTTGCATACCCTGCCCTGTCCTAAAATTTAACGATTTGCTTGAATACCTTTGCAACATTTTTCAACCGAGTGTGATCTGTGCGAGTGGCGTTGCGGTTGAACCGTTTGATTTTATCTACGAGTTCTTGCCGATAAACAACAACATCTGATGGCGCGCAAATACCTAATTGCACTTTGTTGCTCTCGATTTTGATAATTTTGATCGAAACTTCCTCTCCAATCAGAATGTTTTGACCTAACTTCCGTGTTAACACTAACATAACTGTACCTTCCTTGGTTTTATGTTATGGTGAGACATCCTTGCTCACCGGTCTCAAATTTTCTCAGGAAATCGGATGTGCGACCGGCACATCGTCTGATGCCAATATCATCTGTTCGCCGCGTTTTTCGTCATAATCGATGACGATGGGACTCTTCAGGTTGATGGTCACTTTTCCGCCTTCGCCATTCAGCGTAACAACGCAAAAGAGATCCAGCGTCTGTTCTTTATTCAACAGCCGTTTCACCAACCGGTGAGGTAATTCTTTGTCGAAATTTTTTGTTACTAAAAACGGATTCAGTACGGGAAAGCCTATTTCTTCTTCATCAACAGCTATTAACCAGCGAAACGGTTCATAATCTTCGTCGTTGACGATCAAAAAACGGCGGCAGCGTTCAAATCCAATCATACCTTTGGGAAAATGTATTAGCATATCTTCCGAAAATTCGATTTCACCGAATTGCCTTGTTACAATTTTCATTCAGATCTCCACTTGATTACGCCCATACAGAAGCAACACCCGTGCCATATCTGATGTTTGTGTTCTAAGTGCCTGTTTATATTTAACATAAAAAATTTATCCTAAATCACAAAGTGCATGGAGCGGTTAAAAAATGTTTGTGCATTCAACACTTTGTAACGAATTTCCCAACACATCTATCAAATGAAATCGATAATTGAGATATTGACTGTTTGTGCCAACGTTTGCAATGCGGTCTGAAGCGCCGTCTGTTCAATTTGCAAATTCACAATCGCTTCCGGTTCGTTGGTATCTTGTACGCCAGAGAGAAATTCCTTCAACCGGATATCTTCGCCCTGAAACTGGGTTTCCAGCAATTCAAAGCGATTGATGCGAGCGCCGGCTTTTGTATTCGCGGAAAGCACCTGATCCAATGCGTTATCCATATCCGGAATCAGAGTATCCAACGCTGCAGCATCGTGATTCATGAATGCTGTTCGCACATCTAAGATTGTTTGAAATACGTCAATCGACTCGAGGTAGGCTTCCTGCCCGGTGATGTTGTAGCGGTCGATATTTCCCTGACCTAATTCGGCTTTTAATTCGCCGTCGACACCCTCGGGATTAACTGACACACTGCTAAAATCGGGCGCAAGTGTAAATGGTGTTGTGCTCACATTTGAGCCGCCAAAAATAAAACGCCCTTTGAAACGGGTATTCGCCGTTTCAACAAATTCCTCAACAAGCTCGTTTAGCTGTTCAGCAACGGCATCAAACTCATCGTTGCTGGAGCTATCAATCCCTTGAATGGTCAGTTCCTTTATCGTTGCGATAATATCAGAACTATTTTGGAGGGCATTTGAGGTAAATGTCAAAAATTCGCTGGAGTCTTTTATATTTTTCTGATATTGCTCGTTGTATTTTAATAAGGAGCGATATCGCATTGCGGTTTCCACGCCGGACGGATCGTCAGATATTTGATTGAGTCTTTTCCCGGTGGAAAGATTGCGTTGGAGTGTACTGATACGTTCACGCGTGCTGTTCACCTGGCTGAGCAGGCTTTGGATGCTATAATCCTGGGTAATTCTCATGTCAGTCTTCCTTGACTTTATCCAGTATTTTGATCGGCGGGAATTATTTCCGCGCCGTTTTCTTCCCTGATATTAATTTACAACTACAGATTGATCACTGTTTCCAAAATATCGTCAACAATGCCGATAACCCGTGCCGCTGCTTCCAGCGAACGCTGATATTTGATGAGGTTGGTCATCTCCTCATCCAGCGAAACACCGGATTCCGATTCGCGCTGATTGGTTATCTGGTCGCGTAATAATTCCTGATTTTGACGATCCGTGCCAGCCAATTGCACGCCGGTGCCCAAATCGGTCACTGTAAAGTTGTAATAATCCGCAAATGTTTCCGAACGGGCGTTGAGCAATCGCTGGCTACGCAAGTTGGAAATTGCAAATGCGGCTTCACCATTACCCACACTGCCATCGTTGGATGCCGCAATATTCGCGGTATTATTTCGAATCGTCGATGAGATCTCGATGGTCGATGCATCGGAGCCGGTGAAAAAATTTAACCCGGTATTGGCAACCGGCGGCGATCCTGTCGGTAGTCCTTTACCGGCACGGTGGATCTGATTTACTTCATCAATAAACGATTTTGCCAAAGTGTCCAACCGGTCTAAAACGCTGGCAATCTCGGTGTTATGCATTTCGATAATGCCGCTCAATTTGCCGGTTTGCACATCTAATCGCTGGTTTTGCGAACCTTTCACAAACACAGACAGCTGGTTGCCGTTTCCTTCGCTTTCAATACCCAGTTCACGAAACTGGGTTTGGGAGACCAGCATTTGTCCATTCATGGTTACGGTAATTTGTCCGTTGCTGTCTTCCATGGATTGGATTTGCACAAACTCCGAGAGCTGATCCAGCAAATTATCGCGTTGGTCGCGCAAGTCGTTCGCTGAGCTGAACTGGTCTTCGGAAACGGCGATTTGCCGGTTCAATTCCGAAATCTGCCGGGAAATCTGGTTCACTTGGCGGATGGAAGATTCCGCATCTCTGCGAAGCGAGCTTTGAATCTCGCGCAAACGACCACTTTTGGTTTGGAACGCCTGCGACAAATTTCCGGTTTTTTGAATCAGCACATTTCGCAAATTCATATCTTCCGGGCTGCCGCCAAGCTCACTGAACGCGTTAAAAAAATCGTCCATCAAACTGCCAATGCTGTTGTCCGAAGGTTCCTGAATAATGGTTTCAACCTGATAAAACATCTGCTCCATAACAGAGCTTCTGCCAAAATTGTGGTTCGTGTTGCGGAATTGCACATCCAGCAAAGAGTTGCGAATGCGGTTAACGCCGCCGATATCCACACCCGTGCCAATGGCACCATAAATTGTATCCATCGGATGAGATGTGGTAATATTAACCCGCTGGCGGGAATATCCCGGCGTGTTCACATTGGCGATGTTATGGCTCGAAACATCGATGCCCAGACGATTGGCAGAAACCGCGCGGCTGGCTGTATTCAAACTGTTAAATATGCTTGGCATTGGCTTCTCCTCTCTTTACAGTGTCCGGTCGATTAACACGTTCGCGGCTTTCGATTTTTGATCTTTGCGATAAACCGCGCCACTATCGGCAGTATCAACAATGCTGCGGAACAACCCGCGGATGAAGCTCAACGAGCGGTTCATCAGCAATTGGTTGGTTTCGCGGAGCTCGGCGACAACTTTCAAGATCGTTTTTAACTGATCCTGAAGCCGCTTTGCCTGCATGGATTCTGTTTCCGAAAGGCTGAACCGTTCGGTTACCGGAAGTGGGCGCATTGCCAATTCCTCCGGCGAAAATTTGCTGAGGAGAAGTTGTTGCCAGGCGTTTTCGTATTCCTGGATGGTTTCCAGAATAGCCAATTGCTCCCCGACAACCTCATTAATTTCAGTCATTTGGTTGTTTACCAGAAGCGATTGCTGTTTGGATAGAGATGATTTTAAATCTTCTTGAAGCTGTACCCGTTGTTCCAACAGGTGCAATAAACCGTGTGGTTGTGGCATAATGGGCTCCTTCCCAAAAAAACTTCGTCCATGATTCCTTGACAAGATTCATCTTCGGCGGCGGAATTGTTCACTTTAGCAAAAGTTTTGGAAATTATTTGATGAATTATTTTTGAGGATAAAAGAGGCGCTCTGGCGGAAAAAAGAATAAACTAACCAACTGTTTTTAATCGATCTAAATGGCGAATTGACGGATCAGAAATTGCAATAATTCCGTGGCGTGTGCTTTGGCGTTTTCGCCAACTTCCAGCGCCGGGCCAACGCAGGACGGGCAACCGGATTTACAACCGCAACCTTGCACCAGTTCCAAACATGCCGCCACAACCGGCTTCGGATTGTTGAACAATTTGAAACTCAGCCCGATCCCGCCCGGATACGTATCATATAAATACAGCGCGGGCAGTTGCGAAAATGGCGATTTTATCATCGGGAATGCCCGGATATCGGACGGATCGCACATCAAATATACCGGCGCGATGTTGTGCAACACGTTGGCAATCGCCTGCAGTGCACTGCTCAAATCGCTGGCGGAGAGCTGCATTTCGGCAGCCAATGCCTCCGGCAATTCCAGCCACGCAGCGGCGGTGTGCAGCTCAATTTCCGGTTGATACACCCGTCCGGAACCGATGTTTTCATGCGTAAACAGCTTGATCTTTTTGTAACCGGTGGTAATGGTGTTCACTTTAATTTCGCCGTAGCGCAGCAGCGCTTTTCCCGCCGGTTTTTCCTCATCAACAGCCAGCACTTTGATGTCCGATTTGGTGATCGCGTCCGTAAAATAATCCACCGAAACCTGCCGCACATACGCTTTTTTTCGCTCCAGATCCAGCTTGTCCACATGAAACTGGATGCTGCCGTGCATGTAAATTGCCTCGGTGTGCACCAGCATGTGCGCGCTAAACAAATCGGTTTCACCGATCACGTTTTCACCGTTGGTTGTGTCGATAATTACGACATTGTCCGGCGAGGCGCTGCGCAAGCTCACCTCCTCCGCCGGATACACCTCGCTGCTCCAGTGATATTTTTCGGCGGAATGGTGCAGCACCCGCTGATCCGCCAGATAATCCAGAATTTCCCGCGTCGCCACATCGCTGAAGGTTTCATCTTCGAGAAAGGGGATTTCGAATGCGGCGCATTTGAGATGGCTCATCAAAATCAGCAAATTGTCGGGATCGACAATCCCGTTTTCCGGCGATTTCTGGAAAAAATATTCCGGGTGGCTGATAATAAATTGATCGATCGGCGAGCTGCTGGCAACCATAATCGCCAGCGATGTGCTGCTGCGGCGTCCCGCCCGCCCGGATTGCTGCCATGCCGATGCAATTGTTCCGGGATAACCGGCCATGATCGCCACATCTAACTGCCCGATATCGATGCCCAATTCCAGCGCGTTGGTGCTGATCACGCTGAGAATGCTGCCGTCGCGCAATCCGCGCTCAATTTCGCGGCGCTCCAGCGGCAAATATCCGCCGCGATAACCGCGCACTTTTTTTTCGGGAATTTTCAGGCTGCGCGCCTGCTCCTTTAAATAATGAGTGAGCACCTCAACCCGCATGCGGCTGCGCGCAAAAACGATCGATTGAACGCGGGTTTCCATCATCAATCGGGAAATGCGGTTCACTTCTTTCAGCACCGAGCGGCGAATGCCCAGTTCCGGATTCACCAGTGGCGGGTTGTAAAAAACAAAATGTTTGCTGCCGCGCGGGGCGCCGTTTTGGTCGACCAATTCCACCGGTTCGCCGATCACTTTTTGGGCAAATTCCAGCGGATTGGCGATGGTTGCCGAGCAGCAAATAAACTGCGGATTGCTGCCGTAAAACCGCGCGATGCGCTTCAACCGGCGAATCACATTTGCCAAATGGCTGCCGAAAACCCCGCGATAGTAGTGGATTTCGTCGATAACCACATATTTCAAATTCTCGAACAGCTTTAGCCAGATGGTGTGATGCGGCAAAATTCCCTGATGCAGCATGTCCGGATTGGTCATTACCACATGCCCGGAACGGCGGATGGCCTGTCGCGCGGAAACCGGCGTATCGCCGTCAAATGTGTACGTTTTGATGTCCGCGCCGGCAATGGTCACCAAATCGTGCAGTTCGTGATATTGATCTTGCGCCAGTGCCTTCGTCGGGAAAAAGTAGAGCGCCCGCGCATCCGGGTCTTGCAAAATACGGTTGATTACCGGCAAATTATAGCCGAGCGTTTTGCCGGATGCCGTGGGCGTTACCAGCACCACATTTTTTCCGTTTTGGATGTGCGAAAACGTTTCCGCCTGATGCGAATACAGTTGGCGAATCCCTTTTTGCGCCAGCGCATCGCGCAATCGCGGATCAATCGAATCGGGAAAGTTGGCAAATTGGGCGGCTTTTTCCGGCACGGTTTCCCAATGGGTTACGTGCTGCATAAAATCGTTCTGCTCACGCAGATAAATAATCAGTTGTTCTAAATTCATATTTTTCAGGAAATTATAAAAATGGCGTGAAACGCGAACCGCGTTCCGTTTTGGTTCAGTCGGAAGTTATTCAAAATAAATCGCCGAGCAAAATGAGCAGCGAAATCAACAAAAAAATCAATCCCAGCAGATGCCGCCCGCGCGATCCTGCCAGCGAATAAATACCGCTGACGAGGCAAAACGCGCCGGTCACGCGCATTACCAAAATGGCGATCGGGTCATCCGGATGTATTGCGACGATCAACAAAATGGCTGCCATGTTCAGCCAGCCCAGCGTTGTGAGGTGCCACGCCGTTCGGGTGGAGCGATTGACGTGTTCGTCAATTTCCAGATTTTCCGGATATTCGTGTTTGAACAATCGCGGTAAAAAATGCCGTTCGCCCATCCACGAATGACCCATGCTCAATAAAACGGTAAAAAATGATGCTGCTAACCAGTAATAATTCATGATAGTTATCGCCTTTTATTTTCCGAGACGATGAGGCCGCAAACTTCTCTGGCAATTTTTAGATAAACGCTTTTTATCAATTCTTCATGCTTCTGTTTTTCGCTGAGCGCACGCATATTCCACCACCCGGCTTTGTGAATTTCGTTGAGGTTCCACCAGCCCATTTGGTCCATATGATCCGCTCGAATGGGAAAAGAATGCTGCGGTACTTCTTTTCTGTAACCATCTTCCGTGGACAACATTTTGGTCCAGCGCTGCGATTTCAGCGAAACCAATCCGTCGTTTTCGCCCTCATTTTTATCCAGAATTTTCCAGGCGATCTGAAACGGCAAAAAGGTTTGGTTGAATTCCTGATGGCTGCTGTACGTCTGGTAAAATATCGGATTTTTTGCCTCGAACGCCTCAACTTCACGGTTGAACGCTGCGCAGGATTCCGTTGCGCAACTGCGAATGCCGTCAAAATTCATGATGGTTTTGAGCACGCCGATCACTTTGTCCATGCCGTATTGAATGGCCACATCGGCAACGCTGGTGCCCCAATGCGGTGTTCCGATGGTGGTCAGCGAAGAAATTTTTTCCGCCATATCGTGATTGACAATCATGTGACGGGCATCGAGCCCGCCCATGCTGTGGGCAATTACGTGCACTTTGTCAGTTTTGGTTTTCTCGATGATTTTCAGGATTTCTTTTTTGAGATCTTCCGCGCGGGTTTCCACATCTGCCGCGAAACTGACGCTGGTATGGTAAACCTCAAAATCGTGTTTGCGCAAATAGCTGGCAATGCCCCGGAAATAATGAAACCGGTCGGAAACGAGGCTGAAATCGTATAGCGAGAGGTTGAGTGTGCGGAAAACAGAATCGACGAGATAATCCGGGCGGGCAATGCCGTGGGACAGCACAATCGGGCGTTTTTGAAAAACTTCCGGAAAACGCTTCCGGGCAACAAGGTTTGCATCGTAATATTGATGAAGCTCTTCAAAATCGTCTTCATCAATCTGGATGAATGAATCGCGTTTGTTTCGAATCATGTTGCCTTCGCCGGCAATCGCCGGCTTCCCCCTGGGCAAGTTCCTGTTTTCACGCTATTTTTTCTGCCCGCCATGGCAGAATCGCCTGTATTATAACAATCATTTTCCAAAAATGAAAAACAAAATCGCGGCAATCAGCAAAGAAACAGAGAGTGCAGGATGCCCGTCCTGAACCACAGAAATAACCATTCCCACTACGCAAGCACCGGCAATGAGCGCGCTTTTTAAGCCGCTGAGCGGGTTTTCCTGTTTGTTACCGTCATTCAAAAAATCTTCCAGCGAGCGGGAACTGTCCGAAGCTAGTTTGGGCAACCGAACCATAAAATCCAGCAATTCCGGTGCGCCACGCATAAAATGTTTATATAAATTGTCGAAGCTAAAGTGTTGACTATAAATACGTTGGATGTGTTTTCGCGATAGCGCGGGAACATCCAGATTTGGCGATAAAAATTGCCCGACACCTTCAAACGTTACCAGCGCTTTCACCATCAGCGTCATTTCGACGGGGAAGAAAATCCGGTAGCGGCTGCTCAATCGCAGCGATTCCAGAATGAGTTGCGCCAGACTGAAATTCCCGTGATGCGCCTGCAGCAAAAATCGCCGCAACAAATCGGTAACGGAGCGTTCGAAGCCTTCGGGATCGCCGCCGCGACCCACTTTTGCCATCGCCAGCAAATGTTTGGCGGAACGCTCCACATCGCCATTCACCAGCGCGTAAAAATAATACAGCATTATCCGCATCACTTTTTCATCAAACCGCCCAACCATTCCCAAATCGATAAACGCGATTTTCGGTCCCGGCAAAATAATCAGATTCCCGGCGTGCAAATCGGCGTGAAAAAAGCCATCCTCGAACAACATTTTGATGATGGAAAACGTGCCGATGTCAATAATCTGGCGCTGATCCGCCGCGCTGAGCGACAGAATTTCCGGATCATTCGGTTTGATGCCATTCATGAAAGACATGCACAGCACATCCCGGGTACTGAATTGGCGGTAAATTTTCGGGAATACAATTTCCGGGGAATTTGTAAAATTGGCGGCAAACAGCTCCGCATGATCCGCTTCGTAAACCAGATCAATTTCACGCTCTGTGTAACGCGAAAATTCCGCGATGATCACTTTCGGCTGAAACCGCGGAATAATCCATTCCAGAAAGGTGCCCAAAATTTGCATCAATTTCAGGTCAGACATGATCGTTTCGCGAATGCCGGGTTTGATAACCTTGAGCACCACCGGAATGCCGTCCAGCGTTGTGGCGTGGTGAATTTGCCCGATGGATGCAGAGCCGATCGGCTGCGGATCGACATATAAAAACAGATTTTTCAGGGAGTTATTAAGGCTGCGCTCGATGATTGCGCGAATGCTTTCGAAGGGCACTTCCGGCAAATGATCCAGCAATTGTTTCAGTTCTCCGGTAATATTTTTTGGCAAAATATCTTCCCGGATGGCCATTATTTGCCCGAGTTTGACATACGTTGGCCCCAACATTTCCAGCCGTCGCCGCAATTGCACTTCAAACGGTTGGTTGCGCAATTCTTTTTTGATCGTGAATTTCAAAAAAAATGCCATCACCCGTCGTCCGGCGGAACGAAGCCCTTTTCGCTTGATCGGCGATAAATTGCGCACAGATACCACAAAAGCACCGATGATCAGCCCCAACACGTGTTTATAGAGCTGCACAAAGCGATTGAGTACGCTGCGATATGTCGCTATCGGATTCCGTTTCACAAATGAAATTACCAAAAAAATGGGTGTTAGCAAAAAGGAGAAATTAAATTGCCAAAAATGGAAATAGCCGCCATAGGGCAGCTATTTCCGCGTCGTTGGGGCAATCCGTTAGGATTGACTTTTTGTAATAACTACTTAGTGGAGGACGACTTTTTTCCGTTTTCGCTCAATTTTTTGGTCAATTGCTCAACGGCGTTGGTCAGTTTGTCAACCTTGTCATTCAGCTTATTCACTTCGTTGCGCGAAGATACACCGAATGTTTCCAATGCCTGCTGGAATTTTTCTTCGATGACGGTCGGAACGGAATTGTTCAGTTTTTCCTGAAATTCTTTGGTAATCTGATCGGTTCTTTCAGTGAAAAACGTTTGGAAAGATTCGATGCGTTCTTTGGCACGTTTCTCAACGGTTTCGCCTTTCTTTTCCAGATCTTTCCCTTTTTCGACGAATCCGGTGAACATTTTTTCGCCTTCTTCTTCCAAAGTGGAAAATAATCCGAGACCTGCCAACCAGATATCCCGTGCAGAATCGCTCAACGATTGTTGCAGACGCTCTGCAGATTTGGTTGCCTGATTAAATTCTTCGTTAAATTGATCGGCTACTTTGCGTGCGCCTTCGGTAACCGTATCTTTAGTGGATTTACGCGTAGTCATAACGCTCTCCTTTCGGGTTTATTGATGTTATTTTTCTTTTTTAGGTTGATCACTGTTTATTTGACTGCCAAGGTTGGTGATCAACGATTCCAGCGATTCGAGTCGTTTTTTGAGCTGTTCGATCTCGCTCTCTTTTTCATTTTTTTTGAACAATTTGTTCAATGATTCCGGCATTATCTGATCCAGTTTTTCAAAGCTATCGCGGAACTGTTTCAGGCTGTCGTCCAGCATGTGATTTCCCCAGCGGATCACATCGTGCAGCACATCCGGCGAAAGCGGGTTACGCCCTTTTTTGCCTTCTTCAAAAATAACCTGCGTTAGCGTTTGCGCGGTGATGTCCTCATCGGTTGTATTGTCGATCACTCGCACATCTTCGCCTTTACGAACCAGTTCCGCAATTTCTTCCAGCGAAATATGCTTTTTGGCTTCTGCGTCATACAGCTTGCGATTTCCGTATCGTTTAATTATTCTGCTCATCGTATTCTGTTGCTGCCTTTTTGTTTCATTTTTGACTCAAGGGTAATATAACGCATCGCGTTAGATTTGTCAAGAAATATTTTACGCATTGCGTTAATTTCTTGAATAAAACACATGTTTTTGGTCAAAAAATAACGCAACGCGTCTACGTAATGCGTTATTTTTACGCAACTTGTAAAATATTTAACGCAGTGTTTAATAAATTGAAAATTTTTTCGGATTGAAAAAAGGTAGGTTCAAATACCGCCAAAAACGAAATACAACTGTGCCATTCCTGCCAAAAATCCCAAAACAGCTCCCATCAAAATCAGTTTGAATTCCTCTTCCTGAAAAGCCGGGCGCAGCAAATGTTGGAATTCTTCGGATGAAAGCGCGATCATTCGTTCGCGAATCAAATCTTTTACGATGGCGGCGCGTTCGTCGTTAAATGCGGGATCGTCCATCGCCTGTTCAGAAAACAACAGCGCTTTTTGCGATGCCGTTTCTTTGATGCCCGCAAATTTTTCGGAGCCGATCGCAAACCGGACCAGCGGTTCGGAAATGCCCATCGCTTCATCAATCAAATCGCGAACGTGTGCCCGGACAATTGCATTGGTGCGTTCGGATTTTTCGCCGTGCAGCATGTCATCAATAATATTTTGCACAGTAATAACTTCTTTGGTAACAATTTCGCACCAAATATTGGCCACTTCGTGCTGCCGTTTGAGGAATAATCCCTGTATCACAAACGGGCCTATTTTATGCGGATTCAGCGGTTGGAAAATGATGCGCAGCGCAATCCAATTGGTGGCGTATCCCACAATTACCCCAAACAGCGGTAAAATCCACCAGTTTTGAAAAAAGAACCATATGCCCATCTGCAAAACGCCAAACAGAAAACCAAAATACAGCCCGGAAACAATAATAAACCGGAATTCTTTCGCGCCACATTCCAGAAAAATGCGGTTGACGATGCGTTTATCCTTCACCAATTGGCGGATGACAACCTGTTTCAGATCAACCATATCTTCAATATTTTCAGTCACATCGTCCATTATTCGCCCGACGGTGCCGGATAATTTTTGGCGCACATTGTTGACGATGGAATTTTGCATCATTTCCGGCAGCATTTTCCACGATGCGGGATCTTCTTCCAGCATGATCCATTTGATGTAGGCGTGCAGCCGTGGCTCAATATTTTCCACCAGATGCCGGGCAATTTTTTGGGGCGACATCGCCGCAAATACATCAGATAATTTGCCTAATTTTGAAAGGGTGGAATCTACCGTAATTGCGCCCATTTTTGCCGCTTTGGAAGGGATGATGCCCTGCCAGCCCAAATATGGCGGTTTTCCCCAGGCTTCCAGCGGATAAAACAGCAGTTTGATGGCCACCCAGTTGGTAGACCAGCCAACCAGCGCAGCAACAACCGGGATGCTCAAATATTTCCAAAATTCGATGTCGGTGAGGAGTTCCGGCATTGCAGATCTCTTTTGTCGTGCAGCAGCACGGTATTTTTGTTGCAAAATAAAGTGAGGGCAGCTATTTCTGTGTTGAAAATCGCTGGTGTTAAGCTACCGGAACGCGTTGGTTTTCCAGCCGCATTTGAACAGATTTGATATGGTGAATATTGTGATACAACGTGAACAACAACATTTCCCGCACAGAAATTTTTCCGAGGCTCGGATGTGGTAGCCGGTAGCGATCGAGATCGTTTTCCTGCCATTTTTCGAGGCTGCTGATCAAATCATCACAGAGGTCTTTCCACTGCTGCAATAATTTTTCGCGTTGTAATTCGGGATTTGCTTCGGAAAAATGCGGGCGTTTCGGCTCAAAAAGCCACGGGGATTTAAAACCGCCGGCCAATTTTGTCCGGTAGGTTTTGCGGACGTCCGCATAACGGCGGGAAATTCGTTCGGCGTTGCCGAATAACAACCGGAGAATTGGGCGGGGTAGGTTCATCCCCAGCACCACCGGCCGGGCAGATTTGAGCAAATGATGCAAATGCTCCGCTGGTGACCAGCTTTGTTGGGGCTGCGCCCAGAAAATATCGGTTGGCAGGGTCCCGAAATATTGCGTTACATCGTGGCGAACACGTTGTAATGCCTCAATAATCGGTCGTTTGGTGTAGGGATCGCCCAAATCAATCATACGAAACTCCCGGTGATGGTGGATCGTTGTTCACAATCTGGATTTCTGCACGAATATTTTTCGAAGAGAAAACCTCGTGTAACTGGCGCACCACTTCTTCTTCCACTTTCCGTTCCAGATCGATGAATAATCCGCCCACGCGCGCTGCCAAACGCCCTTTTTCAGTTGCGATGATCTCTCTCGCATTATGAATTTTTATTGTAATCATAATTTTCCAATGTCAAAGAAACTGCCCTGTTTGTTGTTCAATTAACCAATAGAACAGGACTTTTGCAACATGATTTTTGCCGAAAAAAAACGGCTCAGGTTGGTTTGCGACCACCGGGATTTTCCGGCAAACCTTCCCAAAGTTTCACAAATTCCTGATCTTTCTGCAGTTCCAGTAATTTGGCAAAACGGGTGACCAACTGCCCGACTTCCAGCAGGCGTTTTTCATAATTGCGGTTGCTGATTTTTCCATCTTCGGTGAAATATTTGTAAGCTTCCGGCACGGAAACTTGTTGCGGCAGCACCCATGCATGCAGGTTTCGCCCGATGGTTCGCAGGCTGTTCAGCGCATTTATCGCACCCATATTGCCGCCGGAAACGCCAATCAGTCCGAGCATTTTTCCTTCGAATTCGTCAAAACTCATTAAATCCAGTGCGTTTTTGAGAACGCCGCTTAGCCCGGCGTGATACTCCGGTGTACCGAGCAAAATGCCCTGCGCATCTCGGACTTTCTCTCGCAATTGCAATACATCTGGTGGATAATCCGTTTCCTCCACCTGCCCGAAAAACACCAGATTGTATTGCCGTAAATCGATCATCTCGATTTCCGCGCCTTCCATTTCCGCGCCTTTTAGTGCAACTCTCAGGGAGGCACTGGTATAACTACCGTTTCGCAAACTGCCGGAAATTGCCACCACTCGCACATTTCGTGAATTATTGAGATACTTTTTCAATTGATATTTCCCATTTTTTTTACAAATTGAACAATCGGTTCAACAGCTTTTGGTGATCATTATAACATTAAAACAGGAGCGTTGCCACGAAAAGCCATAAAAAGAGCATTAAACTGTCTAAAACTTTTGCGAGAAAATTCCTGTGACAAATATCACGCGCTATTGAGTTATTTACCGTTAGTTTTTGAGGTAATTTTTTTATCCACTCTCTTTGACATTCATTCACAAAATTTTTTTATCGAGCAGATTTCCCGGAAAATTGTTGGCAATTTTCTTTTGAACATTAAAAAACTACCCGTTTTGGTAACAAAGGAGCGGTTTATGAAGCGATTAATGCTATCGTTTTTGACTGTGTGGATGATCTTTTTTTCGCAGCACCTTTTTGCACAGGCAGCAGATGACGCTAATGATGCAACTTATAATGATGGTTGGCAGTCTGGAGATAATGGCGGAAGTGGATTTGGTGCGTGGACACTTTCCCCAAATCCTAATAACGATTTTGCAGGCTTTTTTATTGGAAGTTCAAAAGTCAATGGAAATGGTGACTCAAATAATGACAATGATATAAATACTGGCGTTAATTTTGATGAGGCGTGGGCGTTATACGCAAAGCCTTTTAATAACAGTGAAGCATACCGATCACTTAATTCACCACTTTCTGTTGGGCAACGTTTTTCTATCGACATGGACAATGGGTTTATTGAATCTGGCGCGGAAGTTGGTTTTGAACTTAGAAATACTACATCTGAATCATTATTACGATTTTATTTCAAAGGTGGTGAAAGTGTCTATAAAATTGAAGAATTAAGTGGCACAGTTTCAACCAGTCAAGGGTTTACGAATGAAGGCCTTCGCATTGAAATAATATTGACAAGTACGTCAAACTATCGACTTGTTTTGACAGACTTATTTGATAGTAGTGAAGAAGTTATTAATGGTTCGTTAAAAAGCACGGTTAGTAGCCAAAGTTTTAGCATTTTACGTTTGTTTAATTTGGGTTCGGCACCTAATCAACTAAATACTGATCAACACAACCTTTTTTTCAACAGCCTGAGCGTCCAAACCGACGCAAATCGTCCAACTGTTGAATTGGCAAATGTAAGCGGAACAGTCGCTAACGCCACACTGCTGGACTCTAAAGCGGGTGATTTGGGCATCGTTCGCATCGAAGTAAAGCAATTGCAGGATGCAACGTTAACCGTCGATAGCAATGCTGCAAGCCTGAACGATGTGATCACAAAACAACTCGTTTCCTCGGTTCCTGTGAGCGTTACCGCAACGGGAGCTGATCCACGAGTGAGCTTGCTGGTAACTGATGTCGCCGGAAACGAAACCGTGTGGTTTTTCGATTTTCTGAATATGTAAAACATTGAAAATAATACGAATAGCAAACGGATATTGATTGAGAAAAAGGAACTTCGAAATGAAAAAATATGTACTGTTACTGCTGGTTTCCATGCTGTTGTTATTGGGGAGCTGCGAAAAAAACATCCAGTCCATCAGCAGCGAAACGGATGCAGCACCGGTGGGGCAAAACGTTCTTCTCAAAGGATTCGGGATTGAAATTGACGAAGCCAGCGGCAGATTTACGCTGTATCAAAACGGGCAGCCGGTTGGATTGGGCAAGCTCGGCAGCCCTGCGGAAGTGATGGGCGATATTAGCAGCACCGTAACGCTGGACGATATCAAATACACCGCCGAAGGCTGTGGCACACCGTCCGATCTGATTCGCGAAATATCGCTGGACTTTACCAATAAAAGCGACAGCCCGACGTATGCGTATATCGTGCCCCAAAATTTTAGCGGATTCAACACCGATGGCGTTAGCGGATACGTCGATACCGATGTTGCACCAGGCGAGCAATTTCACGTCGTTATTCAGGTGAAACTGAGCACCTGCGCGGCATTCAGCGTTTATTTTGATTTGTATGATAATTTCTAAATTGTAAATTATTGCGTGTTGCCGGGGCAAACGCCCCGGCAATTTGTTTCTCTCCAAAAAACAACCAACAATTTTTGTCACCCGGAATTAACCAGTGGGGGATTTTTCTGATGAAATGGTATTCGTACACATTTTTAACGCTATTTTTTTCATTCTATTTGTGTGCACAAACGACGGTTTTTATTAATGAAATTCATTATGATAATGCTGGCAGTGATGTGGGTGAGGGTGTGGAAATCGCCGGGCCGGCTGGGACGGATTTATCAGGGTGGTCAATTGAGTTTTATAGGGACACAGGGACAATTTATAGCACAGTTAATTTGTCAGGAGTTATTCCAAATCAATTAAATGGCTTTGGAACCCTATTCTTTACAGAATCCGGTATACAAAATGGTCCAGCTGATGGTTTATCCTTAGTCGATGATCTGTATAATTTAAAGCAATGTCTTAGTTACGAAGGTAGTTTGGTCGCTGTTGAAGGTACGGCAGCAGGCTTAACGTCAACTGATATTAATGTCACCGAAAGCGATGCTGACACCCCATCGGAAATTCCTCCAGCTAAAAGGCTACAGCACAACTTACGAAGATTTTGAATGGCAGGGCGATTCGGTTGCTAATACTTACGGTGCAGTCAACACAAATCAGGTTTTTATTTTCGATAAAGAATTGCCTTCCGTAACAACCGTTTCAATCGAAAGCGGTATCGCAAATATTGAGTTCAGTGATGCAATTTCCGGTATCGCATCAATAAGCGTTAAGGTGTTAACTGGCGCAACGCTGACACTGATGGCATGCCGTTTAATCAAAATGATGTTTACAATCCAGCGTCACCGGAAAATACCGTCGATGCAATTTTGACCGGATCAAATAGCGACAAAGCCCGTTTGGTGATTACCGATTTAGCCGGCAACGAAACCGTGTGGTTTTTCGATTTCATGCAATAAACACAATACTTCTTTCCTTCCAATAACGCAAAAAAGGCGCACCGAAATTCGATGCGCCTTTTTCAATACATCTCTGCAAGCTGTTTTAAATCAACGGTTTAGCATCATCTTTTTCACCAGCTTTACATCGCCGGCTTCCAGCGAGTAGAAATAAATTCCCGATGAAACGCCGTTGCCGCGCAGGTCGGTGCCGTCCCAATTAAATTGATAGGTTCCCGCCGGTAATTCGCGATTAACCAGTTCTTTCACCTTTTGACCGATCACGTTGTAAATCGCCAATTTGGCAAATTGCGCTGTCGGCAGTGCAAATGTGATGGTCGTGTTCGGGTTGAACGGGTTCGGGTAATTTTGTTCCAGCGCGATGGCTTTCGGCAGCGATTCGCTGTCGTCCGGATCTACGCTCAGCGGCGTTGCGGAAAGGTTCAAATTCATGACCATAATTGAGCCGTTGCCACTGTTGTACGTCATCAATTCCGTGCGGCTTTGGTAGCCGACTTTGCTGGCGCGAACGGTCAATTGTCCGCTGTGTAAGCCCATCATCTGATAATTGCCCTGAGCATCGCTGAGATCGTAACCGGCAATTTCGCCGCTGCCATCCATCAACGTCACCAGCACGCCGGAAACCGGCTCGCCGAAATCATCGGTGATTGCGCCGGTCATCATCGCGTTGGTGGCTGGCGCGATATTCGCGGGTGTCAGAAACGCATCGACGCTGAACACATTTCCGAATGCCGGTACCGGTGTGGCATCTTCCCAAACCAGCACATCGTTGTAAAATTCCGGAACGTAGCCATCGGCGGCGAACAATACGGCGTATTCACCCGCTTCCAAACCCGAAATTGTGTAAAATCCACTGGAATCACTCTGCGCCATGAACATCAGGCCGTGATCGATGCTGGTGGCGATTACGGTTGCGTTATTTAATGCGAACCCGTTTCCGCCGAGCACAAATCCGCTGATGCTATTTTCTCCAACGGTGCTTTCGCTGAGTGTGAAATTGACGTTTTGGATGAGCGTATCGCCGGTGACAAAAATGGGGTCTGCCAGATATTTTGCCGGCTGCTCTTCCCAATATTCGATGCGATAACCATCTGCGCCGGCAGATGCGCTGAATACGTTAAATGGTAGTAATCCGGTGTTTGCGGTGATGCTGTAGTTGCCGGCGTTATCTGTAACGCTGCGGAAAATCAGCGAATCGTTGAATATCGGGAAGCCGAAAAAACTGCCCTCGATGGTCACCAATGCGCCTTCAATAGGATTGCCCGAATCATCTGTAACGGTTCCCGTGAAGGTTGCATTGATCGGCGGAATCGAATCCGGTACGCCAAAATTGATGTTGCCCGTTGTGTCGTTCGCGACGACAGAAACCGGGGTTGCTTCGGCGAGCGTTTGCGCGTCATCAAAATATTCGCGATAAAACATTGGGAATATGTTTAGCGAATCCATCGCGTAATATGTAGCTGCCACAACATAATCGCCCTCCGGCGCCTGCACGGCGTAAAATCCCTGAGGGTTTGTGACTGCGCTAAAGTTTACATTTCCGCCGATCAGCTCGATAACTGCGCCGTTCACCGGAGTGCCGCTGCCGTCGAAAGTCACCTGACCGGTGATCCAACCGGTGGGGCCGTTGAACAGCGATTCCAGGAGAATGTCAAACTGATTTTCGCCGGAAGTAATTACCAATTCCGGCGAATGAAAGGGCTGATATCCGTTTGCATTCGCAAAAATCATGTACAGACCGGGTTCGATATTTGGGACGCTGTAGCTGCCATCGGGGTTATTGGTGACCGGCTCGATCGGAAAACCGCTCGGTGTATCGATCGGAATCAGTTCGATGAAGGTCGGATAAATGGCGCTGCCGTTTGGATCGTTTTCCCGAACGGTGCCCGAAAGTGTGGCTGAGCCGCCGCTCGTTGCGCTTTCCGGCACACCAAAATCGATGCCGTCGGTGATGGCATTTTCCGTAACGGTAACTACTGTTGCTTCGTTGAAGGTTTGCACATCATCGTAAAATTCGCGATAGGATGAGGTTGTGCCCATCGTGTCCAATCCGACTCTTACTGCGACATAATAATCGCCGGTAAGTGTTGTAATAGAGTAGTTTCCTTGAAAATCGGTAAAGGCGCGGTCAATAATGTTGCCGTTTACATTCAGCAATTCGATAAACGCGTTGGCAACCGGGGCACCGCTGGAATCGTATTTCACATTGCCGGAGATCGTGCCAATCAACGGCGTGGGCTCTACTGCCAGCGCAAAATTGAGCGTATCGACCCGGTTATCCTGCAGCACGACCGGACCAAAATTTTGGTTTTCGTATCCGGGTGCGAAAACGCTGCCATAATAAGTGCCTGCCGGAATGCCGGTAAAATAGTAAATCCCACTCGGTTGATTTACTTCGAGAAAAAACAGCGAATCACCGATAGGTGTATTGCCGTGCACTTCCACAAACGCGGGATAAACCGGTAAACCGGTTGCCGAATCGGTGATCACACCGGTTAGCGAGCCCAAGCCTGTCGGGACTCCAACCGGAGTTAATTGAATAAAAAAATTGTTAATCTGCGTGTTAACATCAAAATAAAGGCTGATGAACGGCGATGTCTGGAAGCTGTCTTTTTCAACAACAACTAAATACTGTCCAATTTCGACATCATCGAATGCAAAATTTCCACCGGCGTCCGTCATTTGTTGATAGCTGATTGCGCCATTTTGTTGCAACGATATCAGCGCATCCGCTATAAATTCACCGGTTATTGCATTCTGCACTTTACCGGAAAAGCGATTGTTCAGCGTTCCCACCGGCGAAAGCGTAAAATCAATTTGTAGCTGGGTGTTGCCGCTCAGCAGAATTCCACCGGCTTGCTGGCGAATGTATCCGTTCAGGTCTGCCGAAATAAAATATTCGCCATCTGCCATGTTTTCAATAAGATAGCCGCCGTCGAAACCGGTTGTTGTTTCGTAAAACAGCGAGTCGCCGTTTGTGTTGTAACCGAGTGCCATCACCAGTGCACCGTTCAGCGGTGTGCCGTTGATAGCATCCGTTACCGTCCCGGAAATCGAGGCGCCAAACATCGGCAGCGTCACAATACCCAGCAACAGAACAGCTTTCATTAAAACTGATTTCATAATACCTCCATGATTGACAATTGATCTCGTGGTTTTTTATTTCATCCCTGATGGATCAAATTTAATGCCAGTTTTGATAGAAATTGAGCAATACCATATTTTTGGCAAAAAATCGCCTGTTAAGCGTCATTTGGCGGCTATGCGGCACGAAATAATGCGATTTTAAAACCCGGAAATTTGGTGAACAGTGAAAATTCTGCGCGAAGCTATGCAAATTTTGCAGGGTTGGTTTTTATTGATTGGGTCAGGAAGGATAAAGGACGAAGGGGCAATCGGGAAAAATAGAAAATGGGAGAGATTTTTATGCTATGTTACAGAGATGCTGTATTTGCAGTTGAATTATTGTAACACAACTGTCAACTGCGATGCAAAATTGTATCGAGCATCCAAATAATTAAACCGCCGCGGATGCTCCACGCTGCTGTGCGAATCCAGTTGGAATTTGTTAAAAATTGGTGGGCGCGTTCGTCAAAACCGCTGCTGAGGATGTTGTGTTGGGGAACCTGCAGAAAAAATGTGGAAAGCCAAATGAGGATCACCAGCGCCAGCCCTAGCCAAATTGCCGGAACCGGAATTTCCGGCGGATGGAAATAGAGCAGTAGTACTGCGGTGAACAGCTCGGCGATCATTAACGTAGCGACAATTGGGGAAATGCGTTTGGAGTGGGCAATTTCGTATGCGGCAAAATCTGCCGGATCTACCATTTTGAACAACGGGTAGTGAACCAGTTGCACAAACCAGATAATACCGACCATGCAGAGCGTTACGCCAACGTGGATGAGAAAATTCAGCTTTGTTAACCCTGCAATATCTTCCATAAAAACAACCTGTTAAAACGTGTTATTTCAACAAAATCATCCGGCGGGATTCCCGAACGCCATCCACCGTTAGGACATAAAAATAGATGCCGCTGCCGATATTTCCAGCGAAAAATTCAATTTCGTGCGAACCGGCGGGCTTGCGTCCGTTCAGCAATTCTGCCACGGTTCTGCCGGTCAAATCGACAATGCGCAGCGTTACATTTGCCGATTGCGATAGCTGAAATGGGATCATTGTCGTCGGGTTAAACGGATTCGGGTAATTTTGCTGCAATGTAAACTGATTCGGTAACGGCTCGTTTTCAGGAGTGTCAATTGCCGTTGGCGGCAGGGGAATAAAGGTGCGAAATATGCCATTACCACTGGTTCCGGCATATAAATATCCATCGGGGCTGATGGCTAACGACCACACGCCAGCGCTAAATAATCCGCCAACCGGCAGTTCCCATGTGATGCCGTTATCGCCGGAAACAGCAACGCCGGAACCGTGAGTTGCCGCGAATAAATCGCCGTTTGGCGCGGTGACCAAATCCATAATATGAATGTTGGACAACGTGGTTTGGCTCCAAATGCCGTTGTTGGGCGGCAGAATAAATACGCCCTGCGCCCATGCGCCGGCAAATAATTCGCCATTCGGTTTGGCCAGCAACGTGCGGATGTCTACACCTTCCAGCCCGAGACCGGTGGTGTTCCATTCCAGTCCGTCGTTGCCGGAGCGGAAAATGCCGACATTGCTCACCGCTGCAAAAATTTCGCCGCTGGCGGCTATTTGCAAATCGTAAACCGTTGCGGGAGATGGTAATCCCAAATCGAGCAATTCCCAGCTTCCGCCACGGTTGCTGCTGCGAAATACGCCGTCCAGCAATGTTCCGGCAAACAGCTCGCCGTTGATGCCTTTTTGGAGGGTAAAAACAAACGGGGATAAAATACCTGTTGAGGCGATTTCCCATGTATCGCCGTTATCGGTGGAGCGAAAAATCCCATCGCCGAAGGTGCCGGCATACACCCAACCGGTGTCGTCCACTGCCAAACTCAAAATACCGCCGGTCGATAATCCGCTGCCCAGATTCGTCCAGCTTTGGCCGTTATTGGTGGAGCGAAAAATACCGTCGCCATGTGTAGCAACAAAAATATGCCCCTGTGCATTAAAAACGATGTCGTTGACAGCAACGTTATCGAGCGAGGTTGGCAGCCAAAAGGAATCCGTTACCGCTGCTTCGGCGGAAAAACGCTGTTCATTTTCGCCGGTTGCTGTAATTTCCGGTGCATCCCATGGAAAAAGCTGCCCGAATGCCAATCCGGTCAACGCCAACATCATCGCTGCTGTTTTCAACAATTGCTTTCGCATGATCATCGTCCGTTCGTGAAACACTTTATTTGAGATAATAAGATTTTCCCCGGAACTCCGCAATCTAAAATTTTTTCGCTACTTTTTTCAAAAAACCGGCGAACCCGCATTTCCGCAGGCTCGCCAGCTGTTCAGGTTCCAACCGCTATTTGGAACATTTATTTAATCAACATCATGCGTTTGGTGGCGGAAAAACTGCCGGCGTTCAACTGATAAAAATAGATGCCGGATGCCAAATTCGACGCATCGAAAGTGATCTGGTAACTGCCTGCGGGGCGGTCGCCGCTGATCAGTGTTGCAATTTCTTTGCCAGTGATGTCAAATATCTTCAGCGATATTTTTTGTGATTCCGGCAAAGCGAATGCAATCGTGGTGGACGGGTTGAACGGATTCGGGTAGTTTTGCTCCAGCGAATACGATTTTGCAACGCCCGGCTCCACGGTTTCGATGCCCGTGACCACCGGCAGCGGAATGGCATTTCCGGATGCGGTAACGGCAATCAGTGCGAATGCTTCGCCGTTCTGGTTTGCCGACGGATCGACAAATCCGGATGCCAAAACAGTGAGTGCGCTGTCCGGAAATGCGCTCAACGGCGCGGTGTATTTGAAGATTTTGGTCGTGTTTCCGGCATCGGTAATGTCCAGCGTGTAGTTGATTGCCGGAACAGACAGATACGGGGTGAAGTCGCTATATGCAGCATTATTAACAAGTTGCGCAACGTCCCGCGCATACACATCTACCGTCGGAGCATCGGTTGCGCCGTGCACCACAAACAATTGTGTTTCGCCGGATGCGTCGGATACTTCACGACCGCGATCGTTGATAAACAGCGTGAATGCGGTGCTGCGTCCGTCCGGATTTGCGGCAAAACTGTTCGGATCGAGCACGCCGTTGGCGATTGCCACATACGTTGCGCCACCCAACAAAACTGCCGGGAAATTTTTGAGCGTATCGGCAACCGAGCCGCTGTTTCCGGCAGCAACGCCGATGTTCAATTCGGTCAACGCAGGCGCATCGATAAACGGCGTGGCGGTGCGGAATGCAAAATCATCGAGCAGCAATCCGCCGTTCAGATATACATCCACGGCTGCGGCTGCCGGATCTGCTGCGTTGTGAATCACCTGCAACCGTGCTGTGTCCAGCAGCGGGAATTCAACAACGTTGCCATCGGGCAGCGCCGCGAAAATACCGAAGCCTTCGCCATTTTGATTCTGTGCCGGATTCAAAAATCCGGATGCAAAAACCGCTGCCGCGCCGCCTGCCAAACCGGATAAATCTGCACCGAACGAGGCAACGTAAACCGTTCCGGTAGCGTCAGTTACGTCCAGAATGTAACTGGCTGCGGGAACGGAAATATAATCCTGACCACGTGCAATATCGCCGTATGCGGCGTCATCCACCAGTGTTGCCACATCGCGGGCGGTTACGTCAACGGTGGGCGCGTCGGATGCGCCGTGCAGCACAATAAATTCCACATTCGATGCGTTGATTGCCGCTTCCTGCGCCATCGCATCGATGAACAATGTGAATGCAGTGCTGCGTCCGTCCGGATTTGCCGCAAAGCTGTTGGGATCGAGCACGCCGTTGGCAAATGCGATGTAGCTTTCGCCGGGCGTGAGCGTCAGCGCGAAATTTTTGAGCGTATCCGCAACGGAACCACTGTTTCCGGCGGCAACGCCAACGTTGATCACTTCGCCGGCCGGTGCATCGATAAACGGCGTGGCTGCGCGGAATGCGAAATTGTCGAGCAACAATCCGTCGTTCAAATACACATCAACGGATGCGGCTGCCGGATCTGCGGCGTTGTGAATCACCTGCAACCGTGCGGTGGTCACCAACGGCAATTCGACAACTAATCCATTGGCCAATGCGGCAAAAATACCGAAGCTTTCCCCATTCTGATTTTGGGCAGGGTTCAGAAATCCTGAAGCAAAAACAGCCGCAGCGCCGCCGCCCAAACCGGATAAATCGGCGTCAAATGTTGCCACGCGAACGGTTCCGGTGGCATCGGTCACGTCCAGCAAATACGCTCCGGCGGGCACGGGAATGTATTCGGTGAAATCGCCGTATGCGGCATCGTTCACCAATGTCGTAACATTGCGTGCGTTAACATCAACTGTTGGTGCGTCGGATGCGCCATGCAGCACGGTAAACTCAACATCCGAACCCGACGATGTCTCACGGGCAGCAGGATTTACGAACAGCGTAAACGCGGTGCTGCGTCCATCGGGATTTGCCGCAAAGCTGTTGGGATCGAGCACGCCGTTGGCAACGGCGATATACGTCTCATTTTCCGCCAGCGTAACCACAAAATTTTTGAGCGTATCGGCAGCCGAACCGCTGTTCCCCGGCGCAACGCCGATGTTCAACGGCGTATTTGCCGGAGCATCGATAAATCCTGTTGCTGCGCGAAACGCGAAGTCATCCAGCAAAATACCGCCATTCAAATAAACATCCACAACTGCGGCGGCGGGATCCGCTGCATTGTGTATCACTTGCAATCTTGCGGTTTGCGCCGCAGCGCCACCGCCGATCAACATCAGCGATATCATCGCAAACATAAAACTGCGAAAAAATTTCATCATCACAACCTCCATCGGTAAAGTTAAGATTTAACATGAAGCGACTTTGGGTGTGTTTTCCTTCCATCAGCCCAAATCGCTCAAAACGCTCAAATACAAGCCACATGCCAAACCAAAACCTGACTGCCCGATGGAACATAAAAAAACACCGTTTTTGCTGTATTTTATTGACAGTAAGTTGTTGATAGATAGCTACTTATAAAAAGTTACCCGGAGGGCTAAAAACAATTTGCAAATAAATCTCGCTCATCGCGGAAAAAGCTGATTCAACGATCCTTTGAAGAAATCAAATTTCTAAAGTCACGCAAAATTTGCATGGCAGATTGCAGTATTTGCAGGGTTGGAGGATTGCGGAACATTTGCATTCGCGAAAGCCGAGCCAGTTTTGCGATCAACACATGCAGATATTTGCACATAATTTCGCAGTTTAACTTTTCTTTATTCGCACCATCGCTTATCTTTGGTGATTATCAGTAAAAAAACAGACAGAGACCAAATGGAGGCACTGCGACCATGTATCGCAACATTAAATTATTTTTAACAGCAATCCTTTTCACAATGTTAACATTGCCAATGCTGGCGCAAGATGCACCGGACGCGCCTGATGCCGGCGAAGCGCAATTTCTCACCAATGTTCGCCAATTGATTATTGATGGCAAACGTTCCGGCGAAGGCTATTTTTCGCCAGACGGCCAATACATGGTTTTCCAAAGCGAGCGTGAACCGGAAAATCCGTTTTTCCAGATTTACATGCTCGATTTCGAAAGCGGGGAAACCTGGCGGGTTTCGCCCGGCACCGGAAAAACCACCTGCGCGTTTATTCGCCCCGGCAAAAACGAAGTGCTGTTTGGCTCCACCCACATGGACCCGGATGCCGTTGCCAAACAGAAAGCGGAAATCGAAATGCGCGAAAGCGGCAAACAGCGCCGTTACAGTTGGGATTACGATGAGCACATGGACATTTTTGTGTCCGATATGAAAGGCGGCAACATTCGCCAGCTCACCAAAGCCCGCGGTTACGATGCGGAAGCGTCGTATTCCCCGGACGGCAAAAAAATCGTGTTTTCGTCGATGCGCAGCGCATTCGAAAACAAAAAAATGAGCGCCGAAGACCAGAAACGGATGGAAATTGATCCGGCATATTTCGGCGAAATTTACATTATGGACGCAGACGGCTCCAACCAGAAACGTCTCACCAACACGCCCGGATACGACGGCGGGCCGTTTTTTAGCCCTGATGGCCAGCGGATTATCTGGCGTCGGTTTGATGACGAAGGCATGATTGCCGATGTGTACACCATGAAAATTGACGGCTCCGACCTGCAGAAACTCACCAGTTTCGAGTCGATGAGTTGGGCACCGTATTTCCACCCAACCGGCGAATACGTTATTTTTACCACCAACAAATTGGGATTCGCGAATTTCGAATTATACATCGTAGATGCCGCCGGTAAAAAGCAACCGGTTCGGGTGAGCTTCACCGACGGATTCGACGGATTGCCGGTATTCACACCGGACGGACAAAATCTGGTGTGGACTGCTGCCCGCACGGCGGATGGCAAATCGCAGTTGTTCATGGGCAAATGGAATCACGAAGCTGCGCTGGCTGCATTGAAAGCCGCGCCGGAACGCATGGAAAAAACCGCCGGAAACTTCAGCGGCGAAATGAAAAAATTTGCGCTCGATCATGTGAAACGCGTGGATGAATCGGGCATGGCGAAAGACACACCGGTAGATTTCGCGGTTTCGCCGACCAGCTTTTCCCCGGAAATTTCCGAAGCGGATTTAAAGGGATTGGTGGGCTACCTCGCCGCCGATCAACTGGAAGGGCGCATGACCGGCTCCTCCGGCAGCAAAAAAGCTGCGGAATTTTCCGCCGCCTATTTTAAAGGATTGGGATTGAAACCTGCCGGTGAAAACGGCACGTTTTTTCAGGAATTTCCGTTCACTTCCGGCGTTAAAGCGCTGCCCGCCGAAAACAGCCTGAAAGTAACCGCAGGTGCCAAATCCACAGATTTTGCGCTGGACAGCGATTTTCGTCCGCTCGGATTTACTGCCAACGATGCCGCAGAAGGCGATGTGGTTTTTGCAGGTTACGGTCTGCGCATTCCCGGCGAACCCGGCAAAGGCTACGATTCCTACGCCGGATTGGATGTGAAAGATAAAATTGTGCTGGTGCTCCGTTACACCCCGGAAGACGTGAGCATGGAACGCCGCCAGGAACTGAATCGCTACGCCGGATTGCGCTACAAAGCGCTGTTGGCGCGGGAAAACGGCGCCAAAGGTTTGCTGGTCGTTACCGGACCGAACTCGCCGAATGCCGGTGAACTGGTGCCGCTCAGCTTCGACCAGAGTTTGGGGAACTCCGGATTGCCGGTTGCATCGATCAATCTGGACGTAGCCAACGCGCTGTTTGCCGCTGCCGGAAAAGATTTGAAAACCGTGCAAACCGAACTCGATCGCGAGAATTTCCATTTCGAAGGCTCGTTTGCGATGAGCGGCGCAGCCGTATCGATGAAAACCGGTGTGGAGCGCCAGATTTCCAACGATAACAACGTATTTGCGATGCTGCCGCCTGCTGGCGATGCCAAAGCTGCGGAATACGTGTTGGTTGGCGCCCATTACGATCACCTCGGTTACGGTGACAACAACTCGCTGGCCAAAAATGAAGAACGCGGACAAATCCACAACGGCGCAGACGACAACGCATCCGGAACGGCGCTCGTTCTGGAAGTTGCGGCAGCGCTCGCCAAACAGCGGGCGGAAAATCCTGAAAATTTCAAACGCGGGATTATTTTCGCGCTGTGGAGCGGCGAGGAACTGGGCATCGTCGGATCGTCTTATTTTGCCGAAAACCCGACAGTGCCGATGGAAAATATTGTCGGTTACCTCAATTTTGATATGGTCGGTCGCCTGCGCGAAAACACGCTGTATCTGCAGGGCATCGGCTCTTCGGATGTGTGGAAAAAGCTGTTGGAACGCCGCAACGTGATGGCCGGTTTCAACCTCTCGCTCAGCGATGATCCCTATCAGCCAACCGATGTTACCGCAATTTATCCCAAAGGCGTTCCGGTGCTCGGATTTTTCACCGGCGCACACGCCGAATATCACCGTCCGGTGGATGACACCGAAACGCTGAATTACGACGGATTGAAACGGATCACCGGATTTGCCAAAAATATCGCATATGATATGGTGAAAGAAGAAGCGCGTCCGGCGTATGTAAAAGTAGAGCGCAAAGTGGAAGAACGCGGTGATCGCGCATCGCTGCGGGCGTATCTCGGCACGGTGCCGGATTATGTTGCGGATATCGAAGGCGTTAAACTTTCCGACGTAAAAGCGGGCGGTCCGGCGGATAAAGCCGGTGTTCGCGGTGGCGATATCATCGTTGGTCTGGCGGGTCAGAACATCACCAATATTTACGATTACACTTACGCGCTGGATGCCATCAAAGTGGGTCAGGCTACCGAAATCATCGTCATGCGCGGCAGCGAAAAACTGACGATGACCATTGTTCCCGAATCACGGCAATAGGTTGCTGTTGGCTTTTAGCTTTTAGCTGTTAAGGCCTATTCTTGCTGATACATCGATTGGATAATGTGGCAGGAGACTCTTGCGAATGCAGGAATCTCCCCCGATAAAATGCACTGGATTTGGTTCTTTCTATCCAGTCTGTAATTTGCATCGTTAGCATTTGACAAATAGCCTTGGTGAAACATGAGGGATTTCAAAAATTTAAAAGTTTGGGAGAAAGCGCATGCGCTGACACTAAAAATTTATGAAATCTCGAAACATTTTCCCGATGCCGAAAAATTTGGATTGGTTTCACAGCTTCGCAGAGCCGCAGCATCAATCTCGACAAATATTGCCGAAGGCTGTGGCAGGGATACCGATCGGGATTTTGCGAGATTTATGATCATTGCCGCCGGTTCAACCAGCGAAGTTGAATACCAAATTCTATTGTCGAAAGACTTGGGATATATTAATGTTGAGCAGTACAAAATATTAGATGACGAAATTAATGAAATTAAGCGTATGCTGAATAGTTTTATCAGAAAACTGACAGCTAATCGCTAACAGCTAATCGCTAACAGCAAAAAATTGGAATTGAATGCATAAATTGCATATCCTCAATAAATTGATACTGATTCTGGGCGTCACCGTTTGCCAATTCGGCAGGGCTGACGCCCAAACTATTTACACCAGCAGTTGGGGTAAAGATGCCCCGCTTACCATCGGCGGGCTATCTGCGCTGGGTGTCGGGTTTTATCTGGAAAGCAAGATCGAGCCGCTGAAACCGGCAGAAATTGCCAAACTCAATCGCGCCGAAGTCAATTCGCTGGATCGATTCGCGACACATCAATGGTCGCCGAAAGCCGCAAAAGCCAGCGACTGGATTCGTAACGCAAATCTGCTGGCGCCGTTTCTGCTGCTCTCATCCGAACGGGTTCAAAACAACGCCGGACGATTTATGCTGATGTATCTGGAAACGCTTGCTTTGTCCAATGGCGCGTCGTTGGTCATCAAAAGCCTGGTAAAACGCAAACGACCGTTTGTTTACAACGAAAATGTGCCGATGGAAGAAAAGCTGAAAATTTACGCCCGGAAATCATTTTACTCCGGACATGCAACAATGGGGTTTGTTTCCGCCACATTTTTTGCGCGAACGTATCAGGATTTTTTCCCGGATTCCGATTGGCGGGCTGCCGTTTGGGGCATTTCGATGGGCTCTGCCGGTGCGGTTGCACTGTTACGGGTTTTTGCCGGAAAACATTATTTTTCAGATGTGATCGCCGGTGGTGTGGTCGGTGCGTTAATCGGCTACGGCATCCCGGAAATTCACGAGCGTAAATTCAACAAAACCAACGATGATTCGGCTTTTGTGTTGAGCTTTCAGATTCCGTTATGATGCCAGCCACGGCAATTTGTCCAGATCCACATTCCCACCCGATAAAATGATGCCGATCCGTTTTCCTGCCGCATCAACTTTCTTTTCCAAAACCGCTGCAAACGGCACCGCACACGACGGTTCGATGATAATTTTCATGCGTTCCCAAATCAGGCGCATCGCCCGGATGATGGTTTCATCTTCCACGGTAACGACTGACGAAACGTATTGGCGAATCACCGGGAAGGTGCGGTGACCCAGCGATGTGAGCAATCCGTCCGCAATCGTGTTCGGCTTCACGGATGGGTAAATTTGCCCATCACGGAATGAGCGGAACGCATCATCCGCACCGGCGGGTTCGGTGGCTATTACTTTGGTTGACGGTGAAAAATACGCCGCAGAAAGCGCCGTTCCGCTGAGCAAGCCGCCACCGCCAACGGGCGATAAAATGATATCCAGATTTTCCACTTCGTCGAGCAGCTCCTTCGCGCAGGTTGCCTGTCCGGTGATCACCCGGTAATCGTTGTAAGGATGCACAAATTCCGCACCTGTTTTCTCCACAATCATTTCCAGCGTCGATTCACGGGCTTGCTGGTTCGGCTCGCAAAAGGTGATTTCTGCGCCGTATCCGCGCACAGCGGCAACCTTCACTTTTGGCGCGGTTTTGGGCATTACAATGTATGCGGGGATGCCGCGCATTTTTGCCGCCAGCGCCAGCGCCTGCGCATGATTGCCCGATGAATGCGTTGCCACACCGCGCTGCGCCACTTCATCCGGCAGCGACATTACCGTAAAACACGCGCCGCGAAATTTGAACGCTCCCACTTTCTGGAAATTTTCGCATTTGAAAAACAGGCTGGCGCCGGTCAGATCGTCCAGTGTTTTGCAGGTGAGTACGGGTGTGCGGTGGGCGTGCGGCGCAATTTGTGTCGCAGCATCGAGAATTTCCTGTGCAGTGGGGAAGGCTTCGGGCATATTTGTGTTCCTTTTTTTGGAAATGAAATTACAGTTGCCCGTTCAATTTCGCAACGAAATTCCCAATACATAAACAGAACATTGCGAATGAATAACAACCGCAAAACAATGTTGGGGATTTCCTGAAACCATTTTGGCGGGAAAATTCAGTCGTTTCGCCATCGTCCGACAAACGGACCGCAGCGCGCCGTTTCGTATGTTTCCACCAACACAGGCGACCTCAATTACGCTGACCTCTCGACGCCGGTTCTGTTCTGGAACCGGCGTTTTTTTTTGCCTGTTTCACTGTTTCGTAAAATTTTCGCGATGAAAACTATTGCCTAAGTAGAATAAGTCATTAAAATTGCGTAAAAACAGAATCCGGCGTAAGTGTATTTCAACAGCGATTTTGTCAAAGCGTCATTCTCATCTGTTTGTAGCTGCGGATGATAGATAAAATAAACCGGCACCAAAAACGCCGATATTTTCAATAAATGTTGATATGTTTTTTTCATTTTCCACCTACTTTCGACGGGTTTCTTTTTTCAACCCATAAAATTCCAAGATTAACACCAGACAAAATGCCAAACCCGAATAAGGCAAATTTGTCGATCAGGCGCATGCTATCCGGATTCAGAAAAACGGTAAAAAAGGCTAAAGCGGCAAACGCCAGCGCCAATGCCAGTCGGTTAATTGTTGATTTCATGACAACCTCGATTTATTCAAGATAAGTTTTGCGTTTTGTGAACGCTGTTATCGACAAAAATAGAAAAATTACACCCAGAAAAAACGCCATTACCCGTAACATCTCGCTGGTTGGCGATTGCCAGATGGCGGCAAATGTTAGCGGAATGCCCATCAGGAAAACCAGCAGCATCAGCACCAGTGCCAGCAGGTCGAACTCCGCTGCTTTGCCGCGCCCCATCGCCGAAATAAACGAATCGTGTTGGATGAGATATAACGCGAAACCCATAAAAATGACCCCGATAAACATCAGCAAATCCAGCGAATCATGCTGCCAGACATTCCCGGAAATGGCTGCGAAAAGATAAATCAGCCAATAGATGCCGCAGAAAAACACCGTTGGCAAAACGATGAGCAGCAATCGCGCAACGGCAATTCGCTTCAGCGACAGCGGCAACAAAACATCTTTGCGATCGCGCTTTTCGATGCTGCGATAAATCATAAAATGCATAATTACGGTCACGGTCAGCGGCACAAAAAAGATGATCCCGGGATTTTCCAGCAGTTTGGCGCGGGCAAAAAGAATCGCGAAAAAACAGATAAACGCAGTTGTGAACATCAGGCTAAGGGCGTTGTAACGCAGCTCTGCTTTGAAAATTTGCCACATATCAACCTCCTATTCCAAAAATGATTTTCGGCGTTGATACGAAAAAATGGTCACTCCCGCCACCGCGAAACAGAACGCCGCGAATTTGATGATCCCGATATTCCCCGCAAACGGATTGCTGCCAATGATGAAATACATCACGCTATCGATGATTTCATACGGAATTAATCCTGCTTTCACCTGAACAAATGCGAGAATGCCCAACAAATTCAGTCCCAAAAGGAACAACATTAATCCCACAAATACATTGTTTTTTGAGATCCCACGGTTGCGCAAAAACACCATCAGATGATCGCGTATGAGGAAATAAATGGCAAATCCGCCGAATATGACGCTCAGACCTTTCAGTTGCAGCGAGAGATGTGCCGGCATTCCGGCATCAAATATTTTTATGAAGATCAGCAACACTGTTACATAAACAATTGCCAAAATGAAAATCATCAGCAATCGCAGGGTTGCAATTTGCACCGGCGAAACCGGCAGCAACGCATGAATTCGCTCGCGATGCTCTTTGTTGCGATAAGCGATCCAGTTTTGTAACATCAGAAAAATCAACAGGAAAGCCCAAAAGTTTGCCGGCAAATGTTCCAGCGACCGGACCGTCAGTATTCCGGCGATTATTGGCGTTGTGATAAAAAATCCAAAAAACAGGCGTTTATGATACGCCATTTCCGTTTTGAGCAGTAACCACATGTTTATCTCCTTTGAGGATTTCTACGGAAATTTCATCGATGCTCATGCGATTTTCGTAGATGTTTTCCGCGCCCAATTCCCGCAACTGGCGCAGCGTGATTTCGTGATCCGCACTGATCACCTGATGTTCCGCACCCTCATTTTTGTGTGACACCACGCCGCTAATCACCTGCTGATGTTGCGGCAACCGGAAAGAAATGCGCCGCCAGTGATCGGTGAGCAATTCTTTCGCTGTTCGCAGTTTGATGCTGCCGTTGTCCAGAAATGCCAGTTCATCCGCCAGCCGTGCGATATCCGACAAAATGTGGGTGGAGTAAAAAATCGCCCGATCGCCATCCTCCAGAACTTCGAACAAAATATCGAGCACTTCGGTGCGCACAACCGGATCGAGTCCGGCGGTCGGCTCGTCGAGCAGCAACAATTTGGGACGATGCGCCAATGCGCTCACCAACGCCAGTTTCACCCGGTTTCCGGTTGAAAGCGCCTTCGCTTTGCGATCCAGCGGCAGCTTAAACCGCTGCACCAGATTCATCATATATTCATCCGACCAGTTCGGGTAAAATTTGGAGAGAAACTTGAGATTTTTGGCGGCTGTCCAGTTTTCGTAAAACACGTGGACATCGCCGACATAGCCGATATCAAATTTCCAGTCCGGTTGGTTGGGATCGTTCCGGCGACCAAAAATTTCGATATCACCGGAATCCGGTTTCACCAATCCGGTCATGCAATGCATGGTGGTGGTTTTGCCGGAACCGTTTGGCCCGATGTAACCCAGCACCGTTCCGGGTTCGACAGATAACGATAGCGGTCCGAGCTGGAAATCCGGATATCGTTTGATGATGTTTCGGAGTTCGAAGGCAGAAGACATAATATCCTCCTTCATTGTGGTTATCGTTTGCAATATTGGCATTTTGCTGCATGAATTCCATGATTTTTGAAAGCTGCAAACCTGACAGTTGTCAAATTCGGAGCCATTGGTGTTGCTCAGGCACGGCTTGCGGCTTCTGTTGCGCATTCGCTGAGTATTGCTTCCAGCGTGTTGCGAATTTCATCGATGCTCAATCCTTCTGCAATTGCGGCGCTAAACGGCGCTTTCAGGTGTTCGATCAGTCGCTCGCGAGCCATCTCTTTTTTGGTATCTTTTTCAACGGTAGACACGAAAAACCCCTTTCCCCTTCGCGAATGAATGAGCCCCTGCCGGTCCAGATTTTCGTAAGCGCGCTGAACGGTTATCACGCTCACGCGATTCTCTTTTGCCAGGCTGCGGATTGATGGCAAATCCGCACCGGCGGGCAGATCGCCAGCCAAAATTTTTGCGCGAATCTGCCGGGAAATCTGGCTTTGCAACGGCTCATCGGATATATCGGTTAAATTGAGAATCATTTTTTGCCTCGTAAATACATTCCGGTTTCGAAATTCAAATCCGATTTTTTTACCAATTTTGCACCTGTTAATTGTGCTAACTGTATATACTCAATATATACAGTTAAGTTTCAAATTCTTACACTTTTTTTTTTTTTTTTTGATATGTTGTTGAATATATGATGCTTTCAGATAAAACCGGAGATGCCTGCATTCGCGGGAGTAAATGCTAAATGTTTGTTTTTATTGTCATTCCTGCGAATGCAGGAATCTCCCGGCTATGTTGGTTACCGTGTTTCAGATACTTCGACTTCGCTCAGCATGACAGCGGTCTGAGTAGCATCGAAGTTACCCAGAAATTTCATTTACCAAATACCCGGCTGCGCCGAAATCGAGAATTTTCCGGTGCAATTCAGCGAATTTTATTATATTGTTAACCCGGAAATGAAAAGAGAAAACGAGAAATGCCCAAAATAAAAGTATTACCGCCGCATATCGCCAACAAAATCGCCGCCGGAGAAGTGGTGGATCGCCCCGCCTCGGTGGTGAAGGAATTGGTGGAAAATTCGCTGGACGCCGGTGCGGACGAGGTGAGCATCATCATCAGCAAAGCCGGGAAAGAGCTGATTCAGGTGATCGACAACGGTGCCGGAATTTCGGAAGACGAAGTGGTGCTGGCATTCGAGCGGCACGCCACCAGCAAAATCACCGCCGCCAGCGATCTGGATGCGCTGCGAACACTCGGTTTTCGCGGCGAAGCGCTGCCGAGCATCGCATCGGTTTCCCGGGTGGAGGTGAAAACCTGCGAAACCGGTCAGCAGGTGGGCACGCGTGTGCTCATCAACGGCGGACAGGTGGAAACTGTTGAAAAAATTGCATTTAAGCCCGGAACAACTATCGCGATCAAAAATTTGTTTTTCAACACGCCGGCGCGCCGCAATTTTTTGCGCGCAGATGTCACCGAGTTCAACCACATTCTCAAAACCGTGAAACGCTTTTTTTTGAGCTATCCCGGCGTTCAGTTTTCGCTCGTGCACAACGGCGAAACGCTGTTCGAACTGCCGCGCGCGGTGATGGATGAGCGCATCAGCGATGTGTTCGGGAAAGAATTTTACGAATCGCTGGTGTTCGTTCGCGAGGAAATGGGCGACACGATTTTGGAAGGCTACGCCTGCCGCCCGGACAAAGCCCGGGGCACTACCGAAAATCAGTTTATTTTTCTGAATCGGCGCTCCATTATTAATCGCAGTTTGACGCACGCGATTTTTCAGGGATACGGCAATTTGATCGACCGGACGCGCTATCCGCAGTTCATTATGTTTCTGGAATTGCCGCCGCGACTGGTGGACGTGAATGTGCATCCCAACAAAATGGAGGTGCGTTTCGCCAACGAGCAGGCGATTTATCACCTGTTTTTGAACGCGGTTCGGCGCGGCATCCAGACCCGCGACGGCGCACCGCTGATTTCCATCAACACCGGTGAGCCGGTGGAACGCCGCCGGGAAATCCGTCAGCATTTCGAAAATTTGCCAAAAATGAATTTTTCGCCGCGCGAAAGCAAACCGGGCATCGGCAGGTTGCAGATCCAGCCGCAGAAACCGGAAGCATCGCAGATGCGCTTCGATTACCAGCCGCTGCCGCCCAAACCGCAGGAAATTACCGGCGGTAAATCGGATGATCTGATCGACGCGCCAACTGAACAATCCGGCGCGCCGCAAAAATTGTGGCAGGTGCACGGACGCTATATTTTTTCCCAAATCAAAAGCGGGTTGGTGATTATCGACCAAAATCTGGCGCACGAACGGGTGCTGTTTGAGCGAACGCTCGGCTATTTGTTGCAGGGTGAAAAAATGTCGTCGCAGCAGTTGCTGTTCCCGCAAACGCAGGAATTGAGTATCGAAGATTTTCTGATTTTTGAGGAAATCGGCGATTGGCTGCGCCAAATCGGGTTTGTGATCAACACGCTTTCCGGGCGAACGGTTGCGGTGGAAGCCATTCCCTCCGATGTGAAAGTGGGCAGCGAAACGCAAATATTGCTGGAAATAATCGATCACTTTCGCGAACACAAAGGTGAAAAAAAGTCACCGGCGGAGAAAATGGCAGCGGCTTTTGCGGCAAAAAATGCTATCAAATCCGGTGAAAAATTAACGCCGGAAGCGATGAGTGCGCTGGTGGATCAACTGTTTGCCACAAAAGAGCCGTATTTCGGTCCGCACGGTCGTCCGGTAATTGTGACACTGGAACTGGAAGAACTGGAGCGGCGGTTTAAAAAGTGAAATTTCAAATTTCCAATTTCAGAATGAAAAAATCGCTTAAAGCATTAACTTATTCCATTTTGGCGATTATCATCGGTATCAACCTCATCGCATTCAACCACGCTTACCGCTTTACCCACTTTTCCGACAGCCATTCCGAAAAAACCAAAAAGCCCGAAGAATTGAGCCTACCCGAAAAAATCGGCGTGCTGTTTTGGGGCGCCAGTGTCCCGAAACCGAAGAATAAAAAATCGCCGGAAGCGCCGTTCGAAACGATTTATTTTGAGGGCAACGGTCAATTGGAAGGCTGGCTGATCCCCGCAGAAAATGACAACGGCGTTGTGATTTTGTTTCACGGATATGCCAGTTCAAAATCAAGTTTGCTGCCGTATGCTGCCGAATTTAATAAGTTAGGGTATTCTGCTTTTTTGGTGGATTTGTCGGGAAACGGCGGTTCCGCCGGACAAACAACCACCCTCGGTTTCCGGGAAAGTCGCGATGTGGCGGCGGCTTTTGCGCTGATGAAAAACCGATTTCCGGAGGATAAACTGGTGTTGTTCGGCGTTTCGATGGGCGCGGTATCCATCATGAAAGCGGTCGCGGATTTCGATATTTCACCGGACCAGATTATCATCGAAAGCCCGTTCGGGAGCATGCGCGATGCGGTGTATCAGCGATTTTCAGCGATGAACGTTCCCGCATTTCCGTTCGCGGATTTGCTGCTGTTTTACGGCGGATTACAAAGCGGCTTCAATGCCTTTGCCCATCGCCCGGTTGAATACGCCCGATCGATATCGACGAAAACGCTGCTATCGCATGGCGCAAAAGACCGGCGTGTTTCCCGTGCCGAAATCGATGAAATATTCGAAAATCTGGCGGGTGAAAAGCAACTGGCGGTTTTCGAAAATTCCGGTCATGAGGTTTTTTTGAAAAAGGATAGCACGGCGTGGGTGGCTGTTGTTTCCAGTTTTTTGGCGGGATTGTCGAAAAAGACACCGTTGAAAAACTGACCAAAATTATCGATGAATTAGTTCCAAAATTAAACAGCTTTATCAAAAGCACTACTTGAAAATGAACGCTTCCAAATTTCAAATTTCAAATTTCAAGTTTCCGGAAAACACCGTTTTGGTGATTTGCGGGCCAACCGGCATCGGGAAAACCGCATTGTCACTGGCGGTGGCGGATGCGGTTCCGGCGGAAATTGTGTCGGCGGATTCCCGGCAGATTTACAAATATATGGATATCGGCACGGCAAAGCCGACCGCAGCGGAACAGGCTGTTGCACCGCATCATTTTATCGATATTCTGGAACCGGATGTGGATTACAGCGCCGGCGAATACAGCCGAGATGCCCGGGAAACTGTCGCGGAAATTTTTGATCGTGGCAAATTGCCGGTGGTCGCCGGTGGCTCCGGATTATATATTCGCGCGCTGCTGGACGGCTTTTTCAATCTCGATGCCAAAGATGAGCAGCTTCGCGAGAAACTCAATAAACGACTGGCGAACGAGGGCATCGAAAAATTGTTTGCCGAATTTGCAACCATCGACCCGGAACTGGCATCCAAAACTCATCCGAACAGTATAAAACGGGTGTTGCGCGCGCTGGAAGTGTATCATATCACCGGGAAACCGATGAGCCAGATTCAGCAGGAAAATCGCGATCCCGCGCCGTTCGGCTGGATCAAAATCGCCCTGACGATGGAGCGAAAATCGTTGTATGCCCGCATCAATCAACGGGTGGAAGAAATGTTCGATCTCGGGTTGGTCGACGAAGTTCGCAGCCTGCTCGATCGCGGATTTTCAGCGAACCTAAACGCAATGAATTCAGTCGGTTACAAAGAGGTCGTCGCATATCTGAACGGCGAAATAGATTTGTTCACCTGCAAGGAATTGGTGAAACAAAATTCCCGGCGATACGCCAAACGCCAGTTCACCTGGTTTCGCGGCGAAAGCGATGTGCACTGGCTGGAAATTTCCCCGGAAATGGGCAAAGCCGATGCCCGCGATGGGCTTTTTAAAAAGTTGTTGCGAATCGCTTAAAAGATGCGTAAAAATCGGGCTGATAACGCCGGATAACAATGTGAAATCACGATTTGACAAACTGTTGAAAATCCCATGTTAAAAAAAGTCACCTTTATTATTAATCCCATTTTTGGCATCAACCGCAGCCCGGCGAAAATTGTTCACTGGATTGACGATATCTGGAAAAACAGCGGTGTCGAATACGAAGTGCTCAAAACCGGACACCGCAGCCACGGCATTGAGTTGGCGCGAAATGCCGCCAAATCCGGTTCTGATATGGTTGTGGCGGTCGGCGGTGATGGCACGATCAACGAAATCGGGCAGGGATTGATCGGCAGCCAAACGGCGCTCGGCGTCATTCCTGCGGGTTCCGGCAACGGATTTGCCCGGAATATGGACATTCCGCTGAAACAAAAACTGGCCATCGAGGCATTGCTGAAACCGCAATTTCACAAAATTGATGTCGGAAAAATTAACAAGGACTACTTTTTCAACGTTGCCGGCGCCGGACTCGACGCGGTGATCAGCGATATGTTTGACGGCGTAAAAATGCGCGGACCCGTGCCGTATTTCGTGATCGGTGTTCGGGAATTTTTCCGGTATCATCCGCAAAATGTGATTATCCAACTGCCCGATCGCAAGCTGGAGCGCGCGCCGCTGCTGCTCAGTTTTGCCAATTTGCCGCAATTTGGCATTGGCGCAACCATCGCACCGAACGCCAAACCGGATGACGGGCTGATCGACGTGTGCGTACTCAATCCCGTCAAAGTCGGGAAAGCCCTGCGAAACCTCCCCAAATTGTTTTCCGGGCACATCGACCAACTGCCGGAAATGGAAATTTATCAGGCATCCAAAGTAATTATTTATCGCAAAAATCCCCAACCTATCCACACCGACGGCGACCCGCATCCGAGCGATGCGCTGATCACCGTGGAAGTGCTGCCGGGCGCTGTCCGTCTGGCGCTCCCTCAATAAAATCCTTGATTTGGTATACATATTTTCACTATATTGTTTGGTCAAAAATAGTGAGAAAATATGATTGCCAAAGCACCCGCCAAAGGTCGCGGCGCGGGCGAAAATCCCGCCGGACGATTTGAAAAATTGCAATACGAGCCGGATCTCAGCGCACTTGCGCCGGATGACGAGCTGCCACCGCTGAAAACCCAATATTTCAACGATACTTCCAAAACAATTATCGCATACAACGACAGCCCGGATATTCCGTTTGACGCGGGCATCAATCCCTATCGCGGCTGCGAACACGGCTGCGTGTATTGTTTTGCGCGACCGAGTCATGAGTTTTTGGGATTTTCCGCCGGACTCGATTTCGAATCAAAAATTTTTGTAAAAATGGACGCCGCACGATTGCTGCGAAAGGAATTGGCTGCACCGAAATGGCAAGCGCAAACCATCGCCCTCAGCGGAAATACCGATCCGTATCAACCGGCGGAGCGGCATTTTCAAATTACCCGGCAATGTTTGGCAGTGTTGGCGGAATTTCGCAATCCTGTTGCGTTGATCAGCAAAAATCACCTGATTACGCGGGATATCGATTTGCTCACTGAGTTGGCGAGCTTCCGCGCGGCTGCGGTTGCCGTTTCCATCACCACGCTGGACAATTCGCTGGCGCGAAAAATGGAGCCGAGAGCATCGCTGCCGAAACGCCGATTGGCGGCAATTTCCGAATTGGCGAAAGCGGACATTCCGGTGGGCGTGATGGTTGCGCCGATCATTCCGGGGCTGAACGATCACGAAATTCCGGCGATTTTGACCGCCGCAGTTGACGCAGGCGCGTCATTTTCCGGATACATCATTTTGCGATTGCCATACGGATTGAAGGATATTTTCAGCGACTGGCTGGAACGGCACTTCCCGGATCGCCGGGAAAAAGTGCTCAACCGCCTGCGCAACATGCGCGACGGCAAATTGAACAGTCCGCAATTTCACCAACGCATGCGCGGCGATGGCCCGTTTGCGGATCAGGTGCGCAGCATGTTTCAGCTCACATCCCAAAAACTGGGGCTTGGCGATCAGCGCCAACGGCACCAATTGTCCACCGCCCATTTTCGCCACCCGAACGGCACACAGTTGAGTTTATTTTGAGAATGTAGGATTTAAAAAAAGCAATGGGATTTACCGGTAGTGGTATTGCTGATCGGCAGATTTGAGGCTGTCAAAAATATTGCAGTAATTATCGTATCGCTCCGCAAAAATATCACCGCTTTCGACAGCGGCTTTAACGGCGCAGCCGGGTTCGTGGATGTGGGTGCAGTCCGCGAACTGGCAATTGTGGCGAACTTCAGCAAAATCAACAAAATAGCCGGATAAATCTTTTTTGTAGATATCCCATAATCCCAACTCGCGAACACCGGGTGTGTCCATCACAAACCCACCGATTTCCAACGGAAACAATTGCGAATGCGTTGTTGTGTGCAGCCCTTTGCTGGTGCGCTCGCTGATCGATGCGGTGCGAATATCCAGCTCCGGCTGAATTGCCTGAATGATCGAACTTTTGCCAACGCCGGAATGCCCGACCAACGCACTCACCCGGTTTTTCAACAATTTTGTGAGCGAATCGATTCCTTCGCCGGTTTGGGCAGAAGTGAACATCAGCGGGTAATTCAATTTTTTACTGTAATAATGTTGATATGCCAGAAAATCTTCCGGTTCGGAGAGATCCATTTTGTTGATGCAAATAATTGGCGGGATATGGTACTTTTCGGAAATAACCAGATAGCGGTCGAGCAAACCGGATTTGAAGGCCGGTTTTTTTGTGGATAAAATAATCAGCAGTTGATCGATATTGACAGCAAAGATGTGCTTTTGATACTGTCGGCTTTCGATATTCCGTTCGATTTGCGAGGTTCGCGGCAAAACAGATTCGATCACGCCTTCGCCATCGGAAATACGGTGCAATGTGACGTTATCGCCGACACGAACGGAGCGGTAATCGGGGTTCTCCACGGACAATTTTCCGCGAATGGTGCATTGCAAAACAGTGTGATCCACCATAACTTCATACGTTGCCCGCGTTGCCCTGAGCACTTTACCGGTAACGATTTTGCTCATTTGCACCCCAAAATGCGGTTCATCTGCACCCCATCAATAAATCACCCGGTATTTTCCCCGGTCGCTGCGCGGTCCCGGGTGCATCGGGCAGGTTTCGGTGGGATGGTTATCGCTTTTGAACACCTCGTTGTAAATCACTTTCGGGCAAAATGTGGTGGCAATTTTACCGCTGTCTTCGCAAATATTGAGGTTGATAACATCGGGCGGTTGCCGGAAACCGTCTTCGGGGAGCTTCAATTTTTCGTAAACCAGCCGCATGTAGGTTGCCCAAAATGGCAACGCTGTTTCCGCGCCGGTGCCGGAGCGTCCCAGCTTCAGGGTGTGATCGTCCAATCCGACCCAAACGCCTGCGGTAAAATGCGGCGTGAAGCCCATAAACCATGCATCGCTGTAATCATTGGTGGTACCGGTTTTGCCGGCTGCCGGTGCGGTAAAATGCCAACGCCAGCGGGCGGAGCCGCCGGTGCCTTTGTTGAGCACATCTTCCAGCATATTGGTGATAATGTATGCAGTGGAGCGATTGAGCGACTCGGTGCGTTTGGGTTGGTGTTCCCACAGTAAATTGCCGTATCGGTCTTCAATTTTGAGGATGGATACCGGTTCCACCCGAATACCGCTGTTGGCGAACACGCCAAATGCGCTGACCATCTCCATCGGGATAACTTCCGAACTGCCCATTGCCAGGCTGGGAAATGGCTGAATATCGGTGGTTAAGCCCATCCGGTGGGCGTACTCGACCACATTTTGCGGCTGAATTTCCAAAATCAGGCGCGAGCTGATCAGGTTCAGCGAATTGCGCAAACCCTGCCGCAGGGTAGTTAACCCGCCCACTTTGCGATCGAAATTTTCCGGAGTCCAGCGGGTGCCGTCCGGATTGATCAGCACAACCGGTTGATTGAGCAATTTATCTACCGGTGTGTAGCCGTTATCGATGGCTGTCGCATACAGAAACGGCTTGAATGTGGAGCCCGGCTGGCGTTTCGCCTGAATCGCGCGGTTGAATTTGGAATTCTCAAAATCGCGTCCGCCAACCATCGCCAAAATATGGCCATTGCTGTGGTTGATCGACACAAAACCGATTTGCACGGTCGATTTTTTCACGAATACAGAATCGGGTATCTTTTCCCGTTTTTTCCAACCGAGCAGGTTTTGGGCAACAACTTTCTGGATATCCGGCATTCGTTCGGCAATTGCGGAATCCATCGCGGTTTGATGCGCCATGTTTATGGTTGTGTACACCCGAAGCCCGTCTTCATACACATTTATTCCGAGTTCCTTTTGGAGCTGGTTTAGCTGTATCCGAACGTATTCGGTAAAATACGGGGCAATCATGCCCTGGTCTTCATACGGGTTGGTGGCAACCGGATCGGTTTTCAGGCTGTCGTAAACGGTTTCTGCCAAATAATCGCAGATCACCATGTTTTTCATCACAATGTTGCGGCGCTGCATCGCCCGTCGCATTTTGGTTTTCCAGGCATCCTCTTCCGCTGTCGGTTTGGATTGGAGAAATTCAACCGTTGTAATTGCTGCCGCGTCGGTCAATTCTTTGGGAGTTAAATTTGGTGGTTGATAATTATTCGGTCCTTTTAAACTGCCAACCAAAAATGCAGCTTCCTCGACGGTCAGTTCGGATGCATCTTTGCTGAAATATTTTTTTGCGGCACTTTGGATGCCGTATGCGCCCCTGCCAAAATACGAGAGGTTTAGATACATTTCCAAAATTTCCCGTTTGGAGTAGGTGCGCTCGATTTCCAGTGCGGTAATAATTTCACGGATTTTACGGGAGTAACTGCGCTCAAATCCGATTTTTTTAACATATAAATTTCGCGCCACCTGCATGGAAATTGTACTGAAACCCTGGCTTTTGCCAAAACTACGCAAATTAGCCAAAATAGCTCCGGGAACACGCCCCAAATCGACGCCCCAGTGATCAAAAAATGCGCGATCTTCTGTCGCAATTGCTGCCTGAATTACAGACCCGGGAATCTGTTCGAACGAAATCCAGACCCGGCTTTGGGTGAATAATTCGTGGATCACTTTACCGTCATCGGAGAGCAGTTGGGTGGCTTGCGCGGGGTTCACATTTTCCAGATCGGTGAGATCCGGCAACCCGCGAATCAGGTAAACAAAATATACCAGAAACGCTATACCTGCAATGATTGCAGCCGAAATTACGGCTATCTTTTTTGGCGATAATCCGCCGCTAAAACCTGTTGTGTTGTATGAATCAGACATATGCTATCAGTGTTTTGTTTTCCTCAAAATTATCATTAAGTTAGCTAACGTACGAGATGCATGCGGATAAATCAAGCTGATTTTCAACTGCTGGAAAATCTGCAGTGCAGATGTGCATTTTTTTACCTGGCATGTAGCCGTTTTGAAAACTATATTCCGGGCTTATTTAACGCGTGATTGCAATGGTTTTTATTAATATTTCTACATTTTTTCGCCAATGGCGATTGCCTGCAAGTGTTGCTTTGCTGTGGCTGATTTTTGGTGTTTCCTGCAGTGGTTCCCGCAACGTTGTGGTTTCCAAAAATCCCGACAAAATGAAAATCGGCCAATCGCAGGAAATGGCGGAAAATTACTACCTCTCCGGCGCATTGTACGATTTCGAAGAAAATTATGCCAACGCCATTCTGGAATACAAACTTGCGCTCAATTACGATACTTCATCAGCGCAAATTCACAAAGCGATCGGTCGGAATTATGTTCGGCTCGAGCAGCACGAAAAAGCGCTGGAATATCTCGAAAAATCGTATCACAAAAATCCCGAAGATAAAGAAACACTGCACTACCTTGCGGAAACTCATTATACGCTAAAAGAATTTCGGAACGCCGCATTTTATTACGAATTGCTCAATGAACTGGACCCGTACGACGAAACCGTTTACCGTAATTTGGCCTATTTGTACAACACGCTGGGCGAACTGAATAAACTGATTACTCTTCGTGAAAAACAGCTGGAGCTGGTCAATTGGGAAATCGAAACGGCAACCCAGTTGTGGTCGCTGTATTTGCAATCGCATCAGGAAGAAAAAGCGCTGGAAATGTCTGCGAAGCTGGTGGAGCTTTTTCCGGATGATCCCGATGCCTGGCTGCTCAACGCCAGTTCGCAGGAATTTACCCGCGACACAACCGCAGCGATCGAATCCTATCGCCAGTTGCTGTTGCTCGATCCCGAAAACGAGCGGGCTCTGAATCAGATGTACACGCTGTTCGCCCAATCGCGCGGATGGTCCGGGCTGGATAAAATATTGACCGATTTGCTGGATGTTCACCCGGAATCCGCAATGTTGCGCCTTTTTCTGGGCGAAGTGAAAATTGCCCGCGAACAATTTGCCGAGGCCAAAACGCTGATGGCCCCGTTGCTGGCATCCGAAACCCACGCATCGCAGGCGAACATGCTGTTGGGCAGGCTGGCAACCCAGCAACAAAATTTTGAAGCCGCCAAAGGTTATTTTCGGGAAATTACCCGGCGATCGCCGTGGGATGCCCGGGCATGGGAATTTTTGAGCGTGCTCTATTTTCAGGAAGGGCAGCCGGATTCGGTAATCCTTTTGCTGGAAGAAGGACTCATTTCGTTGCCCAACGAATTTTCGCTGCTGTCATTATATGGCAGCGCGTTGCAACAAGTCAATCGCATAAGCGAGGCGGTTGATCCGCTGGAAAAAGCACACCGGCTGGAGCCGGAAGATTTTAACACTATCGTATCGCTCGGTATTGTTTACGATGAGCTGAAAATGTATCAACCACTCGATTCGCTGTATCAAAGCGCGCTGGCGCGATTTCCCAATAATGCGCTACTGCTGAACAATTACAGCTATTCGCTGAGCGTTCGCGGGGTTGAGTTGGAAAAAGCACTGGAAATGTCCCAAAAAGCGTTGCAAAATGAGCCGGATAACGCCGCCTATTACGACACCGCCGGCTGGATTTATTTTAAAATGGGACATCTGGAAAAAGCGCGCGAACTCATCGAGCAATCGCTGGTGATGGAGCCGGACAACCCGGAAGTGATCGAGCATTTGGGTGATGTGTACGAGAAACTCGGCAATCTCGATTTGGCCAAACAATACTGGCAACAGGCGCTGGAATTGGCGCCGGACAATCCGGAACTTCGCGAAAAATGGCTGCAAAATTAATTGTCGCCCGGACAGTGAACATCAATGAACATCCTTTGAAAAAGGAGAATAGATGAACCGTCAAATAATTGTTTTATCTGTAATTATACTGTCGATGTTTTTGGCAGGCTGTGCCGGTTCCCGCAATGGCACATCTGTAAGTGGCTCTTCGGCTGCCGGAACGCCCGTGTTTGTTTCGGATCTGGCGATGTGGCCGCAACAGTATCGTCAAAATTTTGAGCGGATGCAAAGTTTTCGCGGCGACGCACGGCTAACCGTGGAATCGGAAACATTTGGCGGCAACGTGGATTTGGAAACGCTTTGGGAAAGTCCCAACAAGCTGTTCCTGAAAGCGGAAGGACCGCTGGGATTGGACATCGGCAAAATTTTTGTCGGCGAAGACCGCTTTGTCTGGTACAATCAGTACGAAAATCATTTCACTTCCGGCAACCTCAGCGATCCGTATCTCAATCGTTTTTTGCAAACCAACATCACGCTGGAAGACCTGAAATACACAGTTTTGGGTTTCGCCGGACAAATTATCGATTCCGTTAAAATGGTCGATAACACCCACGGTATTTTCCAAACGATTTCTCCGAAAGATGATGAAATTTATTACCGGTTCATCGTCAATCCGGAAAGCGGATTGCTGGAAACAGTGGAAGCGTTGCGTCAAGGGCGCGCATTCATGCGTCAGGATTTCAAAAATTACCGGGTGGTCGATGGCGTTTTTATTCCCGGAATAGTGCAAATTACCATGCTGGATCAGCGGGAACGCATCTCCATTTTTTACAAAAAAGTGTCAATGAACAAGCCACTGGATCCGTCGGAATACACCATCGAAATTTCGGGCAAGGTAGAGCAACTGAACGTGAATTGATGCCAATCTATTGCATCAATTGGAAAGATAAGCGGGCAGGTTGGCTTTTCCCGGCTGATAAAATAAACATTTGATAAGTTACTGGTTTCTATGGATATATCTGTTGTTGTGCCTGCTTACAACGAGCGGGATTCACTGCCGGAATTGATGAAACAAATTCATGCTGCGGTAACCGATCTTAATTTGACATACGAAGTAATTGTCGTCGATGACGGATCGAACGACGGCACATTTGAAGTGCTGAAATCGTTGCGTTCGGAGTATCCCACGCTGCGCGCAATTCGCTTCCGGCGAAATTACGGCAAAAGTCCGGCGCTTTCCGAGGGCTTCAAATTGGTGAAAGGCAAATTTGTCATTACCATGGACGCCGATTTGCAGGACGACCCGCGGGAAATTAAAAATCTGCTGGCCAAGCTGGAAGAAGTGGACATGGTTTCCGGTTGGAAAAAAGTGCGACACGACCCGATTTCCAAAACATTCCCGTCGAAAATTTTTAATTTTGTGACCTCAAAAATCACCGGCATAAACATTCACGATTTCAATTGCGGGCTGAAAGGCTATCGCAAAGAGGTAATCGATTCGCTCAATGTTTACGGCGAAATGCACCGTTTTTTACCCGTGCTGGCCAACTGGCAGGGCTTCCGCGTCGGTGAAATTGTGGTGCAGCATCATGCCCGGAAGTTCGGCAAAAGCAAATACGGCTTCGCCCGAATTTTCAACGGATTGTTCGATTTGATGACGGTTATTTTTCTCACCCGATTTCGCACATCGCCGCTGCATGTTTTTGGAATGGTGGGGCTGGCCAGCTTTTCGTCGGGTTTTTTGATCGAATTATATATCACCGCCCAAAAATTAATGGGCATTCCGATCAAACAGCGACCGCTGTTTTTTCTGGGCATTTTGTTGCTGATTGTCGGGGTGCAGTTTGTCGGTTTCGGGCTGGTTGCGGAAATGATTTCTGCGCATCAGGCCGAGAATGTGCGCTACTCGATTCGCGAACACATCGGTTTGGATAGAGATCAGCAGTTGGCAACCGAAACGGAAAAAGGCCCGCACATCGGCGATATTCCGGTAGATTAAGTATCTGATTTTAAAAGAATTATCAAAAGAGGACGCGTTGGAGATTTATAACGAATTTACCTTTGAATCAGCCCATTTTTTGCCAAATGTGCCTGAAGGGCACAAATGTCGCCGGCTGCACGGGCACTCGTTCCGGGTGCGCATTTATGTGGAGGGACCGGTGGATGAGCACGTCGGTTGGATCATGGATTTTGCGGACATCCGCACGGCGTTTGAGCCGATCCGCCGGCAACTTGACCACTACTGTTTGAACGATATTGAAGGATTGGAAAATCCCACCAGCGAAAACGTTTCCCGCTGGATTTGGCAGCGGCTGAAACCGGTGTTGCCGGAACTCAGCCGGATCGATTTTTCGGAAACCTGCACTTCCGGCTGCATTTATCGCGGCGACTGATTTTACCCAAACACACTTTTTCGCCACAGTTTGACCTGAATTATCGGGGAATTGGCGCCAATCAAAACGAATTTCAAAACTTTCAATTTGCTGCAAAAACGCGAAGTACGCCAAGAAATATCTTTCGGACCTTTTGCGCTTTTGGCGTTTTCGCAGCAAAAATAAAACGGGATTTCAACAATGAACAATCGCGTCACCAAAACATACCGACAGACCAATTACGGCACGCCGGAAGAAATTTTTCCGCTGCTCTGCCCTGTTCGCGAAGCTGATTGGCTGGACGGCTGGCAATATTCGATGATCTATTCCGAGTCCGGTGTTGCGGAGCAGGATTGCGTTTTTTCAACGCCGCATCACGGCGAAAATGATACCATCTGGTTTGTAACGGAATACGATCCGGCAAATTATCGCATCGGGTTTGTGCGAACCACGCCCGGGGAGAGCGTTGTGAACATTCACATTGCGCTATCCTCGATTGATGAAACATCAACTGCAGCTGATATCACCTACCAATACACCGCGCTCAACGATGCGCAGCAACGTTTCATCAACACTGAACTGGATGCCGTTTTTCACGAAAACATGCTGTGGTGGGAAAAATCCATCAATCACTATTTGCAAACTGGTGAGAAATTACTCTCGGAAGATTGATCAAAACCGATCCAGCCACTCACCGATGGCTGCCAGCAGTCGCGTTTGCGAACGCGCCAGCGTGAAGCCGTGGTCGGATTCCTCGATGCAAATCATCCGGAAATTGGGCGATTCATCAATTTGTGCTTTGAACATATTCTGGAAATTGTAAAATCCGGCACTCTCTGAAGAATATAAAAAACAGCAACTTACATCGTTTCGAAGCAGCACATTCGTGTCGCTGCCGATGCTGTTTTCATCCAGAAAATTTTCGAATATTTCAACGGTTTGTTCCACTTGTTCCTGTAGCAGCGTTTCCGGTTCGGACGATTTTTTAACCCGTGACCACAAATCACTTTTGCCGCTGAGCAGGCGTTTCCAGCTTTCCATGCGGAGCATGCGCTGTTTGTAACGCTGCAAATGGTAGCCTTTGGATGGAATGTTGAAAAAATCGATCGGCAAAATCGCGCGGACGCGCGGGTCGCATTTGGCGGTCTCGAACGCCACATCGCCACCGGCGCATATGCCCGTTAAAATAAACGAGGTTACGCCCAATTTTTGGTTGAGAAAATCCATCGCGGTCTGCGTTTCCGCGACGCTGCTTTTGGCGAAAGGCAGGTTATCGGTGCGCACTTCGCTGTCGCCGATGCCGGAGAAATCGAGCCGAAACGCCAGAAAGCCCATTTCCGCAGCCAGTCGCGCCAGTTTCACATACAACCGGCTCGGACCAACGCGGTGAATCAATCCGGAATTGAGTAAAATGACAGCGGTTTTGCTGCGCTTGCCCCGTTCGCCCGGCAAAGTTGCCACGCCGCTGAGCGATTTATTTTCGCCAAAATCGAATACTTTTTCTTTCATCCGCTCACCTCATCCAGCCAATCCTGAATCGCTTGCAAACTGTTGTTCGGCACCAGAAAATTTTCCAGACTTGCGCTTTCCTGCCAGACCTGTTGTTCCGGGATTTGTTGCGATTTCACCTGCGAGCCGGATTTTTGCAGATGATTTTCCAGCCCCGAGACACCGTTTTCGCTGTTGCTGAGAATGAGAATGTGCTGCGCGGGCGATTGCTGCAATGCCGATAAATCGAGCTGGCGAACGGATTTTTCGAACGCATCCGAAATGGTGAAACCAACGATTTCGCGAACATCACCGGCAGATTGCGGCTTCACGAGATGGCTGATCAGCCAGTTTTGGTGCTGTGTTTCGAGGCTTTGCCAATATGTTTCGCCATTGCTGACCGTATCCCACAACGCGATGCTGTGCACATCGCCGGAAGCTGCGCCGGCCAACGCGGCAATCGCGCCGCCGAGCCGCAAACCGATCAGCGAAACGGATTGCACATCGCCGCAATCGTGCAATTCTTCGATGGCGTTGTGCACGTTTTCCTGCCAAATATTGATGGTTGCATCTGTCAACTCTCCGGCGGAATCGCCCGTGCCGAAATAATCAAACCGAAGCACGTGATAGCCGTCGCGACTCAATCGCACTGCCATTTGTTTGAACAGCCGATGCGTGCGGACGTATTCCTGCCCGAACGGATAGCACAGCACAACGCCGTGCTGCCGGTCATTGGAAAACGCCGGCGCGTGATACACACCCAAAAGGGATTTGCCGTTGCTGTCGAAGTAAAAGGATTCTTTCATTCAATCGTATTTTTGGTGAACAATCACGGAGATTCCTGCCTTCGCAGGAATGACCAAAATATGTCATTCCTGCGAAGGCAGGAATCTCCCATTTGAATCACTTGTTTTTTAATGTCATTAAAATCAATTATTTATCGCCTGTTGAACAGACTGCGCTTCGCAGATGGCGGCGAGCTGCCCGAGCGTTTGCAGCAGCACATCGCGTGGCGTGATGTTGCAGCCGAGTTGTGATTCCACTTTGAAAATCATCTGCAATGCCAGCAGTGAGTGCCCGCCGACATCAAAAAAATTGTCCTGCGTGCCAACTTTTTCCACGCCGATGAGCTGTTGCCAGATGTTCGCCAGCGATTTTTCCATTTGCGTTTTTGGCGGAACGTAGGCGCGGGCGTGGGTTAAATCACTGGGCATCGGCAACGCTTTTCGGTCAATTTTGCCGCTGGGCGTGAGCGGAAATTTTTCCATCACCACAAAACTCGACGGAATCATGTAATTTGGCAGTTTGGTGCGCAACAGCTTGCGCGCTTTGCGTTGCTGAAATGTTTCGCCAAAGGCTTCGATAACGTAACCAATTAAGCGTTGATCATTTGGCGCAATTTCTTTCAGCGAAACCACGGCCTGCTCAATTTCCTCGATGTCGCTCATCGCGGATTCAATTTCGCCAAGCTCGATGCGATAGCCGCGCAGCTTGATTTGTTGATCCATCCGCCCGAGATACAGCACATCCCCGTTCGGCAAATAGCGGCTCAAATCGCCGGTGCGATAGGCAATTTCCGGAAATGCAAATGTCGGGTCAACCAGATTTTCCGGCAATTTCACAAATCGATCCGCAGTCAGTTCCGGTCGATTGTGATAACCGCGTGCCACGCCATCCCCAGCGATAATCAGCTCGCCCGGCGCACCGATCGGCACGGGTTGCATATTTTTATCCACTATAAACAGGCGTGTGTTGGCAATCGGTCGCCCGATTGTCACCTGCGATTTTTTTTCAGTGATTTGTGCAAATGTCGACCAAATAGTGGTTTCGGTCGGTCCGTACAGATTCCACAAATCGAGGTTTTCATCCAGCAATCGATGTGCCAGATCCACCGGCAACGCTTCACCGCCGCTGATCGCCGTTTTCACGGTTTTATTTTTCCAACCGGTATCCAGCAACATGCGCCAGGTTGCCGGTGTCGCCTGCATCAGCGTAATTTCCGAATCGCCGATGGTTGCGCCGAGGAGCCGCGCATCTTTGGCAATCGCCTGGCTGATCAGCACCATTGTTGCGCCGGTGGTCAGCGGCAAATACAGCTCATTCACAGAAATATCGAACGATAAACTGGTGACAGCAATGAACTTATCATCGGTAGAAATGCCCGGCGTTTCCGCCATTGCGCGCAGCAAATTGACCACATTCCGCTGCATAACCTGCACGCCTTTGGGCTTGCCGGTGGAGCCGGAAGTGTAGAGCGTGTACATCACTTCATCGGGATCGTATTCGACGGGTTCGTGATGGGCGTCGGCTTGCAAAACGTCGTCCCAATCCCGGTCGATCAGCGCGGTTTTCCCGCCAAAATCATCGAACAGATTCAGCGTATCGCTTTCGGCAACCAGCCAATCGGCGGTGGCATCCGAAAGCATAAAATTGAGCCGCTCCGCCGGAAATGCCGGATCGAGCGGAATATAATTGCAGCCGTGCTTCATCACGCCCAACAGCGCGGGCATCAGTTTTTCGTGGCGATTGAGACAAACGCCGACGCAATTTCCCGGCGCAAGCCCTTTATTTTTCAAATAATTAGCGAAACGATTGGCAGACTCGTCCAATTCCCGGAACGTTATTTTTTGATCTTCAAAAATGATCGCAACGGCATCCGGTGTTTTCTGCGCCTGTTCCTCGAACAACTGGTGAACCCATTTGTCGCGGGGATAATCCGTCAGCGTATCATTCCATTCAAAAACGATTTTTCGCCATTCGTCGTCGCTGATTAACTGCGCTTCGCCAATGGATTTTTCGGGATTTGCCAGCACATCCAGCGCCAGATTCCCGAAGTGATCAGCAAATCGCTCGATGGTTTCCGGCGTGAACAAATCCGAATTATAAATGATTTTGCCGGTGTAGCCGTTCGCTGATTCGTTGACAAAAAAGTGCATGTCCAGCTCGGTGAACTGCGATTCGATGGGCAGCGATTCGACCTGCAATCCGGCAAGTTGTGGTTCGCCCGGCGAGAACACCTGGAACATCAGTTGAAACACGGGATTGCGGCTCAAATCGCGCTGCATTTGCAATTCTTTGATGATTTGTTCAAACGAAATATCGCCGTTGGCATGGGCGTCCATCAGCGTGTTTTGCGCAATTTTCAGCACATCGTGAAAGCGCATTTCCGGCTGAAGTTGCAGCCGCAGCGCCAGCGGATTCATGAAACAACCGATCAGATTTTCCCATTCCAGCTTGCCGCGATTGGCGTTTGGCGTGCCGAAAACGAGATCTTCCTGTCCGGTAAAACGGTGCGTGAGCACCGCAAAAACGCTCATCAGCGTGACAAACGGCGATGTTTTTTGCGCTTTTGCGAATGCCGGAATTCGCTCGGTGAGCGCATCGGGCAGTTCAAATTGATACGCCGCGCCGTTAAACTGCTGGTCGTTCGGTCGCTGGAAATCGCTGAAAAATTCGGTTTGCGACGGTGCGCCGGAAAGTTTTTCTTTCCAGAATTTGAGCTGTTCCTGCAAATGGTTTTGGCTGATGCTCTCGCGTTGGAAACTGGCGAAATCGCGGTATTGCGCGGGTAATTCGTCGATGTTGAGCGATGTGCCGTTGGCGAAATGGTTGTAAAACTGTTGCAAATCGTTGAAAAAAACCGAAAACGACCAGCCATCGGCGATGATGTGATGCATGCTTGCCCAAAACACATGCACTTCATCCGCCATTTTCAACAGCTTGAAGCGGAACAGCGGTCCCTTTTCAAGCTCGTACGGCGTTTTGATTTCGGCAATCATAGTGGATTGCAGTTGAGCATGTTGCGCCGATTCGGGAATTTCCTGCCAATCGGTTACCGGCAATTCGACCGGCGATGCCGCCGCAATGTGCTGAAACGGCTTTTCGTCGCGCACACCGATAGTCGTTCGCAACGTTTCGTGGCGCGCCACAATTGCCGAAAGGCTTTGCCGCAGCGCCTCAACATCCAGTTTTCCGGTCAATTTATAGGCAACATTAATATTGTTCACCGGATTGCCCGGCTCCAATTTGTCCATAAACCACAGCCGCTCCTGCGCAAACGAAAGATGCGGCGGTTGTGTTACAGCTTCATTTTCCGTTTGTTCGGCAACCGCATTTTTGGGCGACAAAATCGCGATCAGCGCCGATTTATTTTCTGCCAACGCTGTGCGAAAATCGTCGGTGAGCACGCGTTTCGGCGCATTCAGCCGCAGTTTGTCGTTTTCCACCCAAATGTTTGCGCCGTTTTCCTGCAATATTTTTAATATTTGATCTGGCGTCATATTTCCAAATCCTCCCATTCATCACTATCGTCCGCAGTTGCGGGTTGTTCAGCCGGTTCGGCGATCAATTTCAGGTTGTCGATGTGGTTTGCCAGCGACGCGATCGTGGGCATTTCCACCAGCAAGCTGCGCAGCGGCAAGTCGATCTGGAATTCGTCGCTGATGCGCGTCAAAATGCGCACGCCGAGCAGCGAATGACCACCGAGATCGTAAAATTCGTCGGTCACGCCGATGTCCGGAATTCGCAGCACTTCCCGCCAAATGGCGATCAGTTTTTTCTCCGTTTCGGTTGAAGCTTCGACATGCGTTTCTTTTGTATCTTCTTTTTTATCAACAGGTTGCGAAGCCTGTTGTTGCGCTGCGAGTGGTTCCGCAGGTAATGTTTTGTATAATTGTGTCAGCGGTGTTTCCGGCTGTGCAATCACCGATTCGAGCAGCAATTTGAAATGATTCAGCCAGCGCTCAACGGTTTCTTTTTTGAACTTTTCCGCCTGATAATCGAGCCGGATGCCCAGCCCGTTTTCGCTTTCGGTGAAATACATTTCCAGATCGAAATTGGCGTAGCTTTTGGGATTGAGCACGGTTTTCGCCTGCAAATCGCCGAACGGCAGCGATGCCGATTCGCTTTCGTAAGTGATTTCCACCGAAAGCAGTGGCGGCTGCGAGGCATCGCGATTGAGCCGCAGTTTTTCGAGCAATTTGCCGTAAGTGTATTCGCGGTGATCGAACGCGTCCATCAGCCCGGTTTTGATTTGTCCGAGCAGCGATTTGAAGGTGCTTTCCGGCGAAATTTTGGCACGGATCGGCAGCAGCGAAACACAATGCCCGACCAGATTGGCATTCGATTGCCCGGATTGTCCGGCGGCAGCCAGCCCGATCGCGAAATCGTTTTGCCCGCTCAAGCGATGCAGTTGTGTGACAAACCCGCTCATCAGCGTGGAAAACGCGGTGGCGCCCATGCGTTTTGCTGCGCTGCGGATATTCTCAAATGTTGCTGCATCAATGTGCGCGAACAGTTGCCCGGAGCGATAGGTGCGCCCGTTGATTTTCGGGAAATCCACCGGCAGTTTGAGCGGCTGCGGCGGTGATTGGAATTGCTTCAGCCAGAAATTTTCCGTGGCGCTGCCGTCTTCGCTGCGCCAGAATGCGCTGAGTTGCTGCGCGTATTCGCCAAACGGCTTCGGGTCGGGCAGCTTCGGTGCGTCGCCGCGCGATTCGCTGCGATACAGTTCGCCGAGTTCTTCGCACAAAATGCCCATCGACCAACCATCGCAAATGAGGTGGTGGGCGCAAACCATCAGCGCGTGCGCGTCGTCCGCCAGTTTGATCAGCGTAAACCGGAACAGCGGCCCGTTCACCAAATCGAACGGCTGGCGGTTTTCTTCGGATTGCAATTTCTGTAATTCGGTTTCGCGTGCATCGCTGTCGAGATTCGACAAATCTTTTTCGGCGATTGCAACTTCAATATTTTCAGCAATTTGTTGGAAAACGCCATTTGCATCAAACGTGATGCGCAGCGCCTCGTGGCGATCCACCAATTTGCGAACGCTGTTGCGCAATGCGCTTTCGTCCAGTTTGCCATCCAGCCGGATCGTTGTGGACATGTTGTATGCGCAACTCGCCGCGTCTCCCATTTGGGTTGCCAGCCAGATTTCCATTTGCTGGTCGGTGAGCGGAAGTTGCCGGAGGCCGGATGTGCTTTCGCTGCCGGTCATAAATCCGCTGCGCTGCATGTCGTCCACGCTGGTTTCAATGGCGCGCAGCACGAAATCCAGATCAGCTTCACTGTGCGCGGTGGAGACAAAGCAGGCGCGTTCGCGGAGCAGCACGCCTTTTTCGCGCATCAAAAAGAAGAACAATCCGTTGAGCGGATTCTGGTCGGTGAAAATAAATTTGATGATCGAGCCGCCGTTGAGCAATTCGATTGGCGCGTTTTTGCGCCGGAAAATGTCGTTTACGCGTGCCGCGAAACGGTCGGCTTTGGCGTTTAGTTCGTTCTGCAAATTCGGGCTGTCCGATTGCAATTTTTGCAGCGCCGCGTGCGAAGCCGCCAGTCCCATCGGGTTGCGCATGAACGTGCCGACGCAATAGGTCACCACGCCTTCGGGATAGGAATCGTCGCCGTAGCGCCAGTCGCCGCCGTCGAAGCTGTCCATGTATTTGCGTTTTCCGGCGACCACCGCCATCGCCATGCCGCCACTGAGCGCTTTGCCATAGCTGCAAATATCCGCTTCGATGCCGTACCAGCCCTGCGCGCCTTTCGGGTGCAGCCGGAATCCGGTGATCAGCTCGTCAAAAATCAGCGGGATGTCCAGTTCGCGGGTCAGCTCGCGCACTTTTTGGATCATTTCTTTTGGCTGGAAATTGGGGCGAACTGCTGTGATCGGTTCGATGATCACGGCCGCGAGATCGTCCGCGTTGGCGCGAATGGCATCGAAACAGTCATCGGTGTAGTCGAGCAATAGCGTATTTTCGGTGAGAAAATCAGGGATGCCCGGCGCTTTTGGCAGCGTGCGGATGCCGTCGGTGGTTTTGATACCGCGAACGAGATATTCGTCCACCAACCCGTGATAATCGCCTTCGAAAACGGCTATTTTCTGTCGTCCGGTGGCGGTGCGGGCGGCGCGAACGGCGGCGAGCACGGCTTCCGATCCGGTGTTGACGATGTGCGCGCGGTCGTGTCCGGTCATTTCGCAGACCATCCGGGCAACTTCTTTCGCCAGCGGCGAAATGACGCCGAGGTGCATGCCTGCTTCAAATTGCTGCATCACGGCTGATTTGATGAATTCCGGCTGATGCCCGAACAGGTTGACGCCAAATCCCATGATCATGTCGATGTATTCGTTGCCGTCCACGTCCCAAATGCGGCTGCCTTCCGAGCGTTGCGCGGCGATTGGGTAAACGACTTCTTTCCAGAAACGGCTGAATCCGTCGATGACCTGCGGATCGGCGAGGTGCTGCCGCTGCTCCGCGGCGATGGCTTTAGATGTTTTGGTTTTGGCGCTGTATTTTGCGACAAAACGATCCAAAAATAGTTGCTGTTGCAAATTCAATTCGTTGATTTGCGGTGCCGGTTGTGGTCGCGATTGCGGCAATGGCGTCGCTTTTGGTTTGAGAGCAGGCGACACGGATGGGGCAGTCGGCGGCGGCGCGGGTGTTTGTGCCGGTGTCGATTGCCCAACGGCTCCAAACGCTGCCAGTTGGTGCTGCATGAGTTGCAACTGTTGCTGGATCACCCGTTCCAGCGCACCGGCGTTTTCCGGCGAAGGCGCGATTCCCGGTGTCACAATCGGCAATTGCGGCGCGGTTTGCGGCATTGCCACCGGTTGCGGCTGTGCGGCTGCCAGTTCAGCGGGATCAGGCGGGAACGCATCCGACGACAGATTATCGTCAATATATCCGGATAGCGCGTCAATTGTCGGTGCCTCCTCGAACAATTGACGGAAAGAAATTTTCACTTTGAAATTGCGCTGGATCGTCGCATTCGCCTGCGACAAAAACAGCGAGTCAAAACCCAATTCCAGAAATGTCACATTCGGGTCGAGCGCATCGATTTCAACGCCGCTGAGGTCGTGTAAAATTTCCTGCAGCTTGCGAGCGATGCGTTCTTTTCGCGGTTTTGTCGCGGCAACTGCCGGTGCAGTTGCGGTCGGTTGAGCCGGTTGGGGCATTTTCGTATCTCCGGTAAAAACATGTTGTTGCGTTGTCTGATTTGGTAGTGTGGATGCGTCCGGCGGATCGATCCAGTAGCGTTTCCGCTCAAACGGATAAGTCGGCAGCGACACGCGCATGCGCTTTTCGTTGCCGTAAAATTTTTGCCAATCGATGTCCTTTCCCGCCAGCCACAATCGTCCCAAACTGGTCAGCAAATGTTGGTCGTCGGGTGTGGTTTCGCGGGGGTGACGCATCGATGAAACGATCGTGCGGGCAGCGGATTTTTGCGGATGCATCCGCGCAAGTGAGCTCAAAATTTGTCCGGGACCGATCTCCAAAAAGATGCGCCCTTCGCTGTCCAGCAATGTGCTCATCCCGTCCGCGAAGCGCACGGTTTGGCGGAGGTGCTTCACCCAATATTGCCAGTTGGCAACGCTGTTGTTCGCCCATTCGCCGGTGACGTTGGAAATGAGCGGGATTTCCGGCGTGTGAAATTCAATCGTTTGCAAAAATTTGCCGAATTCATCGAGAATCTGTTCGACGAGTTGTGAATGTGCAGCGACGTTGATGCGCACCCGCGTCGCTTCAATTTCCCGGGATGCCAGCGTTTGCTGCAGTTGTTCAATCGCAGCAACAGTGCCGGATGCCACGCAGGAATCCGGTCGGTTGATTGCAGCAATCGAGAGATCGTCGTTCAAAAACGGGCGCAGTTCCGCCTCGGAAAGCGGCACGCTGAGCATCGCCCCTTCGGGCAGCGTTTCGAACAATTTGCCGCGCATCACCACCATCGCGAGGGCATCTTTCAGCGAGAAAACGCCGGAGAGACATGCAGCGGTGTATTCGCCCATGCTGTGCCCGATCATCGCGTTGGGCGCAACGCCCCAACTCATCCACAGTTTTGCGCTGGCAAATTGGATGGTGAACAGAGTCGCGAGCGCCAGCGTCGGCTGTTCCATTTCGGCAGCGAGCGCGTCGTTGGTTTCGGCGGGATAGATCAATTCGCGAATGTCGCGGTCGATCATCGGCAGCAGCAATTCAGCACATTCGTCCACGATTTCGCGGAAAACGGATTCAGTTTGATAGAGCTGCAATCCCATGTTCAAATACTGTGCGCCGCCACCGGCAAACATGAATACAGTCGAATGCGGTTCGCCCACGCAGCTCTGGCTGATCAGCCGTTGCGGTGCGGACTTCCCCAAAACGGATGCGGCATCGGCGGGATTTTCTACAACCGCGATGCGCCGTTTTTCAAAATACTGCCGTCCGGTTTGCAGCGTAAATGAGGCATCGGCGAGATTGATTTCGGGATGTTTGCCAAAATATTGCGCCAGATTTGCGGTTGCAGCGTCCAGCGCCGAATCGGTTTTGGCGGATAGCAGCAGCAATTGCCACTGCCGCGCGGTTGGCGCGGAAACCTGCTCCGGTGCTTCCTCCAAAATAATGTGCGCGTTGGTGCCGCCCAATCCGATCGAATTGACCGCCGCCCGTCGCGGTGTGCCGGGCACAGTGGGTTCCAACGGCTGCAATTTTGTATTCACAAAAAATGGGCTGTTTTCCAGCTTCAGTTGCGGGTTTGGTCGGGTAAAATGGAGTGTCGGGGGAATTTGCCGGTGCTTCAGCGCCAGCGCAGTTTTGATCAATCCGACCGCGCTAGCACCCGCGTCGATGTGCCCGATGTTCGTTTTCACCGAGCCGATGGCGCAAAATCCGCTGTTCTGTGTGTGCTTGCGATACGCCTGCGATAACGCCGCCACTTCGATGGGATCGCCCAAAATGGTGCCGGTGCCGTGCGCTTCCACAAACCTGATGGTTTCGGGATTCACGCCGGATTTTTCAATCGCTTCCGCGACCACCGCAGTTTGTCCACTCACGCTCGGCGCGGTGAAACCGATTTTGTCCGATCCATCGTTGTTGATCGCCGAACCTTTGATGACTGCGTGAACCGTGTCGCCATCGCGGAGTGCGTCCGAAAGCCGTTTCAGCACCACAATTGCCGCGCCGCTGGTGCGCACCATGCCTTTGGCATCCGCGTCGAATGTGCGGATGTGCCCGTCCGGCGACAGCGGTCCGCCCTCGGTATATTCGTATCCGCCGCGCGGGGGCATCATCATCCGGCAGCCGCCGGCAATCGCCATGTCGCTATCGCCGGTTTTCAGACTTTGGCAGGCGAGGTGAATCGCCACGCCGGAGGTGGAGCAGGCACTTTGCACAGTGAACGCGGGTCCGCGCAAGTTCAGTTTGTATGCCACGCGCGTGGTCGAAAAATCTTTGTCATAGCCGATGACCATGTGGTATTCGTCGGATTCCTGCCGCAAATCCGCGTTTGGCGCGATGTGCTGAATCATGTATGCGTTGCGCCCGACGCCGCCAAAAACGCCGATTTTCCCGGCGAAACGATTGGCATCGTATCCGGCAGCTTCCAGCGCGCTGTACGCGGTTTCCAAAAAAACGCGGTGCTGCGGATCGGTGAGCGCGGCTTCCCGGCTGTGATAGCCGAAAAATTCCGCGTCAAAATGTTCGGGATTTTCGAATGTGCCGCCTGCGCGAACGTAATTGGGATTGTCCAGCGCTTCCGGGGAAATGCCTGCCGCGCGCAGTTCTTCGTCGCTGTATTGGCGAATCGATTCCACGCTGTTGCAGAGATTTTCCCAGAGCTGATCGACATTTTCCGCGCCGGGAAACCGTCCGGCCATCCCGATGATGGCGATGTCTGTATCTGCAATTTCCGGCGTTTTTTCGGACGTTCTTTCCGCCGATTTCCGGTATGGCGATGCCGCTGCGAACAGCGTTTTCCGCGCCAGATTGCGCTCGTATCCCAAAAATTCCGCAACTTTCCAGGTTTCATCGCTCAAAAAATTATCGTCCAAAACGCCCTGCCAGCGATCCGCCAATTTCGGGTTTACCCGCTTTTGTTCGAGCATTTTCAGGTCGCCCATCGGACGGGAATCTTTGTAAATGCCGTCGACCATGCGTTTGTGCATATCTTTATACGGGTTCGCCATATCCGGGTGAAAATCGATGCCAAAATGACGGCACATGTGCTGCACGGTTGCTTCCGGTTTGACGACCAGATCCTCATACCAGATGGCAATTTTGCGCGATTCCGGAACAGTTTCCAGAAAACTGAGGATGTTCTGCTGACTGTGCAGCCAGATCAATTCGCCGAGTAACTTTTCCGGTAAGTCGTGTTTTTTCAAATACATAATCTGGTGCATGTGCACCGACTGAAACGAAGTGACCATCGCGTACGGATGGCGAATCATGTGCACATACAGCGCGTTTTCAAAATCGCGTTCGGCTTTGTGCATGCTTTGCAAATCCAGCGCGTATTGCGGCGATTTGTCCACCAGAATTTGCTCACCGAGCCAGTGTTGCAGCTTTGCGTAGAGCGCTTTGGTGCTCAAATTCTGTTGCTCAAAATCGTGCATCATCTGCCGGGCGGTATCGCCATCGACATTTTTGATTTCCATGATTGCGCGAATCGTGCCTTCCAGCCAGACATGCCATTTGCCCGAGAAAGCGTCCTTTCGCTCGCGCAGGGAATTGAACAGCAACAACTGCAATTCGGATGCGGCGAACAGTTGCGGATGACCCGCCAGCATCGTGCGAAACAGCGTCGTGCCGGAACGCGGCGGCGCCAGAATGAACAGCGCTGGCGGATTTTTTGGCGAATTGTCATCGTCACGGAGATGCACGGTTGGCACGATGTGTTTCATTTTTTCGATAATTTCCGGCGTGACGATGTGTTGCTCAACCGTCGATGCAGCGGTTTCCATGCTGCTTTCCCCGCCGAAAAAGCGTTTCAGTGCAGATTCATATTCGCTGTCGAGCATTTTGGCAAACGCCTCGATGGTCGGCTTTTCGAACAGCGTGACCACAAAAACTTCCTCGCCGAGATCGGCGTAGAGCCGCGCGACAAATTGCCCGGCTTGAATGGATGTGCCGCCAAGTTCAAAAAACGCATCGCGAACGCCGATGGACTCGATGCCCAATACTTCCTGCCAGATTTCTGCGAGATATTTTTCGGTGTCGCTGCGCGGCGCGACAAACGCAACGCTGAGGTTCGGTCGCTCTTTGCCCGGCTCCGGCAGCGCTTTCCGGTCGATTTTGCCGTTGGTAGTTAGCGGGAATTCGTCGATTTTCACGAACGCGGCGGGAATCATGTAATCCGGCAGCGATTGCCCCAAAAATGTGCGGATTTCTGAAATGTTCATCGCGGCTTTCGCGACAAAATAGCCCACCAACCGCTGTTCGCCGCTGTGCGGATGTTTGTTGGCAATCACCAGCGATTGGCTGATCGCCGGATGTTTGACCATCGCCGCCTCAATTTCGCCGAGCTCGATGCGGAATCCGCGGATTTTCACCTGAAAATCCATTCGCCCGAGATAATCGAGATCCCCGTCCGGCAGCCGTTTCGCCAGATCGCCGGAGCGATAAAGTTTTTCGCCGCTCCCCGGTTTTTGCGGATGCGGAATGAATCGCTCGTTAGTGAGCTGTTCGCGTTTCCAGTATCCACGCGCCACACCGCCGCCGCCAACGCAAATTTCGCCGGTTTCGCCATCCGGCACGGGCTGAAGATGTTCGTCGAGGAGCACGATTTCCAGATCGGGAATCGGCACGCCGATGAGGCTGGCTGCGTTGCTGCGCAAATCAGCTGCGCTAACCGGTCGATAGGTCACGTGCACGGTCGTTTCGGTGATGCCATACATGTTTATCAATTGCGGTTTGGCATCGCCGTAACGATCGAACCACGGTTTGAGCATCTGGAAATTGAGTGCTTCGCCGCCGAAAATGACGTATCGCAGCGCGAAATTTGCAGGTTTTGCGGATTGCAGATCCGCTGCAATCAACTGCTGGAACGCCGATGGCGTTTGGTTCAGCACGGTCACTTTTTCATCGACGAGCAATTTATGGAACGCCTCCGGCGAACGGGAAACCATATACGGCACGACGACAACGCAGCCGCCATAGAGCAGCGCGCCCCACATTTCCCAAACGGAAAAATCGAAAGCGTACGAGTGAAACATCGTCCAGACATCGGTTTCGTCAAAATGGAACCAGTGATCGGTGGCGGTGAACAGCCGCAAAACGTTGCGATGGGTGATCATTGCGCCTTTCGGCTGACCGGTGGAGCCGGAGGTGTAGAGCACGTAAACGAGCTGATTTTCGGTAATTTCAATTCCGGGATTGTCGCGGCGGTGATTGGCGATGGGCGAATCCGGCGCATCAACGATAACCGTTTGCAGCGCATCACCCGAAGGCACCTGCCCGATCAGCGATTGCTGGGTGATCAGCAACTGCACATCCGCATCGTTGAGCATAAACTCAATGCGATCTTTGGGATACGCCAAATCGAGTGGCACAAACGCGCAGCCGGCTTTCAGCACGCCCAAAATTGCGACGATCACTTCCGGCGTGCGTTCGAGGCAAATACCGATGAGTTGTTCCGGCACCACATTCTGCGCCAGCAGATGATGCGCCAGTTGATTGGCGCGTTCGTTCAGCTCCCGATAGGTGAGTTGCTGCCGCTCATATCGTACTGCGATGTTCTCCGGCGTACGTTCAACTTGCGCTTCAAACCGTTCGATGAGCTGTTTAAATTTACCGGAAAATTGTTGTAAGTCTTTCATTTACTAACCCTTATTCGTCGCCGCCTGAATCCAATTACATTCACTTATTTTCGGATGTGCTGCCCCAAACAATAGTGAAAGCGTGTGATTTCGCGATATAATTTTTGGGGAAATTTGAAAATCGATTGATGATTACCTGCTTTTGTGACATGTTAATTCGAGAAGTTTTTCCGAAGGATTTCACTGTCGCATGTGTTTCGCGGCAAAACTTATGCTATCGATTGGCGCTGTGCCTGCAGTTAATTTGTTGTCTGGAAAAATTGAATACTTTTGCTAATTCGTTGAAAATAATCGGTTTAAAGTTTTGCAGTGATGCGAAAGAACATGTTAGCTGTTGAACGGAAAGCATTAGACGAAGGTTGTTGTTCACCCGTTAATTGTTAACCCAAATCAGGCTCGAATTATAACACATTTTTGGCGAAAAATCACCTGCCGGAAATAGAATAGCAGAAATGCTACATTATAAACGCATTTATTTGCATCAATCTAACGGCTTGCTAAAACACCCGTCCAAATCATAGAAAACCGCATTCCCGCAACCATTTGCAGATATTTGCGTTTTGTCGGATATTACGAAAACAGTGCATTTAATTTCGAGGCGATGAATGAGCAATTCTGCGACGATTACCCCAAAACAAGAACCTGCAGTTGCCAACCAAAACACCTGGCTATTGATTGCCGGGCTTGCAGCCTTCAAGCTGCTGTTGCATTTGCTGACCAACACCAATTACGAATTTCATCGCGATGAGCTGCTATATTGGGCGCTCTCCAACCACCTCGATTGGGGCTATTTTTCCGTCCCGCCGGCGATTGCCGGATGGCTTGCGGCGCTGCGACCGCTGATCGGCGATTCGGTTTTTGCGGTGCGATTGTTACCCGCGCTGTTCGGTGCAGCGTCGGTTGTGATCATCGGTTTGCTGGTTCGCGAATTTGGCGGCAAAGCCTGGGCGATTGTGCTGGCGAGTGCTGCGTTTATTGTTTCTCCCGCATTTTTACGCACAAACACGATGTATCAGCCGGTGTTTTTCAACCAGTTGTACTGGTTGCTGAGCATGTTCCTTATGGTGAAATTGCTTAATTCCCGATCGCCGAAGTATCTGATTTTTATTGGGTTACTGTGGGGATGGGCATTCCTGAACAAATACTCAATCGTTTTTCTGGCGGCGGGATTGCTGGCAGGATTACTGCTCACACCGCAGCGCAATTTGCTCCGGCATCGCAACAGTATTTTTGCAGCAATTGCCGGACTTTTAATGATCTCGCCAAATATATTCTGGCAACATGCCAACGGTTGGCCGGTGTTCGCCCATTTCCAGATGTTGCAGGAGAGCCAGTTCGCGAATGTGCAAATCAGCGAATTTTTCCTGATGCAACTGTTGATGAACGCGCACGCGCTGCTGCTGTGGCTGGCAGGATTGGGTTTTCTGCTGTTCGCCAAATCCGGGAAAAAGTATCGCGCGATTGGTTTTGGCATCGTTGCGCTGTTTGCCATTTTGATCGCGATAAAAGGGAAAGCGTATTACACACTCGGCATTTATCCGGCACTTTTCGCGGCCGGTGGCGCTGCCGTTGAGCAATTTGCAACCCAAAAATGGCGGTGGGTGAATCCGTTGCTACTCGGTTTGATGCTGTTATCCGCACTCCCGTTGGTCCCGTTTGGGTTGCCGGTATTGGGACAAAACGCAATGATCAAACATGCCAAATGGAGCCAATTTATGGGCACCGCAGAGGCACTTCGCTGGGAAGATGGCAAAATGCACGATTTACCGCAGGATTATGCAGACATGATCGGTTGGCGGGAAATCGGCAATCTCGGCATCGCAGCGTGGCAAAAACTCACGCCCGCCGAACGCGATTCTGCTATCATTTATACCGAAAATTACGGGCAAGCCGGTGCGATCTGGTATTACGGTCGCCCTGAAAATTTGCCCCAACCCATCAGCTTCAGCGATAATTATTTGTTCTGGGTGCCGGAAAAAATTCAGTTCAATACTTTCATTTATGTGAATGACGAGCTTGGCGAAGATATTCAGCAAATGTTTGGAAATATTGAACTTGCCGGATCGCTCGACAATCCGCTGGCACGGGAAAACGGTGTGCAGGTTTACATCTGCCGCGATCCCAAACCGGAATTTCTGGAATATGCTGCAGGAATTGCCAAACGGATAAAACAATCGCTGCACCATTGATTGTTGATCGGGTTTTGGGGAAACCCGCGAAAATGTGTATATTTCATCCGCAAAAATGAATACAGTGTAAATCGAAACCGGTCAATCACTTTGACCGGTAAAATTTCACGGATGAACACGGACGAAACCGCCATTGAAATCACCGCAACAGTTTATCGATAACCTGCTGAAATTCAACGATTTCGGCGAAACAGAAAACGGGCAGATTGCCGTTGGCGACAGCAGCTATCCGCAGTTTGTCAACGAATTCTGGACATCGCGCCAGCGGCAGGCAAACGCGCTCCACGAAGTGGCCTATCGCGCCTGCTTTAAAGGGCAGTTGCCGCGATTTTTTATCGAACGGCTGACACAGGCCGGCGATGTGGTGTACGATCCGTTCAGCGGACGTGGCACAACCGCCATCGAAGCGGCGTTGCTCAATCGCAATGTGATCGCCAATGACATCAATCCGCTGAGTGCGTTGCTGGCTGAACCGCGATTATCGCCGCCGGAGTTGCCAGCATTGCTGCAGCGATTGGCGGAAATTCCCGTCGATTCGTCCGCAAAGTCAGATATCGATTTGTCGATGTTTTTTCACTCGCAAACCGAAGCGGAAATTGTTTCGCTGCGAAATTATCTGATCGTCCGCCGGGAAAACGGCAGCGAAGATGCGACGGATCGCTGGATAAAAATGGTGGCAACCAACCGCCTCACCGGGCATTCGCCGGGATTTTTTTCGGTGTACACGCTGCCACCCAATCAGGCGGTGACACCGGAAAGCCAGATCAAAATCAATCGAAAGCGCAATCAGTCGCCGGAATATCGCGATGTGAAACAACTGATTCTGCGCAAATCGAAAGCGCTGTGCAAAGATTTGTCGCCGGAATTACGGCTGCAACTGGCAAAAATCGCCGATTCAGCCAAATTTTTGACCGGTGACGCCCGCCAAACCCGCCAAATTCCCGACGAAACCGTGCAACTGACCGTCACCTCGCCGCCGTTTCTGGATGTGGTGCAATACGGCGCGGACAATTGGCTGCGCTGCTGGTTCAATGCGATCGACATTGCAGCAGTCGAGCAAAAAATGACCGTGACAAAATCGTTGCCGGAATGGGAAACTGTGATGGGCGCGGTATTTCGTGAGTTGCACCGCATCACCCGTCCGGGCGGATGGGTGGCGTTCGAGGTCGGAGAGGTACGCAACGGGCGCATCAAACTGGATGAAATCGTCGCTCCGCTCGGCGAAGCCGCCGGTTTTCGCTGTGCGGGCATCGTTATCAATCGCCAGCAGTTCACCAAAACCGCCAATATTTGGGGCGTGAAAAACAACGCGAAAGGCACGAATACCAACCGGATTGTGGTGTTCAATAAATAATGAAATTAGCAATGCACCCTAAGATTACAATCACCCCGGAAATGCTCGAAGAAGCCCAACGACTGATTCCCCAAACGCGGGTGAACCGCACCGTCGCATCGCCGGTGGATACACTAGCGGGACATTTGGGCGAGTTCGCATTTGCGGCATATTTTTTCGACGATTGGCGACGGCACAACGTCGGGCAAAACAAAGGAGATACGGATTTCGGCGATGTGGAGATCAAAACGTCGGCGTATCCGTTTACCGAAAAACTGCATTTGCTGGTGCGGGAAGATTACGCCAAAAAGCGCAAACCTGCCGCATATGTGCAGGTGATTATCGATTTGCCATCGCCTCAGGCGGCTGAAATTTTACCGGGAACGACGGCCATTTTGTGTGGTTTCGCCGATGCCGCAGCCGTGGACGCCGCGCCGAAAAAAGATTTCGGCTCCAAATTCGGCAGCGACGGCGGCTATTTGTGTCACTTCATCCGCATCGATCAACTACGACCGATGGCAGAATTAGCTGCTTTTCTCAAAACTTATCATTTGCAATCAACGCATAAATCAACAATCCAGCGCATCCGCAATGCGTTTCCCGCCAACCATCGCTAAAAAAACTCAAAAAAATTTGCAAGTTTGCGCAACCGCTGCTGTCCAACGCACAGCGTCCGGCAAAAAAATCGATCAATGTCACTCCGCTTCAGGCGCTCATTTCATGAAATGCGAGTTCGCGAAATACCCCAAACTGTTCAAAGGAGACTGTGGATATGAATGTCAAAAATGCAGATAATCGTATGATTTTATTAATATTAGCACTGCTTACGACAGCAGCGTTTTGTCAATCAGCCGGTGTTATCGATTTAAACAATCTCGAAAATTATGCCAATCAACCGGTCCCGAATTACATCAACAAAGACAACACGCCGCCAAATAATCAAATTAGTGATGCCGAAGCAACGCTAGGTCGCGTGCTGTTTTACGATAAAAAAATATCGGTGAACAACACTATTGCCTGCGCCAGTTGCCATCAACAGGCGTTTGCTTTTAGCGATACCGCAATGGCCAGCACGGGCGTGAACGGCACCACTGGACGCCACTCGATGCGGCTGATCAACGCGCGTTTTGCCAACGAAGCCAAGTTCTTTTGGGACGAACGCGCCGCATCGCTGGAAGCGCAAACCACCATGCCCATCCAGGATCACGCGGAAATGGGTTTTAGCGGCGAAAACGGCGATCCCGTGCTCGATTCGCTGCTCACCAAATTGATGAACATCGATTATTACAACGATCTGTTCACTTTTGCATACGGCGACAGTATCGTTACCGAGGCGCGGATGCAGCGGGCGATTGCCCAATTTATCCGCAGCATCCAGTCGTTCGATTCGAAATACGATGCCGGACGTTCGCAGGTGCCCAACGATCCAGCACCGTTCCCGAATTTCACGCTGCAGGAAAATCAGGGGAAACAATTGTTTCTCGCTCCGCCGGTGTTCGATCCGAACGGCAATCGGATTGCCGGTGGTGCCGGTTGCGCCGGTTGCCACGCTCCGCCGGAATTTGACATCGATCCGAATACCCGAAATAATGGGGAAGTCGCGAAAATCGGTGGTGGCACGGATTTCACCAATACCCGCACGCCCTCGCTGCGCGATATGGCCGACGAAAATGGCAGCGTCAACGGCGGGATGATGCACAACGCATCCAAAAATTCGCTGCTGGCGGTGGTGAATCATTACAATCAGATCCAGATTGTTGCGGGAAATAATTTGATCGATCCGCGATTGACACCGAACGGCAATCCGCAAAACCTCAACCTCTCCGAACAGGAAAAGCAGCAGCTCGTCGCGTTTATGCGAACGTTGACCGGCAGCGATGTTTACAGCAATCCCAAATGGTCGAACCCGTTTGATAGCGATGGCAATTTGACTGTCATTCTGCCGAACATCACCGCGATTGATCCTGTGAGCGACCAACTGCCTTCGCAAATAGAATTGGCGCAAAATTACCCCAATCCGTTCAATCCGACGACAACGATTCGATACGCGATTCCCGAATCTGCACCGGTGAAATTAACGGTTTTTGATGTGCGCGGAAAAATAGTCGCCGAATTGGTGAATGCATTCCAAAATGCGGGCGAATACGAAACCGTCTTCGATGCCGATTTTTTGGCGAGCGGCATTTATTTTTACCGGATTCAGGCGGGTAGCAGCGTTTCGACGGTCAAAAAAATGATGCTGGTGAAGTAGGGTTTTTATTATGCGCGATGAACACAAATGGTCATTCCTGCGAAGGCAGTAATCCCCAAATTCAACCAAACTCGCAGGTTTGCAATTGTTTTAACCGATGACAATGGCAAACCTGCAAGGTTTTTTCCCGCCGATTGATTATATTTCCGCTCAAAATGAAACTGAAATCACGACAGCCCAACTGGCGAATGTGGGCAATTTTGGGCGGTTTGCTGGTGCTGCAACCGCTGTTCGGGCAATCGCAGTGGTACGATTATTACGGCAACGCCCGGGAATCGATTGCGGATGCCAATTGGGCGGAAGCCGTCGCCCAACTCGATCGCGCCATCGAACTTCGGGACAGCCCGAAGCTGGAAGTGGAAACGTATTCGCTGCGATTCATCGATTACCTGCCCTATTTTTGGCGCGGCGTGGCGCAGTTTAATCTGGGAAATATTGCGGCGGCGCAAACCGATTTCGCCCGTTCGGAAGATTGGGGCGTGGTCAACAACAGCAGCTATCGCGACAGCTTTTTGCGATACCGCCAATTGATTCGGCAGGAAATCAGCCGGACAGATTCGCTGGCAACGTTGGTTCGCGATGTGCAAAACCGGCAATCGCAACTGGAAAATAATCTCGCCCAAAATCAATATTTACAGCAATTAAGTGATGCCCTTAGCCAGCAGCAACCCGCCGCAGCGCTGACGATTCTTGCGGACCTCGTTCGCGAAAATCCCGGCGAAACCCGTTTTGCAGAATGGCAGCAGCGCATTCGCCGCTGGCAAAATGAATCCGGCGATGCGGCAACCGAAGCGCAATTGTCCATCCAATTTGACGAGGCGCTGCAACAATATCTCGCCGGAAATTTCGCAGCCGCGCTTGCCATGTTTGCCCAAATCGAGCAGCAGCAACCGGGATTCCGGCAGGCAAATGATTGGCTCCGCAAAACGCGTTCGGAAATGACCCGTCTCGGGCAGAAACCGGACACACTGCTGCGAACGGTCATCGAACGCGACACGCTCGGTGTTGCGCCGGTGGTGGCTTTTCCGGCGGAATTTGTGGAAACGCGCGATGCGCAAATTCGCATCACCGGCGTCGTTCGCGATGATCAGGGGATTTCCCATTTGTCGGTTTCGCTGAACGGTTCGCCGATGCGTGATAATTCCGGATCGCCGTTGCAGATTGCGCCGCCGGATGTTCAGCAAAAACAAGGATTTCGCTTCGCTATCGATGTGCCACTGCTGATGGGTGAAAACCAGCTCACCGTCATCGCGACGGATGTGGATTCACCACCGAATCAGGCGGCTTTTCCGCTGACGATTTCCCGGAAGCAGCCAATTTATCGCGAGCCGATGGTGCTGTCGCTGGCGGCGTTGCTGCTGCTGTTCACTGCCGGCGGCGTTTTCGCGAACTGGTATTTTCGCCGGCGAATCGCTTTTGTCAGCAAATACAATCCGTATATTGCCGGTGCGCCGGTGCTCAACGAAAAAATGTTTTTCGGGCGGGAAAATCTGCTGAGACAAGTGCTGGCGGCGTTGCCGAACAACAGTTTGATGTTGCACGGTCCGCGCCGGATCGGCAAAACATCGCTGCTGCACCAACTTAAAAAACGGCTCGAACAGCAGCCAGACGCGGATTACGTTTACCTGCCGGTGTATATCGATTTGCAGGGCACGCCGGAAACGCGGTTTTTCGCGACGATGGCGCACGATATTGTGGAAGGCTGTGCGGAAAAATTGCCCGCAGATGTGGCGCTGCGCATCACTGAACAGCCGGAAAATTACAGCGCCCGCGATTTTAGCGCGGATGTTCGCGATATCCTCAAATCGCTGCAACCGCCGGCGGGCAAACCGCTGATTCTGGCGTTGCTCATCGACGAAGTGGACGAACTGAATCGCTATTCCGCACAAACCAATCAAAAATTGCGCAGTATTTTTATGAAAACCTTTGCGGAAAATCTCGTATCGGTGATGGCGGGCAGCCACATCCGCAAACGCTGGGAAAGCGAAGGCAGTCCGTGGTATAATTTTTTCTCGGAAATTCCGGTCGGGCAAATTGATCGCGCCGATGCTGAGCAACTCATCCGCGAACCGGTGAAAGGCATTTTCAGTTTCGATGAAACGGCGGTTTCCCGGATTCTGGAATTGAGCGACTGCGTGCCGTATCGCATCCAGAAAATTTGCGCCCGCTGCATTGCCCGAATCATCGAATCGCGCCGCCGCCGGGTGACTGTCGCGGATGTTGAAGCGGTTGCCGCTGCTGCTGAAGAAGGATAAAGTATAATTGATAAAGGATGAAGGATAAGTAGAGAAGGATAAAGGGTAAAGGATAAAGGATAAAATCCAAAACTCAAAACTCAAAAGCCAAAACTCGAAATTCAAAATTCATAACTAAAAAAATGCCCAATCGCAAAAATCCATTTATCGCCGGAAACTGGGTGCGCGGAGAAAATTTCTTCGGGCGCGATGACCGCGTTCGCGAAATACTGGACGGCAAATACCGCTATGTATGGATTGCCGGCACCCGGCGCATCGGCAAAACCTCGTTGCTGAAAGAATTGGAATTGCGCTGCGGCGATACGTATCTACCACTATTCTGGAATATGCAGGGCGCCAGCGATGCGGACGGGTTGGCAGAATTGCTGCTCGAAAGCGTGGAGGATGCCGAAGAGCGGTTCGCGGAATCCGGCGTCACAGTTGCCGAAATGGAATCACTGAGCCTGTTCGAGATGTTGCGATACCTCAAAAAATGCGCCCGTCAATCCGGGAAAACCCTGCTGCTGCTCTGTGATGAATGCGAGGAATTGCTGAACATCGAAACCGCCAATCCGGAAGTGCTGCCACGACTCCGGCGATTTTTCCAGCAGGGCGAAGGCGTGCTCACGGTGATCACCGCAACGCGGCGATTGCTGCAACTGGAAAGCGCATCGACCGCGAACACATCGCCGTTTTTGCACGGGTTCACACCGCCGGTTTTTCTGCGGGAACTCGACGAAACCGCCGCAACGGCGCTGGTGTCACGCGGTAATTTTGCGCCGGAAATCGTCCGGGAAATTTGCGAAACTTGCCACAATCACCCGTATTTGCTGCAGCAACTGTCGGCGCGGTTTTTCGAAAATGGAAACCTGCCAGAGAGCATCCGCGAAATGGCGCTGGATGCCACACTCGGACATTTTTTTGCGGTGGATTTTGCGATGCTCGACGACCGCGAAAAACAGGTGCTCCGCTACATTCTCGACGAAAGCGCGCTCAGCGAAGCCGAATTGGTCGCGAAAACTGCTCTGCGCTCGGAAAATGTAGCGGCGATTGTGCAGGGATTGCTGCAACTTGGCTTTGTCCGGCGGGACGGGCAACGGCTGCAGATCGCCAATTTATTTTTGGAGAAATGGCTGCAGCGCGAATCCGAATCGCTGTTTGCTGCGCCGCAGGTGTCGTCGTCCGGACATTCCGGCAGCGGATTGATCGGGCGAAAAATCGGGCATTACCGCATCGAAGCGGCAATCGGTCGCGGCGGGATGGGCAGCGTTTGGCGGGCAATCGACGAGCGGTTGCAGCGCACTGTCGCACTGAAAATTTTATCGCCGGTGCTGCTGAACGATCCGCAGGCGGAAGCGCGATTCCGGCAGGAGGCGCGTGCTGCTGCTGCGCTCAATCACCCCAACATCGCGCAAATTTTTGATATCGGCGTTGCCGATGAACTACCGTTTCTCGCGCTGGAATTTGTCGCTGGCGGAACGCTGGCGGATTGGCGCATCGCGCACGCGGATGATTTTTCCGCTAAGCTGGCAATCGCGCAGCAAATCGCGGACGGGCTGGCGCACGCGCATGCGCAGGGCGTGGTGCATCGCGATATCAAGCCGGAAAATATTTTGGTGACAGCCGCCGGACAGCCGAAAATCACCGATTTTGGTTTGGCCAAAATGCAGGACAACGCATCGCAGCTCACCCAAACCGGCGACAGCATGGGCACGCCCGCATACATGGCACCGGAGCAAGTTGCCGGTGTGGCAACCGATGCGCGAACGGATATTTACGCGCTCGGCGTGGTGCTGTTCGAGCTGTTTTGCAACGAACGCCCGTTTGCTGCGAATTCAAAAGCGTCGCTGGTGTATTCGATTATGCACGAATCACCGAAATCTGCCTGCGATATCGATGCATCGCTGCCGCAGGATTTGTGCGATTTGCTGGTGAAAATGCTCCAAAAATCACCGGACGATCGCCCCCAACGCCTAACCGATGTGCAAATTGTGCTTTCAACCTTCCGTTGATCACAAAAGCCATTGCAATAGCAGGTTTCAATCCTTATTTTCGTGGTTGCTAAATTTGATCATCGATAACAAAAAAGAGCGAATATGCGCTATTTCGTCACCGGTGGAACCGGTTTTGTGGGAAGTTGGGTTGCCAAACAGTTAACGGATGCGGGTGAAACCGTCGTTTGTCTGGTGCGGAAAACCAGCAATTTGCGCTGGCTGGAAGGGCTGCCGGTGGAATATTGTTACGGATCGCTGAACGATCCGGATTCGCTGCGCGAAGCGATTGCCAAATCGGATGTGGTTTTGCACATTGCAGGCGTCACCAAAGCGCTCACGCCGGATGAATTTTATCGCGGAAATGTGCAGGCGACTAAAAACCTGATGGAAGTGACGCTGGCGGAAAATCCCGGCATCAAAAAAGTGGTGTTTGTGGGCAGCCAGGCAGCTTGCGGGCCGTCCAAACCGGGCGAATCGAAAACGGAGGATGCACCGGCAAATCCGCTCACCGATTACGGCAAAAGCAAATTGCAGGCAGATGAAGTCGCGCAATCGTATGTCGGCAAATTGCCGGTCACCATTTTGCGCCCACCCACCGTTTACGGTCCCCGCGATACGGATGTGTTCGAAGTTTTCAAAAATGTGAAAGCCGGAGTGAATCTGAAAGTGGGCTCGCACGATCCGGTGGTGAGCATCATCCACGTGTTCGATTTGGCACGCGGCATCATCGCTGCGGCAAACGACGATCGCTCGACGGGAGAGATTTTCAACATCTGCAATCCGCAACCGTGCGAATGGTCGAATGTGATCGACATTCTCAAAACCGCGATGAACAAAAGCGTAATGAACATCCCCGTGCCGTACGCCGTAGCTTACGGATTTGCGGGAATTATGGAGCTCGGATCAAAAATTACCGGTAAACCGAGCATTCTCAATCGCCAAAAAATGATTGAAGTAAACGCCGGATATTGGGTATTTTCCGCAGAAAAAATCCGCGAAACATTGGGATTTGTCACAGAAATTTCGCTGGAAAAAGGATTAACAGAAACATACAGTTGGTATAAAGAACACGGTTGGCTGTAAACAGAATGTTAGGAGTTAACATTAAATCAATTGCCGCAGGGGTTCGCGGCGGAGGTGACCAATGGCGTTAACGCCGGAAGAAGAAAAGCAATTACGGGATCAGATTCGCGAAAAGCTGGAAAAACGGCTGGAGCGATCGCAGGAAAATCAGGATGACAGCAATGCAGCACGCCAGGCAAAACTGGAAGAACGGTTGCGTCAGCAGATCCGGGAAGAGGAAGAGGAAAAATTCTATTCCGATCGCGGTTATGTGAAATACACCAACCATCGCGGTGGCATCGAATGGCTGACGCCTGAAGAAGCGGAGCATCGCCGAAGCAAACGGCGGACAACCAAAGGCAGCTCCCGGCGGAAACTGCGCAAACGCCAGAAATGGGTGCGCTGGGCGGTAAATGCTGCGGCAATTGCCACCGCTTTTGCGGTTTTTGCGTATGTTTGGCGATACAACCCAAATCCGCAGGTTTCAGCGGGAACGTTGGTGATCGAATCCGAAGTGCCGGGTGCGCACGTTTTTATCAATGGTATTGAACGCCGCGACGAAATTACGCCGCTCACCCTGCCGGATATGAGCACAGGCTCTTATTTTATATCGATTTACAAAGAAGGATTTGCCGCATGGCCGCCAATGCAAAAAGTGGTGCTGGAAAATGGCAAAACCGCTGCCGTCAGTTTCGAGATGAAAAATGTCGGCAAAATGGGCATGTTGCAAATTGATGTGAATCAAACCGATGTGGATGTTTATGTGGATGGCATCAAAATGCCCGTTGCCGATCTCGCGGCGATGGAAATTCCGGTGGGACATCACATTATTTCAGTTGTGAAAAATGGCTATTTGGCAACGCCACAATACCACCGCGTGTTGGTGAATGAAAATGGTGTGACCAACGTGCAGTTTTCGATGGAAAAAAGTGATGTCGGTTATCTGAAAATCAGCAGCAACCGGGCATCCGGATTTGTGTATTTGAGCAACAAAATGACCGGCATAAAAGCGAACGGACAGGCGTTCCCGGTTGCCGAAGGCGTTTACGAAATCCGGATTGTGGAAAATAATTACATCAGTTTACCGGAAAAAGAACTGGTGCGAATTTCCGCCGGCGAAACGGTGGAATTGTCTTTCCATCTGCAGCAATCGCCAACGCTGGACACGTTGAATTTGCTTTCTGATCGTCCGGGTGACAACATTATTTTGAACGGCGAAGTGCTGCCGTATGTGACACCGATTAGCGATTTGGTGCTCAATGACGGTGTGAATTTCATCAACCTGATGCGCAACGGCCAGCTGCTCGCCGAAAAAGATGAAGCTGTGGATGTCGCCAATCTGAAAGACCGGCGGCTGCAACTTAATTTTTAGAAAAACCGTATCCCACCTGCCGCCTGTTCATCTAAACTACCGAATCGGATGCTGTAATTTATTGCCGCAGAGCCACAGAAATCGCGGAGAGAAACAAAGCACGCTTCATGTAATTTTCTGTTTTTATTTAATTTAAGTTTCTCAAGCCCTGTGCACTCCGTGCTCCGTGGCAAAATATTCACGACGTCATTCGAACAATGGATACCGGACGGATAGGCTGCCGCGCAATCCGCCATTTTGAAAATCAACAATTACACATACAGGAATCCACATGCAATTTCAACCGCTGAAACGCAGTGAAACACCCGATATATTTAACGATTATTTGCACAATCCCGAAAAAATCCGGGCGTTCTATCCCCATCACTTCACCGGAAATTGGGCGAAAGTGATTGACGAACGCAGCCATTTTACCATTCCGCGAGCGGAATTGGTTGCGGCTCTCCGCAGCCAGCACAGCCGCTGGAATACCGGAAAAGCAACCCTGCAACATATTGAAAAACTTGCAGATAGCAATACATTTGCCGTCGTGACCGGTCAGCAGGCGGGCGTTTTGGGCGGACCGCTGTACACGTTTTTCAAAACGATGACGGTGATCAACCTCGCTAAACAGTTGCAACAGCAATTCCCGGAAAAGCAATTTGTGCCAGTTTTTTGGCTGGAAGTGAACGACAGCGATTTTGCGGAAATCGCCAAAACGCATTATCTCACCAAAGAAAACGAGTTGAAAACGCTGCAACTGGACGAATCGCCGGACGAGGCGGACAAGCCAATTGCCGCCCGAAAAATCAGCGATGCAGTCGCCAAATGGCGGGAAATCGCCGACGCGGATTTTTTCGATACGGAATTCAAATCCGCAGCGCTGGATGCGTTTATCGGTTCGTACAAAAGCGGTCGCGGTTACGCGGATGCATTTGCGGATCTGCTGCTGACCTTTTTCGGGGAACACGGTTTGGTGCTGTTCGATCCCTCCGGCAGCGGTGTTTGCCGGTTGGCGCAGCCGTTGTTTGAAAAAGCGCTCACCAATGCAGATAAAATTTTAAATGTTGCCAACCAACGCAATAATGAGCTATCCGATGCCGGTTACGGCACCCAAATCCATTTCAATCCCAATCAAACCCTGTTGTTCCTGAACGACAAAAATGCCCGGCGCGTGCGGGTGGATATAGACGACAGCGGACAATTTCTGCTGAAATATCCCGATGGCCATCGTCCGGTTGCCCGCGAGGATTTGCTGAAAACCTGCTCGGATTCGCCGCAATATTTGTCGCCGAACGTGGCGCTGCGCCCGCTGATGCAGGATTCGCTGCTGCCGACCGTCGCATACGTTGGCGGACCGTCGGAAGTGGCTTATTTTGCCCAGGTTGCCGCGCTCTATTCGCATTTTGAAATTCCAATGCCGGTCATTTTTCCGCGCCACCGGTTGACCATCGTCGAGGGAAAAATCCAGAAACAGATCGACAAAAATGAACTCGATTTCGCGGAAATTCTGGAAAATCGCCCCGATTTTATCGACACCGTGATCCGCAACGGCGCCGGTCAGCAACTGTTCAACTCGGTGGAATCGACCAGCAAAACCATCAGCGATACATTGAACGCACTGCATTCCCAACTGGAAGCCGTTGACCCGACGCTGGTGAATTCACTGGAAAAAACCCGCGACAGTATCGAAGGCAATTTCGAAAAACTCAGCGGAAAAATTGTGCGATCGCTGGAACAGCGCAACGAAACGTTGGTTCGCCAGCTCGAAAAAATCCAGCTCAATTTGCTGCCCGGCGGTAATTATCAGGAGCGCGTGCTTTCGATGCTTTATTTCATTGTAAAATACGGTCCCGATTTTGTCGAAAACCTGCTCGAAAACCTGCCCGAAGACCCTTCCCCACACTATATCGTAAAATTGTAACATTGCACTGCGCGAAAATGCAGTATATTTTACCATTTCCAACGCGTGTCGTTAATGCGGCACGCGCTGCCGGAAATTGACCGAAATTGCCCAAAAGGAATGTTTATGAAAAAAATAATCGGGATTATTGCGGGCATTTTATTGCTCATTCTGGTTGCGCTGATTGCGCTGCCCATGATTTTTCGCGATGACATTATCGCGTGGATAAAAACGGATGTGAACAAAAATTTTACCGCGACGGTGGATTTTGCGGATGTGGACATCAGCCTGATTCGCAGTTTTCCCCAAATGAGCGTGGGATTGCGCGGATTGACGGTGGTGAATCACGAACCGTTTGCGGGCGATACGCTCGCCGCGATCGACAATCTGGAAATTGCGCTGCAACTGAGCAGCTTGTGGCAGGGCGGCGCGATGGTCATCAATTCCATTTTGGTGGAGCGCCCGCGAATTTCCGTGATGGTGAACTCGGATGGCGCGATGAACACGAACATCGTGAAGCCAAATCCGGAGCAGACGACCGCTGACGACGAATCCGCCGGCGGGGCAAGTTTTGAGCTGCGCGATTACCGGATTGTTGATGCGGATATCGAATACGCAGACGAATCCGGCGGCGTATTGCTCAAACTGGATGGCTTCAACCATCGCGGTAGCGGCGATTTTACCGCTTCGCAATTTGCGATGACAACGGAAACGAATATTGCAAACATCCGTTTTGACAACGGCGGCGCAACGCTGATTAACAACGCCAAATTAGATGCGACGGTGAACGTTGCGGTGGATCTGGCGACGAACAAATATACCCTGCAGCAGAACACCATCGCGCTGAATGCGTTGCAGCTCAACGCTTCCGGGTGGGTGCAGCAGGTTGGCGAAAATCTGGAAATGGACATCAAGTTCGATGCGCCGGAAGCGCAATTCAAAGATTTGCTCAGCATGATTCCATTTATTTACCGGAAAGATTTTGCCGATTTGCAGGCGGATGGCAGCTTTTTGCTGCGCGGCAGCGCGAACGGTTCGCTTACCGAAACGCAAATTCCCGCGTTCGAAATTGCGCTGGATGTGAAAAACGGCATGTTCCAATATCCCGATTTGCCGACGCCGGTGGAAAATGTGCAAATCCAGTTGCTCGCCAAAAATCCCGGCAAAACCGCAGACGCCACGGTCATCGATTTGCAGAAAATGCACATCGAAATTTTGAAAGAACCGCTGGATGCGAAACTGCTCGTAAAAACGCCGGTTTCCGATCCGTATCTCGAAACGAACATCGTCGGGCGACTGAATTTGGGCGAAGTGAAAAATATTTTCCCGCTCGGTGAAGGCGTGGAACTTGCCGGAAAAGTGCAGTCCGATTTCCAGTTAAAAGGCGCGCTTTCCGCGATACAAAACAATGACATCAGTAAATTTTCCACCGGCGGCACGCTCAAATTCAGCGAAGTGAAATACGCCGCGCCGGAATTGCCGGAAGCGATCGCGCTGCAAAGCGCGGACCTGCAATTTTCGCCGCAAAGAGCATCATTGCAAAACTTGCGGGCAACATTCGGGAACAGCGATCTGCAGGCTAACGGCGTGCTGGAAAATATTTTCGGCTACGTATTTCACGATCAAACCGTGAAAGGCACGCTGGCGCTGCAATCTAAATTGCTCGATTTGAATCCGTGGATCGCCGGTGAAAGCGAGCCGCTGCAAGCCATCGAACTGCCCGCCAAAGTAGAATTTCTGCTGGCTGCCGATTGCCAAAAAGTGCTGTTCGACAAGCTGGAAATGAAGAACGTAAAAGGCAATTTGCTGCTGAAAGATCAGAAGCTTAGCCTGCTGGATTTGAACGCCAACATGTTGCAGGGATCGCTGCGCACCAGCGGCGAATACAGCTATATTCCGCCAAAAAAACCGGAAATGTTTTTCGATGTGCTGATCGATAATTTCGCGATTCCCGAAACGTTCACCAGCTTTGTGACGGTGCAAAAATTTATGCCGCTTTCCGAAAAAATGGACGGAAAATTCAGCGGGCAACTCACACTGAATTCTGCGCTCGACCAAAATTTGCTGCCGGTGATGTCCGCTTTAACCAGCAAAGGCAGTTTGGTAGTGCCCAAAGTTAAAATCACAGACACGGATATTTTCAACAAATTATCCGAAAAATTGAGCCTGAGTGCCCTGCACAATCCGGCGCTGAGCGATGTGAACCCGACATATTCTATCAAAAACGGACGGTTTTATGTTGAGCCGTTTAAGTTCAATATTGACAAATATTTAATCGAGGCAACGGGTTCCAACGGCATCGACCAGTCGGTCGATTATGCGATGAAAGTGCACGTTCCCGCAGCGGAATTGCGCGATCAGGCGAATGCGGCAATCAGCCAGTTTATCAAAACGGATGCGAATATGCTCAGTTCCGGCACGGTTGTGGTGGATGTAAAAGTAGGCGGCACTTTCAAAAATCCGGTGCTGAATGTTTCCGGCGCGAATGTGCTGGAAGGCGCGACAGATCCGCTGAAAGCCGCCGCCGATGCGGAAGCAGCAAAACAGAAAGCCGAAGCCGAACGGAAAATGAAGGAAGAACTGGAAAAGAAGAAAAAAGAAGCTGAACAAAAATTGAAAGACAAGTTGAAAGGCATCTGGAAAAAGGATTGACGGCGAATGGCTGCGACAAAAAATAGTGAAAAAAAACCAAAACTACTCATCGGACGACGGGAGATTGTCGATTTTCCGGAGCTGGATTTGCACGGTATCGATGCAAAAATCGATACCGGCGCGTGGTCGTGTGCCATCCACTGCCACCACATTCACCCGGTAACCATCGATGGTGTGGAAAAAGTGCATTTCAATCTGCTCGATCCGTCGCATCCGGATTACGACGAAAAGGAATTTGTGCTGCCGATTTATCAACTTAAAACCGTTCGCAGTTCCTCCGGACATAGCGAGGATCGCTATTTTATCCAAACTATTTTGCGGATTTTTGATGAAAATTTAACCGTTATTCTCTCACTGACCGACCGTTCCGACATGAAATATCCCGTGTTGATCGGCAGAAAACTGCTGCAAAAACGGTTTGTGGTGGATGTTTCGCGGACCAATTTATCCGCCCGCGGAAAAATCATTCGTTGTGAGTTAAAAAGGAGTTCTTCCAAATGAAAATTGCTATTTTGTCGCGCAAACCGTCGCTCTATTCTACACAACGATTGGTGGAAGCCGGAAAAGAACGCGGTCACGATGTACGGGTGATCGATTATTTGCGCTGTTATATGGACATCACCGCACACAAACCGATGGTAATTTATCAATCCAAAAAGCTGGATGATTACGCGGCAATAATCCCGCGAATTGCATCGTCGTATACCTTTTACGGAACGGCTGTCGTTCGCCAATTTGAAATGATGGGTGTGTTTCCCACCAACGAATCCCAATCGATTACGCGATCGCGCGATAAATTGCGCTGTTTGCAATTGCTGGCACGGGAAGGCATCGGGTTGCCTGTGACCGGGTTTGCCCATTCCACAAAAGATATCGAAGGATTGTTAGAAACGGTGGGCAATGCGCCGGTTGTGATCAAATTATTGGAAGGCACCCAGGGCATCGGCGTGGTGTTGGCGGAAACGGATTCGGCGGCAAAATCGGTTATCGAGGCGTTTCGCGGGCTGGATGCCAATATTTTGGTGCAGGAATTTATCAAAGAAGCCGGCGGATCGGACATCCGCTGTTTTGTGGTTGGCGGAAAAGTGATTGCCGCAATGAAACGGCAGGGCGCCGAAGGCGAATTTCGCTCCAATTTGCATCGCGGCGGCACCGGATCAAAAATAAAATTGACGCCGGAAGAACGCAGCACCGCTGTTCGCGCCGCCAGAATTATGGGGCTTAACGTTGCGGGTGTTGATCTGCTCCGCTCCAATCACGGTCCGGTGGTGATGGAAGTGAATTCATCGCCGGGATTGGAGGGCATCGAAAAAACCACAGGCATCGATGTCGCCGGAAAAATCATCGAGTTTATCGAAAACAATTCGCACGATCGCAACAAAATCAAAGATAAAATAAAAGTGTAGTGACGATGGCGGTATCTGATCAGCGCAGTAAAGCTATAAAAAACAACGGCAAAGCGGATGCTGTTTGGAAATCAGTGGGAAGAAAATTAATCCCGGTGAGCAAACTGAGATTCATCTGAAAATTGCCAGGTTGCCAACCCATACGGTCATCAATTTGCCGGTTCTTGTGTATCGCGCAATTGTTCCGGGACCGACGCTGTTGCTCACTGCGGGGCTTCACGGCGATGAAATTAACGGAGTGGAAACATTGCGGCGGCTGATCAAATCGGGATTAATCCGCCCGGATGCCGGAACTGTGGTGGTGATTCCAGTGGTGAATATTCACGGATTTATCCAGAATTCCCGGCGTTTTCCCGACGGAAAAGACCTCAACCGCAGTTTTCCCGGACAAAAAGATGGCTCGCTGGCCGGGCGTTTCGCGTGGGTGCTGATGAACGATATTTTGCCGACAGTCGATTTCGGGATCGATTTTCACACCGGTGGAGCGCACAAAGCTAATTTTCCGCATTTACGCTGCAATCTGGATGACCCGGAAATCGCCAGTTTGGCGAAAGCTTTTGCACCACCGTTTATCGTGCATTCCAAACCACCGGATCATTCGTTTCGCAAAGCTGCGGCCATTCAGGGGAAATCTATTCTCACATTTGAAGCTGGCGAATCGCTGCGATTTGACGAACTGGCGATCACCGAAGGTATGAACGGCATTCACCGGTTGATGTTTGCAAAAGGTATGCGGCAACTGCCAGGTGTGCCGGGCAGCAGCAAAATTTTGCACAAAAGCTGGTGGAATCGCGCCAGCTATTCCGGGTTGTTCCGCGCGTTTGTGAAACCGGGCGACCAGATCCGGCGGCATCAGCAGATCGGCAGCATCAGCGATCCGTTTGGTGAGGTGGAATACCCCATCAAAGCCCGCGAAAAAGGGTTTGTTATCGGGCTGAACAACCTTTGCGTGGTCAACAAGGGCGAGGCGTTAATCCACATCGGCACAATGGATTCTGCCACAAAAAGTGATCAACCGGATTCGCAAAACCAAAAGAAGGGCTGATGTTGAAAGGCAAAAAAAAGGTAAAAATCCGGCGCTGGCGAAAGGAAGATATTCCGGCGATCATCGATTGCCACGAAATTGCCTATGGCGACTATCCGGATGATGTGGAATACGACCAACGGCTGCACGAACACATGCTGGAAGCCTTTCCCGAAGGTCAGATTATGGCGGAAATCGGCGGGAAAATTGTGGGTTACGCCACGTCGATCATCGTGCAATTGGATGACGAAACGCAATATTACACCTACAATGAAATCACCGGTTCCGGCACCTTCAGCACGCACGATCCCAGCGGCGATACGCTATACGGTGCGGATATCGCGGTTCACCCGGATTATCGCGGACACGGCATTGCCGGAAAGCTATATGTGTATCGCCGTAAGCTGATGAAAAGATACAACTTGCGGCGAATGGTCGCGTATGGCAGGTTACCCGGATATCAACATTATGCCGGAAAAATTACCGCTGACGAATATGTCAACCGTGTGCAATCCGGCGAGTTGAAAGACCCCGCGCTAACGGCGCATTTGAAAGCCGGATATTTGGTGAAACGGGTGCTTTACAAATTTTTCCGCGACGATTTCAGCATGAATTATTGCACGTTGCTTGAGATGCCCAACCCCGATTTTAGCGCAACCAAACGCAGGATAGCCGCATCGCCAATCCAACGACCGGTGCGGAAATTCCGGGTTTGTGTCGCCCAATATCACCTCCGCCGGATCGATACATGGGAAGAATTTGAGAACACCATCGAGTTTTTTGTGGATACCGCGTCGACGTATCACTGCCATTTTTTGGTGATGCCGGAATTGTTCACTGCCCAGTTATTTAGTACGTTTCCGCGCGATTGGGATGATCGCCGCTCGGTTGAGGAACTGGCGAATATGGCAGATCGATATCAGGAAGTATTCCGCCAAAAAGCCATGCAACACGGTATGTATATCATTGGCGGGTCGCACCCGATCCGCCGGAATGGAAAAATTTACAACGTTGCACACCTGTTTTCACCCGCCGGAAATATTTATACACAGGATAAACTGCATATCACTCCGTTTGAACGGCGCGTTTGGGGTATCGAACCCGGAGAAGGATTGCGGGTTTTTGATACGCCACTGGGGCGCATCGCTATTCAGGTGTGTTACGATATCGAATTTCCGGAAGTTACGCGATTGTTAACGTTAGCCGGTAGTGAAGTGATTTTTGTCCCATTCAGCACGGATGAAAAAAAATCCTATTTCCGGGTTCGATACGCTGCTCACGCCCGCGCAGTGGAAAATTATTTATATGTGATTTTAGCCGGCAACGTGGGCAATCTGCCGACGGTGCGATCATATTTGATCAATTACGGGCAATCGGCGGTGCTCACGCCGAGCGATTTTTCATTTCCGTTGCACGGTATTCAGGGTGAAGCAGAGCCGAATGTGGAAACCGTTGTGATCTCCGAGTTGGATTTATCGAGCCTTGCCCAACAGCGCGATACTGCCAGCGTTCGCCCGCTTTACGACCGTCGCCTCGATTTGTTTGAACTTCGCGCCAAACAAAAAATAGATGTCGTCCGGGTGGAATAGTTCAAAAAAAACGATAAAGTGTTGTTATCAAAAAGGTTATGTCGATTGTTGGCACAGTTATTCAGTAAAATTTTTGCAATAATAAAATGGTTGTTATTGCCATTCGGCGCGATCCATTTAGCGGTTGTCCGGCTCCGCAACAAACTCTACGATTTGAAATGGTTAACTATCCGGCTATTGCCGGTGCCCGTGATTTCTGTTGGAAACATCCAAATGGGCGGCTCCGGAAAAACACCGATGGTGCTAAATCTTGTGGCTTTGTTGCAAGAAAAAGGATTTAGCGTTGGCATTTTGACGCGCGGATATGCTCGAAAATCCGGCAGAATTCGTATTTTACACGGCGGCGAAATTGCCACAGTCGCGGAAATTGGTGATGAACCCGCGATGATGTTGCGGGTTTTGAGCAGCAACAGTTGGTTGGGGATTGGTGCAAATCGCTATCTAACGGGATTGGCGCTGTTGGCAAAAAAGCGGGTGGATGTGCTGATTTTGGACGATGGGATGCAACATCGCAAACTGCACCGCGATCTGGATATTTGTTTGATTGATGTTTCCCGCTGGCACAATCATCCATTTTTATACCCCTTCAGTTATTTGCGGGATGCCAAAGTCTCGCTGAAACGCGCCGGGTTTATTTTGCTCACAAAATCAGAAAACGCCACTAAAATGGGCGAAAAATTGCATTCACAACTGTCTGAACGATTTGGGGGTGCTGTTCTGAAAGCGCATTTTCAATTTGGCGAATTTGAGGTGCTGGTTGATGGCAGCGCCATTCAATTGGCGAAAAACACACCGGTCGTTTCGCTGTGCGGGATAGCTAATCCGCAACATTTTCAACATACCCTTCGGCAATCCGGGGCGGACATTAAATTGAATATATTATTTCCGGACCATCACAATTATACGCATGGCGAAATGGCTGAATGTGCGGAGCAAGCCCGGCTTGCCGGCGCAGAATACATTATAACTACCGAAAAAGATGCGGTAAAAATCCGGGAATTGTTGCAGCCGGAAAACTCGAAGTGGTCAGATAATATATTAGTGCTGCCGGTAGTTGTAAACTTGGAAAATCCCGAAGTTGTTGAAAAACAGATAGATAACTTGCTAAATAATCGATCACTTTAACTGGCCAAAAAAAGAAATAATAAGTTGACAAACTTGCATCCCCAACATATATTTGATGCTCAATTGATCGCGGGGTGGAGCAGCTTGGTAGCTCGTCGGGCTCATAACCCGAAGGTCGCAGGTTCAAATCCTGTCCCCGCCACAAAAAAATGTCCCGGTGAGAGTCGGGACATTTTAAACATAAGGCGGCATAGCTCAGTTGGTTAGAGCAGCGGAATCATAATCCGCGTGTCCGGGGTTCGAATCCCTGTGCCGCCACTTAAGTAAGCCTCGTAAAAATAATAATTTACGAGGCTTCGTTTTTTACGCCTCAAAATCCCACCCGAAAAAAATTCAAAAAATATCGTTTTTTACATCGTTTTGGTTTTATGACTGTTTGAAATTAATTTTCAAAACAGATCAAATAATCGGAGAACGTTATGGATGGAAAAATATGGCTGGATCAAATAATTGTTCAGTTCCGAAAATACAAAATCTACAGCGAGAGAGCTGCCGAACAGGTTGCGGACGACGATTTTTTTTCGTCGATGGGCGGCAATCCGCAAAGCGTTGCCACGCTGATGAAACATGTTGGCGGAAATCATCGCTCGCGCTGGCGGGATTTTCTCACCACTGACGGCGAAAAAAGCGACCGGAACCGCGAATCCGAATTTTCTGTGGATGGTGAAACGCGCCAATCGATTTACCAAAAATGGGAAGACGGCTGGCAAATTGCGTTCGATTCGCTCGAAAAATTGACAGCGGCGGATCTCGAAAAGACCATCACTATCCGGGGTGAACCGATGGGAGTGACCGATGCGATTCAACGCAACTTGAACCACGTTGCCTATCACACCGGACAAATTGTTCACCTCGCCCGGCAGCTTGTCGGCGAAAAGTGGCAAACGTTGAGTATTGCGGTTGGAAAATCGGATGAATTCAACCGGAAAATGCAAAGCAAATTTGGCGATTGGTGGTCAAAAGAAAAGCAATAACGGCATTCGAGCGGTGAATGCTGCATGATTTTTTAACGGGGTTTCGCCAAAACCGCGAGAATTTCGCGAATAAAATCCGGTGTAGTGCCGCAACAACCGCCGATAAAATTAGCACCGGCATCGATAAGCGGCGGCACAAATTTGCAAAAATCCTGCGGCGTAGTCGAATATTGTACCTGACCGTGAACAAGCTCCGGTAATCCGGCGTTTGGCTTAATCCAGATGGGCAACTCTGTAGCTTTTCGCAATCGCGCGCAAATCGGGATAAATCCTTCAATGCCCTGACCGCAATTTGCGCCGATGACATCCGCACCGGCGGCAGCCAAAACTTCCGCAGCTTGCTCGGGCGTTACGCCCATCATCGTGCGATCTTTCCCGATTCCGGAATCGTAAACCATGCTGGCCACAACCGGCAACCCGGTTTTTTTGGCTGCGGAAATAGCTGTTTTTGCTTCAGTTAAATCGGACATTGTTTCGAGCACAATGCCCATTGCTCCGGCATTCGCCAACGCTTTTGCCTGCTCGGAAAACGCCGCAAATAACTCCGATTCCGTGATTTCCCCGGTCAACAGCATTTTGCCGCTGGGACCAATCGAGGCAAAAACAACCGCATTTTTACCTGCTGCACGCAGGAAATTTCCACGCCTGAGCGATTAATTTCTGCGGTTTTTTCCGCAAATCCGTAATCCGCCAACGCAATCCGGTTGGCGCGAAAGGTGTTTGTCAAAATAATCTGGCTGCCCGCTGCAACATATGCTCCGGCAACTTTTTCAACCCGTTCCGGATGGGTCAGGTTGAACAAATCGCCGCAATCGCCGGTGGGCAAACCCAACGCCTGCAACTGCGTTCCCCATGCGCCGTCGGTCACAACCGGACCGTTTTTCAACAATTTTTGGATCGTTTCATTCATGTTGCACCGCCAATTATGTTGATTTTTCTAAAATGATTTTTGCACCCATAATGCCGCTGGTCGATTTTTCGGGGATCATGATATCGCCCTCGGTCAATCGCACGCCGATGTGTTCTTCCGGCGACAGCAGCGAAAAATGATCCGCTGATCGCTCACCGCCAATCGCCGTATCCGGGGAAAATCGCTGATATCGCGCCGGAGTTTTGGCATCCCCGAACCGGTCGTTCACCCACAAATTCAGGTCGAAAGCAACCATTTCCGCAGCGCCGCCGCCGATGCCGTTCAGCAAATATGCATCAAAAACGTCTCCGTCGGACATCAATAATTTTACTGTTTCATCAATCCTGGACCGATGGTAACGAGGTAAAGAACCATCGCCAAATCGTTGGAAACATTTTGTTTACGACATTATTCGTTTCAGATTTTATCCCGGAATGCAGGTTGGTTTCCGGGTCGAACGGCGCAGAAAAAAGTCCGCCAGTTTCCGGCTGTGAAAAATAGTGTCGGTAAATTTTATCGCGATATCGTTTTTCCCGATGATGGCATCGAACGCCAGCAGCATGCTTTCGGGCAGATTTTCGGCAAGTGAGATTCCAGCAGCATCAGCAAGCGGTTGCGCAATTCTGTGCCGGAATGGCGTTTGGAGAGCGGGCTAAATTTGAGCGCAGCGCCCATTTCTTTGAAAAAATAGTGATAATTTTCCAACTCACTCAAAAACCGTGTTGCGGTTTGGCGAAATTGGTGTTCCGGTACATCCGTTTCGCGCCAGCGTTGCAACAAATGTTGGTATTCGCAAAGCTGCGATTTACCAAATTGATAGGCTGCCGCATCATTTTCAGCGCAAAAAATCTGCTCGCGAAATTGCCGGATATCGCGAAACAGATCCGGATTGTTGACCACCGCCTGCACCAATGGGATGTAATCCGCCGGATCAATTTTGTAGATAAACGGATCGAATGTCACAGGAGAATTGTTGGTGTGTTCGGTAGATTGCATTTGTCCGGCTGATGTTTGAGTTGCAAATGTTTGATGACTTAACCGCTTGATAATCTGAAATTTATGAAACGTTAGCCAGTATCTTTTTAACCAGCGGAACCGCCTCGGCTGCGTTCCGGGAAAATCCGGCAGCCTGGATTTCATCCGCAAATTTTTGGTTGACCGCCGCACCGCCGACAATCACCGGATTTGCCAATCCGGCAGTGCGCAGCGCGTTGATGGTAACGCGCATATTTTCCATCGTTGTGGTCAGCAGAGCCGAAAGCCCGATCACCGCGTGCGGATGCTCCTTCGCCACTGCGACAAATTTTTCCGGTGCGGCGTTTGTGCCCAAATCGATCACTTCAAAACCGCCGCCTTCGAGCATCATTCCCACCAGATTTTTGCCGATGTCGTGCAAATCACCGCGAACGGTTCCCAAAATCACCGTGCCATTAGTTGCTGTTTTTTCTCCAATTAGCAGCGGTTCCAGCATTTTTAAACCGGCTTTCATCGCTTGCGCGGAAAGCAGCATTTCCGGCACAAAATATTCACCGGCAGAAAATTTTTGCCCGACAATTTCCATTCCGGCAATCAGCCCGTCTTTGAGGATGGCGTTCACGGGAATATTTTCATCCAGCGCCTGCTGTAGCAATTCTTTCACGCCGGGTTTTCCGGCCATTCCGGGCGGATAAGCGGCTGCGGCGTCCAAATGCCCGGCGACAACGTTGGCTTTCAGTTGATTCAAAAGGTCCATTTTTTTATCCGGTTGTTGCAATTACTCAATAAAATTGACGTTTTCGTGAAACGCTTTTTCACAATATACGCTTTTGAAATATTTGCATGCAAATGGTAGATGCTGAAAAGATGGTTTGCGTTTTGCGATAGAATTGAATGGTTTTTATATTCCGATAAGTTCGGGTTCAAAAATGAACCGCCCGGATGTTACCTTTCGCGAATCGGAGATGTCATGAAAAAGTTCACCTTTTTGGGCTGTATTTTTATCCTTTTAACGTTGGCTGGCAGTCCTGCGCGGTCGCAAATCAGCGGATGTGATTTTGATGCAGATATCGAGCTGCTGATGAGCCGGATTTCGGCGGACAGCATCGCGATGCACGTCCAGAATCTGGCGAACGCCGGCGGAAACAAATCCCGCATTTCGTACACGCCCGGAAATGAGTGGGCAGCGGCGTATATCAAACAGGTGTTCGATCGTTATCCCGGGCTCACCGAGGTGCATTTTGATACATTTTATGCGCCGAACGCGATTCCGCCCTATCACCAAACGCCGATGGTCAACGTGGTTGCGACGTTGCGCGGGAACAGCTTGCCGAACCGATACTACCTCGTTGGCGGACATTTTGATGCAACGGCAAACCTCGATCCGAACCTGTCGTGGCCATCCGATTGGGCGACTGCGCACGCCGCGGGAGCAGACGATAACGCCAGCGGTGTTGCCGCAATTCTGGAAATTGCGCGGGTGCTAAGCGATCCGGGCAACAGATTTGCTTTTCTCTACAACATCAAATTTGTGGCGTTTGGCGCGGAGGAACGCCACCCGATTTATAACAATGACAATCACCTCGGCAGTGGTCATTACGCGAGCAGCGCATCACAAAACGGTGATCAGATTTTGGGCGCGTATATTGTTGATATGATTGGGTTTAACGCAACGGGGCATCAGCATTTCAACATCGTTTCCAACGATGTTTCGCAGGTGTTGGGCGAACGGATGCTGGCGGTAAATGATGCATATCAGATCGGTTTGCACAGCAACAGCGCGCCGTTTGTTTACGCCACCTATTCCGATCACGAACGTTTTTGGGCGTATGATTACAAATCGATTTTGCTGATCGAACATGCGCCGCCGTGGGAAAATTTTCCGCCGTGGTACACGGCAAATCCGTTTTATCACCGGGAAAGCGATGTATCCGGCACGGTGAATATTCCGCAGGTTGAGAAAATCGCCAAACTGACTTTGGGAACAATTACCTGTATGTCCGGCGGAATTGTCGGGATCGCCGAAGCAGTGCCGGCGGGATTGGCTGAGGAGTTTCGGTTGGCGCAAAATTATCCCAATCCGTTTAACGGCGGCACGGAAATCCGCTATCAAATATTCTCCGGTGGTGCGGTAAAATTGCGGATTTTTGATATCGCCGGGCAAATCGTTGCCACGCTGGTGGATCGAAATCTGGCCGTCGGCGACTATCGGCTAAACTGGGATGGTCTCAGCGATCGCGGTGAGCAACTGCCAAGCGGGCTCTATTTTCTGGCACTAACGATGAACGGGCAGCTCAACGTGCGGAAATTGACGCTGTTAAAATAGTGATGGAATTTTGTTGTCACCGGAAACGTTGGATTCAATATTTCCCCAATTCCTCGGCGAGCGATGTCAGCAGTTCGATGTTCTCCGGCGGTGTGTTTGGCGCAACGGAACATGCGGTGCTCAAAATGTAACCGCCGCCGGTTTTTCCGATGCGGATGCGCTCCGCCACTGCTTCCCGAACGGTTTCCAAGTTGCCGTAAAGCATTGTATTTACAGGATCTAAATTTCCTTTGATAAACGCTTTTCCCGTAAGCAATTGTTTGGCATCCGCCAGTTCAACGGTTCCGAGCGGCGGCGGATCGAGTGTATCAACACCGCATGTTTTGGTGGCGAGCATCAGGTCCAGCCGGTCGCCGATACTGCCGCAAGTGTGCGTATAAACCGGAATTTTCAGCTCAGTTGTGATGGTTTCTGCAATCCGCTTTTCATACGGGAAAACAAATTCGCGGTAGTGATCGCGGGAAATCAGCCCCGCCCCGGCAAACGCCGATGACAGTAAAATGGCATCGACACCGCATTCAGCCTGCCGTCGTGCCAAATCAATCGCACCCGCCGTTAACCGCTCCAGACAAGCTTTGGCTTTCTCGGGGGACATGATGATCGCCATCAGCGCATTTTCATAATTCAATAATTCGAGAAATTGCGACCACGGCGAAAAAATTTCCGAGTGAATCGACAGCGAATCGCCAACCTGTTTGGTAACCTGTTTGATCGTGTCCAAATGATATTCCGGGAAAAAATCGTCGAACGGGCGCGGTTTTTCGTCGAATCCCCAGGTGAACGGATAGGTGATATCGGTGATGTCCCACGGATCGATGTAAAATAATTCATCGGGATCAACCGCATCAAATTCCGGAAAAAAACGTGAGCCATCTTGTTGATAATAATGTGGGTTATCGTCGTTTGGGAAAATGGTGTAATTACCGTTTTTCCAATTGATTTTTTTCTCGCCGTGCATTTCGCCGATCGATTGGATGTGTTTGGCAAAATCCGGCTCCCGTCCGGGCAGATTTACCAAAATCCCGTCAAATCGATAGCGGTTGCAGAGCCGGATGAGCGCTTCGGCAAAACCTTCGGATGTGTACCAAATCGCCATCGGATCGACGCCGGAATGTAAAAAATAATGTCCGAGCGATAGTTGGCACATCACCGGCACGCGATCCGGTTGTTGCAAATTCATGGCAAGGCGCATGCGTTCTTTGGATGTCATTTTTTCCTCATTTGCAGATAAAATTTATTAAACATCTTAACAGCACTCCGCTACTAAGTTACTAAAATTTATTTGATATTTCCTGTTTTTCCCTTACTTTTGGCGACGGTATTCTTTTGTCTCCGAATAATTTTTATTGTGCGATAAATACAGTGTGAACAATGTGTTACCAACTCAAAATACCTGCCAGAATTAACCTGCTCGGAAATCCCGGTGATGCCAACGAAGGCGATTTTGCCGTATTGGGAATGGCGGTTGACATTTACGCCAGTGCCACGATTGCGGCTGCTGATGATATCTGTTTCGAAGGATATGAATCGGGAACCGCACAAACGCCATTTGCAACATATCGATATCCGGTTTCGGAAATCCCGTTGCCATACGGCGGAGAATTGGATTTGATCGCCGGTGCAATCAATCGGTTGCACAGCTACAGTGCCGAATTCCGCGAGAAAATTCGGCAGGGCGGATTCAACATTGCCATCCGTTCGGATGTGCCCCGGCAAAGCGGATTGGGCGGATCGTCGCTGTTTATCCAACTGACGTTAGCCGGGCTTCGGGCTTTCTACCAATTGAATCCATTAAAGCACAACGACTACATTTTAGCGGAACTCACGCAGCAGGTGGAATCGCTTGAATTGGGAATCGCATGCGGATTTGCGGATCGCTATCTGCCAATATTTGGCGGCATAGCGTATATGGATTTTCGCGGAAAAGCATTTCATCACGGATTAAACAACGAGCCACTGGCAACCATCGAAAACCTCACACCGTTTGTGGAATCCATTCCGCTGGTGGCGGTTTCCAGCGGGATTTTGCACAACTCCGGTTCCGTTCACGGCGTAATGCGCCCGAAATATCTGCAGGAATACAATCAATGGATGCAATCCGGCGGGGAAATGCCACCGATGGTTCGCTTTATGAGTGCGGCGTGGGAAACAGCGTGGAAAGGCAAATACGCATTATTGCAGGACGATTTGCCAACTGTCGGTCAGCAAATGGTTCGCAACCACCAAATTGTGGATGAAATGATGACCTACTGCGGATTTTCCGACGGCGCCGGTTGGGCTAATAATTTGCTGATCGACACGGCGATGCAAAACGGTGCGCTCGGTGCCAAATTGACCGGTGCAGGCGGCGGTGGTTCTGTATTTGCACTCACCCATCCCGGCGAAGAGGAGCGCGTCATGGACGCATGGCAAAACATTGCCAGGATTCACGATTTGACGAATGCAACGATTTACCAGCCGCGCGTTTCCAGCGGATTGACGGTTGAACAGATCTGATGAATCGATCGTTACGGATCGCAATTCTGCTTTGGTCCGGTGAAAATTAGGCTTAAATTGGTCGGTGTGCTGGAAAAATAACAGAGCGATTGCTCACATTTGTGCTCAAATGTTGTCATTCCTGCGAATGCAGGAATCTCCGGGCTTTCAGTAAACAAATTCTGTCAGCTACAAAAGTAGAAATAAGGCACTGTCATTTTTGGTGTTTCGGAATTCAGAAATTTCCCGGCTCAATTTTCAATTGCAAAAGTAAGTATTTGATAATATTTAAATTGCAGCTTTTTGCTGCCCGACTTTTACCCCACCTTGTCCAATGAATAAATCCCTGAAATATGCGTTTTTGAATTTTGTGCAGGAACACCGGTTGATTTCGTCCGGTGACCGGCTGCTCGTTGCGATCAGCGGCGGGATGGATTCGGTGGTTTTGCTGCATTTGCTGCTGGAATGGCAGCAATATTTCAGAATCGAAATCGGGGTTGCGCATTTCAACCACCAATTGCGCGGTGCAGCCGCAGATGGCGATGAACAATTTGTCCGGGATTTGGCAGAAAAAAACAATCTCCCGTTTTTTTGCGATCGCGGCGATGTCCAAAATTTTGCGACAAACAATCGGCTTTCGCTGGAAGCGGCAGCCCGGAACCTTCGCGAAAATTTTCTCCAAAACTGTGCAAAAACAGAGGGTTACGATGTCATAGCAACGGCGCATCATCTGAACGATCAGGCGGAAACAATGCTCATGCGGATGATTCAGGGCAGCGGCGTTTCGGGATTGGCTGGCATTCGCCTTCGGCGAAAAAATATTATCCGGCCGCTGTTATTTGCCCATCGCCGGGAGATCGAAGCGTATGCAACCGAACATCAGCTAACGTTTCGGACAGATGCCACAAATGATGATGAACGCTTTTTGCGCAACCGGATTCGCCGGCAATTGCTGCCCGTTATTCAGGATCAATTTCAGCTCGGTGAATTGACGCCATTTTTGCGCCAATCGTTAATTTTGCAGGATTGGCTCGCGGAAATCAATCGCCAGGTGGAAAATGCCGCCAAAAACCATCTGATTAAATTTTCCGAAAATAAAATTGCGCTTGAATTGACAACGTACAAAGGGTATTTTTCTGGAATTCAGATTAATCTCATTGAAATGATCATTGAATGGTTAGAAAAAGAGAAATCTGAGATATCATATAACCAATTTCTGGGGCTGAATCGCTGGTTGGAAAGTCCGTCAAACGGAAGTTCTTTCGCGCTAACTTCCCAAATTGCGGTGTTTCGGGACAAGAAATATCTGTGTTTCGAAAAATCAGCATTCGCCTCGCCGGTATTTGCGGTACTCGTTCCCGGTGAACTGTTAACGTTGCCGGATCACGATTTTACGATAAGAATGGATTGGGTTGACAAAAATGATGGTATCAAAAATCCCGATCCGCATATTGAATTTCTGGATGCGTCCCGGTTTTCTTTTCCGGTGATCATCCGCAATTGGCAGCCCGGCGATCGTTTCCGGCCGTTGGGATTGGCAGGCAGCAAAAAAATAAAGGATTTTCTGACGGATAGCAACATTCGTTCAGCTCAAAAAAAAAGAACGTTGGTAATGGATAATCAGGGGGAAATCGCAGTCGTTTTGGGTGTCCGTATCAGCGAATTATATAAAATAACAGATGCTTCTCACACTTTTTTAAAAATCGAGATTCGGAAAATATGAATGCACCGCAACAAATACAGGTCGATGACCTGGTTTTCGAAGTTTTAATTTCTGCAGAAGAATTGCAAAATCGGATAAAAGCCATAGCCGCGTCTATCTCACGCGATTACGCGGGAAAAGTGCCAATTATGGTCGGTGTACTGAACGGTGCCGCGTTATTACTTTCGGATCTGATCCGATATCTGGATATCGATTGCGAAATCGATTTTATCAAAATTTCCAGTTATGGCAATCAGCGGGTGTCTTCCGGTGAAATTACGATGATCAAGGATTTCAGTGCGGATCTGCACGGCCGGGACATTATTATTGTGGAAGATATCGTCGATTCCGGGCTTTCGGTGCAATATCTGAAACGCCGCATCAAAAACATGAAACCGGCATCGCTGAAAGTGGTTTCTCTGTTAACCAAAAAAGAAGCGTTCAAAGTTGATTTAACCATTGATTATGTTGGATTTGAAATCGATAACCGGTTTGTTATCGGCTACGGATTAGATTATAAGCAAGTTAAGCGGAACGTAAACGCAATTTACCAGTTAGTTGAATAGATAAACCAGGCTGAATATGAGCACAGCCGTTGCAGAATTTCTGCTGCAAACGGCAATGGAAGCTGACCAAAAAGAATCGGTGGAAATAATTTATGAACATGTTTAAAGATAATCCAAATGATCGAAATCGGGGTAAACGGTCGCCGCAGGGGCAAAACAATCGTGACGATTTCCAGTGGAAACGCGGATCTCGTTCGGTGTTGTTTTGGGTAATCCTGTTTTCCGGCATCCTGTTGTTTGCCATGATTTTTCAGAATAGCGGCAAAAACCCGGTGGAAATCGATTATTCTGAATACCTGAAATTTCTTGAGCAAAACCGCATCAAAAAAGCGGAAGTTGTGGTAAAAGAAGGCGCGAATGATTTTGTAGGTACCTTAGATGAACCTGAGGAAGAACGGCTACCCAACGGCAAAGTCCGGTCGTACGATCAGTTCAAAACCACTTTGCCATACATGGACAAAGAAATGGTTCAGGCCTGGCAGGATAAAGGTATCGACGTAAAATTTATGCAGCTTTCAACCGAATGGCTGGATGTTATCGGCAATTTTTTACCGTGGGTATTGTTGCTGGGTTTCTGGATTTTTCTGTTCCGCAGAATGCAGGGCGGCGGTGCCGGCAAAAATATTTTCTCATTCGGGAAAAGCAAGGCACGCATGCTGATGGAAAACGAAACCCGGGTAACATTTGACGATGTTGCCGGTTGTCAGGAAGCCAAAGAAGAACTTAAGGAAATTATTGAATTTCTCAAAAATCCCTCCAAATTCAGCAAATTGGGCGGAAAAATTCCCAAAGGCGCATTGTTGTTAGGACCTCCCGGAACCGGCAAAACATTGCTGGCCAGAGCTGTTGCCGGTGAAGCCGGTGTGCCGTTTTTCTCGATGAGCGGAGCGGATTTTGTGGAAATGTTTGTGGGTGTCGGTGCCAGCCGTGTTCGCGATTTGTTCGAACAGGGTCGTAAAAGCGCACCATGTATTATTTTTATTGATGAAATGGATGCTGTTGGTCGTCAGCGTGGCGCCGGTTTGGGCGGTGGTCACGACGAGCGCGAACAAACCCTCAACGCACTATTGGTGGAAATGGATGGTTTCGATACCACCGAAGGTGTGATTATCATCGCTGCAACCAACCGCCCGGATGTGCTGGATACGGCATTGCTGCGTCCCGGTCGTTTCGATCGCCAGATCGTTGTGGATCGCCCGGATGTTCGCGGTCGCGAAGGCATTCTGAAGGTGCATACCAAAAAAATTCCGCTGTCCGCAGATGTGGATATGGAAGTGATTGCCAAAGGCACGCCCGGTTTGGCAGGTGCGGATTTGGCCAATCTTGTGAACGAAGCAGCGCTTTTTGCCGCCCGTCTCGATCGCAATCGCGTGACGATGGAAGATTTTGAAATGGCAAAAGACAAAATCATGATGGGTATCGAACGCAAAAGCATGCTGATTAATGATGAAGAAAAGCGCACCACGGCGTATCACGAAGCCGGTCATGCACTGGTTGCGCGATTAATTCCGGGTGCGGATCCGGTGCATAAAGTGACCATTATTCCGCGTGGACGGGCACTCGGGGTTACTCATTTTCTGCCGATCGATGAAAATCATACCTATTCCAAAGATTATCTGGAAACCCGGTTGTGCACCCTGCTCGGCGGCCGCGTTGCCGAAAAACTGATTTTCAACCATTTTACCACCGGTGCCGGAAACGACATCGAGCGCGCAACAGAAATTGCCCGCAAAATGGTAACGGAATGGGGCATGAGCGAAAAACTGGGTCCGTTGGCATTCGGCAAAAAAGACGAGGAAATTTTCCTCGGACGGGAAATTGCCACCCATCGCGATTACAGCGAAAAAACAGCTCAGGAAATTGATACGGAAATTCGGCGCATTGTCCGGGAAGCGGAAGAACGTACGCATAAATTGCTCAGTGCAAATATGGAAACGCTTCACAAGCTCAGCGAAGCATTGCTGGAACGCGAAATTCTGGATGCCAGCGAAATTCAGTTGATAATGGAAGACAAGCCGCTGCCTGATAAAGCGCTCGGACGCCATTACGCTCAACTGAAAACCCAGAAAAACGGTTCAACGGCAACCAAAGAAGCAGAAGCCAAAGAAGCTAAAGATGCAAAAGAAGAGAAGAAATCGCAGCCAAAACCGGACAGTAAAAAACCACCGGAGCAAGAATCCGACGAAAATGCATAACACATGTATCCATTAGAACATCTATTGGAAACGGATAAAAATTCGAATATATAAATACCGGATATACTTGCTTTATCCGGTATTTTTTTGATCCGGCAATATTGGGTTGTATTTCCAAACCGCAGATCGTTTGCAACTGGTGGTTTTGCATCGGTTGCACATACATATTAATGTAAAGAATAAAAACCTGCAAAAAATGTGAAATCAATCCGGTTCGATTGCGCCTGAAAAAAATGAATAATATTTCAAATATCACAAGTTAAAATGTTTAACGACATTATTTTGTAATGGTAGAGGCACCTCATGGATAAAGCAAAAATCATGGAAGGCGTACGGCTGATTCTGGAAGGTATCGGCGAAAATCTGGCGCGCGAAGGGCTGCAAAAAACGCCGGATCGCGTTGCGGAAATGTGCGAAGAAATTTTTGGCGGCTATGCCGAAACTGGCAAATTATCTGCCGGATTTCCGGAGGACGCCGGAAACAACGTGGTGCTGATTAAAGACATCGCATTCTATTCCATGTGTGAGCATCATTTTTTACCGTTTTTTGGCAAGGTACACATTTTATATGTGCCGCAAAACAACCGGATGGCCGGCTTTTCCAGCATGGCCAAAATTGTGGATGCGTTTTCGCGGCGATTGCAAATTCAGGAGCGATTGGGCGCACAAATTGCCGATGCAATTGTGGACGCGCTGGCGCCGGAAGGTGTGATGGTCACCATCGAAGCGACGCAACTGTGCGCATCCATGCGCGGACGGCACAAAAAGGAAATGACCACAGTAACGCAAGTGGTTCGGGGCAAGCTGCCTGCCGAACGCATTCAACACCTGCGTAATAATTTTTGAATGGCGGAGAAAAGGGAATGTTTGATTTTTTGACCGGCAATGTGCCCGGCGGATTCGGTCTTTACCTGCTGTTTATCATCGTTGTGTTTTTGGTGCTGCGCGGCATGTCGCGCCAAAATGAGCTGTTCACGCCGCGTTTATTCCGCATCTGGTTTTTCGCAATTTGGGGATTGGCAACGTTGGTTTACGGATTTCTGTGGCTCAGCGATCCGCCGCCGCAAGCGTTTTCGCGATACAGCGTTCAATTTTACGCGGAAAATCCGGCGGATAAGTGGTTGGCATATTATTTCCGCGATGAGATGGAACGATCTGTTGAATCGCAGCGTAACCCAACCAACTACTATTACGACCAGCGCTGGAATTATCTCGCCGGTGCGGATTGCGCCACATTTGAGGCATCGCAATGCGCGACCATCGCCGAGCAAATGCCTGTGGACGAGCTGGTTACCGGCACCATTCGCCGCGAAAACGGCAATTATCAACTGGCATTAACTTTCAGGACATTCCCGGGAAACCGGATAAAATCGCAAAAAAACTTGCCCTTTCCCGCTGGCGAACCGGAAAAGGCTATCGCTGCGATTCAACAATGGATTGGCGAGGTGTTACCGTTAAAAGAGAAATTGCCGCAACCGCTGCTGGCGGATAGCCTTTTTGTGCTGGCAAGAGACCATTTTTGGCGCAATGACTACCAAAAAAGTCTTAATTTGTGCAGACAGGCATTGAATTTACACCCGGACAATGCCTATATTAAACACTTACTACTTTATAACCGGATCCGCATCGCGAACGACCTCAGCCTGAAACACCCGGTAAAAAATCCTTACGAAACGAAACTGAACGAATGGCAGCGCATGCTCGTGGAAGCACGGCAGGTGCTGATTCCTGCTGCGCAAGCCAATTACGATGCGGGTTTGGAAGACCCGTTGCTCAGCAACATGATTGCCGAATCATTTATGCCCGATCAACAATTTGGCGATGCCGAAGCGTTTTTGAAAATCGCCTTTGGCGAAGATCCGCTGAATCTGGAAGTGCTCAAAAATTTGCTGGCGTTGCATCCGTCGCGGTATCACGATTTGCCGTTCGAGAGTGACGGTGAGCTGATGGCGCGGATTCTGAATATCTGCCCGTTTGATGCGGAAACCCTGCGCCGCTATATCGAAAATTTGCTGGTCAATTTGCAGGTGGATAACCAGCCCGCAGCGGAAATCCGCTACCGGTTGGATCGCGCGTTGGCGCTGGCGCCGGATAATTACACCGCGCTGCTGCTAAAAGGAAAATTTCATCTGACGCTGTTTGAATATGAACCCGCGATTGCTGCATTTGAACATGCGGATCGCGTGATGCCGGATCGATCGGTGACGCATTACAATTTGGGCATCGCATATTATTTGCAAAAGCAGCCGGATCGCGCCGAAACGCATTTCCAGAAAGCTGTTGATCTGGATGATTATCTGGATGCGCATTTGTATCTGGGCGTGATTTTTCAGGAACGCGGTGAGTTTGAAAAAGCGTTGGCGCAGTTTCGCTATCGCGTTGCCCACAAAACCGGCAGCGAAGATTATTACGCCATTCAGGCGATGAAAGGCATTCGCGAATGCCTCAAAGCCTTAAATATTCCCATTCCGGGGCAAGCCGAAGGTTCAAACTGATCATGTTTTTGCGACTGCTGATACATCTGAACGCTGCGGATTGGCAGGAAGAATTAGAAAAATCCGGCGTTTCAGATAAAAAAAATGCTATTTCGAAATCCGATCTGACTGCTGAAACCGTAGTTTTAAAGATAACGGATGCAGATACGGCGACGTTATCGCAAATCCGGGAATGGCTGACCGTGCTGGCACCGGATGCTGTTTTCGGAAATGCAGATTGCGCAATATTCCTCCGTATGGGAAATCCGCCGGCAAAATATTTATCGCAAATTGCCGGATCGCTGCCCGAAACTGCGGATTTGTTTCGAAAGGAAATTACGCAACTCGCAACGGATTTCGAGAAAAAAAAATGGGAATTTACACTGCCGCATGGCAAAACGCTGATGATCGATCGTCCGCTGATTATGGGGATTCTCAACGTTACCCCGGATTCTTTCAGCGATGGCGGTCAGCACAATTCCGGTGAAACGGCGTATCGGCGTGCCCGCCAAATGCTGGACGAAGGTGCGGACATCATCGATATCGGCGGCGAATCCACCCGTCCCGGTGCCGGAGCTGTTTCTGTGGCGGATGAGTGGCAGCGCATCGGTCCGGTAATTCAGCAATTGGCAAAGCTGCCCGGGTGCATCATTTCTGTGGATACTTACAAAAGCGATGTCGCCAAATGGGCACTGGAAAACGGCGCGCATATTATTAATGATATCAGCGGTGCGCGGTTCGATCCGGCAATCGCAGATGTTGCCGCCGCGTTTAACGCACCGATGGCATTGATGCACATTCAGGGTGAACCGCGAACGATGCAGCAGCAACCCAATTATCATTTGTTGATGGAAGATATTTGTCGCGAGCTGAAAAAAAGTTGCGAATTTGTTCGCAGTCGCGGGGTGATGCAAATTTTGCTCGATCCGGGAATCGGCTTCGGCAAAACTGTCGAACACAATCTGGAAATTTTGCGACGGCTCCGCGAATTCGGGATTTTCGGGCATCCGGTTTTGCTGGGCACATCGCGTAAGTCATTTATTGGCAGAGTGTTGGACGCACCGGTTGAAGATCGCCTAACCGGCACGATTATCTCGAATGTGGTTGGCATCAATAATAACGCTGCGGTATTGCGTGTGCACGATGTGCACCAACATCGTCATGCGTTGCAATTGATACATGAGATTAAGATTAGAAAATGCCCGTAAGCCTTATAAAACAACACTTTTTCTAATGTTCAATAATTTTATACCGATATAAAATAACTCAATGATTTTAGTAATCCGGAATCGTCTATGTTTCTAAAATTTGGTTTTTTGACGATCAGCTTAGTGGATGTTTTTGATATAGCCCTGATATCGGTTTTGTTTTTCCGGATTTATCAATTTATCAGGGGCAGCGTTGCCGCACGAATGATGCTGGGATTGTTACTCATTTTACTGTTCTCGATACTCGCGGATTTGGTCAACCTGAGCGGCATTTCATGGATTTTTTCGAACTTGAAGACAGTTTGGGTTATCGCATTTGTAATTATTTTTCAACCGGAGTTTCGAAGAATGTTATTAAATCTTGGGCAAAACCCCATTGTTCAGCGGCTGGTTAAAGTGGAAGCACCCATGTTTATCGAAGAAGTGGTTGGTGCGATGCTGGAACTTGCACAGAAAAATTTTGGCGCGCTAATTGTGTTGCCGCGTGAAACCGGTGTTCGCAGTGTTGTGGAAACCGGTACGGAAGTCAACGCGCGGGTCAGTAAACCGTTATTGCTCTCCATATTTAACCCCCGTTCACCGTTGCATGATGGCGCAGTGGTTATCCAAAGCGACCAGATTTTGGCTGCCAAATGCCAGTTGCCGCTTACGCAAAGCCCGCGGCTCGATCCGTCTTTGGGCATGCGGCACCGTGCAGCGCTCGGTTTATCTGAACAAACGGATACCATGATTCTGGTTGTCAGCGAAGAAACCGGCACAATTTCGATTGCCGAAAACGGCGTGCTCACCCGTGGATTAAACGAGGAAAGTCTGCGCCGCCGGCTAAACGATGCATTTGTGCAAAACAAACCACAGAAAAAAAGAAATTTTTTAAAGGAATTGTTACAGGCAAATTAATAAAAAACAAGAATGTTGAGGGACATTTAATTCAAAACATTAGGAGTAAGGGAATGATGAAAAATAGTTACCGTTTAGCAGCTATTTTGTATGTGTTGCTGTTTTCGGCAGCACTATTCGCCAGGGAGGCGCAATTAGCAACCATTGAGGTGCAAAATCCGGAGCAGGTTTACCGGAATGGGGATGTGATTGAATTAACAGGAGCTAACTTCGAACGCAGCGAATCGATTGATAAAGCAGCCATCTGGTTGTATGATGAAAATCGAGAATTGTTAGGCGTTAAAGAGTTAGATCACAACAACCTGACGGTTGAAAATAATACACTCTATGGTTCCATCCTGTTAAGCGACATTCCGAAAAGTGTTTCCTTTGTGAACGTGCTGCTTACTGCAGAGTTTAGCTATGTTCGAGGGACAGGTTTGTTGCCGGTTGTTGGTGATAACTTTTCGGAACCACTAAGCCCGCTCGGTGTTAATGGTTCATTGACTGTTTCGGATCAGTCTGGAGATGGAATTGCTTCCATTTTTGAGAACCTTAACTTAACAGGATCAATGAGTGGAACAGCGATCTCAAATGTAGCAATTAATGAATACAGCGATGCTTCCGGAACAACACAAATAAATTCTGCTGCACCATCTTCAACTAGTATTACATTTGGTAGCGGAACAGTTGGTGGAAGTGTGCAAAATTTTGCAGCTTATTCAGGTGCTACAGCTGTTATTAGGGTCGTATTGATTTCTAATGTATTTGATTTCGCATTGTCAAACACACTTGATAAACCAGACACACAAGCTCCAAATATGGTTACGGCAGTAGCCACTTCAACAACAAACATTCGTGTTACCTTTTCAGAGGATGTGCAAGCTGATGGGGATCCAACCGCCCGTTTTGGGCTTTCCGGTGCTGACGCAGGTGGCAGATCAATATCGGCTGTGAATGCCGTTGGTGGTTCACCTTCTGATACGTGGGATTTAACAGTCAGTTCAGCTTTAGCGAATCTTAACCCCGTTCTCACTTTAGATTATGTAAATAGTGGTGTAAACTCAAACTCATTAGAAGACGCTGCAGGTAATGAAGTGATCACAGGAAATGAATCTGTGACAGACCAAATTGCACCGTCAGCACCAACTCTTGCTGAGCCTGCCGGGGATGCAATTTATAATCCTAATGTTCCTCTGGAAGTAAATGCAGATCTCTCAACCAGTTCTGTGACCTTCCAAGGTAGCGCAAATGGATCTAGCTGGAGCAATTTGAGCGTTTCAATAACCAATAACGGAAGTGGGAATTTTACAGCTACATTTGATGCATCTTCAAATAAATACGCTTATTACCGGGTGGTTGCCAGCGATCCTTCTGCAAACTCGACGAATTCGAGCAGTTCCGTTCAGTTGACGGATGCTTACAGAATTGCAATTACTTCTACAGAGACACCTGTGCTGGTAAACGAAACATCTCAATTTGGTATTGAAATTGAAGACAACTATGGTGATGCAACGCCTTATTTCTTCAATTTGGGATCAACTTACAGTCTTTCAAGTGACGGTGGCGGCACCTTTACCAGTGATGACGCAGGCATTAACACTATCAGCCAGGTTTCCATTTCCGGTGGAAACACGACAGCCGCATTTTACTACAAACAAGCCACAGCCGGAAACCCGACCATTACGGTCACAGAACAGGCAAGCAACCTGCCGGTAGATAACGCAACACAGCAAATTGAAATACAAGGTGTAACGGTTACAGGATTTGATTTGGTTGTAAATGGTGGTTCAGCGGTTACAGCCGGTTCAGCGTTTAACATAACTGTAACTGCGAAAAATGGCGGTGTGACCCAAGAGAACTATACTGGTAATCATACAATTACCATAACCGGTCCGGCTGCAGATTCCCCGGATGGAACATCGCCGGTTTTACCGAGTAATCAATCGGTTTCTTTTACTCGGTGTTTAGTACCGTCACTGGTGTGACTTTGTATAATTCGAGCGAAACACCGACACTAACTGCTGCTGATGAACTTTCTACAACCGGAACTTCTGCAAACGTGACAGTGAATGATGCCTCAGCAGTTGAGGTTCTTGTAAAGTCCTCCGCTGATGGCGAAGGTGATTATGCAAACAATATTTTTGGTAGTGCTACTTATCAGGGGGCAACTCAATCTGATCCTGATGAATCAGTGCAGTTGTTTGCTGCTGTTTATGATCAATATGGTAACCTTACCACCGCATCAACGTATTCGTGGACAGGCACCGGCGATTTAACGGAACCTGCAGCAATTTCGTTTAATGCAAACAATGTATTTAATCCAACTGTAACTTTTACAGGAACCAGTAATACCACATTTACCGGAACCGTTCAAGTTACAGTAAATTCCGCATTCTCGGATGCTACCGGCACAATTACAGTGGATAACGGAATACCGGGGCAAGTTACCAGTTTCGATGCATCAAATTCAAATAATGACGAATTTGTTGTGTTTGAGTGGAATGGCAGCAGCTCCGGTGACGACGGAGCAAGCGGTGATATCACTAATTTCCAAATCCGCTGGGCTGATGAAGCTGATGGGCAAATTGATAATGAAGCAAAATGGGATGCTGCCTCATCTGCTTATTCAGGAAATGCTTCGAATTTCAGTGTTGGTATTCGAAATGTAGATTTATCGGGTTTGCCCGCCGGCAACAAATACTTTGCCATACGCTCATTTGATGATGTCGGTAATGCATCGCCGATTTCATTCACCACATCAACCGACTACTCACTGCCGGTATCGCTCACATCCTTCCAGGCTGTTGCCGGATTTGGCAAAATCACATTGAAATGGGAAACCGCCAGCGAACTGAACAACGAAGGATTTTTCATCTATCGTTCCAGTGAAGAAAACGGCGCGTTTGATGAGCCGGTAAATCAGCAAATTATCAGCGGTCAGGGCAACACCAACACCGCAACCACCTACGAGTTTGTGGATGAAAACGTCGAAGAAGGCGAAACCTACTATTACAAACTCATTTCCCGCGATTTCGACGGAACCATTCACGAAAGCACACTGAAGGCCTCTGCGCTGGTACTGACGCTGCCGACAGCTTTTGCGCTGGAACAAAATTATCCGAACCCGTTTAACCCGAGCACCAGCTTCAACTTTACCATTGCGCAAAGCAGCACGGTAAACCTGGAAGTGTATAACATTCTGGGACAAAAAGTGCGCACGCTGATCGCCGGCGAAGTGCTGGAACCGGGCGTTTACGACGGCAACTATCGGTGGGATGCAACCGATGACAACGGCAACACCGTTAGCGGCGGCATTTATTATTATGTTTTCTCCGTCCGCGAAAACGGTTTCCGCCAGGTTCGTAAAATGGTGTTTCTGAAATAAGAATTGAAGTTATGTGATATGCCCGGCAGTCTTTCGGTTGCCGGGCATATTATCTTTGTTAAAAAGATTGATCTAACTGGAATTATCTCATATATTTGCCCCTTCAAAATGGAATGAGGGTTCCTTAATCAGGGAAGTAACTTCCCATATCGATCGTTCAACAGGTGACATGAGCAACAGGTTAATCGTTTACATCATTACGACGGTTTTGATGGGAATTTCCACTATTGTGTTTTCCCAGCAACACTATCGCATCCTTTCTCAAAACGAGAACGGCATTGAGCTTCAATTTGAATTCCCGGATCTGGATCAGCAGCACTTCCGTTCCACAGCCACCCGAATTGAAATCGCAGGATTATCGCAAAACTATATGCCCGGTAAGCCGTTATTGCCGGTTTTAGCAATGCCGTTTGCCCTGCCGGATTGCCGTCCGGTGTTGCAAATTGTGCCAGAAACGGTGGAAAATTATCCCGATGTGTTCCCGGCAATTTTTTATGATGAACCGAATCAGCCGGATGTACAATCGCAAAACAGCCCGGTAATGTCCCAAAAACCTGACCCGTCGCTGGAACTGGCGAAAGAAATTTTTCCCGCTGAAATTGCCGCACTAAATGAAATGGGCATTTTCCGCGATTACCAATTGACCCGCTTGCGGGTTTATCCGGTTCAGGTAACGCCCGGCGGAATCCGTTTTTACAAAAAATTCCGGGTTAAAATAAATTATCAAAATGGTCAGCCGACAGCCCGGATGGTGCCAGCCGGAGAAGCGGAACTGCTCAAAGGCGTAATCGTGAACGGCGAACAGTTGCATATAGCAAATATGCAAACGCCGCCGGTTTCGGTTCAGGGCAATTTGTCGAGTTTGACAACCGCTGCCACCGGAACGCGTGTCAAAATCAGCGTCGACAAAAAAGGGATTTACAAAATTACCGGCGAAGATTTGCTGGATGCGAACATCAACACCAGCGATATCGACCCGAAAACGTTGCGATTGACCAACAAAGGCAAAGATATCGCCATTTCTGTGCAGGGCGATCAGGACGGTGTTTTCGACGACATCGATTTTTTTGAATTTTGGGGGGAGCGCAACGAAAAAACATTCACCGATATTTACCCCGATTTATACACCGATCCGTTTTCGGACCGAAATGTGTATTGGCTATCCTGGGGCAGCGGTTCCGGTGCCCGGATGGTGGAAGAAAACGGCAGTATCGTTACCACCCGCAACGGCCAGTTTAACCCTTCGCTGTTTTTTTCGCACACCGAACACATCGAACGCGATGCACATTTCGACCGGTTCGGGCAAGCTAATCAGGAGCAGCTATCGTATAAACGCGATCACTGGTTTTTTGATGGCGGCATCAAAGCGATCGGCAAAAAACAATATCCGTTCGAACTGATTTATCCGGAAGAAACATCGTTCCGTCCAGTGAATGTCCGCGTGATGATGTCCGGGCTTTCTTTCGGACAAACGTTGGGCAATTTGCAACAACCGCACGATGCAATGATTTGGTTGAACAACGCATTTGTCGGCAAATCGCGCCCGGACTGGTTTGGGCAGGATACCGCGTCGATCAACAATTTTGGCAATTCCAGCGTTCGTGCATCGGATCTGGTACATGGTGAAAATGCATTGGAAGTGCAGTTACCAACGCTACCGGATGTCGGCGATCCCAACAACCCCGCTAAAGGCACCGATATTGTGCTGCTCAACTGGTTCGAAGTCACTTACGATCGCCAATATAAAGCGAACGAAAATTACATCGAATTCAAACGCCCGGCGTTTATTCCTTTCCCGAATGTCGATTTGTTTCAATTTGAAATTGATAATTTTACCAGCCCCGAAATTGATATTTACAAAATCGGTGTCAGTAAAATCATCAACTTCAAGATCGATTTTGAAAACGTTCAAGGTCAGATAAATTATAAACTTACCTTCCAGGATAACGTGCCGGGAGATAACACCGCATACGTTGCGCTGACAGACGCGCAAAAGCTGAAGCCGTTGAAAATTGAAGTCGATCGTCCGTTCGATCCGGAAGCGCCGGAGCGATTGTTGAAAAGCCCATCCAACGCTGCGGAATATGTGATTATCACTCACGGAAATTTGATCGAAAGCGCCGGAGATTTGGCAGATTATCGCCGCAGCCAGGGCGTTTCGGTTGAATTGATCGATGTTCAGGACATTTACGATGAATTTAATTACGGCATCAAATCGCCGTTGGCGATACAAGATTTTCTGCGATACGCATTTTTCAACTGGAGCCGCAGCGACCGGCTGAAATATGTGCTGTTCCTCGGTGCCGCAAATCTCAATTACAAAGCCACCAGCGCAGCAGCGGAAGATCTGGTGCCCACATTTTTTTATCAGACCGAAAAATTTGGCGCAGTGGCAACGGATTTTCCATATGCGTTGATTGCCGGCAGCGATGAAATCCCGGATTTGTTCATCGGCAGATTGCCGGTAAACACTGCCGCAGGCGTTACCGGCGTCACAGCCAAAATTATGGAATATGAACAAAGTTCGCCGAAAACCGCGTGGCGCAGTCAGGCGTTGTTCATCAGCGGAAATGATCGCGGAACGTATGAATTGCAAAGCCAGTTCGGCACACGATATCCGGCGTTTCGCTCGCAGAATTCCCGGGTGATCGAGTCGATTCTTCCCAACAAACACAGCGCATTCCGGCTGAACACCGTTCCGGATACCACCGGCGGATTCGATCCAAATTTCGGCAGTACAACCGACCTCATCGACAGGTGGGATAACGGATTGTTTTTAATCAACTTCATGGGTCATGGCGGCGGCTACATCTGGGCGGATGAGGGCTTGATGCAATTGCCGGATGTCGATCGTTTGAACAACAAAGGCATGTATCCGTTTATCACCAGCATGACCTGTTTCACCGGCGCATTCGAAAATCCGCAGCGCCCGGGGCTTTCGCAAAAACTCGTGTTAACGCCGGACAAAGGCGCAATTGCCGCCATCGCATCTTCCGGGCTTGGCTATTTGCACAACGATTATTCGATGCTTTGGCACACCGGATTATTCATTTTCGATCAAAATCGTCGCGTTGGCGAAATCGTTACATTGGGAAAAATTCTCTATTTTGACAATGGCGGCGAATACAATTTTAACGGCGATGTGTTGGCAACTCAGGGCTTTGGCACAGTGAAGCATGAGATGGTTTACCAATACAATTTAATCGGCGATCCGTATGTGAAATTGCAATATGCCACGGAAGATCTGCCGATCGAACTGAACTCAAACACACCGTTGCCCGGCGAAACGCTGGAAGTGAGCATAAACACTACGTTAAGCAATGCAGACGGTTATGTGGAATTGGTGAACAGTAAATTTGATGTTGTGGATCGCGTGCCGCTGTTCGGCGTTTCGCAAAGCACAACCGTTTTGCTGCCCATCGATGCCGATTTTCCGAACGGAACCGGATTGGTCCGGGCATATTTGAGTGATGGCACGGAAGATCGCAGCGGATCGGTGCGCATCGGCGTGAACCATGCAGCCGTTACCGATATCAATTTTCTGCCGGCTGAACCGGATGTTGACGATACGGTGCAAGTGAATATGCGTATCGTGGATGGCAATGGCATCCAAAAAGTGTATCTATTCCGCGAAGGCGTAAAAACGGATACGATTTTCGCGGTCCAAAATACAGCCGATCCGGAAATTTTTGTCGCAAAACTGGATCCGACATTCGAGTTAAAGTCAGTATTTTCAATGTTTATGTGCAAAACAGCTTGGGCAATACCAGTATCATTCCCAACCTGAGTTACAATGTAACGGATATTCGCCCGGACATTCAATTGATCAACGGCACGCTCGCTTTTGGCGGCAGCCGGAATGTCCAGTTGCGCATCGGTGTGGAAAATGTTGCCGGTGCGGGCAGCGATGGTAACTTGAAAATCCGGGTGCATTTTGCAGACGGATTGCAGAATTTGCGCAACGCAAATTATTTTGCAACCGCTGAAGGCGAGATCGGTGCGGCAGACAGCACAACCCTGCAAACGCGTTTTCCACTGGATTTGAACCGGGATATTTTTAATATTTACGCATTGGCAGAAGTGGATCCCGCAGAAGATGTCGCAGATTTTAACACTGCAAATGATACGTTACAAAGCCTTCTCCGAACGGAAGTATTCAATATTGCGCCAACCGCTAACGATACGTTGACAATTGCCAATATTTATCGCGTGTTTTTTCCATCCGGGAGTGTAAGCGATTCTGTTGCTGTGCGCGTCCGGACTGTTGCATTCGACGCTCCGCAGGATCAAACCGGGCTTTTGCCGGTTGCTTTGCGAAGCGCTGGCAATTTTGACGCGCTGGAAATCAGTTCTTTGCAATCGGGCGCCAGCTTTAACATTCCGTATGAAGTTCGCGTGATCCTCGATACATCGCTCATCGATTTGTCGCGATATAATGTGCCAGATGTAACACTTTACGAAAAAAACAGCCCGACACAACCGTGGGTTTCAACGCAGTTTTCCGGAGATGCGGTCAATCGCGAGATCGTTGCGCAGGTTCAGAGAAACGCGTTGTTTTCGCCGTTTATCAGCAACGATAATCGTGCGCCGCAGGTTGAGCTTTCCGTTGATGGACGTCCGTTGCGGGAAAGTGGGTTGGTATCCAACAATCCATCGCTGTATTTGCTGATTCAGGACGAAAGCGGCATCAATCTCCAGCGCGAAAAAGTGCAGGTGAATCTGAACGGCATCCCGGTTTCGGATGATAAACTGATTTTCCCGGATTCGCTGCAAACCAACAGCATTTTGGGGTTGACAGTTTTTCCGGAATTAGCGCAGGGTAGGCATAATTTGTCGGTCGTTTCCGAAGATGTGAACGGAAATCGCACCACCGCAGAGTTCGAACTGGTGGTTGCAGATGGCTTCGATATCATTGTTTACGGCAATTATCCTAACCCGTTTTCCGATCAAACGATTTTTTCTTATTTCGTTAATCTGAATGATGATCTAGATGAATTTGAAATTCGCATTTATACCATCAGCGGTCGGTTAATCCGGCGAATAGATTCGGATATAAATAACGATCCGTTAGACCCTGACGGCGGTGCACGCCGGAAAGGCTACAACGAATTGATCTGGGATGGCACCGACAAAGACGGTATTGAGGTTGCAAATGGTGTATATTTTGCACTTTTACGGGGTTCATACGATGGCGAAACCCTCGAAAAAATATTGAAAGTGGTTAAGTTGAGATAGATCAAATGAAAATTCAAATGTTTTTTTATTCATTAGTGTGCATATTTTTATTAGCGTTTGGTCAATTGTCCGCCCAGGATACCCGTTACGGCGGTGCTTTTCTGGAATTGGGCGTTGGTGCCCGTGGGCTGGCAATGGGCGAGGCATATGTGTCCGTTGCGGATGACGGTAGCTCGTTTTACTGGAATCCCGCCGGAATTGCAAATATGCAACGGGCTGAAGCATCTGGTATGTATGCATCACTGTTTAAGGGGTTGGTTCGGCATTTTCATTTGGGATTTACCAGACCATTGTATAACGGGGCAGCAGTATCGGTAAACTGGATTCGCTTGTCTGTGCCGAATATACCGCAATTCGATTCACCATTGCTTAACGACCCGAATTCGTCGTACGATACAAGAGTCGCAAACGCCGGAGAAGACCCGTATGGCTTTTGGAATGAGTTTGCGCTAACACAGGCGGAATTGGGATTATCAAACAGCAATGAAGACGCATTTTTTATCACGTTGTCAAAGCAAAATAAGATAAACGTGGATTTCGGTTGGCAGTATTTTGTGATGCCAGTAACAATTCCGATAGGGCTAAATGTTAAATTGCTGCGTCAAAACCTTTTTGATAAACAGGGATCTGCCATCGGTTTCGACTTTGGCACGATGCTTAAATTTGGACTGGATGATTTGTTGAACGACAACCGGTTTGGCAGAATCAGTTTGGGATTGGCAATAAAAGATATTTTTAATACAAAAATAAATTGGAATACAGATTCGCGTCACAGCGATAAAATTGAGCGGAGTTGGCACTTGGGGAGTTCGTATATGCAGCCGTTAACCGGCATTAACGGAAAATTACTTTTTGCATATTCTTATCAGACCCAGTTTGTTTCGCCTCATAATATTGGCTTCGAATATACTTATTACGATCGCTTGGCGCTTCGCTTCGGATTAACTGATGATAAATTTACCGCAGGCGTTGGCTTGCAAATATCGCCTTTCCGGATTGACTACGCATTTCGGAGTCACGAACTGGGCGGCAGTCACCGGATAAATACAGCAATACAATTGTAAAAATGAAAAAAACGTTCTATTACATGTTTATTCTTTTCTTTGCAAACCTGGTTTTTTACGGATGCAGTGATAGCACCGAACCTAAAAATCAGGAACCGCAAAAAGTTCGTTTTGTCCCAAAATCGGCAGATGTTGACGCAGTTGAAACGGGCATAGATGCTGTCGCAGTGCCGGGAAGCCCTAACCAAAACTCGATTTTTTTACAATGGTATTCGACCGGCGATGATGATATTGAATCATACCAGATTTTCCGGCGTACTGGCACAAGCCTGAGTGATTCTGTGGGGACCTTCGTTAAAATTGCAGAGGTTGTGCAACCTTTCAACAGTAAGGATACATCCTATATTGATGAGTCTGCAGGTGAAGATACCCTTTATTTCTACTATGTTATTGCAAAAGATGAAGATGGGTTGACTGGTAAACCATCTGCAAAAGAATTTTACAGACTTTTACCAGCACCGACAATCCTTTCTCCTGTAAGCGGGCAAAATTTTAGCGGGCAGTTTGAATGGTTATTTTCATATATTCCGCAGAATTTTTACTTCAGGCTGGAAAGACGAATTGGGGTATCCGAATTTGAAGTTGTAGGAATTAACCTGCTTGATAACATCGCAAGTGTTGAACCACAACAAAGCCGTAATCTCAATGAAGTTGGTTTTTCATCTTTGCCATCTGGCTTTTATCAATGGCGGATAGAAATTAGTAACAATATTGGAATTAGTGATAAGCGTGCAGGTTGTGAGTCAACCTGGGGCAGTTTTCAGGTTAATTGAGATATAACAGCACGTCCGGACGGATAAAATGTTTAAAAACGTTAAAAATATACAGTTTTTAACTAAACTTAATGGTTTAAACGTCGATAAATAGTTAGAAAACAACTTATTCATAACATTTATTACAGCTCATCAATGCGATGAAAGCAAAGGAATGTTTCAAGGCGCTACGGAAAAGCTGCCACGGTTGTTATGAGCCCTGTATAAAGACGCGAATTGGATTTGGAAACTGGATGAAACATTTAATAGTTGCTTTGCTTTTGTTGGTTAGTTCTTTTTCGTATGCACAGGATCAATCGTATTCCGGTGGTGATCGTGCAGCGCAATATATTCTCGGGGATTCGGATGTTCTGCTGATATCCGTAAATTTGTGGGGAAATGTTCTGAAACCCGGGATTTATAGTGTTCCAAGCGCATTCAATATAATAGATTTGTTGTCATCCGCAGGTGGTCCAACACGTTCTGCAAGATTAAACGATGTCCGGATTGTACGTAAAAATCAGGAAGTAATTACGGTAGATATCGAAAAATACGTAAAAACCGGTAATCAAGATCTACTCGTACCGCTCCAGCCGGGCGATGTCATCATAGTTTCTGGAAGTATTTCCGATATTTTTGGAAGAGTGGTCGGTTTTATGCGTGATCTTGCAATAATTGTTAATGTTGTGCTATTAGCTTCTCGAATATAAATACGGTTAGCAAGAAATATAAAAAGGAAAGAGTCGAGACAATGAAAAAATTTACAGAATCCTTAAAAGAAGGCCGGAGGTTATCTATGGCACTTGTTTATTTGCTGTTGCTGGCAATGCTAACAGCATTCCCCGAAACTGCCATCGCACAGGACGCTGGCGGAAGTAAAAGTTTATTGCGGATTCAAACCGCCTCGACACTTCAGCCGCGTCGGTTAGATCTCCGCACTAACACTCGTTTTTTCACCAAATTAGGTGATTTTATTGGAAACACACGCCCTGCCAATTTTTCAGCAGTGAATTTCTGGTCTGTTCAAGGGAATGCGCTGTTAACTTATGGTATCACTGAGCATTTTGATGCAACGGTAAACGTTCGCGTCTATCAGGATACCCATAAAGAAAACGAAGCGAACACGCCCAGTGATATCAGTCTGGACTTGAAAGGTGGCGGTTTTCAGCTTGGTAATAACAAAATGCAGGTTGGTGGTGTTTTCGGATTGATTTTACCGACGGGTGAAAAGCACAACTATCCTTTTGAAGAATATGCACCCGATGCAGTGCAATTCCGTTTGACAGGATTATTGTCTTACTATAACGATCCGTTTTTGCCAGATCGCGATTACAGCTTCCACGCAAATATTGGCTGGCATTATTATAATGACGCAGGAAAAGCATTATTTGATACAACAGACGTGATTGGTTTAACAGCACCAATTACCGCAGGTAGCAACTCCTCGGCATTAAAATATGGACTTGGTTTTTCCTATCCGACTGAATTGTTTGATCTGAATTTAGAATTTTGGGGCAGCGCGTTTGTTAGCGAGCCGGATACTTTTGCATTCAGCCGCGAAAGTTATGCATACATCACACCATCTCTACGTTTCAAGCCGCGTTGGTGGATTAATTTTGATCTTGGTTTGGATCTCCGGGTTTCAAATGATACCGATACGAGTGTGCCGCCGGCAACATTCTCCGGTGGAAATCTTGATCTGCCAAATTATGCTGCTTGGCGTATGACCATGGGATTGAACCTCGTACTCAACGGCGGTGAATATCGCTACAAAAGCGGTGGTGCAGGTGCAGAAGATGTCCGTGACCGCGTAAACTTCTACGATCGTTTACTCAAAGAGCGCGAAAAAGCCCGTTCGATCGAAGAAGAATTACGTCGTCTGAAGCGCGAACGCGAACAAGCTGAACGTGAATTGGAAGAGCTGCGCCAATTGCTCGAAGAAGAAAAATAGAATTAAACAACATTTTCAACTTAAGTTTAAAACAAAAATCCCTCATCCTCCAGTGAGGGATTTTTGTTTTGGTCGATCTTCAGCAAAAATACTTGTGCTGCCCGCCCCAATCACTTACATTTCTCGTCCACAAAACCAAAGAAATATGATGACAAAGAACGATATCTTAGAAAAGCTTCAACAAACAAGGCAGCAGGCTCTGGCGAAATATTCCGGTTTTCATGTTGCCGCGCTATTGGAAACTACAACCGGTGAGTTTTTCAATGGATTTAATATTGAAAGCAGCTCCTATGGATTAACAATTTGTGCCGAACGTGTAGCACTTTTCAAGGCGCTTACTGAAGGACACCGCACTTTTCAACGAATTTATATTTTGGCAGATGGCAAAGAGTTGTGTCCGCCCTGTGGTGCTTGTCGGCAGGTTTTAATGGATTATGCGCCAGATATCGAAGTAATCATGCTTTCTGAAACCGGTGTTGAACAACGAATGAACATAAATCAATTATTACCACTGGCTTTTCGTGATGACCGGTTGAAGTAATTTTTAAATTCGAGCATTCATTTAAGTTAATGTTTATATTATCATTTTATAAAAAACTAACACTACATTTTTTTCTGCATAAGAGGATTTTTTGATATGGCCAAAAAGGCTCGCACAGCAATAGTTCCGACACGGGAAGACAATTATCCGGAATGGTATCAACAGGTGATTCGTGCAGCGGACCTGGCAGAAGTTTCCCCGGTTCGGGGATGTATGGTTATCAAGCCATGGGGATATAGCATTTGGGAAAATATCCAGCAAGGGCTGGATAAAATGTTTAAAGACACCGGGCACAAAAATGCATATTTTCCGCTATTTATCCCCAAAAGTTTTCTGGAAAAAGAAGCTGCGCACGTCGAAGGGTTTGCCAAAGAATGTGCGGTAGTTACCCACCATCGACTGGAAGCCGATGGTAAGGGCGGTCTAAAACCTGCTGGTGAACTGGAAGAACCGCTGATTGTCCGACCGACCTCCGAAACGATAATCGGTGAAATGTTTGCCAAATGGGTGCAGTCATATCGCGATTTACCGTTGCTGATCAATCAATGGGCAAATGTGGTTCGATGGGAATTGCGGACACGTTTATTTTTGCGTACCACAGAATTTTTGTGGCAGGAAGGTCACACTGCCCACTCTACCGCTGAAGAAGCGGAAGCGGAAACCCGGCAAATGTTGGATATCTACGCCGAATTTGCCGAGAATTTTATGGCAATTCCTGTAATTAAAGGCGAAAAAACGGAATCCGAACGTTTTCCTGGGGCAATTCGCACATATTGTATTGAAGCGATGATGCAGGATAAAAAAGCGCTTCAAGCTGGAACCTCTCATTTTCTGGGGCAGAATTTTGCCAAAGCTTCAAATATCAAATTTTTAGATGAAACCGGCACGGAACAATTTGCGTGGACAACCTCCTGGGGAGTATCAACCCGGTTGATAGGCGCAATAATTATGGCGCATAGTGATGATGACGGATTGATTATTCCGCCTAAATTGGCACCTGCTCATGTCGTAATTCTGCCTGTGGTACATGATGAAGATTCCAAATCCGATGTTATGGCTTATTGTGAATCCTTGAAAAAGGAAATCGAGGATAAGTATTATTCCCGAAGACCTCTCGTTGTTGAATTGGACACCAGAGACGGACGTGGTGGCGCAAAAGTGTGGGATTGGGTTAAGAAAGGCATTCCGATCCGGTTGGAAGTTGGCAAGCGTGAGGTTGAAGAAAACACTGTTTTTATGGGACGCCGAGATTTAGCATATAAAGAACGTTATGCAATTAACAGATCAGAATTTTTAGTAAATTTAACGGACACATTGGACGAAATTCAACGTAACATTTATCAACGGGCAAATGAGTTTCGCACACTCAACACCGTTAAAATAGACAATAAGAAAGATTTTTATGATTTCTTTACTCCTCAAAACCGTAACCAACCAGAGATTCATGGTGGATTTGCATTGGCACACTGGAATGGCAGTGAAGCGGTTGAAGCGCAAATCAAACAAGATTTAGGTGTTACAATCCGCTGTATTCCGTTTGATGAGGCGGAGGAGCCCGGAAGATGCATTATCACAGGTGAAGAAAGTAAACGCCGGGTTTTATTCGCTAAAGCATATTAATCTGACAGAATCCATATTAAACGATCGTGTTTGATAATTAAAATGAAGACTATTCTCAAATTAAGGATACAACTATGTATGCGCGCTATGGCTCTAGTTCTATAACGCCTGGAGTAAAAAACCTCATTCTTTCAACAATTGCCGTATTTTTGATTCAGCAGTTTATTGCTGGTCGGGAATTTTTGGAAATTTTTGGTTTAGTCCCGCTTTATATTGTGGACAGGCTCTATGTTTGGCAAGTGTTTACCTATATTTTCCTCCACGGCGATTTGATGCATATTGCCATGAATATGTTCTTTTTATGGATGTTCGGCTGTGAACTGGAACGTGAATGGGGCACAAAAGAGTTTGTAAAATATTATCTGTTAACGGGCACAATAGCCGGTATAACCATTTTTTTATGGAATTTTAATTCATTTGGATTTACAATCGGCGCATCGGGTGCGGTGTTTGCTATTCTTGTTGCGTACGCCCTTTTTTATCCGGATCGGGAGATCATGTTATTACTTTTTCCGGTTCCCATTAAAGTCAAATATTTTGTGTTGATAATTGGACTGTTGGAGTTTATCATGTTGCCGCGACAGGATGGTATTTCGCATATTGGTCATCTTGGCGGGCTTGTTGCCGGGTTTCTTTATTTGCGCCATCGTTACGCGCGTTATGGAATTGGTAATAATATTTTCAAGGACTTGTTTAAAAAAAAAGGCCCTTTTTAAGTAGTAATCTGAAAAAGAAGACGAATGATGAATTCAACGAGGAAGATGAAAAAAATTATCAGGCAGTGCTTGATGAACTATTAGACAAAATAAATCGGATGGGATTTGATAGTTTAACGCCTCGTGAGAAAGAAATGCTCGAAGAGGCTTCGCGTAATCTAAACGCTCAAAAAAAACGATTAAATTCTGAATCTGACGATGAGTAATATAAAAAATCCCGGCTGAATAATTATTCGCCGGGATTTTTTGTTCATTCTTAATGAAATTGTTTTTTACAATTCCGAATCTTTTTCTTCCTGTTCAGCTTCAATTTCACCGCTTTTTGTTACTTCTGCAAAAGTTAACTCATTACGGTTTTTCATTTTGATTTTGATTGATGAACCTTCAGCAAATTTACCTTTTAGAATTTCATCTGCAAGCGGATCTTCGATGTATTTTTGTATAGCCCTTTTGAGCGGACGTGCACCGTAAACCGGATCATAACCGCTTTGAACGATGAAATCTTTTGCACCATCAGTCAACTCGATCGTGATATTGTGTTCCAGCAAACGTCCTGTCATTTCATTAACCATCAATTCGATGATTTTGGCAACTTCTTTCTTTTTCAGTCGGCGGAAATAAATCAACTCGTCCAAACGATTGATAAATTCCGGATTAAACAGGCGTTTCATTTCCTGTAAAATCTTATCACGCATAACATTATGCTCTTCGTCATCCTTACCTTGCGTAAAGCCCATGGATATGTTCTTTTTGATGTCTCTCGCGCCAACGTTGCTGGTAAGGATTAGAATTGTGTTCCTGAAATCAACTTTTCTGCCAAGGCTGTCTGTAAGCTGCCCTTCATCGAGGACTTGCAACAGAATATTAAATACATCCGGGTGTGCTTTTTCAATTTCATCAAAAAGAATCACAGCATATGGGTGCCTGCGAACTTTCTCCGTTAACTGCCCGCCTTCTTCATAACCAACATATCCGGGAGGAGAGCCAACCAGTCGAGATACCGAGAATTTCTCCATATATTCGGACATGTCGATACGAATTAGTGCATCTTTCCGTTCAAAGAGATATTCAGCAAGAACTTTGGCAAGGTGAGTTTTCCCAATCCCGGTTGGTCCGAGAAACATGAACGAGCCAATCGGGCGGTTTGGGTCTTTCAATCCTGCCCGTGTTCTGCGAATTGCGCGTGTGATGGTTTCGATGGCATCATCCTGCCCGATAACCCGCTTTTTCAACTCATCTTCCATACCCAACAGTTTTTTTGTTTCACTTTGGGCGACTCGTTGAACCGGAATGCTGGTCATCATCGCTACTACTTCAGCAATATCGTCTTCATGTACTTCAGCGATTTGACTTTCTTCTTCGCGTTCCCATTTGTTCCTTTCGAACATCAGCTCGTCCTGAAGTCTTCTTTCGACATCGCGAAGTTTTGCAGCCCGTTCAAAATCTTGCTGTTTGGCAAATTGTTCTTTTTCCTGGCGAATTTTTTCAATCCGCTGTTCCAGATCCAGAATTTCTTTCGGAACAATTATGCTTGAAATGTGGACACGTGAACCTGTTTCGTCCAGCACGTCGATCGCTTTGTCCGGGAAAAATTTATCGCTGATATAGCGTTCGCATAAGCGAACCGTTGCCAAAAGCGCCTCATCAGAATAGATAACGCGATGGTGCTCTTCATATTTTCCTTTGATAAATCGGAGAATTTCTAATGTTTCTTCTGGTGATGTCGGTTCAATCATCACTTTCTGGAAACGTCTTTCCAAAGCACCGTCTTTTTCGATATACATGCGATACTCATCGAGAGTGGTCGCACCAATACACTGTAGTTCACCGCGGGCAAGAGCCGGCTTGAACATATTGGATGCGTCCAAGGAGCCAGATGCGCCACCTGCTCCAACGATGGTATGCAATTCATCAATAAATAAAATGACATTGTCAGCTTTTTCCAATTCGCTCATTATGGCTTTCATCCGCTCTTCGAACTGCCCGCGATATTTAGT